>NZ_SDWW01000100.1 GCF_004168625.1 Pengzhenrongella frigida
ATGATCACCGAGGTCACGGGCCTACTACGTCAACGACGCACGACCCCGCCTGCCCGGTTAACTTCGAAGAGCCGTCATCCGTGGCTGGCCGCCACGAATTCGTTCCGATCCGGACCGATCCGCCGGCGCAGGCGTTCCGAACCACCCGTGTCAGCAGCATCCCGGCACGAGGCGGCACGCGGTGTACGCCGGTATAGGAGTTCTCATGCGCACGACTCACAAGCTCGCCACCGCGGCGTTCGGCGCCGCCTTCCTGCTCCCGATGGGTATGTCCTCGGCGTACGCCGCCGACGGCGACCTCAACGCGAACCTCGCTCCGGTCGCGCTCAACGTTGTCGAGGGGTCCGGAACGGCGATGGTCAAGGTGCAAGGAACCACGGTCACGGTCACCATGGCCGCCACCGGCCTCCTTGCCGATTCCCCCACGCCGCCCACATCCACTTCGGGGCCGAAGCGCGCAACGAGTGCCCAGTGGCCGCAGACGACCTCAGCGCGGACGGCACGCTGAACACCACCGAGGGCGGCCCGGCCTACGGCCCCATTATCGTCTCGCTCACCAAGACGGGCGACACCAGCCCGGCCAGTGCCCTCGCGGTCGACCGGTTCGACACCGCCCCCGGCGGGAACCTCTCCTACGAGCGCGGCTCGACCACGGTCTCCCCGGAGGAGGCCCAGGCGATCGCGGACGGCAAGTCCGCCATCGTCATCCACGGCGTGGACCACAACGGCAACGGCACGTACGACGGCGATGTGGCCTCCGAGCTCGACCTGGCGCTGCCGACCGAGGCCACCGACCCGGCGCTGTGCGGGGTCCTGACCGCCGCGCCCGTGGGTTCGATGGCGACAGGCGCGGGCGGGTCCGCGCCGGTGGGCACCGACTCGCCGATCCTGATCGCCGGGACCGGCCTGCTGCTGGCCGCCGCGGGCACCGGGGCGTTCGCCGCCCGTCGCGCCCACGTCAAGGCATAGTGCGCACCTCCCTCCAGCACTACGGCCGCCGCGGCATCCTCGCCGCGGCGGCCGCCGTGCTGGCCCTGGCCGGCGGCGTCACCCTCGCGGTCGGTCTTGCTGGGCCCGGCGGCCCGCCGCGACCCGACCAGGACCGGGTCGCCGTGGCCGACGCCGACCCGGCCCCGGACCGCGTGGCTGCTCCGGTCGCGCCGGTCACCCCGGTTCCTCCCGCCGCCATGGTGACCGATCTGGGCCCGCTGCTGGCGGCCTCCGCTCCGGTCGCCATCGACATCCCGAGCATCGACGTGCACAGCACCGGGCTCGTCCCCTTGAGTGTCGGGGCCGACGGCGTCCTGCCCGCACCCACCGACTACCAGGCCCCCGGGTGGTACACCGGTGGGCCGACCCCCGGCCAGCTCGGACCGGCCGTCATCGCCGGCCACGTGGACGGTCCCGACGGGCCCGCGATCTTCTACCGGCTCGGCGAGCTCACCGTGGGCGCCGAGGTTCTGGTCACCCGCGAAGACGGCAC
Source organism: Pengzhenrongella frigida (assembly GCF_004168625.1). Classification (GTDB taxonomy): domain Bacteria; phylum Actinomycetota; class Actinomycetes; order Actinomycetales; family Cellulomonadaceae; genus Pengzhenrongella; species Pengzhenrongella frigida. Next base: position 1,484 of record NZ_SDWW01000100.1, read on the forward strand.
GGTGGCGAGATTCGCCATCGATTCGGTAGAGAGCTACGCCAAGGCCGAGTTCCCCACCTCGCGGGTCTACGGCAACACCACCAACCGCGCCGAGCTGCGCCTGATCACCTGCGGCGGTGCGTTCGACCGGGCGACCGGCCACTACGTCGACAACGTCATCGCGTTCGGGCACCTCGTCGCCTGACCCCTTCGCCAGCGTCGGATTCGCGGTCGTGGGAGGTGGCGGTGCAAGGTCCGGTCCGCCGGACAAACTAGGTGTTTCGTTTCGCGTAGATTCGAGTAGAACTGGGAGCTCACGTTGACTACTTCCTCCGCGCAATCCACTCGCAAGAGCGGGCGATCGATGGGCGTGCTGGTGCTACTCGGCGGAGTGACACGCTCGGCTGCTCCGCGTACCTGCATGCGCGTATCGCCTTGGAGCGACCACCGTTGTTCGCCGACGGCCAGGTGACGCTGAGCGGGCTCTTCATCGCTCAAGCGATAGCGGCGGTGCTCCTCGCGCTCTGGGTCCTGGTGCGTCGCAGCGTTCTGGCCTGGCTCGCGTTCTGCGGCGGTGCAAGTCGCTCTTGTTGCTTTGGTGGCTCTTCGAAGTTAACCGGGCAGGCGGGGTCGTGCGTCGTTGACGTAGTAGGCCCGTGACCTCGGTGATCATGGCT
>NZ_SDWW01000101.1 GCF_004168625.1 Pengzhenrongella frigida
CGCTGGGCCTGCACCCGCAAACACCGCCGGGAGGCAGCCAAGAACACCGATCTGCCCGGTTAAGAACGAAGAGCCCTGTTACGCGGATCGGGGGAACTGAATCGCCCTGGGTTGCTTGGAGGCTCTTGACCTTGGAAACGAGGATGGAGCCATGCCGAGAGATCTATCGAAGGGGAAGCCGACGACGCGCCGGTACTCCGAGCAGGAGAAGGCCGCAGCGGTCAGGATGGTTCGTGCCCTGCGGGTCGAACTCGGCACCGAGCACGGCACCGTTCAGCGGGTCGCGACCCAGCTGGGCTATGGGACCGAGTCGGTGCGACTGTGGGTGCGTCAGGCCGAGATTGACGACGGCCATGCGCCGGGGGTGAGCACGAGCGAGTCCGCTCGGATGCGCGAGCTCGAGCAGGAGAACCGTGAGCTGCGGCGGGCCAACGAGATCCTGAAGAGGGCTGCGAGTTTCTTCGGGGCGGAGCTCGACCGCCAACACAGGAGGTAGTGGCGTTCATCGACGCCAACCGCGACGAGCTCGGGGTCGAGCCCATCTGCGCCGCGCTGCAGGTGGCCCCGAGCACGTACTACGCGGCCAAGACCCGTGCGCCGTCGTCCCGTTCCTCCCGCGATCAGGTCCTGCGCCCGGTGCTGCGCCAGTTATGGGAGGACAACTACTGCGTCTACGGGGCCCGCAAGCTGTGGAACGCCACTCGTCGGGCCGGCTGGGACGTGGGTCGTGACCAGGTCACTCGGCTGATGCGCGCCGAGCAGATCGAGGGCGTCCGGCGCTCCAAACGGGTCCTCACCACGCGGGCTGACCCGGTCGCGGTGCGTCACCCGGACCTGGTCCGCCGGGACTTCACCGCGACCGCGCCGAACAGGCTGTGGGTCACCGACCTGACCTACGTGCCGACCTGGGCCGGGGTCGCCTATGTGTGCTTCATCGTTGACGTCTACTCGCGGATGATCGTCGGCTGGCGGGCCGCGCCTCACATGCGCACCGAGATGGTCCTGGACGCGATCGAGATGGCCCGCTGGTCACGCGGGGCGCGCCTGGACGGGCTGACCTGTCACTCCGATGCCGGATCTCAGTTCACGTCCATTCGGTATGGCGAGCGCCTCGCGGAGATCGGCGCGGTGCCCTCGATCGGAACTGTCGCTGACAGCTACGACAACGCCCTGGCCGAGACCGTCAACGGCTACTACAAGACTGAGCTGATCCGCGGCCCGGCCCGCACCGGACCCTGGCGCACCATCGAGGACGTCGAGCTAGCAACCCTCGGCTGGGTCCACTGGCACAACACCCAACGACTGCACGGCTACCTCGGCGACATCCCTCCTGCCGAGTTCGAAACAGCGTTCTACGCTACCCACAGGACCGACCAGTCCCTGGTCGAAATCCCATAGCCCGAGCCTCCATCAAACCCAGGGCGATTCACTGGACGGCGAGCATGCAGGCGATGGTCTCGACCTGGGTGCGGACCAGGGGCCCGGTGGGCTGGGCGAAGATCGTGCGGATCGCTGCGGCGACCATCTCGGTGTGCCCCTTGGGGACCTTGGCGAGCACGTTGCGCATGAAGTGGACCCGGCACCGCTGCCAGGCCGCCCCGACCAGGACCGTGTCGATCGCGTTCATCAGCCCGCGGTGATGGTCGGAGATGACCAGCTGCACCCCGCCCAGGCCACGCTCACGCAGGAACTCGGCCCAGGAGTCTTCGGTCGCGCAAGTCCCCGACGGCGCATCCGAGCACTTCACGGCGCCCGTCGACGCTGACCCCGGTCGCGATCACGACGGCCTGGGAGACCACCCGGGCACCCTTGCCGTGAGCGTCTCCGCCGACTCGGGCCTTGCAGTGATGACGCTCGTTTGAAATTCCCCGGTTCTGCTCACTGAAATTCCCCACCCGCGTGGCTTCGCCGAGACGGGCGGAGCTCCCTTGAGGCTGGCGGTCTCTGACCACCATCCAGCTCAAGGGAGCCCGCGTCCGTTCATGCTCACACGGGAGGACGACATCGACGTGCACGCATTGCGTCGCCAGGG
>NZ_SDWW01000102.1 GCF_004168625.1 Pengzhenrongella frigida
ATTCCTCGTCGCCGGACACACCACCTGGCTCCCCATCACCGGCACCGCCCAGACCCGCACCACCAGCACCCCCCTCACCGTCCACACCGCCCGCACCCACCTCGTCGCCGACCCCACCTGACCCAAGACGAGGTGAGCGCAGCGCGGGTCAAGCCAGCGCAGCCGCCGAACCGGCGCGGCTCGGGGTCAGAACGGGGGTGGGGCATCCCAGCCCAGCGGCAGCTCGTGGCCCGGTAGCGGGTCCGGCTGCGTCGGGTACTCGTGCCCGGTCGGGGTGGTCCACAAATGCCCGCCGGCCCGCTCCGGATCGCGGGCAATCCGCCAGCCGGCATGGGTCTTGATCAAGTGATCGCGTCGGCACAACGACCCCAAGTTCTCCGCCGACGTGGCACCGCCCGTGCCGTCGGCCGCGTACGGCACGCGATGGTCCAGGTCACAGCAGCTCGCGTCGATCGCACACACCGGCGACAAGCACCGCCGATCCCGAGCCCGGACGATCTCGGCGAGATCCTTCGGTGGGCGATATCGCCTCTTGCCCACATCCAGCACCGTCCCGGACAGCGGATCCGTGACCAAGCGCCGCCAGGTCCCCGCCGCCGCCAGTCGTCGCGCGGTCTGCGCCGTGATCGGTCCGAACCCCGCCAGCTCCCCCGGCAGCTCGTCCACCCCCAGCAACGTGGAGAGCGCCACCGTCACATCCACCCGGATGCCACCGCCCACACCACTTGCCGCGTCGACCCCGTCGACGCCGCCGACCCCCGGGGCAAGGGCCGACCAGGGCAACCCGAACGCCGCACCCGCCGTGCACCCTGTCGCCGTCGGCCCACCTGTCGCGCCCGGGGCGGTCGACGCACAGCACGTCGTCGCGCCCGGCGTCGCGGTGCCCGGCATCGTCGCGCCCGGGGCGGTCGACGCACAGCACGTCGTCGCGCCCGGCTTCGTCGCGCCCGGCGTCGTCGTGCCCGGCGTGCCCGGCGTGCCCGCGCAGGTCCTCGCCCCGGCACCCACGCCCACGCCGCAGCCCAGCAGGGCCCCCGCGAACGCATCGGCACGCAGCTGATCACTCGTCCGCGGATCTCCCGCGTTCCGCCCTGCCCGCGCCGCCGCGGTCAAGGCCGCGTCGATCCCGGCCGCCACCGCTCCTGGCACCACCGCCCACAGACCCGCCATCCCATCCGCCAGCACCCGGGGCCGGCAGACCCGGCGGGTATCGACCGCCCGCACCGCCCGCTGCTCCGCGTCGACCGGATCCACCACGATCAACGCCCGCGCGAGATCCCGGCGCAGCTGCCCATGCGTCCGCGCACCCGCCGTCGGCAGCACGCGATCCTGGACATCCACCGCAACCTCGACCGCCACAGTCCCCAGCACCGACGCGAAGATGCGCGCCTTGCCCCAGTCGATCTCGCCCGCCTCCAACGCCGCCGCCGTCGCCAGCAGCGGACCCGCGAACAACCGCGCCGTGGTCACCAGCTCCCGACCCGCCGCGCGCGACGACCCCAACCGCGCCGCCACCTCTTCCCCGGTCACATTCGGGTGCCCCACCCGGACCGGCCAGGACGGGTTCATCGACGCCCGCCGCGACAACACCTCCACCGCCACCAGCTGCCGCGCCCGCGCCCCCGACGCCTCCCGCTCCAGCTCCGCGATCAGCTCCACCAGCGCAAAATCATCCAGTCGCTCCGCGGCCACCTCGAGATACCCCGGCGAACACACGACCGCCCCCTGACGCGCATCCACCTCGTCCCACCACGCCACCAGCTCCGCCGCCGGCACGGGCACGCGCTCCCACGCCGCCTCAGGCACCGCCTCAGGCTCTACGACCCACCCGGTCTCGAACATGTGTAGTGTGTCGCTTAGCGTGGATATGATGAGCGTGTGGAGATACCAAAATGCGGGGATAAGCGCCAC
>NZ_SDWW01000103.1 GCF_004168625.1 Pengzhenrongella frigida
GGCTAAGTCGTCGTCGCATCCCGCGTTGTGGAACACCTCGAGGGCGGCCCTCGCGCCACGCGCACCGCAGCACGTTCCGACGGGCCTCACCGCCGGGTTCCGGGGCTCCACCTCGTGGTGAGCGACGCTCAACCCGCTACCGCTCGACTGTCCCGGTTCAGCGCGTACCGGCGTCGGTATCGTTCACGTTAAGGGCGTAAGCAGAGCGGCGTCGTTGCAGGCGGACGACCGCAAGGCCATCTGTCGCCACTGGCCAGCCAAAGAAAAGGATCCTGATGCACTTGCTCGATCGCGACCGTACGGTGGCCGCCCCGGGGTACAACCGGTGGCTCGTGCCGCCGGCTGCACTGGCGGTGCACCTTTCCATTGGGCAGGTCTACGCGTTCAGCGTGTTCAAGAACCCATTGGTCGAGCGGTTCGACTCGAGCCAAACGTCGGTTGCCATCATTTTTTCGATTGCGATCGTGATCGGAGGGCTGTCTGCAGCTTTTGGCGGCCGTTGGATCGAACGAAACGGCCCACGGAAAGCGATGGCGGTCTCGGCGGTCTGCTGGGTCTCCGGATTCCTCCTTGCCGCGGTCGGAGTCTCGCTCGGACAGCTATGGGTCGTGTATTTGGCCTACGGCGTGCTCGGCGGGATCGGGCTGGGCATCGGATACATCTCCCCGGTCACCACCCTCGTCAAGTGGTTTCCTGATCGCCCGGGACTCGCGACTGGTCTGGCGATCATGGGATTTGGTGGCGGGGCGCTCGTCGCGTCGCCCCTGACTGCGCGGCTGCTCAGCGGGTACGCGCCCAGCCCGGCAGAGGCGCTCGTGCCCACGATGCTCACACTCGCAGCCATCTACGCGGTGCTGATGACCATGGGCGCGGTCGTGATCCGCATCCCTGCTCCCGGCTGGACGCCGGCCGGATGGGTGCCGACCCAGGAGGGCGCAATGCAGACCCGCGCAAACGTGCAGGTTCGCAACGCCGTTAAAACGCCGCAGTTCTACTTGCTCTGGATCGTGCTGTTTACCACCGTCACCGCGGGGATCGGCATCCTTGAGCAGGCCTCGCCAATGATCCAGGACTTCTTCTCCTCAGTCACGCCAGAGGCGGCCGCCGGGTTCGTCGGTGTGCTTTCCCTAGGAAACATGCTCGGCCGAATCTTGTGGTCGTCGACATCGGACCGCCTAGGCCGGAAGCGAAGTTACGCGATGTACACGGGGGCTAGCCTTCTCCTGTATGCGTTGCTGGCGGCATTCGGCAGCGCGTCGATCGCTCTGTTCGTCAGCCTGACGGTCATCATCGTCAGCTTTTTCGGCGGCGCCTTCGCGACCATTCCCGCCTACCTCAAAGATCTGTATGGAGACCTGGAGATCGGCGCAATTCACGGCCGCGTCCTCACCGCTTGGAGCGCCGCGGGGATCTCGGGACCCCTCATCGTGAACGCCATCGTTGACTCCCGACGGGCGCAAGGAATGGAGGGTGCCGACCTCTACATCCCGTCGCTCATCGTGATGGTTATCGTGCTCAGCATCGGGTTCATCGCCAATCTCTTGGTCCGACCCGTCCACCCCCGCCACCACGAACCCCTTGCCGACCCGTCCGCACGCTCATCGGTCGGTAGTGCCGCTGGCCCCGCAATGGTCAGCGCCGACAAAGAGAAGGATTGACATGGCGACAAGCGATTCGGTCGCGGCTCCAGAGCCGAGGCTGCTGCCCGCGCATCTCACCGAGAAGGCGCTCGCACGAGGTACCACGCTAGTCGTCGCCAGTGCATTAGCCCTGTGGGCTGTCGTGGGCAGC
>NZ_SDWW01000104.1 GCF_004168625.1 Pengzhenrongella frigida
GGTCGGCGGTCGCCGGTGGTGGTGGTGCGTGACGCGCGGCGGGCGTGGGGGCGGGTGTCGCCGTTCTTCGCGGGGTCGCGGTGGCAGATCGCGTTGCTGGCGTGCGTGTCGGTGGTGGCGGGTTTCGCGGAGGCGGCGTTGTTGGCGTTGGTCGCGGCGATCGCGGGGGCGTTGTCGCAGGGTTCGGATTCGGTGGCGGTGGATCTGGGTCCGGTGGACGTGAGCGCGGGGTTGGGGGTGTTGTTCGGGTTGGGGTTCACCCTGGCGATCGTGCGGGGGGTGTTGCAGCTGGTGCTGGCGTACCTGCCGGCGAAGATGAGCGCCAATGCGATGGCCGGGCTGCGGCGGCGGTTGTTCGACGTGTATACGGCGGCGTCGTGGCCGGTGAAGGCGGTCGAGCGGGACGGGCACTTCCAGTCGCTGATGAACGCGCACGTCACGAGTGCGTGTCAGGCGATCGTGGCGTTGGCGACGGGGATCTCGGTGTCGTTGATGTTCGCCACGATGCTGGTCTCGGCGTTCGTGCTCAGTGTGCCCACGGCGGTGGTGCTGGTGGTGACGTCGGGGTTGTTGTTCTTGATGCTGCGTCCGTTGGCGAAGCGGTTGCGGCGCAGCGCGAAGGCGTTGAGCGAGGAGAACATCGAGTACTCCAAGGGCATGCAGGAGGTGGTGCTGCTCGCTGAGGAGACGCAGGTGTTCGGGGCCACGGACTGGTATCGGGAGCGGTTCTACCGGTTGATCGACGAGGTGCGGTTGCCGCTGCTGCGCACGCGGTTCATGGCCAAGGCGGTGCCGGCGTTGTACCAGTCGGTGGCGTTGGTGATGTTGATGGTCGCGTTGGTGGTGGTCTCGTTCGCGGGGGCCGGGCGGATCGCGGCGCTGGGTGCGGTGGTGCTGATCTTGGTGCGCTCGCTCACCTACGGGCAGCAGATCCAGGGGTCGATCTCGGCGATGGACGAGCTGTTGCCGTTCCTGCACCGGGTCGGGGATGCGATCACGCACTACGGGGCCAATGCGCAGCAGGACGGCTCGCAGCCGTTGCCGGCGATCGCGGGGCTGGCGATGAAGGACGTGTCGTTCGGGTATGTGCCGGGTGCGACGGTGCTGGAGGCGGTGACGTTCGAGGTGGCGATGGGGGAGGCCATCGGGATCGTGGGGCCGTCGGGGGCGGGCAAGAGCTCGTTGGTGCAGCTGTTGCTGCGGTTGCGCGACCCCGAGCAGGGGGCGCTGCTGATCAACGGCGTCGATGCGCGCGAGGTGCGGCGCAGCGAGTGGCGTCGGCGGGTGGCGTACGTGCCGCAGACGCCGCAGCTGCTGTGGGGGACGGTCGCGGACAACATCCGGTTCTATCGCCCGCACCTGAGCGATCGGCAGGTCCAGGACGCGGCGCGGCGGGCGCACATCCATGACGAGATCATGTCGTGGCCGGCCGGGTACGACACGGTCGTGGGGCAGCGGGCGTCGGCGGTCTCGGGTGGGCAGCGGCAGCGGTTGTGCCTGGCGCGGGCGCTGGCGGAGGGGCCGGACGTGCTGATCCTGGACGAGCCGACCAGTGCGTTGGACGTGCGGTCCGAGGCCGCGGTCCAGAAGTCGTTGGAGTCCCTCAAGGGTGAGGTGTTGTTGTTCCTGGTCGCTCATCGCCTCACGACGGTCTCGATCTGTGACCGCGTCATGGTGATCGTCGACGGGCGGCTGCAGGCCCTGGACCGCCCGGCCCAGCTCCTGATCGACAACGACTTCTACCGCGAGGTCAACGAGATCACCCGCCGCCAGCCCCGCAGCTGACCGGG
>NZ_SDWW01000105.1 GCF_004168625.1 Pengzhenrongella frigida
TGTCGACGCTGAGTGAAAACTGACCCCCTGGCGCCGGGCGAAAATTGACCCCCCTCGCTGAGAGTGAGGGAGTGATCATCGTGGAGGACTGGGCTGAGATCCGTCGGCTGCATCGGGCGGAGGGGTTGGGGATCAAGACGATCGCGCGCCGGTTGGGTGTCGCGAGGAACACGGTGCGTGCGGCTCTGGCGGCGCATGAGCCGCCGAAGTACGAGCGCCGGGCAGCGGGCTCGAGGGTCGATGCGTGCGAGACGCAGATCCGGGTGCTGTTGGCCGAGTTCCCGGACATGCCGGCGACGGTGATCGCGGAGCGGGTCGGCTGGGCGGGTGCACCGTCGGTGCTGCGCGCACGGGTCGCGCTGCTGCGTCCGCTGTTCAAGGGTGCCGATCCGGCGGACCGGACCACGTATGTGCCGGGCGAGATCGTGCAGTGTGATCTGTGGTTCCCGGCGAAGGTCATCCCGGACGGGGCAGGGGCGTTGGCGGCACCGCCGGTCCTGACGATGGTCGCGGCGTACTCGCGGTTCGTGATGGCGGTGATGCTCCCGACCCGGACGTCCGGGGATCTGCTGGCCGGGATGTGGGCGCTGCTCGGGGCCTCGCTCGGGGCGGTGCCGAAGATGCTGGTCTGGGACAACGAGGCTGGCATCGGTCAGCACCACCGGCTGACGGTCGGAGCTCGAGGCTTCGCGGGCACGCTCGGGACGCGGATCTACCAGACCGCGGCACGAGACCCGGAGGCCAAGGGGATGGTCGAGCGAGCCAACCAGTTCCTGCAGACCTCGTTCATGCCCGGGCGCACATTCACCTCGGGGGCCGACTTCAACACCCAGTTGGCCCGGTGGCTGCCGGTCGCGAACACCCGCCTGGTCCGGGCTACCGGCGCCCGACCGGTCGATCTGCTCGCCGGCGACCAGGCCGCGATGGGCGCCCTGCCACCGCTCGCCCCGGTGACCGGGACCGCGACCCGGGTCCGGTTAGGTCGGGACTACTACGTGCCGGTCGCGGGCAACGACTACTCCGTGGATCCGTCCGTGATCGGCCGGTTCGTCGACGTCCACGCCGGCCTGGACCGCGTCATCGTGACCTGTGTCGGGGCCGTGGTGGCCGACCACGCCCGGTCGTGGGCGGTCCGGCAGGTCATCACCGCCCCCGCCCATGTCGTCCTGGCCGCAGGACTGCGCACGGCGTTCCAGGCGCGCACCGCGGCGTCGCGCGGACCGGCGGCCGCCGCCGGAGCCGCAGTGGGGCTGCGCGCGTTGAGCGACTACGACGAGCTCTTCGCCCTGACCTGCCCGGCTGCCCGCCCGAAGCTGGAGGTCGTGCGATGAGTGCCGCGACCCTCGGCAAGGACACCGCCGGTGAGGTCAGGTTTCTCGCTCGCGAGCTCAAGACCCCGGTCATCGCCGAGATGTTCCAGACCCTGGGCGACCAGGCCCGCACCGAGGGGTGGTCCCACGAGGAGTACCTCGCCGCGGTCCTGGGCCGGCAGGTCGCCTCCCGCGCGGCGAACGGGACCCGGATGCGGATCTCCGGCGCCCACTTCCCGGCGGTGAAGACCCTCGAGGACTTCACCTTCGAGCACCTTCCCGGGGCGCCCCGGGACGTGATCGCGCACCTGGCCACGACCACGTTCGTGGCCCGCCGGGAGAACGTCGTCCTGCTCGGACCCCCCGGGACCGGCAAGACCCACCTCGCGATCGCGCTGGGCATCAAGG
>NZ_SDWW01000106.1 GCF_004168625.1 Pengzhenrongella frigida
CTAGCCCGGATCTTTCACGGGGTGCCGGCGCGCGGTCGTGACGGCGCGGTGGCCGTCGTCGCGGTGTGATTTTCGCGCGGGGGTGTGACAAGGGCCCGAGTGTCGCCTCGGGTGGGTGCCGGTTCCAGGGACCGGATGTCGTGCGGGGTTCGTTGGGACGGTTGACGTGAAGATCAGCCGGGCACGGCCAGGGCGCGGAGTCGGGTGATGGCTTGTCGGGCCAGACCCGCCCAGGGCGCTTTGCCGGCGAGGTGGAGCAGCACGCGTCTGCCGGTGCGGGCCAGGGTCGCGGGCACGGTGAACAGTCGCAGGCGGAGCCGTTTGGGTTCCCAGCGGCGGGCGTCGTGGTCGTGCAGGGCGAGCATCTGCATCCACGCGGTGAGTTCCGCGGCCAGCGCGACGATCGCGCACCAGATCTGGTTTTGGGCGAAGTCGAATAGTGGGAACGCGCGCAGCCCGGTGTCCTTGGCGGTGCGGATCCGGTCCTCGCAGCGCGCGCGGCGCCGGTGGCGCAGCTCGAGGTCGGGCAGCTGGGTGGCGGGCCCGCCGGTGGGGGTGTTGGTCGCGAACGCGGTGACCCGGTGCCCGTCGATGTCGGTGATCCGCAGCTGCGCGCCGGGGTGGGGTCGTTCCTTACGGGCGATCACCCGCATCCCGGCCGGCCACGACGTCAGGTCGAGCAGGTCGGTGAGCTCGGCGACCCACGCGCCGTCGCGGATCTCGTCGTGGGCGTCCAACGCTGGGACCCACACGTGCTCGGGGATGTGGGCCAGCAGGTCGGGGGTGTGGTCGGGCAGGGTGAACCCGACCGAGTACGACAACCGCTGCGACGTCATCCAGTTCAACACTGCGTGCGTGGCGCCGGCGGAGTCGGTGCGGATGAGCACCTTGCGCCCGGGGCGGGTCCCGCGCCGGTGGCCGGGCAGCTGGGCCAGGGACGCCTTGACTACGTCGATGTGGTCGGTGGCGGTGTTCGACCCGGCGTTGCCCGGGCGCAGCACGATCGCCAACGGCTCGCCGGTGCCCTGGGCGCCGTGGTCGACGAACGAGCACAACGGGTGGAACCCGAAGCCCCGCTTGAACGTCGGCCGCGCCAGTTCCTTGTCGGAATGGGAGGTCACCAACGTCGCGTCCAGGTCCACGATCAACGGCGCTTGCGCGGACGTCGCAGCGTCCGGGGCTCGGGTGCCGGCCAATGCCCACGCCCGGGCCCGCGCCGCGGCCCGGGCGGAGTTGATCGCCTTCAACGCCGCGGGTGCGTTCTTGGCCAGGGCGTCGATCGTGCGGGACACCGTCGGGTCCGAGGCGACCGGACCGAAGACGCCCGGTTCGGCGCGCAGCAGCGCGACGTCAGCCAGGCAGTCGCCGCCCAACGCGAGGGTGATCGCCAGGTCGGTGATGACTTTCGCCGGGTCGTGGACTGCCAACGGCTTGCGCCACGGCGCCAACGCCGCCGAGAGTTCCTGGCCCAGTCCGGTCGCGGCGATCGTCTCGGTCAGGACCACCCCGCCCGCCTGACCAACAGCCCCGGACGCGGCCGTGTCGACCTTGAGATGCGGGTAGAAGCCGGTAGTCTTCTTCACCTGAAAGGTGCTCCTCATACTGGGACGTATTGGACCTCAGCAATCCAAATCGTTCCAGGTCAGGAGCACTTTTCACGTCATCGACACGACCTCACGCCACCGCGCCATGAAAGCGCGAGGCTAG
>NZ_SDWW01000107.1 GCF_004168625.1 Pengzhenrongella frigida
TGGTGCACGGCCCCGGACACCCCGGCCCCGATGTACAGGCGCGGTGCGACGGTCACCCCCGTCTGGCCGATCTGAGCGCCTCGGTCGATCCAGCCCTCGTCGGTCGCCACGCGGGTCGCGCCCACGCCGGCACCCAGCAGGTCCGCGAGCTCTTCGATGACGGAGAAGTCGCCGCCCGTGCCACGTCCGCCGGCGATGACGACCTCGGCCTCGCCGAGCTCGGGCCGGCCCGACGTCGGCCGCTCGGTGCGCTCCACCAACGTCACCGGCCGCACGCGCGCGCTGAGGGTGACGGCGACGTCGACCACCTCCGGGGTCGTGGCGACGGCGGCATCCTCGGCGTGCACCGAGTTCGCCTTGACCGCGACGATCGCCAGCGGCGTGGTGATCGCGCAGCGGGCGAGCCAGGTCCCGGCGAACGCCGACTTGTCGGCGACGAGCCGACCACCCTCGACCGCCAAGGCGCCCGCGTCCACCACGACGCCGGCACCGGTCGCCGCGCCCAGGCGGGCCGCGATCTCCTTGTTGTCGAACGTCGACGTCAGCAGCACGAGGGCGGGGCGCTGCGCGGTCACGACGGCGACCAGCGCATCGGCGGCGACCACGGTCTGTCGCAGGTCGGCTCCGTCCGCGCCCGCAGCGCCGGCACCGACCCGGTAGACCCGCGTGACCCCGGCCTGCCCGAGCGCCGGGATGACCCCCTCGATCCCGTCGCCGAACCAGATCCCCTCCACGGAGGCGCCGAGGGAGCGGGCCGCGGTGACCAGCTCGAGGACCGGCGGGCGCAGGTGCCCCTCGTGGTGGTCGAGCAGGACCAGGGCCGGGCCGGAGAGCGAGGAACTCATCGCGTAGGACTCCTTGAAACGCCGAAGGGGGTGAAAGGCAGGTCAGACGAGCTTGTGCTCGACGAGGTAGGCGGCGAGCTGGGCGCCCGCCGTGCCGTCGTCGGTGACCAGGATGCGGTTCTCGCGTGCCGGGCGGGCCGCGGCCTCGAGGACCTCGGTGCGCGCACCCGCCGTGCCGACCGTCGCCGGGTCGACGCCGAGGTCGGCCAGGGTGAGCACGGTGACGGGCTTCTTGCGGGCCGCCATGATCCCCTTGAAGTTGGGGTAGCGCGGCTCGTTGGCCTGGTCCGTGACGCTCACCAGGGCCGGCAGCGGCGCGGTGAGGATCTCGGTGACGGAGTCGATCTCGCGGCGTACCCGCAGGACCGGCCCGTCGAGGGTGACCTCGGCGGCGAGCGTGAGCATCGGGAGGTCGAGCAGGTAGGCCAGGGTGGCCGGCAGCATCGACGTGAGTCCGTCGAGCGCGGCCATGCCGGTCACGACCAGGTCGACCGGGTCGGTCGCGCCGAGGTGCTTGATCGCGGCCGCCAGCACGGTGGCCGTACCGAACACGTCGGAGCCCGCGATCGCGTCGTCGAGCACGTGGACCGCGACGTCGGCCCCCATCTGCAGGCCCCGCCGCACCGCGTCCTCGGCGTCGTCCGGTCCGACCGTCAGGGCGATCACCTCGCCCGTCCCGCCACCGTCGACGTGGGTCTCGAGCAGCGCGAGGGCGGCCTCGACGGCGTTCTCGTCGAGCTCGTTGAGCGTCCCGTCGCCGCCGTCCCGGACCACCCGGCCATCGGATCGCAGGCTCCGTTCGGACTGGATGTCCGGCACGTGCTTCACGCACACCACGATTCTCATCA
>NZ_SDWW01000108.1 GCF_004168625.1 Pengzhenrongella frigida
CTTAGCCTGGATCCACCGATGGGGGTTTGTCGGTGATGGGCGTGGTGACGTGAGAATGCCCTTCCGACCTGGGAAAATAGGACTTGCGTAGGGTCCTGTTCACCGGTCAAGAAGGGCATCCTGCAGATGCAACTCTTCCACACCCCGCCCGTGGCGTCAGCGGTCTTCGACGAACCGAATCTCGTGTCGGCGGCGGGCCTGGTTCCGCTGATGGCCATGGCCCGGCGGGCCGGTCTGCCCGAGCTCGCCGAGTCGTGGTTGAGCGTGCCGACGGACAAGGGCGCCCACGCCGGGCTCAAGGTCGCCTCCCTGGTGGCGGGCATGGCCGCGGGCGCGGACAGCATCGACGACATGGCCGTCCTGCGCCACGGCGGCACGGCTCGAGTGTTGGGCTCCGCTCCGGCGCCCTCGACGTTGGGTTCGTTCCTGCGGGCGATGACGTTCGGGCACGTGCGTCAGCTGGATGCGGTCGCGTCCCGGTTCCTGGTGAACCTGGCGGCTGACACGAAGCTCCTCGGGACGCCCGAGGAGCGCAGCACGGTGATGGTCGACCTGGACGACACGATCGTCGAGGTCCACGGGTATGCCAAGCAGGGTGCCGCGTTCGGGTACTCCGGGGTCCGCGGCATCAACGCGATCCTGGCCACGGTCTCCACCGACACCGTCGCCCCGGTCGTGGTCGCTCAACGGCTGCGCAAGGGCAACGCCGGGTCCTCGCGCGGGGTGGCCCGACTGGTCCGCGACGCTCTGGCCACCACGCGTCGCACCCACCTGGCCGGGCGAGACGTGCTGGTGCGGGCGGACTCCGCGTTCTACTCCCGGGCCCTGGTCGGCGCGGCGCTCACCGCCGGCGCCCAGGTGTCGGTGACCGTGCGGATGGACCCCGTGGTCAAACGGGCTATCGCAGCGATCAGCCAGGACGCGTGGACCACGATCCGCTACCCACAAGCGATCTACGACGAGACCACCGGGGTCTGGGTGTCCAAGGCGCAGGTCGCCGAGGTCCCGTTCACGGCGTTCTCCTCCACCAAGCCCACCGAGCAGGTCCGAGGGCGTCTGGTGGTGCGGCGCATCCCGGACGTGAACGCCCGCGCCGGGTCCGGTCAGGCCACGCTGTTCGACACGTGGCGGTTCCACGCGTTCTTCACCACCACCGACCTGGACACCGTGACCGCTGACCAGACCCATCGCCGTCACGCCGTCATCGAGAACGTCCACGCCGACCTGAAGAACTCCGCCCTGGCGCACCTGCCCTCGGGGGTCTTCACCGCGAACGCGGCCTGGTTGGTCTGCGCGGTCATGGCCTTCAACCTCACCAGAGCTGCCGCCACCACCGCCAGCCCGGCGTTGGCCCGAGCGACCACCGCGACGATCCGCCGCAAGCTCATCGCCGTCCCGGCCCGCCTGGCCACCACCGCCCGACGCGTCCATCTGCACCTACCCGCGCACTGGCCCTGGGCCGACGCGTGGACCGACCTGTTCCACCACGCCTGCGGACCGCCAGCACCCGCGGCGACCTGACCACCCGCCCTCACCGGCACGACACCAACCCGCAGTGGAACCCCCGGGCAGCGAGGCCCGGAGGATGACCGCGCCCTATCGCGAGCTGCAGCCCACGACCCCGGTCAGGGCGTCGAGCCCCAGGTCATCGGTGGATCGAGGCTTAGC
>NZ_SDWW01000109.1 GCF_004168625.1 Pengzhenrongella frigida
GTCAGCGCCTAGAAAATCCGCAAGGGGTGGGGACTTTTACTTGGCCACCAGCGGGGACTTCCACTTGGCCATTGACATCGCTTGCGGAGGAGTCGGCCCAGTGGTCGGCTCTGCCAGATCTCTGCAGTCGGGCGAAGGCGCGAGGCGGTGGTGCCGGTCCTTGCGCCTTCGCGCGCCAGTTGGTTACTTCCAGTCGGGGTTCATGCCCTCGGGGTAGCGGGAACCGAATCCTCCGCTGGGGAGGATTTCCTTGATTCGGGTGAGATCGCCCTCGCTGAGGGTGAGGTCGGCGGCACCAGTGTTCTCCTCGACGCGCTGAGCGCTTCGAGTGCCGGGGATCGGGACGATTTGTTCTCCCTGTGCGAGGAGCCAGGCGAGGGCAACTTGCGCGACGGTGGCCCCCTTCGATGCGGCGAGTGCGTGAACACGCGCTGCCGGCCGAGAGCTTCGATGCGGGGCGAGTTCTTCGCGGCGTGGAGGCGTGTTGGTCAGTGAGCGCCAGAGTATCCCGGTGCCCAGGGAGGCAGCAGATCTGGAGCCGCTTTCCGCCCGTGTCCTGGAGAGAGATCAGTGACCGCCAGGTGGAGCGCATGGGCGGCGGGGCAGGGCATCCGGTCATCGGTCGTAGAGAATGCGGTTGTCCCACGCAATGCGATCACAGGAAAAGATGGGGACGACCGCCTACTTCACGCGGTCAACTTCCTCACGGTAATTCTAGACTCGGGATCCGGCAGAGTAATCACCATGGACTACGGACGGATCTGGCAATGACCTCGCAGATCTCGCCTCGGTATCGGCGCCAACTGGCTCTGATGGCCGATCGACTCGCAGGCTTCGCGCCGACGAGATCCCGCTTCGACGGCTCATCGATGACTTGAACTCGCTGTGGAGTGACGTGGACCTACCAGGCGGCTGGTCCGAGCGATTCCGTGTGGAGCCCCGGTCGGGCCCGCCGAACGGGATCAACACCGACCAGGCGATCGTCACAGCCACGCGGCCGCTCGTCATCAGCACGAGTTGGACCTTGACTGCCCTCTGACGGCGACACCCACGCGGGTTGAACGGCGGGCGAGACCTAGCTCGCTCGTTTCGCGGCTCCTTGAGCGGGGGAGTGCGCGCTTCCCCTGCTTGTGCGCTGGCGATGACGACCCGGGCGACACGACGATGGCGACTCAGGCTGAGGACAGGCCTGCGGATCAGTCTTCCTCGTTTCCGCTCATCCCAGGGCACGCGATGCCGATCAGGGAGAGTCCCGTGGAGCCCGGCCCGCGACTGCCCCTGGGCATTTCGTCGAGACCCATTCGCTCGATCGCACCGCAGATCGCGGTCTGTGCGCATCGATGCGCAAGTTCCACCCACGCACAGATTCTTGGAGACATCATGAGCACATCTGTTCCCGCGCCTGGCCTCGGTGATCGCCGACGTCGTTGGTTCGCCGACCGTCCGATTGCGATCAAGTTCGGCGCTGCGCTAGCCCGGATCTTTCACGGGGTGCCGGCGCGCGGTCGTGACGGCGCGGTGGCCGTCGTCGCGGTGTGATTTTCGCG
>NZ_SDWW01000010.1 GCF_004168625.1 Pengzhenrongella frigida
TCCATCATCGGAAGGCCTCGACCTCTACCCAGCGACCGACGCGCCCACCCCGGCTACACCCTCATCTGTGAAGAGCCCCATTACGAACAGACCACGGAGCTGATGCAAGGAGGGAATCCGTGAGGTGTTAGGGGCACGAATTGCAATCATCGCGTGCCGATCGATGTGCCAGAGATCCTCGCTGAGCATCGTCAGCACCGCGAGCCACATCGGCCAGCCGAGAATCGCCAAGGGCCAGCCAATGACGGTACCGAAGGGCTGGCGAGCCATCGCCCGAGCAATGACCAGAGCGAGAGCAGGTAGGTCGCGGCCGCGTGCTCGCACCAGCATCGCGCTCGGTTCATCGAGGCTCGGCTGCCGCAGACGAGCGCCATCGCGCCGTCGAGGGGAAGTTGTCACGATGCTCTGCTCCCCAGCCAGCCGACCCGGCCCCGCAGGATCTCCTCGGTGCGGCCGACGAGTTCGGGCGGCGCACCCTCGTCGTCGGTGCGGTTGGCGATCTCGTCGCGGATGATCCGGTTCGCCTCGGCGTGGCGTCCCTCGGCCGTGGCCACCGCGGCAAGGTCTAGCCGCGGGATCTCCTCGAAGGGTGCCGCCATTGCCGCTGTCTCGGCGGCCATGCGCGCCGCCACCACGTCGCCTGCGGCGAGGGCGTGCGTGACGACGAGGTGGGCAACGTCGACGACGGCGACCACCGCGTGCTCATCGATCCGGTCGCCGTCGACGAGCCAGGTCCACCCGCCGCCGGCTCGTCGTTGAGCCGGGGCGTCGAAGGGGCGGCCCTCGACGAGGCGAAGGGCGGTGCGCAGGTCGTCGATGCCGTCGGTCCCGCGCGCTTGCCCTCGGGCGCGCAGGCGGCGGAACAGGTCGAGGTCGACGATCAGGTCAACCACTTCGTACACCGGCGTTCCGCGGTGCAGCGCCCCCTGCGCGAGGCGGGCGTCGGGAACGTGCGGCTCACCCGTGCGGGGGTCGGTCCCAAGCCACTCGCGCACGAGCCGGACGTACTCGCGGACCTTGGCCCCGGTGAGCCCGAACGCTTCGGAGACCTCGCCCGGGGTGGCGCCGTGCGGATGCAGCGCGATGAACGTCAGGAGCTCGGTCATGTAGGGCTTGCGTTTGAGCAGAGGCTTGCCGCGAGTGGTGGCGCGCACCGGGCCGAGCAGGCGCAGCTTCGGCAGGCGGCTGGACTCGGCGAACCAGGCGGCGACATCCTCGTCGAGAAGGGGGTCGGCGTCCTCGACCTCGCGACGCACCGCCGCCGCAACCCGGGGGGCGAGGGCTTGCAGGTCCTCGGACGTCGTGGCCGCGCCATCCAAGTAGAGCTCGTCGGGTTCGCTCAGAACGGTGCTCCCCTGCTGCTCAGCCGGTCTGCCCTCGTCCGGGTCGCCCTCGAGCGCGGGTTCCCGCGGCAGGGTGTGCTCGTCCCGAAGCGCGCCGGCCTGGTCCACGAAGGACCGCCAGCCCTCGGTGGCTTGGTTATCGACGGGCACGGCGACGGCGTCAACGAGCTCGCTCTGCGCCAGCAGGGCCGCGCACCCCTGGGCCTCGTCGCTGGTCAGTCCGACGGCGACGAGGTCGAGGCCCGCACTGGCGAGGGTGATCCGCCCGTTGGCGGTGACGTCGAGCACGATGCCGGGTGCGTCCGGCCGAGTGCCGTTCAGGACGACGCAGGTACCGGTGCGCCCGGGATTGGCGTGGACGAGCTCGAGCAGCTCGTTCAGCGCAGGGTGGGTAGTCGAGGCGTCGAGCAGGAGCAATCGGGCGGTCCAGGCTTCGGCTCCCGCCTGGGTGGCCCGCGCGGTGACGACGTCGACGCCAACATCAGTCGCGTTGTCGAGGGTGCGCAAAGCCTCCGCCAGGGCCTCGTCGACCGGGTCGTCCCCGTCCGCGGGCCCCTCGTGGACCCGGACCCGATCGGGGTTGAGCCCGGCGAGCTCGGTGCCGACGCCGACGCAGTGGACCCTGGCGCCCGCCGACCACGGGTTGCACGCGACCTCGGCGACGAGGTAGCGCGCGAAGTCCAGTCCGTAGGTTGGGTCGCCCGTGATGGAAACGTCGAGGTCTTCGACGTTGAGCAGCCACACCCCCTCGTCGTCACCGATCCCGATGGTGACCAGCAACGGGTAGGGCGCCGGTTGATCGGTCACCTCGGGTCCGATGTCGTCCAGCGGCAGGGTGGCCGGAATGCGCCAGTGATACCCGTCGGAGCTGCCGAGCCACGGCGAGCGCAGCGAGGTCGACGTCCCCAGGTGCAGAACGACGTGGGTCGCCGTCAGCTCGACGGCCGCCAGGTCCGGCATGGTCGCGCCGTCCCGGGTGACCGATGCGGCCAACCGGCGAAGGACCGCGTCCATGTGCTTGACGGTCGGGGCCGTGACCGCGCCGACGGCGCTGATCGTCTTCTCGACCGACGCGAGGGCGACGTCCGGAGCGGGAAGGGTGTGCCCCGGCCGTCGTGCGCGGGACTGGGCCCGACGGCGACGAGCGCGCAGAAGGAAGAGCGCGCCCGCGAGCACCGCGCCGCCCCCGGTGAGTCCGGCGAGAAGCCACGGCGCGGCAGTGGAGGCCTCCTCGTCGTCCTGCTCCGGTGCGTCGACCTGCGCGGCTCCGGCCGGAATCGACTCGGGTGCCCGGTAGGTGTTCGTCGGCACCTCGCTGGGCTCGGGTATTGCGACGTCCGGTACCGGATCTGCCATGGGCTCGGTAGTTGCTGCGACGGGGGCCGGGGCGGCTGGCGCTGTGGTCGGTTCCACCGTTCCGGGGATGGTCAGCACCTGGCCGACGTCGATCACGTCCGGGTCGACGACCTGTCGCCCGTCGGGCTGGACGGTGTTCTTGCTGGCCTCGAAGATCTCCGGGTACCGCTCGGCGTCACCGAGCTCGCGGACGGCGATGCTCGAGAGACTGTCGCCTGATTGCACGGTGTAGGTGCGGGAGTTCGCCGGCGCTGCGGGCGCGACGAGCGCGGGCAGCCGCAGCACGGTGCCGACGTAGATCAGATCCGGATCGTCGGCCACGACCGGGTTGAGGTCGACGAGCTCCGACCACCGGTCTGCGTCACCGAGCTGGTCTCGGGCGATGGCCGACAGGCTGTCGCCGAGCCGGATCGTGTAGGTGGACCACTCGCCTGGCGAGGCGGGCCCGGTGCCGACCGGACGCGATTCGACCAAGACTGGCGCGTCGATGACGTCGTGCGCCATGGCCGCATGGGCCGGGGCAGCCTCAGCGACGCTGGTGCCGATCGAGGGGATAGCCACGAACAGCAGTGCCGCAGCGCTCACGAGCTGCAGCGCCGCGAGCTGCGGGACCTGCAGGCCCGGGATGTTTGGCGCGCGCACCCCTCGCAGGCGAGCGACCACCTCGAGCACGATGCTCACGCTCAGGACCAGCCAAGCCAACCAGGCGACGAGCGTGACGGCCTGAAGCACGAGGGCGCCGTCGTCGGGCGACCGCAGGGCGATCCAGACCAGCTCGAGAGTGGGCAGGCCGCTCGGGATCAGGTCGACGCCGACCCGAACGAGCACTGCCGGGACTGCGACTACGACGCCGATCAGCAGGACGCTGGCGAGGAGGCCGACCAGGCGAGCGCGCAGTCTCATCGGACCACTCCCTCCACAGCGCGAACGGTCTGCACCTCGGCGTGGCCGGTGACAGTCAGTTCCCGGATGCCGATGATCGACAGAAACTGGGTCTGGTAGCTCGTGGTGGTATCCACCACGACGCGAGTCCCGACGGCACTGACGGTGCCGGTGACGTCGGCCGTTCCCGCGAGGTAGTTCGAGGCCGCCGCGACCGCGCCGGCCGGGTCCACCACTGCCGCATCGCCGAGTACGGCGGCCGCACCCTGGAGTTGCTGACCGCCAGCGCGCGCCGCCTCGAACGCGACGACCTGGGCGTGCTGCTTCGCGAGCACCTGGCCCCCGAGGTCGACCGCAAGCCCGACCAGCAGGACCATCGTCAGCGCGGTCGTGATCATCCAGATCGTCGCTGAGCCCCGCTCGGGATCGTCCTGCGCGAGACGACGTCGCAGAAGGGTGATGGGCATGGTGGTCACCGTTCTCGGTAGGTGTCGAGGGCCGAGCGGACCGTGGAACTGACTGCGATCGTCCCGGGCAGACCGGGCAGGGTGTCGGCGAGGGACACCTCGCACGTCACTGTCACCCCGACTGAAGCCGGGGTTCCGACGGGTGTCGCAAAGCCGGCGACGTCAACGCTCACGTCGCTGGTGACGCAGTTCAGTCCTTGATCATCGAGCGCCGAGGTCGCCGCTGACCGGGCTGCAGCCAGCGACTCGTCCTGGGTGCGGGCGATGGAGGCCGCCCGTGCGGCTTGGGCGCCGGCAGCCTCCACCGACTGGTGGGCGACGGCGAGCCGCCCGCCGGCAACGATGAGTCCGAGGAACAGGGCGAGCGCCGGGGCAAGGATGACGACCTCGAGGACGGTCGACCCCTCGTCCGAGGCTCGGCCGCCGAGACGTCGTCGGGCGCGAGCGAGCAGGGCGCTCATCCAGTCACCCGCTCCACGGGTGCCGACGCACTCTGGACGATCCGCGGCGTCCAGCCCGGAACCACACTCATGGTCTCGCCCGAAACGGCCACCGAGGTGGTGGTCGCGTCTCTCGTCGTCCTGACCGTGACTCCCCGCAGCACGTCCCCACCCCCGGCGGAAGCGATGAACTGCTCCGCTGCGGCGTCGCCGGCTGCGGCCGACGAGAACTGCGCGGCAGCGGTACGCGCACCCTCCTGCGCGGCAGCGATCGCCACGGTCCGGGCGTGATAGATCAATGCGGCCTGCATGCCGGTGAACATCAGCAGGAACAGCACCGGCATCAGCACAACGATCTGCACGGTCGCCGAACCGCGGTCGTTCGGCGGGCGCGCAACAGCCGCGAGCGCCCGTTTGCGCCTCGCGTCGGCTCGACGGTGCTGCACGGGGCTCAGCTGATCCCCGGGATCTTGCTGTTCACGAACGCCAGGATCGCGGCGTAGACGAGTCCGGCGAGCACGAGCAGCCCGACGGACCAGAACACGATCTCCACCGTGCTGGCGCCCTCGTCGTCGGCGTGGGTCAGGGCGGTCCGGGCGCGGTCGCGCAGGGTCAGCCCGAAGGTGAGCAGGGTGGCGATCAGGTGATGGGGCATCGTTCTTCCTTCCTGGTGGCGGGCGGTGCGGTGAGCTACATGTCGAACAGACGCAGCAGCGAGGGAGCCATCAGCAGGGCGAGGAACACCAGGCCGAGGAGTGATCCGGGCACGTACATCTGCTCTTCGACGACGTTGGCTTCGGCGAGCTCGTCGGAGAGCAGGCTGCTGCGCACGGTGGCGCTGCGGGCGCGCAGGGATCGGTAGACCTCGGAGTTCTCGTCGCCGGCCAGCTGCATGATGTGGGCGACGTCGGCCAGCTCGGGAAGGCCGAGGGTGTCGGATAGCTCGATCAGTGCGTCCCAGGGCGGCTGGCCGTTGTACCGGGCACGGGCCAGCTCCTCGCGGATGCGGCTGAACACCCAGGAGTCGCCGATCGCGGCGGCATTGGCCAGCGCGATAGTCGCCCCGGCGCCGCTGTTGCGCTCCAGGGCGCACAGCTCGATGTAGGCGCTGAGCGCTCGGGCGCATTCGGCTCGCGCCCGCCTGGCCTCCTCGGCGATGTCTCGCGACGGGGCCATGAACATCAGCGCGCCCAGCAGCACGGTGCCGCCGACCGGGACGACGCCCGGTACGTGGATGCCCAGCAGGGCGAAGAACCCGGTGAGGAGGGAGGGTAGGGCCAGGCCGAGCAGTCCGTAGGCGACCTTGCGGCCGTAGAACTGCGCCGGGGTACGGCGAAGGACAGCGAGATCGCGGGTAGGGGCCGCACCGAGCAGCCGGGCCGGCAAGGTCCGTTCGGCCCAGATCCCCAGGCGTTCCTCGGCGTCCGGGGTCGCCGACGCCGAGGTGGTGGCCACGCGGCGCCGGGATGCTGGGGTCAACCGGGCGAGAACGTCGCCAAGGTCCGGTTGGGCCGGTACGAGCGCAAACAACGCCCCGGCCAGACCGGCACCGACGACGACGCCGAGCACGAGGGCCATCTGCAGGGCGGTCATCGGACGCCAGCCTTCGCGGCCGGACCGAGGAACCTGGGCAGCGGCTTCCCCTCGGTCATCTTTCGCATCCACAGGAGCCCGCCGGCGTAGGCGGTGAGCAGCACGACCAGCAGCACTTGCCCGACCGGAGTGCCGTACGGCGCCACGTAGTCGCCCGTGAACGCCAGCCAGACGAGAACACCGGCGGAGAAGGTCGTGACGAGCCGGGCGCTGCCGCGCGGCTTCGCGCGCCCCGCCTCCACCTTGCGGCGGGAGGTCACGTCCTCGGCGACCGACTCGGCCACGCCCTGCAGGGCGTTCGCCAGGCTCCGGTTCCGACGCTGCGCGGCGAGGATGAGGTTGGCGACGATGAGGTCGCCGGTGACGTCGTCCAGGTCGTCGGCGAAGGCTCGCAGCGCCTGCTCGGTGTCCCACCGCGCGCGGAGTCGAGCGACAAGCAGGGTGACCTCAGGCTTGATCGCGTCGGGTGTCGACCGCAGTGTCGCGGTCACGGCCTGCTCGAGGCCGACTCCCGAGCTCAGCACGCCCGCGAGGTTGCGGGTCCACTCCTCCATCGCCTCCAGCCGGCGAATCGTGGTGGCTGTGGGCGGGGCAGCCAGGAGGTAGGGCACGCCCAGCGCGGCGGCGGGGAGGATCACCACTGCGGCCACCCACCCGGTTAGCAGGGCGATCAGCAGTCCGCTGCCGACCGAGACGGTCAGCACCAGCCGGGTCCGACGGGACACGCCCGCCAATCGTCGTGCTAGAGCCGTCGGGCGGCGCGCCACCGGTTCGCGGGCTGGCTGGGGTCGCAGCGCGAGCACCGTCCCGACCAGGCCGGCGACGACGAGGGCGCCGAACAGTACCGACCACACCCAGACGTTCATGTGGGCCACCCCCGACCGTCTGCCTCGCCTTGGTAGAGGCCGAGGTCGAACCCGTCGACCGTGAGGTCCTTGCACCGCTCGCTCATCAGGCCGCTCGCTCGCGCGGGTCCGGTGCTGGAGGGACCGAACAGGTGCGTGAGGGCGTAGCCCTTCTCACGCTCACCGGCCTCGACGACGACGACTTCACTCACCCAGCGGCGCAGCTGCTGGGAGCCGTCCGGCATCGCGACGACCCGCCGATTGAGCTGCACGATCACCTCGAGGCACCCGGCGAGCTTCTCCAGGGCCAGTTCCCGGGTCACGTGCCCGCCAGCTTCCATCGCGCAGGTGACGAGCTTGCGGATGGCGACCTCGGCGCCGGCGGCGTGCGTGGTGGAGAGCGACCCGGTGCCGCTCTCCATCGCCTTGATCATCGTCCAGACCTCGCGGCCGCGGATCTCGCCGACGATCTGCCGGTCGAGGGCGAACCGGAAGCTGTCGTTGAGCGCCTCGTCGAGGTCGAACGCACCGGCGGCCCGACCGTCCGCGCCGATCTCGCCCATGCCGGGTCGGGCTTCCCAGTCCACGACGATGTCGTGGCGGCCCGTCTCTCGCAGGAACAGCTCGTACTCGGTCTCGAAGGTGCCCAAAACCTCATCGCGCGGGATCTCCGCGCACAGCGCGCGCATGAGGGTCGTCTTGCCGGCAGACATCGGACCGGCCACGACGATGCTCCACTTACCCCGCACGGCCGCGGCGAGGAAGTCCGCGCAGGCAGGGGTCATGCAACCGCGGTCCACCCAGGCCGCCAGCGTGTCGACCTTGTGCCGGTGGCGGCGGATGACGACGGTTGGGCTGCTGGTCACCCACGCCGTTGCCGCCAACCGCGCGCCGCCGTCGAGCTTGAGGTGCAGACGCGGGGTGCTCTCGGAGAACGGGCGCGGGTTCGACTCCGACCGGTTGGCGAGAAAGCGCAGGAAGTCGATGAGCTCGTCGTCGCTGTCGGCCACCGGATCGACCTGGATGCGGGAGCCGTCCACGAGCTGGAGCAGCACTCGGTCGTGGCCGAGGATGAAGATGTTCTCAGCCCGGTCGTCGTCGATCAGCGGCTGGAGCCGACCCAGGCGGAAGACGGCATCGAAGACCGCTTGCGCCATCTGCGTCTGCTCGGCGCTAGTCCAGGCGTCACCGGAGCCGGCGTTGACGACGTCGGCGGTGTGCTCTTTCAGCACGTCGTGGATGACCGCCCAGCCGTACCGCTCCTGCTCGTCGCGGTCCAGGTCGACCGCTCGGCGGGGCGTTGCCGGGGCGTCGTCGGCGGAGCCTTTGTGCCAGTCCCCGCCCAGTGCGGCGGTCAGGCGGCCCGCGACGACGGTGCGGAAGGCTCGCACAAGCTCCCAATCGACCGGTGTCTCGGCGCTGACGCCGCTCGCTGCGGTGGTTGTCGGCGGGTGGTGCATCGCCAATCGCCTGCGGCGGGCGTCCTCGAGCGCGGCGGGCCCGACAACCGCGGGCCGGATCGAGAAGTCACCGCGGACGCGACCGGGCCGGGCAGGCAGTGCCGCGAAGAGCGGAAGCGCGGCCGGGTCCGTCGGGTCGGTCGGCGGCAGTGGTTCGATGCTCGGCTCGCTGGTCATCGCGGTCCCCCTTCCGCGGCTTCCAGGCGGGCGGCGGTGGCGCGGAGCGTGCCGGTGATCGTGCTGCCTGCCGCGCGGATGCTGCGCAAGAGCGAGGAGTCCTCCCAGCCCGACCGACCCGCGAGCCGGTGCAGCGACCCGGGGCGCGGCGGTTGCGAGCCGTGCGACAGCACGGCAGCGTGCTCCGGGTCCCAGGCCACCGTGGCCACCACTGGGAGGGACAGGACCTGGGAGACCTCGCGAGCGCTGAACGGTGCACGCTCGCCGACGAGCAGCACGCCGAGCGAACCGCTGGCACCCGCCCGGTCGAACCTGTCACGGAGCGTCTCGGCCCACGACCTGGCCGCTGAGAGGGCGACGAGGTCGGTCCGAACGACCAGGAGCGCGAGATCGGCGGCCTCGATCAGCGGCTCCGGGCTGCCGAACAGCCCCAGTCGACCGGCATCGACCACGATGTCCTGCCCGGTGTCGTCGAGTGAGCGCAGCGCCACGGTGAGCGGCTCCCACAGGCCGACGAGGCTGCGCGCCTGGTCGTGCGACCGGGTGCCCGGGATAAACCGCAGGCCCGACCCCGGCAGCTCGAGAGTGATCTCGGGGAGGGTGTCGAGCAGGAGTCGGCCGTCCTGCTGCGCGAGGGCCAGTTCGATCATCGCCTCGGGCGGCTGAATCGACCCGCGCAGGTACCCGGCGGCGACAGCGGAACCCCCAGTGGGGTCTGCCTCGACGAGCAGGCATGGCCGGTGCCACGTCAGGGCCAACCCCAGCGCGGTGGTCGTCACGCCGGGCGACCCGCTCGCCGAGGTCAGGACGATGAGGCTCATCGGCTCACCGCTCCCGGGAGTCGAGGACGAGAACGACGTTCTCGGTCGCGGTCATCGCGGCCAGGGCCGTGGCGTCGGCGGTCGGCACCTGGACAGTGACGATCGTTTGCGCTCCCGCTCCCGTGGCGTCCGTGCCTGTTTGGGTACCGACGACGACCGCGCTGATCGAAGCGGGCGTGACATCGGTGGCGGTTCCGGTCGCCAGTTGCGGGGTCGCCACGACGCGGACCTGGTCTCCGGCCACCAGGGTGACGCCCGGCATCCGCGCCTGGGCCACGCCGATCCCGACCAGCGAGGCGCCCGCCGGCGGGACCGTGGTCTCGGTGACCGACTCGGTCGTCACCAGCGAACCCGCCGCGACGTCGAGGGCGGCCCGTTGCCCGACCAGGCTCGCCAGGTCCCCGCCGGGGAGGGTGTGCAGGGCGGGGTCGAGTTCGACGCGGACGGTCATCAGGTCCTCGCGCGCGATCACGGAGCCGCGCTCGATGGTCGAACGGGCCGCGACGACCTCCTGCGCCGTCGTCGTCGAGGCCAGCAACCAAACATTGCCCAGCGCGCCCAACGCGACGACCAGGACCATCGCGGCGAACAACCCCCAGCGCCGGCGGGCACGCGGCGGGGTGGGCACCTCGGTCGAGGGTGTCGAGCCGTTCAAGGGGCGAGTGGCAGCGGCTGTGCCACGCCCCGTCCGCGCCGGTGAGTTGACCGCGCTCGTCGTCATGTCTGAGGCCTTTCGTCGCGGCTCATTGGGTGAGCACCTGCGCTTCGCCGATCGTCACGTCCGTCGCCTGGGTCAGGTCGAGCGTGATCGTTCCGGCCTGGCCGATGCCCGACCAGGCCACGACCCAGTGCGACGTCGCTCGCACTATGTGGGTGCCCTGCCGGGTATAGGTGTGCCCACAGTCCGGCGACGACGACGCTCCATACGACGCCTGGTAGGGAGTCCCTGGTCCCGCGCACGTGACGACCTGTCCATCACCCATGTCCCAGGACACCCCGGCGACCTGCGCCGTGGCGGAGACGTCCCAGCCGCCCGCGGAAGCTGTGCGCGTGATGGGCCCGAAGGTCTTCGCGTCCGGAGCCGAGACCCACATCCAGTTCGGCATCCCCACCAGACCGACCGACCCGGCCCTCGCCTCGGGAACGATCCCGACTCTCACGGCCTGGAGCTGCATCGACGCGACAGCCTGCTGGGCGAGGGCCGCCGGGTCCGGCGGTGCGGCAGGCGCGGCGAGCGACCAGTACGGAATCAGGTAGCCGGCGACGAACATGCCGCCGAGCCCTGTCGGGACCTCGCAGTGGTAGATCGCGCCATCCGTATGCCCCGCCCAGACCGCCTCAGTCTGCGGTGGCTGCGGATCTGCAAGGCCGACGGGCAAGCAGTCCTGGCCGTCAATCTGGATGATCGGGATGGTCGGGGTGCCGCCCGAACCACCTCCCGGGCTTGAGCCCGATCCCCCGCTGTCACCGGGGGTGGCGGGAGTCCCCGCCCACACCATGCAGACGCCGAACAAGTTGTAAGACGTGCACGTCGCTCCGTCGGCCAACGCCATCGGCGCGCCCACCCCGACAAGCACCCCCGCGATGGCGACTGCCGCCAGCAGTCGGCGCGTCAGCCACTGCACGCCGAGTCCTCTGCCGGGACGACATAGCCGACTCGCCACTGCGCCTGGTTCGGGTACTCGTAGTTGTAGACGGAGACCTCGAGGGGGCTCGTCGCTGCCCGGTCGGGCGGCACGATCGACTGCCCGGCCTTGTCCACCACGTTGTAGCCGCTCACGTCAGCGCAGACAACGAGCACGACGGTCGGCACGACCGGCGGCGACGCCGCAGGGTCGCTCGCCAGGTCGACGCCCTGCATCTGTATCGAGGCGGGGGCGATCTCACCGACGACACGAGTCTCCATCGCCTGGGCGCTGGTCAGGGCGTTCTTGAGGTTGACCAGCTCGGTCCCGATCGCGACGGTGTCGAAGCAGGTGGGCTCGGTCGTGGGCGGATCCGACAGGCAGTCCGTCTGCGCCCGGAGGTAGGCGCGGACCACTTCCTCTGCCCTGAGCTCCGCGTCGCCTTCAGGCGAAGATGAGGGTGTGGGCGACGTTGCCGGGGGTGTTGACGGCGCGCCCGTCTCAACGGGGGACGGCGGAGTCGGGTCGCCGGTGCAACCTGCGGCGGACATGACGACGAGCGCGGCGAACACGACGCTCAGCGCCCGTCGATCGGGTCTTGTCATCTGCCCCCCTACGCTTCGTCGCCCTCAGGCGGCTGGTGAAGCCGGCGTGCTCACTGTCAACTCAAGTTGATCCTTAAACGCTAGTGCCTATGGTGCATATTGGCTACGTCGGCGTCCGACCGCTGTGGATGACCGAGCCGCCTGAACGACGGATGGCACTCGGACCAGCAAGCTTGCAGCCGTCCTCCCCCGCAGGACGGGACGCCAGTCATGCTAGGGAAAGCGACGCTTACTGGGGTGCAAACGACGCATTTCTACCGACGCAGTGCGTTCTTGACCTCAGCCGTGTCGACTCCGAGCGCCAGGGCGATGGAGTCGAGGGTCGCCGATGACGGCAGTCGTCGGCGCCCCTGCGCCTCCCAGCGTTTGAGCGAGGCGGCGGACAGATGAACCGCGTGCGCGAGCTCCTCAACACTGAGTCCTGCGGAAAACCGGAGCCACCGCAGGCCGGGTCCGCCGTCGGGCGCGACGAGCAGAGCGGCCACCGGCACGCCTAGGGCGCGCGCCACTGCGTGCAGAAGTTGCGGGCTCCGAGGCCGGGCCTCACCGCGCTCCCACATTGAGACGCGCTCCCCGCCCACGACCCCGACCTCATGCGCCAGCTCGTGCTGCGTCAGCCCAGCGCGTATCCGCGCCGCGCGGAGCGCAGCGCCGTCGATCCAGGGTGCGGTCTCCATGGCAGAACCAACCCTAGGGCCGTGGAACCGAAGGCTCCGTTCTGTAGCTCGGCGGCCGGCGGGCTGCGGGCTGGGCCCGATAGCGGCGAGCCGGTGCTCTCCGCTGGACTTCGCGGCCGGCAAACCGCCCTATTGCGTGACGCTCTCCGCCGATCAACTGCGAGACCGACGACGACGTACTGGTCGGGCTCTTTCACAAAGTCGACCCCCTGCGCGACACGCTCGTCACTGCGCAGGACTGCCACTCGCGATCGACGGAGCCGTTCTCTACAGTCCAGCCTCGAGTAGGGCGCGGACGAGTCGGACGCCGAACAGGATTCGGTCCTGGGAGTCTGGGCCGGTTTCATCGCCAGAGGCTTTCGCGACCCGGACCAAGAGCTTCGGTTCCTCGCCGTCGATCTCGACCGCACCCAAGGCGTACGCGGCGGCCTTGAACGCGCCCGCATGCTCGTCAGCACTAGGTGGCAGCAACTCGTACCCGGCGGGGACGCAACGAACGCCTACCCCGCTGTGCGCGAGCCGTAGCCACCGCGGGTCCCATTCGTAACCGGAGAAGGATGGTCGTTGAACCTCGTCCAGCTCGCCCATCTCGCGATAGATCGTGAGCAGGTAGGGATCGTGGTGGTAGGCGTTTCGGTACTTCTTGCCGCCGGGGAGGTTGGTGAGACTGAAGCCCATCCGTCGTCCGTGGGCGTAGTAGCGGCCGGAGGCACCGGCGCGCATGCCGCGGTACTTCACGGCGTAGTAGCGCCAGTCGTAACTGGCGGCCGCCTCACATTCATGTAGCCAGTCGGCCTGGATCTGCTCGAGCGTCGCGCGGAGAGGGCTCGGAGAACCGGCAACAGCGTCGAGGAACATTCCGAGCACGGTGGCGGTGTTGGCCGCATCCGTGCGCGTGCGTCCAACCAGCACTTCGCGCCACGAGTCGCTGTACTCGCGATCCCAGGTGCCGAACTGGAACGACTCGGAGTCTGTCAGTGTGCCGTTTCGTTGGCGCGGCCACTGGTACTCCCCGAAGGTCAGCAGGGCACCGGTGGTGTCCCACCACAGGCTCGGGTCGGCCATGAGCTTGTCGAAGGTGGCCCAACGAGACGCGAGCGTCTGCGCCTCCAGCGCGAATGCGGTGGTCGAGCCTTTCAGGAGAATGTGATCCTCCATCTTCTGCAGTGTTCGGGCGAGCTCGGGATGCTCGAGGACGAAGGCCCGCTTGTCGGATTCGTCGCTGATCTGGGCGACAGCGAAGGTGTTGCCAGGCTGAGGGAGAGTGCCGTGCGTGATCAGCGCGCGGGTGTCGGCCACAAGTCTCGGCATCCGCTCGGCGCGCATCTCGTACTGTGATCCCTCGATGAGGTTGCGGAGCGCCCGCAACCGGGCCGGGAACTCATCGGTCTCGCCAGCCAGGTTAAGGACGACTGCGTAGAGCAGCAGGGTCTGACCAAAGGTGAACGTGCGGTTGCCTCCGCCGCCGGCGTCTCCGTAGTTGCGGCAGGCAGCTTCGAACAGATTGGCGTTGGGATCACGGAAGAACAACGGAAGCCGATCGTCGGCCACGTCGGCTGACGACTTTTCGAAGAGGTCGGCGAACATCGCCGTGACGTCCAGGCCTTTCCACACGTTGAAGGCGCTGAGCAAGAACGCGAGGTGTCCACCTCTCCGCGGGTTCGTTTCGCCGAACACACGAGCCGCGCGCTGGAGCCGGGTCGATACCCCGGCACCCGATCCGAGTTGGTCGTCGCTCCACTCACACACTTCGGTGACGAAGTCGAAGTAGCGAAGGAACTCGTCGTCCACAAGGTCGTCGTCGCCGCGGAAACGCCACAAGAGGTCCGCCCACACGGTGTCTGCCTTGAGAGCGAACTCCGTCGATTCAACCGGCGACCACTCAATCACCTTCTCGAAGCGCGCCTTGAAGTTCTCGAAGTCCGTGAGGGGCTTTCCCCGGGAGTTCATCTTCACGTAGAGATCCTCGGCCGAGCCCATGTCGGGGAGCGGGAGAAGGTGGAAGGAGATCGCGGGGTTGTCTGCGTCAGTGAGCCGCTCCCATGCCTGGAGCGCGTCCACGTCGCCGAACTCGTCGTCGATCGCGTCGAGCATGACGAGCATCGAGTTGATAGTTGGGTCGTATCGCCAAACGAACAGGTACCACGGCTGGTCCTTGACCCACCCCGACAGGGTTCCGACATCCGCGCTCGGGAGGGAGACCGCCAGCCGATGGCAGAACCGGCGGGCGCTCGGACGCGTCTCGTAGGTGAAGTTGATCCACGCGGAGTCCTCTTTCAGGTTGCCGCTTCGCGAGGCCAAGTACCAGTGCAGAAGGAACAGCGTGGTCAGCCGCTGCTGGCCGTCGAGCGGCTGGAGCGTGCCGTCCTGCTTGAGCTCGCCGTAGACGAAGTCGAGGCTGACGGGCTGCGGGTGGCTCCCGGAGACCGCACCCCTAAGGACCCCGAGGAAGATGCGGCGGATCTCGTCGATCTTCTCGCCGCGGCGGCCTTGAGCGTAGTCGCGCTGGATGAGCGGGATCTCGATCCGAGTGATGACTTCTCCGTGAGCCCTCTCCGGGGAGAACATGCGACTGAAGGACTCGATGCGGCTCATGATGCGTCCGCCACTTTGGTCTCAGGCAGGAGGTATTGGGTGAGCTCGCGCTCGATGGCGGTCATATACGCCTGGCGGTCCTGTGGGCCCCAGAAGTGGAGCTGTTGTGCACGACGCTCGGTGTAGTACTTGAGGAAGACGTTGCGGGTGCAGATCGGGATGTACGACCCCTTGCGGTCGAGGCCGAGTACGAGTTGCCGCTTCGCCTCGAACACCCAGTTGTTAAGCGTGCTGTTGTCGTTCTTCTCCAATAGTGCGAGATTGCTGAGCGCATGCTCCTCCGGCGTGACATCGACGTCGGGAGACGAGTAGATCGCGCGTAGCTCCGTCTCAAGTTCCTGGAACTTCTCCAGCGTCAGTGCAGCGAGCGTCTCGTCGATCCGATCCGATAGATCCTCGACCTCCTTGGCCTCGAGGTTCGGCATGCCCGACAGGGCGTCCCTGTGCTGGCGCAGCCACTCTGTCCACTGCTCGACGGTGTTGAGACCTTCGGAGTTCTGGGCGTGGATGTGCTCAAGGGACCAACTCCGGGCGGCATACGTGTGGAAGGAGAACCGCTCGGTGGAGTTGGTCAGTTTCCGCACCGCCTCGACGTTCATAAGCAGGAGTGCTCGCCGGATCTTCGCGTCGTCCTCGCCGTACGCAAGGTCACGCAATGCCGAAAGCGTCAGGTTCAGACCAACACGACGGCCGCTGGCGATCGTCTTGTCGAGGCTCTCGACGAACTGCCTTCTCGTCGCCCCGACTGCGAGACCGAGCACGCTACCGAACGGGAGTCCACACGCGGTCAGGTAGCCGATCTTGTGGAACGGTTCGCGTTCCTCGAACCAGCCGGTGAGTAGTGAGTGAAGATCGACGACGTGATCCCAGAGATGGGCGGCACCCTGGCCCGCCTTCACGTCGTGGTCGCAGAGCAGGCACGCGAAGACGCCAGGCTGGACGATCGCTCTGCGCAAGGTTTCGAACGTGTGGAAGCTCGATCGGTCGCGTCCGCGCAGCGGCTTCCGCTCGCCGGTGTCCTTACCGTCGCGGGCCCGTAACCGATCAGACAGCTGGTCGGCGATCGTGTCGAGGAGCAGGCTGATGTGCGTCGCCTCGTCGTCGGACCTCGCCGTCAGGAACGCCCAAAGCTCCGGATTGCGCAGGTCGCGCTCGATCGCATCCCACTCCGCGGCGACGCTGAGAGCGCGGTCCGTTCCATCCACCTCTCGGCTGAGGGACAGCAGGAGTGCCTTCACGAGCTCGGCATCGGTCAACGGGATGCGGCCGACGTTCAGGCGCGTGAACAACTCGATGGAGTCGGTGGTCTCGGGTGCTTCGTACCAGATCACCTTCACGCGGCGCGAAAGCGCCGAGTAGATCTCGAACGCCGACGTCGAGGCGTCGTCCTGCCGATCGAGCCACGCGCCGATCGCCTGCCATGCAGTGAACATGTGGAAGAAATCGATGTTTTCGCCGGCCTTCTCCTTGGTGGGTTCCAGGAGAAATTCCGCGCTCAGCGGTCTCGTCTCGTACTCGATTGTGTACTTCACTTCTGCCATGGGGACGTAGGCCTTGAAGTAGCGGACGATGAGAGCCAGCGTCGTGAGTCGCTGTTGCCCGTCAATCAGCTCCCAACGGTTGTCCCCCAGGGGCTTCACAACGATGGGCTGCAAGTAGTAGGTGGACCCTTCACTGCCTCGGATGTCCTCAAGCAGCCGGGTGACTTCGATCTCGGTCCATCGATAGCCGCGCTGGTACCTGGGGACGAAGAACTTCCCCGAGATCTTCCCGACCTCCAGCCCGTCGAACGTTCCAGCGTCCTTGTCGGCCATACATGGTCCCCTCGATCGTCTTTGCAACCCCCATCATGCCGTGGGCACGACCCTGAGTGATTCGGGCGACTTGGCCTGGCGGGCACGACGTTGTGATCCTCTGAGGGGTACGAGGTCTCGTGGTACCCGGTCACTCTCGGGCAGCGCGATCGCCACATGCGGATAAGTCGGTTCCCGCACCGCCTGCCCCCGCGCGGCGGCGTCATCCTCCCCCGAGTGAGAACTGGGCCCCATCGGACGGGTTCACCATGCGCTGCCGCAACCCCAGTCGCTGTCGAGGGCCTACTACTGCGCGTCGATCAGCCAGCGGGCGTGGGCGACGGCGTCGCGGCTGACGGCGTAGGTGGCTATGCGGCTAGCCGGTCATGTTCGGTGGATGGACGCCGCTGCGATCGAGGAACACGGTCGAGGGTCCACCACAAGCTGCTCGCGCACCTGCCGGCGGCCGATGACGACGACGTACGCCCGTGCCCTGACCGCCGCGTGGGAACTGCAGCGCGACGCCTGACTCAGCGGCGCGTGGGCGCCAAAAGCGCCACGCACTCGACGTGGTGAATCATCTGGAACAAGCGGACGTCACTCCAGGAGAGCTCAGAAGCCCAACAGCTTGCCGAGCGCTGAGAAGATGGCGTCGAAGGTCTTTGCGATCGGGTTGCTGGGTCCGTCGGCGCTGGACTTCTGCCAGAAGAACGGATCGAGCCCAGTGAACTCGTCGTCGACAAGTGGTGTTCTGCCCCACAGGTACGGCCAGAACACCTCGGTCCGATTGACACCCACGGTCAGGCGAGAGTCGAAGCCCATCACCAGGTTCTGTTCCATTCTCGTGGACCTACCTCGAGGGCTCGTCGCCACGACATCGCCGCTGCCCTGGACGATCAGGCTGCCGCTGCCAGCGAACATGATGTAACGCACCTGCCACGTCGCGAAGGACTGAATGCCCCACCGCCAGCGCGTCTCCAACTCCGGCATGCCGATGACGCCCACAACGTGCTTCGGTTGCATAACCAAGCCCGGGTGGTCGACGAAATCGATACGCATCAGGTACGAGTTGGGGTCATCGGGCGTTGCCAGCGTCGCCGAGCTGCCGCCCTCATCTCCGGTGATCCGACTCAGTCCGTAGAGCCCAGCCGCGAAGCTGATGAACGGCGACGTCCAGTCGTAGAGAAGTCGGCTGCGAATCTTGCCTTGCACGGGACGTACGTGCTCCGACCGCGCGGACAACACCTCACCGGCGCCCAGCTGGATCGTCAACGTCCGCAGGGCAGCGGTGAAGCGAAGGTCGGCAGCCGCGTTCTCAGACCCAGCCGCCAGGTGGATCGGCTTGTGCGCCCGACTCACCAGAGGCATCAGCAGGAAGTAGCTGACGATGCGCAGGGCTCCGGGCAGGACGAGTGCGAGCAGCGCGATGGCAGCCAACCACTTCCACGACTGGGCCCATTGGTTGACGACCCATCCCACCCCGGATGCCTGGGCTTCCTCCAAGCTCTTCTCTTCGGCCTTCCTCTGGCCCAGTTCCGACTCTTTGTTGTCGATCTCTCGCTGGACGAAGGACTGGTCGCCGCCTTGGTTGAGTCGATCGAGCTTCTGCTGCTTGGTCAGGGCGGGGTCGCCAAGGACAGCGGCGTCCTCCCCAGCCTGGCCAACGTTTTGTTCGAGGGTGTGCAGCGCTTCGTCCGCCTTCTCGACCGCCATCTCAGCGGACTTGCACGCGTCGTTGCGGAACACCCATCCGATGAACTCCGGAACGGGGCCGCAGACCTTGTCACCCAGACGCTCGATCTCCGCCTTCTTCTCGGTGACATTGCGGCGCCCCTCCTCGATCTCAGCGTCGATCTTGCCCTCCAGCGACGCGATCGCTTGGCTCTGGCCTTCCGCGGCAGTGCTCCTCAGTTGCTCCAGGTCCTCCTCCAGAGTTGCTCGTTCCTCAGCCACCTGTTGCAGTCGATCCCGTTCTGCTACGGCTTCCCGCAGAGTTGGGACAAAAGATTGAATGAGCAGATAGCCGAGAAACAAGGACAGCAACAGCGCCCCAAACAGACCAAACTTCCTCAGCACGAAGCCGAGAACAGACGAAATCAGACGCATGCGCGCGATCCTAGTTCCCGTACCGTCCTGGTTCGGGCTGACGCCCGGAGTCCGCCATCGGGACAACCACTGCGACTACCTGCGACACCAACATGAGCTGCACCTCCCAACCGGTAGATGGGAGGTCGCCCCGTCGGCAACTCCCTCTACCCGCAGGTGTGCAGCAAAACGGCAGGAGTCGGTGTTGAGACCCCAACGACTTTTCGCCGCAGTGTGCGATCAAGCGCTCCCGGCAGCGCAAGCGGTGACAGCCGCGCCCTTGGCGGCGCTTGGGACAGTGGGCGGATAGCGGGCATCGAGTACTACTCGGCAACATCGGTGGCCAACTTGGTACTCGATGCCACTTCACAGGCGCTATGTCGCGACTGCGCCCTGATAGCCCCTATGGCACGTTATCGACGAGAACCGCTTCGATGATCTCTTCGTCTTCGGCCCGGTGCCCCGGCTTTGTTAGCTCCAAACTGGCGAGGTGTTTCTGCAGTCTCTTTGACATGGGCAAGAACGTTGCAAGGGTAAGGCCCCCCGAGAACACGGCCCCAAGAACAGGAATAACCTTGGCAACGCCGCCAGCAAAGATCTGCTTCGTCATGCGGACACCAAGCAAGACCGCGACTTTCTTAACCACTGGGTAGATGGCGCCCTTGGTGAGAGCCTGCTGCGGCAACTTCTTTAGTACCTGGCCAGCGATCATAGTCGAAACCTTAGCCACACCAGATTGGGCCAACTGAACCCCGAACATCACCCCCACGAAGAGAGTGAGAATGCCCGAGGTAGCGTCGTCTAGTTCTTCGCCGTCGTCGGCGAATAGGTCAGGCCAGCTGTAGATATAGGCGAGCTTCTGGGCGATGCGGAGTACGTGGCCGAAGTACTGAGCGAGGTCCGCTGGAATAGCTC
This sequence comes from Pengzhenrongella frigida, assembly GCF_004168625.1. GTDB lineage: Bacteria > Actinomycetota > Actinomycetes > Actinomycetales > Cellulomonadaceae > Pengzhenrongella > Pengzhenrongella frigida. Next base: position 19,680 of record NZ_SDWW01000010.1, read on the forward strand.
CTACGATGGCAAACCCACCGGGTATTCCAGCAACAGCAGAAAGCGCAGTGGCCTTTGCCGTTTCGTACTTGATCGAATCGCTCGCTACCGCTCTAATCGCTCCGAATGGTATGCATGCGGCCGCTGGGCTTTCGGCGACCGCCATATCGATCTGTTCTTCGGAACAGTGCCGCTTGAGCGCTGATCGCAGATACGCTTCCCTGTTGATTCGTACACCGGGAAGTCTTGCTGCAGCATCCAAGACATCGGTGAACTTTGATCCAGGGTTTTCAATCTGCTTGTTGTCGGCCATGGGCGCAATCGTATCTTCGGCTTCCCTCAGCTGAGGATCAACGCGCAGTCGATCTCGAGGTAGTTCGCGGCGCAGTTGGAGACTCGGAATCGGTGGGTTCAACGTGCTTGCCCCGACAGACCAGCACGACTAGTCGGAGGGTATCCCCGATCTACGTCGAATGGGGTCTTCAGGCCCAATCTTCCGGACCGCAGTCCACGGAACAGGCTGGGTCAGCCTCGCCAGGCCCCGTTCGTAGCGGACCACTGCTGCCCGGCCGCGGAGCCATCTAGTGCGGGGCTGAGGAACGCGGTGACGAATGCGACCGCTGCCGCGAACGTCGTCAGTCCGTAACACGCCCGGACGGACCTCGCCACCGGTGGGTACAAGCGATCCCAATGGGTGGGTGGGGCGAAGACTGGCTCACCGGGCAAGGACCGGTGCGTCCATTCCGCGCGAATCGCAACGATCAGTTCGTGACCATTGACGTCTTGTGTTCGCGCGAAGACAACGAGATCCACGAGGTCGCGAACACGGCTTGACGGGAGGAGCCCCTCCGCCCCATACGTCGCTTGGGTTGCGCACAGTTTGTCCGCGACATGGTCCACGACCGGGTACAGGCGCATCTGAGTGGCTGCGAGTCCCCGCAGGTTAAGGACTGTCTCGGCTCGGAGCTCTGGTGCGGTCGTCATCATGGAACCGGTAACGAGGTCGACCCCGAACGAGTCCTTCTTCTGCGCGCCGCAGTACGCGTCGATGCTCACGCGAAATCCATCGACGGCCGGCTGACCGCCACCGAGGCTGCGCTCGACCTTTGTGATGACGAACCTGAAGTGGTCGTCGATCTTGACCTCGGTCGCGAGCCGGAGCGCCACGAGCGCCGCATCCAGACTGTTGAGTTGGTGGAGCAGGTCCACGTCCTTCGTCGTTCGTGCGTCGTGCACTCGGGCTAGGACAGCGGTGCCGCCCTTGAGAACCCACGGGCTGTTCGGGTCGTGGAATACGCGTGCGAGGAACCGGTCGAAGACGAAGCGGCGGAGCAGCGCATGGCTGGGGACTCCTGTCGCCTTGGCTTCGCTCTTTGCGTGGGCACTTGCGGCGGACCATAGGGCGACGCCGTCGCGGTACTCGCCTGTCCCAGTCACTTCGACTCCTCGGTCTTGTCCGTCGCCGGCGCCGCATCCCGCATTGCTTGGGACACGCGACGACCCTCGGCGGATGCCATCCAGTCTTGGTGCGCTCTCACTGAAGGTGACTGTGCTGCTTCGATCGCCGCCCGCGCCGCTGGTGTTCGGGATTGCGCGATACCGGCTTGCAGCGCTGGGGACCGCATGTTCGCGATCGCAGCCTGGATCTCCGGTTGTTGGATGCCAGCGGCAAACGTGCGCATAGCGGGGAGCATGTTTGTGCTCATCTGCTCGAACTGAGTCAGCCGGACGGCCTCGAGGAGTTTGTCCAGGCCAGTGATCCTGCCGAGATCGAGTTTTCCGATGTCAAGGATGTCGGCGCTGAAGTGGCTGAGTGCGAGCCGAGGCGCAAGGTCAAACTTCGGAATCATCGACGAGAGCATCTCGCTCACGGCCAAAAGCCCTCCGGCAGCCATCAGTTCTTGCCCGGCAGTGCTCTTGGCTAGGTCACGCGCGAGTGCAGTTGGGCTGAGGCCCACGAGGTCCAGGAGGTACACGACCAGCGAGTGCCCATCTTGTTGCCCATGTCGGCGTGCAAGCGGGTCGAGATGCTGAGCAAGCTCGGCCGGGTCGATGACACCGCGACGGACGCCCTGCCCGATTATCTGCGCGATGTGCTCGGGGTCGTGACCGTCCCGCAGCAGGTCCGCAACCGTCCGTTCCTCCGTAGTCGTCGGGAGCCCTTCGACAAGGGTGACGTCAGCCTCGGTAAGGTCGCCGCGGTGCAGCCGTATACCTCTGCGACTCTGCTTGCGGTGTGAGTAAGTGACTTCGGGTATGTCATCGAGCAGGTCACCGAGCTTGTGCAGGCCAGCGGCTGAGGTGTGCGACACGACGCCGGCAGAAATGGGGTTAGCGAGCCGCTCTTCGGCTGTCTGGGCAGGGTCGAGAGCGAGCCATGCAGAGCGGAGGTCGCGGTTCTCGTCATTCGATGACGTCGTGGCGTACACGCCCCGATCGACCCGTTCCAGAACGCCAGCCTCGGCGAGGCGGGTGAGTTGGAGACGCGTGACATCCTCGCGCACGGCTTGGGCAGTCGTGAGCAGTCCCCACTGGCCTGCGGCCAGTCGGGAGACTCGAGCTACCACCTCTGCGGTCGTTGGCACGCTACGAATGTATCATTTTTATGCAACTAACGTAGTGGTCATACCCAGAAGTTCGAACCCAGACTACTTCACTAGTAGCGTCTGACCGCTACAAACGCAGTTGATGCCGCGCCTTCGAGCCTACCGGCGCCACTAGCGGGACTTCAACATGAACGGCCGGCCCAGTGGTACCGGGCGAGGAAGCGGTGATGACTCCCGTCGAACCCGCATAACACGTCACGACCGCGGCGGACCTCGCTGCCCGCTGCCACCGCGCCGCCATCGAGGGCCACTGGGCCACGACCATGCGCTTCTACGCCGGCCCCACCTTGCTCGCAATCGACGAGCTGGGATATCTGGCCCTGCCGGCCGAGGCCGCCGCGGCGATCCTCCAGGTCGCCTCCCAGCGCTACCTCAAGACCTCGATCGTCCTGACCAGCAACCGGGGCGTCGGGTCGTGGGGAGAGATCCTCGGCGACACCACCGTCGCCGCCGCCATGCTCGACCGTTTGTTCCACCGGTCGGTCGTGCTGAACCTCGACGGCGACTCCTACCGGCTCCGCGCCCACCACGCCGCCAACGACACCCTGCGCAGAACCACCACCGGGACCCGCCAACCCCTAACCTGACACCGTCACCAGGTGGGGAATTTCGATGAGCACCCCTGGGGAATTTCGGTGAGCGCCATCAGAGCGGGAGTGCGTCCGAACAACGAGACGGCGGCCACCCAAAGAGGTGCAGCGGCGCTCCATTACGCTCCATTACGAAGTGCATCTGGATGTCATCTACTGTCCCCACCTGTCGTTCGCCAACGCTCTCGCCTGCAACGATGCAGCTCAGCCCCTGTCCAGAAACCCCTCATCGTCAGCTTCCCAAGCTGATAGCGCGGGTTCGATTCCCGTCACCCGCTCCAGACTGAAACTGCAGGTCAGAGCCCCCATTGACCTCGATCGGCCCCCAGCGGTAGCTCAACCCTGGGCATTCCCGTCCAAGTCACGGCCTCCCACCGGTGACCGCCTCATGGGGCGCGCGGATGTCAGCGGTCCTTGTCTGCGTGCTAGTCGCTCACCGGTGCGGACACTCCCTTCCGTCGCAGTCGCTCAAGCCAGTTGGCCACCGACGAAATCCTCGAGATATCACGAACAGTCAGCCAGGCTGCGATAGCCCCGGCAGCCACACTTCTCAGGCCGTACCCCACCACGTCCAGGGACTTGACCGGCTTGAAGAACTTCCCTGCTGGCCAGGCATGACGACCTGATCACGCACGCTCGTGCCGTGCTCTGCTCAGGACGCGTAGCTGTCGAGCAGTGCTGTGTCGTCGACGACCTGTGTGGCATTTTGCGGCGTTGGCGCCCACGACGGTCGCACCGCGGCGAACCAATCGCAGCCGTCCCCGACGAGCGCGATAGCCGCGTTGGGCGTCAGGAGGCGCTTCGTACCGCGTGGCGCACGTAGATCACACCGTTGTCGAACCGTCGATGGTCTACCAGCTCGAGGTCGAGTCGTAGGCGCCGAGGTAGCGCCGGCTTGCCGCCGCCCACGATCACGGGGCACAGGAGCAGCACGCACTCGTCGACAAGCCCGTGCCGGAACGCCTCCGCCCCGATGGTCGCGCCGCCGATGCTCAAGTCCGTGCTTGACATCTCCTTGAGCTGCCGTACCGCCTCCGGGTCGAAATGCCGCTCAATTCTTGTCCGCGCCGTCGACACCGCCTCGAGCGTCGTGGAGTAGACGACTTTGTCAGCATCGCGCCAGATCCCCGCGTACTCGCGGACGACGGCCGGTTCGGTCGCCAACCAGTCGTCGCTCTCCCAGACGCGCATCGTCTCGTACATGCGGCGGCCGTAGAGCGAGGTGCCGATGTGCCGCTCGTGCTCGTTCCAGAACGCGTGCACTTCGTCGTCCGGCACTGACCAGTCGAAGGAGCCGGCCTCGTCCTCGACGTAGCCGTCGAGCGAGGTGTTGGCTGCGTAGATCAGTTTTCCCATGAGTGCCTCCGGCAGGACGGGGACTACAGCGTGCAGCGTCACGGAGGCACCGGCAAGAGCAGCGACGACATTCCATTCGGAAGAGGCATCAGTTGCCGCGAGTCCTAGGCGCACATGTCGACGGCGGCTAGGACGTGCCTGGCAATGGGGTCGCAGCGCTTGCGGCGCGTCGAGCGCGCACATTTGCCAGGACCGCGAGCGCCAATGCGCACCCTAGGACGACAGCTACGGCGGTGGCCCCCAGGGTCAATGCCCCTTGAATCAGGGCTGTCTGGCACTCGGGAGCTCGGACTTCTCCGGTGCCGCCCGCGAATGCGGTGGCGGGCTCGCCGATGCACTGGGCGGGACCCCCGGCAAGCTCCACCGTGACCGGCGCCATCGTCGCCATCCAGCATGCGAACACACCCACCACCGCGGTGCCGGCAAACACAAACCTGATCGCTTCGGGTGTTCGTCCACGATCGATGCTGCCGACGCGGAACGCGGCAACAATCAGCATCACGAACCACAACGCGTACGCGATCGCGGACGCCTTCGCCGGACCGCTCATGGCCGCAAAACTCTTCCTGCTCGGGGCCGGTTCCCACCGCAGCCCGAACCTGCGCTTCGGAGGCGGGCACACCGCTCCGGCCACTCAGTCAGCATTCTGCGACCCTATGCGCGTGTGCCCAGTGCATTCGGCGCTTCCGGCCGTTTCGCCAAGCGAGCAGCGGCGGCGGGCTGCCGCCTACTGGCCGCGTTGGACTTGAACGCCCCTGGTCCGGCCGGACCCACCGATCGCCAGCCGCAGTCCGGCGATCAGAGGCGCCAAGCCCGCCCAGCCTGCCTATGGCGCCCAGGTCCGGGTCGCGTGTCGGCCTCAACGCACGCGCAGATCCTCCGCCCTGGCTGCAACAATGATCGACCGCCTCGTCCACCACGCCGGACTCATGGCCGCGCTGCCTGCTGACCTGCACAAAGAGGTCACAGACGACGATCAGCGAACCCCGCGCAGACGAGCCTGCCGAGGGGGTCATCACTTGTGCGAATCTGACTCTGCCGGCTAGTCGATCGGTGCCAGGCGCTCGGGTCTGCCCACGAGCCAGCCCTGTACGAGGGTGATCCCCAGCTCGCCGAGAGCGTCAGCTTCGGCCTGACGTTCGACGCCCTCAGCGATCACCTCGGACCCCAGCTCCAGGGCGAGGGCCGCCAGGCCGCCCACGACCACGCGCCGCGCTCTGTCGAGCTCCAGCCCCGCCACCAAGGTGCGGTCGAGCTTGACGAAGGCCGGCTCGAGACGCAGGACGTGGCTCAGTGACGAGTAGCCGGCTCCAGTGTCGTCGACCGCGAGGCGCACGTGCGGCAGGCGTGCGCTCACCGCCAGCAGTGCCGCGTAGTCGTCGACCTGCTCGTTCTCGGTGATCTCCACGACAATCGGCCGCTGGACTGCGGCGAGCATCTCCTGCGTGCTCGGCGTGAGAAACGTTCCGCACGAGAGGTTCACTGCGAGCGACGCCCCCGCAGGCACGCGGGCGACCGCGGATAGCGCCAACCGGAGCGCAAGCTGTTCGAGCTCGACGAGCAGCCCGACCCGCGCGGCCTCGGCGAAGCGGTCCGACGGACTCGTACCGTCCGCGAACCTGCTGAGCGCCTCGACCAGGACGACCCGTCCGGTGGAGAGATCGATGACCGGTTGTCCCACGATGTGCAGGGCGCTGCTTTGGATCACTTCGAGCAGGGGCGCGCGATCGGTCCAGGTCTTCCGAGCTCCGCCCACGATCGGGCGGAGGAGGGTGCTGAGCTGAGGGACGAGGTCGAGCAGGTCCTCGCTCCCGGCCGACTCAAGATCCTCCCCGACCCTGATCTCAAGCGCGGCGCGGGCTCCCGCCCCGAGCGTGAGCGGAAGCAGGAGGGTCGGCCCGAAGGGTCCCTCGTCGATCACCATCGTTCGTTCGTCCCCAAGCCACAGACGGTGCCGGGGAGGTGCGGCCGGATCGTCCGATCCCAACGCCGCTGTCACCCCGGTCTCGACCTCGACGGTGAGACCGACGCGGTGGTTGTGCACGCCGGGGATCTCGGCGAGCGCGCTGCCGAGTCGGTCGAGGAGTCCGTCCAGGTTTCCCTGGCTGTCCATGGAGGCAATCCGCCGAGCGAGCGTCGCCAAGTGCCGGGCCCGCTCTTCGTTGCGGCGAAGATTGCGACGGTTCTCCTCGAGCTCCGTGCGCTGCCGATCGAGGCTCTCGAGTAGATCGTCTCGGGAGGCTGAGATCAGGGTGTGCAGATGGAGCTCTGTCGCCTCGAAGCGGAGCAGAGTCGGCCGGTAGGCCGCGACGAACACCGCGAGCGGAACGGAGAACGCGACGGCCAGCAGGAACTTCGCCTCGACGCTTGCCGTGATGAAGGCGCCGAGCCCGTCCGGCGGCAGCAGGACGAGTGCGGGGAAGAGCACTCCGTCCAGGGTGACGATCCCGATGTAGGCGAGCAGGTAGACGGGCGCCATCGCGGCGCTCGGAAGCCGCCTCTTCGCCACCTCCAGGAGGCCGAGAAGGAGCAGCAGCTCCGCGACAATCAGGATTCCGCCCGACACGACGATCCGTAGCGACTGGTCGAAGATGCTTGAAGGCACGCCCAACGGGTCCGGGATCCCTGAGGAGGTCAGTGCCGTTTGACTGACCCGGAACATCAGGTACACGAGGGTGTCGACGCTGACCGTGAGCACGATGATGTTTCGCACGACCTGGAGGTCGCGGCCGACTATGACGGTGACCATGGTGGAGAACATGAATGCGCCGTACGCGACCTGGCCAGCAAGGAGCGCGACGTCACCCGAGAGCGGAAGCACGTAGACCGCACCGAGCAGCCCTCCGAGGGTCAGAACACTGGCGATGTGGCCGTAGAGGAGGACGAACTGGAATCGGGTGCGGCGCGCGGCGACGAGAAGCGGAATCCCGGCATAGAGCGCCACACTGATCAGGAAGAGAGCAAGTCCCGACATCATCAACCTTGGGTTTCGGCGGGTGTTCTGCAGGCGGCGCGTGCCGAGTCTGGCACGAAATCGGACCGTCAAAAGTCCCCACCCTTGCGATTGTTCTAGGCGCTGATGGGGTTTGCTGGGCGCACCTGCCGCATCGGCCTCGTTCCAGGCAAACTCCACTGCCGCGCCGTCGTGCCAATGACTGCAGCCGCGCCCGCGAGGGCCGTGTCACGGATCCCTGTGGTCATCGTCCCAAGCTGATAGCGCGGGTTCGATTCCCGTCACCCGCTCCACGTTTTCGCCAGGTCACCGGCCTGCAGCGAGGACATCGTGAACGAGACGGACTCGCCCGGATCAATCTCCGGCAACGCGATGTCGAACAAGGCCCCGTGATCGGCAGGACCGAGGTCGGTGAACAGCCCCCGCCCGCGGTGACCCCCGAGGTCCCGGCCCGGATGTCGAACGAGCTCGCTGATGGCTGGCCGAACCACCGCCGGGCGACAGGGCGTCGGCGAACTGCTCCGAGCGGGCCGCTCTTGACAAGGTTCCTGAGGCCGCTCATGATTGAGCGTGCTCGGCGTTAGGGAGCGGGGCGCATCAGAACAAGCCATCGGAACAACGCCAGAAGGAAGTCACCATGCGAGCGTTTGTTATCAGCAAGTACAAGGGGCCGCTGCACGAAGCGGACGTCCCCGAGCCGGTGGTCGGGGAGCGCGACGTGCTCGTTCAGGTGCAGGCGGCGGGGCTCAACGTGCTCGACGAGAAGATCCGGTCGGGGGCGTTCAAGTCGTTCCTGCGGTACGAGCTGCCGCAGGTCATGGGCAATGACGTCGCCGGGACGGTGATCGGCGTCGGCGCCGAGGTGCGCCGATTCACGCTCGGCGACCAGGTGTATGCGCGGCCCGACAAGGACCGGATCGGAACCTTCGCGGAGCGCATCGCGGTGGCCGAGGCGGACCTCGCGCTCAAGCCGGCGACGGTCACCCTGGAGGAGGCGGGCTCCCTGCCGCTGGTGGCCCTGACTGCGTGGCAGGCGCTGGTCGAGAAGGGCAAGGTGCAGGCCGGGCAGCGGGTCCTCATCCACGGCGGCGCGGGCGGAGTCGGCACGATCGCGATCCAGCTCGCCAAGCACCTCGGCGCGACCGTCGCCACGACGGTCAGCGCCGGCAACGTCGACTTCGTCCGGAAGCTCGGCGCCGACATCGTCATCGACTACCGAAATCAGGACTTCGAGCAGCTTCTGGACGGGTACGACCTGGTGCTGGACAGCCTCGGCGGCCAGAACCTGGCCAAGTCTCTGCGCGTGCTGCGCCCCGGCGGCAAGGCGATCGGCATCGCCGGGCCGCCTGACCCGACGTTCGCCAAAGAGGCCGGGATGAACCCGGTTCTGCGTCTCGCGATCGCAGCACTCAGCCGCAAGGTCCGCCAGCAGGCGAAGAAGCTCGGCGTGACGTACGAGTTCCTCTTTGTGCGCGCCAGCGGCGACCAGCTCCGACAGATCAGTGCCCTCGTCGACAGCGGCGTGCTGCGCCCGGTCGTCGGACGGATCTTCGACTTCGACCAGACCGTACCGGCCGTGCAGTCGCTGGAAAAGGGCGGCATCCGCGGCAAGGCCGTCATCACCCGGGCCTGACAGGCCTCTCGCACCATTCGCAGAACCAGAAAGCAGCAGAACGCCATGAGCGACAACGACACCTCGAACGAGCCCATCACGTCATACGCGCTGGCCCCGGCCCGCACTGTCACCGCCGGCGGGGTCACCTTCGCCTACCGGGAGCTGGGACCGAAGGGCGGTATCCCCGTGGTGTTCTTCGTGCACCTCGCCGCGACCTTGGACAACTGGGACCCCCGGATCGTGGACCCCATCGCGAGGCATCGTCACGTCATCACCTTCGACAACCGCGGCGTCGGTGCCTCCACCGGCCACGTTCCCGACAGCATCGAGGCCATGGCCGACGACGCCTACACGTTCATCAGGGCCCTCAGCTTCGACACGATCGACATCTTCGCCTTCTCCCTGGGCGGCATGGTCGCCCAGGACCTCGTGGTCAAGCACCCCGAACTCGTCCGCAAGCTCGTCCTGACCGGCACCGGACCGAGGGGCGGCAAGGACATCGACAAGGTCGCCGGCGCCACCTACTACGACATCCTTCGCGCGACGTTGACCCGGTCCGACCCCAAGGAGTTCCTCTTCTTCAACCGCAACGCCACCGGCAAGCCCGCTGCTCGCGCATTTGTGCAGCGCCTGCAGGAACGCACCGTCGACCGCGACGCGGACATCTCGGTGAAGGCCTTCCAGACGCAGCTGAAGGCGATCAAGAAGTACGGTCGCTCGGCCCCGGCCGACCTGTCGAAGCTCACCCAGCCCACACTCATCGCGAACGGCGACAACGACCGGATGGTGCCCTCGGTGCTCTCCGAGGACCTGCACCGCCGCATCAAGGGCTCAGAGCTCGTCATCTACCCCGATTCCGGGCACGGCGGCATCTTCCAGTTCCACCAGAAGTTCGCCCCCATCGCGGTCGAGTTCCTCGCCCGCTGACCGCTCCGACCGACCGAACGAACCCAGACTCCGCGACACCAAGGACGTCTGGCCGCCGTGGAACACTGAGCGTCGGCAGATTCGAGCCCACTCAGCAACGAAGGACGGCAGCCATGCCACTCGTCTCCCAGCCGGTCGGACGGCGCGAACGGAACAAGCAGGAGAAGCTCGACCGGATCACCGCTGCCGCCAGGGAGCTCTTCGCCGAGCGCGGCGTCGACGAGGTCACGACTCAGGAGATCGCCGACAAGGCCGATATCGGTGCGGGCACGCTGTTCCTCTACGCCAAGACCAAGGGCGAGCTGCTTCTGCTCGTGCAGAACTCGACCTACGCGGATGCGCTCGTCAAGGGCAGGTCGGCGGCCGCGGCCGCCACCGATGTGCTCGACGCTGTGATGGCGATCGTCCGCCCGGTCGTGGAGTGCAACCGCAAGCAGATCGACAACGGGCGGACCTACCTGCGCGAGATGGTCTTCGGTGACCCCTCCGAGCCCCACCACCGTGACGCCCTCGACCTGAGCGTGCAGACCGAGGAGGCGATCGCCGCCGTCCTGCTGCGCGACGAGCGCACCACCGCGCAGGACGCCGCGGCACGAGCGCACATCGTCTCCGCCATCATGTTCATCAGCATGGCCGCGACCATCAACGCCGCGAACCCGGTCGACGACGTCGTCCAGGAGATCCGGGACCAGGTGCGCGTCCTCCTGCCCGAATGACGCCACGACCGAGGCGCCGCTAGCCTCCCGGATTCCGTGGACGCGACGCCGCGGCAGTGGCACCGTGGAATCGTGACGCGCGCCATCGAAGCCGACTACCTCGTGGTCGGAGCCGGTGCCATGGGCATGGCCTTCACGGACGCCGTGGTCGACCACGCCGACGTGCGCGTGGCCCTGGTCGACCGTCGTCACAGCACCAGCGGACACTGGCTCGAGGCGTACCCCTTCGTCCGCCTGCACCAGGCCTCGGCCTTCTACGGCGTCGCGTCGGCCCTGCTCGGCGACGGTCAGCTGCAGCAGCATGGACCGGAGAAGGGTCTGCAGGAGCGGGCCTCCCAGTCGGAGATCTGTGCCTACTACGCCCGGATGCTCGACCGGATGGTGGAGTCGGGCAAGGTCGAGTTCTTTCCCAATTGCGAGTACGTCGGTGACCGCGCCTTCGTCTCGCTCATCTCGGGCGAGCGGTTCGAGGTGCGGGGGGCGTGCCGGATCGTCGATGCCCGCTACCTGGCGCCCAGCGTCCCGGCGGAGAAGCCGCCACCGTTCGACGTCGCCGAGGGCGCTCGGGTGCTGCCGGTCAACGAGCTCGCACGACTGGCGGAGGCGCCGAGCCAGTACGTCGTCGTCGGCTCGGGCAAGACCGCGACCGACGCCTGCATCTGGCTGCTCTCGCGTGACGTGGACCCCGACGCGATCTGCTGGGTGCGGCCCCGTGACCCGTGGATGATGAACCGGGCCGTGGTCCAGCCGGATCCCGCGATCATCCTCGGCATGGCCGCGGACATGATGAGCGCCGCGGAGCACGCGACCTCGATCGACGACCTGTTCCTGCGTCTTGAGGATGCCGGCGTCATGCTGCGCATCGACCGCACGGTGATGCCGACGATGGCCAAGGCGCCCACCCTCGCTGCGTGGGAGCTCGAGCAGCTGCGCACCATCGACAACGTCGTGCGGCGAGGGCACCTCGAGAGCGTCGAGCGGGGCAACCTCACCTTTGCCGGCGGCTCGGTCACGGTCGCCGACGACGCCCTCGTCGTCCACTGCGCGGCGGACGGCTTGAAGTACCCCCCGCTCGTCCCCGTCTGGCGGCCCGAGGCGATCACGCTGCAACCGATCAGAGCGGGCTTCCCCTGCTTCGGCGCGGCCCTGGTCGGGTACGTCGAGGCGACCCGCCAGGACGACGACGAGAAGAACCGGCTGTGCCCGCCCTCGCCGTACGGCAACTCGATGGTGGAGTGGGCCAGGATGATCGTGCTGGGCACCCGGGCCGCAATGTCGTTCTCGACCGAGCCCGACATCAAGGAGTGGTCCGACCAGGTGGCACTCAACCCGGCCCGGATACCGCCCGGACATGCCGGATCGGCTGCACTGGACGAGGCCCGTGAACGCCTGGCGACTCACACGCGTCCAGGTCTGGCCAGGCTCGCCGAACTGATGTGACGCTGGCGGCGAAGGACGTCGCGCTGGCGGAGGTCGACATCAGGCCGGAAGGCGTCGGCACGTCGGCCCGCCTGTACACGCACCTGCTCGGCTTCCACCTGGAGGGCGGTGTCGAGTACACCGAGGTCGTCCCCGGTCATCTGGGAGTTCCCGCGCTGCTATTCGGCGAAGGTGAACCGGGTCGCGTCGGAGGGGAAGCTGAACCACGCGAGCGCCCGCTTGGGGGTGAGCACCCGTAGCCCGCCGCCGTTCTGGTCCGACCAGCTGTCCGGGCCCGGGCGATAGCCGAGCTGGTGGTACTTCGAGTACGCCTGGGCGAGTCGGCCTCCGAGCCCGTCGGGGTCCGCGCGGGTCGGGTGCGACTCGCCCTCGACGATGACGGCCTCGGTGCCGTTCTCGAGGTTCAGCGAGCACGCCGGGTTCACGGCGAGGTTGCGGGCGTGAACGGTTTGCGGGGAGCCGTCGTACCAGAACCGGCCGTCGAGCCAGACGCCCCAGCGCGGCACGACGTGCGGCCGACCGTCGGACCGGACGGTCGCCAGCCAGTACGCGATCGCGGGCACGAGCCGGTTCTCGACGTCGGGCCAGGAGAGCATCCCCTCGGTCGTGGTCGGGAGCCCGTAGCCGGCGGGGAACACCGGGCGGTCCGCAAAGGGAGCGGTCGAAGACTCGGCCATGCCCCCACTGTAAACACGGGGACGTGACGGTGTCAGACGCCCCATGCCCCACCGCGACACAGCAGCGCGAGAACTCGATCTAGCCGCGGCGATCGACTCCCGTGCTGCGCGCGCTCTCCGTCAGGTGCTGGTCACGATGCCCCCGCTGCCGGTACAGCGCGTCGTCGGCCCGGCCGAGGAGGCGGGGCAGAGACTCGCCCGGCTCCAGCTCGGCGAGCCCCGCGGTGAACGACCCTTGCGTCTGTCCGCCGGCAAGCGCGTCCCTCACCTCGGCCAGACGTTCCGTGGCCTCGTCGTGGATCAGTCCAGCAAGGGCGCAGACGAACTCATCACCGCCGTACCGGAAGATCAAGTCATACGGACGCAGATTGTCCTGCAGGCTAGCCGCGACCTCGGCGAGCAACCGGTCGCCGGCCGCGTGCCCGTGCGTGTCGTTGACCGTCTTCAGGCCGTCCACGTCGATGAACGCAATGGTCAACGGCTGCTCGGTGCGCCTGGCTCGGGCGACCTCCCGGGCCAGCTCCATCATCCCGGGACCGCGCAGGTACACGCCGCTCAGCGCATCCACGCTGGCTGCGTCCCGGAGCGCCACAGCCTCCGCCCGGTCAGCGGCCGAGCCCTCCCGGTCCAGCCCCGAGAGCTGCCGGTCATCGGCGGAAGCGGCCCGCTCCACCGCCGACGCATCCCGGTCCAGCCCCGCAGCGGTCCGCCCCTCGGCGGACTTGTCCCGGCTCTCACGGGCGGCGTGCCGCTCGTCCGCCGCTTCAACCCGGTCCTCCTCCGAGTGACGACGGTCCGAGGCGGCGTCGCGCCGTGCGGCGCCCGCGATCCGGCGGGCCTCACCCGCGTCAGCTCCGCCAGCCCCACCGACCCCGCCATCCGCGGAGGTGGCGGCGTCCGCGTCGTCAGCGGCCCGATCGCGCCGTGCCGCCGCCCGATCCCGGCGGTAGGCGTCTTGGTCGCGCTCGTGCGCCACCCGATCGCGACGGTCGGCGCTGCGGTCCTGGAGATTCGCTGACCGGTCACGCCTGGTCGCATCCTGGTCGCGCGCCTCACTGAGCTCATCGCGGCGGTCGCCGCGGAGATCGCTTTCCAGGTTCGCTGCCGCGTCGCCCTCGCGAGCGGCGAGGGTGGCCTGGTCGCGCTCATCGGAGACCCGGTCCCGCACGTCGGCCAGCTCGTCACGCCGATCGGCTACCCGGTCGCGCAGTTCCGCCGCATCGTCACGGTCCTGCGCCGAGACGCCGCGCGGATCCAGGACGAGGTCGTGCGACCCGGAGACGGCCACCTCGCGCGCGTGCGGGGACGGGCCGGGGACGTGCAGGCCAGGATTCATCTCGTTGTCCCCGTGAGCTTCTTCGGTGTCCGCCAGCAGAGTGAAAGCGCCCTTTGTGCGTCGGCACCGTCGGCCATTGCCCAGAGAAGTAGTCGCACGTTACTCGACGAAACGGGCATTGGCGAAACGAGTTCGCGTCAGCGACCGGGCAATCTGGAATCAATGCGGACCGTCGGCAATCCGGCACTCGTTGCGGGCTGCCCGCACCCGCGACGTCGTGTTGTCGCGTGGGCCGTGCGCGGCTAACTTGCGATGGATGGAGATCCGAGTAGGGCCGGTGGCGGTCAACTACATGGAGCACGGGAGCGGTCGACCCGTGCTCGTGCTCCACGGCGCCGGCGTCGACCACCACGAGACTGAAGCGTGCTTCGAACCGATGTTTGACGGCGTCGCGGGACTGAAGCGGATCTATCTTGACCTTCCTGGAATGGGCCGGACAATCGCTCCCGAAACACTGCGCAGCGCCGACGACGTCCTCGACACGCTGCTCAGTTTCGCCAACGAGGTCACTGGCGGGAATGCGCACCTCCTCATCGGCCACTCGGCGGGCGCGTACTACGCGCAGGCGATGGCCGCGAGGCGCGCCACGCAGGTCGCGGGCCTGGCACTCGTCTGCCCGTTGCTGCCGGGCCTGCGCGACGTCCCCGAGCACCGCGTCATCGCCGGATCGGAGGAGATCGGCGACGACGACTTTCGGAGCTACTTCGTGATCCACACCCCGGAGATGCTCGAACGGTACGAACGCTATGTCGCCCCGGCCGCCGCGCTCGTCGACCAGGCAGCGCTCGAGCGGATCGGCGCCCGGTGGGCACTCACCCCCGATCACACGCCGCCGTACGCGGGTCCGACCCTGGTGGTCGCGGGGCGGCTCGACTCGACGGTCGGGTATGCAGCCGCGGCCGACCTCGTCGACCACTACCCGCACGCGTCGGTGGCGGTGGTGGACGACGCCGGCCACGCCCTGCCCCACGAGCAGCCGGACCTCCTGCGCGCCCTCCTTGCCGAGTGGCTGGCCCGCGTCGAGCGCTCGCTCAGGGTGTGAGCGGCTCGGACAGTGCCGCGCGCAGCAGGTCACCGTCTCCGGAGACCGCGACGCCTCGATCGTCCGGCGACACGCGGCCCCACAGGATCAGGGCGAGGACCGACGCGGGCGCGCGCAGCTGCGCGACGGCGGGGCCGTCGGCCACGGCGTCAAGCCGCCAGGTGCGGTCGACGTCGGCTGCGGCGAGCTCGATCGGCGCGGGCAGTTGCGACAGCCTGCCCATCCGCACCTGACGCGGTTGCATCACGGTCACGACCTCGTCGACGGTGTCCGCCCACACCTCGGGGCGCACCTCGAGCCCACGGCCACCAGCGGTTCGCAGGTCCCAGAGGTGCACGAGCGTCTCGTGCAGCTGCCGGCGCCGCCAGAACGATGCCGGGCCCCGGCCGTCCAGCGTCGACCCGACGGTGTCCGGGCCCAGCTCGATCAGCGTGGCCCGGAGCTCGCTGGCGCACTCGCGGTAGAGGTCCTCGAGCTCGAAGGGGCCCCGCCCGAGCGACGTCGCGTCGGTGCCGCGGGCCTGCGCCGCAGCCCAGTGGTGGATCTTCGCAAGGTGCACGACGAGGTCATACACCTGCCAGGTCCCGCACCAGGGCACGGGCGCAGCGGGATCGACCTCGCTGATCGTCGCCAGGAACGCGTCCTGGACCACTATCAACTCGGTCAGATGCTCGAGCTGGCTCGTCGACATGCGCAGATCATTCCGCACCCTGCTCATTTGCCCGGCCTCAACCGGAGCGGGCGCACGCCGCTACCGTGAGCGCCATGATCGAGGCCCGCAAGGCGAGCATCTGGAGGAACCGCTACGACATCGTCGTCGACGGATTGCGGCTCGCTACCTGGGATGCGTCCCTGTGGAAGCTGGGCGGCGAGCTCGAGCTCGACGGACGGCGCTACGAAGTGCGGGCCAACATGTGGGGCAGCACGTACGGGATGGCCGACCAGGACGGCACTCGGATCGCCTCGGCGGACCGCGTGGGCCGCAAGCACTGGCGGGTCGAGGCGGACGGGCGAACCTACGAGTTCCGCCGCGCGTCCATGTGGCGCCAAGAGGAGGAGCTGCTCGCCGACGGGCGGCGCATGGGCTCGGTCAAGCGGACGAGCATGTGGCGTGGCGACGCCGTCGCGGACCTCCCCGGCCTGCCGCTGTCGGTGCAGGTCTTCGTTCTCGCCGTCGTGCTCGCCACCTGGGACGCGGCCTCGGCTGCCGCGAGCACGTGAGCTCAGCTAGAGCAGGAAGCCGTAGACGATCGTCGCGACCACCGTCATGGTCCCGCCGACGAGCGCCTCGTACGGCACGAGCGCCAGGCGCTGTCGGATGGACATCTTCATCGCGTCGGCCGTCACGTGGAAGTAGTTGCCGTGCGGCAAGGAGTCGATCACGGTCGCACCCGTGTGGACCATGACGGCGGCGGCCAGCGGCGCGGTCCCCATCTCGAGGATCGGCGCGCTGAACGAGCTGGTGGCGAGAATGACCCCGGTCGAGGTAGACGCGACCGCGGCCCCCATGAGCACCCCGGAGATCGGCGCCAGGAGCGTTCCCGAGACCCCGCCGGCTTCGATCAGCGAGACGACCTGGTCCGACAGGTCCGAGGCGGAGATCAGTCCCGCGATCCCCCCCGCGCCCAGCAGGATGAGGGCGGTGGAAGTCATCCGGTTCAAGCCCGCGGTGGTGTAGCTGACGACGTGCCGGAACTGGCCCATCGCCGCCAGGCCGACCAGCCCCGCGAGCGGAAGGATGTACAGGGCATCCAGCTGGAGGTTCTGGAGGAGGTCGACACCGGAGATCTGGCCCAGCGGGTTCAGGACCAGCAGGACCACGGCGAGGGCGGGCCCCACGAGGGCCCGGCCGAGAGTCGGCCGGTTCGACGCAGTCGCGGTCGCGGTTGCCGTCGCGGTCTCGGTGGCCGCCAGAGTCGCGGTTGCGGCTCCGGAACCCCCGACGCCACGACCACCACCACCGGCGGCCACATCGAGGATCACGTCGACCGGCTCGACCGGAGAACCCCTGCGCTTCATCGCAGACGCGATGAGAACGGTGGCCGCGAGGCCGAAGAGGGCGGGCACGACTCCGGCAAGCATGACCCTGCTCAGATCGAGGTCGAACCCTTGCGCTGCCGCGATCGTGTTCGGGTTCGGCGAAATGATGTTGCCGGCCTTGGCGCCGCCGGACATCGCGAGCAACAACGCAGGCTTGGAGATTCCCGCTTCTCGGCCGACGTCCAGAGCGATCGGAGCGACGATGAGCACTGCGACCGGAATGAACACGCCCACCGCGGTGATGATCATGGCGGCCAGAGCCAGCGCGAGGATCGCCCTGCCTGCCCCCAGCTTGTTCACGATCGCCTGCGCGATCGTCTCCGCCGCGCCGGTTTCCATCATGGCCCCCGCCAAGACGCCGGCGGCCAGGACCCGGAGCACGGTGCCCATGACGCTCTGCGTCCCTGACACCAGCACGGTGATCGTCTCGGCGGGACTTGCCCCACCGACCAGTGCACCGACGATGGCACCCAGGAAGAGCGAGTAGACGGGGTGGACCTTGCGCAGGATCAGCACGATTGCCAGCGCGAGGCCAAGCACCGCCCCGATCCAATGAACGCCAATTGCTTCCATCGCCCGTCTATCTCCTTCCGGCTTAGCTATTTTTCGACTCAGAAATTCCGGGACAGCGCGGCTTCATCCCAAGCCAAGACGACAGACCTGCCTTGCGCAGATGCGCCCTCGAGATGGCTCGCGTTGATCGCGTGAGAGCCGGCTGACCCGCCGCGAGTGGTTCGGTCGGTCTTGGGTCGACGTCGGAGACCGTCCGGCGGCCACGCGAGAACGGTCAGGACACGATGGGTCCGGGTCGAGTGGCTGACCTCGGCAGCGTTCATCTCGTCGGGAGCGCGACGGTCGGGCCGACGGCACGAAGACCAGCCTGCAGCCGACCGGATCGTACGGGTCCGCGGTCCGAGGTTGCGCAGGAGGCGCTGCGCGAACGACCGAAAGGGACGTGCGGAAGCGTGCCCCGCGCCTTCACGGTCACGAGCCACCGGCAGTACGGGGCGCGGTAGCGCGACCGGACGATCGGTGCAGAGACGGTCCGCGCGGCCAGATCGACAACACCGCCTCAACCGGCGAAGCGTTCCCGCGGGAACGTGGGGCAGCGCGAGACCGTCACGGATGAGCAATTGTCCCCGCGAACGGTCCAATGGACGCGGTTTGCGCTTGTCGCTCGCATTCCGCGCGGCACGAACCTCAGGGCGCGCGATGGCCCGTCCACGCGATGCCATCCCAGTACTGCTGACCCGCTCCCGACGGGGACGGGTACCACCCTGCTGGTGGACCCGCGACCGGGGCCGGGTAGCCCTGTGGTGCTTGGGGGAACTGCTGCGCAACCAGCACGTTGACGACCGGTAGTTGCCCAACAATTGCGTGCGACTGGCACGCCATCACCAGTGCCACGATCCACCCGATCAGGCTCCAGCCGAGAAACAGGTCGACCAGGCCGATCGCCGCTTGGTTGGACCGGCCCCGTGTCGCGGCAATCGCCCACGGAAGCATGTACCCAAGCGTGAGGACTGCGCTTATCCACGCGACTGCGAGGACGGCGCCCGAGGCTGGGCGCTGGTCGGTCAAATACCCGTAGCCCGCTTGTGGCGCCTGCTGGACCGGCCAAGAAAGCGGTGCAGAAATAGCCGCCGGGACGGAGGGGCGCGCGTCGTGCGGGTCGATCTCGCTCATCCCCCGATCCTATGACGGTGCGCGCTCATTCCCACGCGCGATTCATCGAATCGAGATTGCGGACAAAACGGCGCAGGAGGAGTCATCGCAACAGCCGCAGCTCGGCGTCGCCTTGGCATAACCGGCATCACAGAGGAAGCTCAGACCCGTGACTGACAGCGTGGTCGAACAAGAGCTCGCCATTCGACTTGCCGCGCTCGCGTGGCTTGATGGCCAACGGGCCCACGGGGTCGAGTCGTGGACCCAGAAGCAGCTCGCGGAGTTTGAGTTCGCGGGCGTCCGCCTGCCGCTCATGGACGTGCAGCGAGGCATTCGCAAACCCGCCGGAATGGTGGCGGCGCTCTCGATCCGCACGGTATATCGGCGCGAGGGAGCGGCTCGGCCGTACGAGGACGGCATCGGCGTCGACCAGCTGCTTCGCTACAAGTGGCGGGGCGAAGACCCGGGCCACCCCGAGAATCGCGCCCTGCGCGCCGCGATGGAGCGCGGACTTCCGATGATCTGGTTCTACGGAATCGCCGAGGGCGTCTACGCCGCGATCTATCCCGTGTACCTCCTGGCGGAGGAGTCGGCCGACCAGCAGTTCGTCATGGCGCTGGGTGAGGACCAGCGGATGGTCGACGTCGGGCATGAGGCGGACCCGATCCTGCGGGCCTACGTGGAACGCACGACCCGGCAGCGCCTGCACCAACCTGCCTTCCGGGCCGGGGTCATGCGGGCCTACGCCACGCGCTGCGCCGTCTGCTCGTTCCGGCACGGCAATCTCCTGGACGCCGCGCACATCACCGCGGATGCGAATGCGGACGGCGACCCGGTCATGTCGAACGGCCTGGCGCTGTGCAAGATTCACCACGCGGCGTACGACGCGAACATCGTGGGAATCCGTCCGGATCTGATCATCGAGGTCCGGCCGGACGTGCTCGAGGAGGTGGACGGTCCCATGCTGCGGTACGGCATTCAGGCACACCATCACAAACCCCTGATGGTCGTTCCGACGGTGCGCCGCGACCGGCCCAGCCCCGACCGACTGGAACTGCGCTACGGGGAGTTTCTCGCGGCGCACTGACCCACGTCAGGCCCGCTCCGGCGCCACCCCGCGCACGTCCCCCACCACGAACCGCTCCACCGCGTCGTCGGCCCCCACCCACTGTTGCGGCGGGTGGTGAACCCGCGGTAGGTGCCCGCCCGCGTGCCGATCGCATCTCGACGCCACGGGCTCGCGCGGCCCTCCGATGCGGCGCAGGATTTCCTTCCTAGGCAACTCTCGCAAGGAGGAGACATGACCGACCACGGCGCTACGGCGCGAAGCCTCTACGACCAGCTGAACACCGGAGATCTCGATGGGTTCGGCGACCTCCTGGCAGACGACTTTGTCGAGTACGAGGTGACGCCGGGACTTGAACCCACGAAGGCGGGGGTCATGGAGTTCTTCCGGATGCAGCGAGCGGCGTTCCCCGACATGCGCATGGACGTCGAGGACGTCGTGGCCAGCGGGGCCAAGGTCGTGGTGCGAGCGCGGTACACCGGAACCCACCGGGGTGAGTTCATGGGCATGCCGGCGACCGGAAAGAGTGTCGACGTGCAGCTCATCGACATCTTCCGCGTCGGCGACGACGGTCTGGTGCACGAGCACTGGGGCGTGCTGGACGCCCTGGCGATGATGCAGCAGCTGGGTGCTGTGCCGGCGGGGCCTCCCGCCACGTGAGTTCGGGCTCCACCTCGCGCAGGGGTAGGTCGTCCTACGCCCCGGGGTGCGCGTCGACGCGGCAGACTCTGGCCTACCGCGTGCCGCAGCGACAGGAGAGTCATGGACCCGCAGTCGTTGCCCGCACCCCCCGGCCCCGTAGCTGAGCGGGGTCCCGAACCCCCGGCCAGCCGGGCAGGGGGCCGGTGGGCGCGGGCGGCCATGGCGGCGCTGTTCATCAACCTGCGCTGCCTGGCCCTCGTGACGGCCCTGGCCGTCGTGATCCTGATCGTCGCGACCGTGCTGGACAGCAGCGAGATCGCCGCCGCGGCCTATTTCCTCGCGATCGCGTGGGGCGTGCACCTGGCGGCCCTGATCGTCGTCGGCTACCCGCTGGGGGTCCTCACCTCGCGGCTGCTCGCCGCCCAGCCGTCGCGGCTCGCCGCGACGACCACCTTCGCGGTGGTCGGCGGCGTGAGCGCGACGCTCCTGACCGCTCCCCTCGGGGTCGGGGCGCCGCTGATCTGGTTCGCCCACGGAGCCGTCACGGCCGGCGCCGCGCGCGCCTGGGCGCACCGAACCCTCCAATCCGAGAACCCCCCCCCGACTAACGGCCCCCCACAGCCCGTCCCGAACGTCGAGGTAGTCCTTTCGTGCCGAGATCGTCAGTTTCGATGGACTACCTCGACGCAGATAGACGATCTCGGCAATCGTTTTGGAGCCTGGCGGGGCAAACGGGTGAATTCTCCTTTGATGTCTGACTCGGGTACGGAGAATAGCGGCGCATAACGGTTCAAGTCAGGCGGGACCAAGGTCCGGAGAATGCCGGGCCTCACTATGCTGCGAACTCGCCTTCCAGGGCCCGTGCGCACTGCACGATCGGCACCGGGATAGCGGCCGCTCGCCGCCCGCAGGACCGCCACCTCGGCCCACTTGGCCGCGCCCACCAGATCGGCGCACGATGACGACCACCCCTGATTCGGCACTCCCGCACGCCCTTGTGAACCTGCGTGCCAGCGGCCGGCCCGCGGTGCTGCTGCGCACGGTGGGCGCCGGGCTGCCCGCCGTGCTGGGCGCACCGGTGGTCGTCGCCGTCGGGCTGCTCCTGCTGTCCGCGACCGGCGACTACGCCACCGGGTCCAGCACGAGCGCGCTGGTGCGGTCGCTCGCCGCGGACGCGATCGTGATGCTGGCCAGCGCTGCGGCGCTCGTGCTCGGCGTGCTCACGGTTGCGGCCCTGCACGGCCAGGCGCACCGCGGGGAGCGCACCCGGGTGCGCACCGCGACGGGTCGAGCCCTCGCGGCGTTCCCGCGGCTTGCCGCCGCCCTCACGCTGCTCGCCGTCGGGCTCGCGGTGGCGCTGGTCGCGTGGGCGCCGTTGGTGGCGGTCGCGCTCGGCACGGCCGTGGTCCGCTGGATCCAGCATCGGCGGTCGGTGCCCGCCGAGCCGGTCGCGTCCGGCCTGCCCCCGACGGTCCGCCAGGCGCTGGTCTGGGCCGTGCCCTTCCTCCCGCTGGCCGCGGTCGTGGCTGTCATGGTCGCGTCCGTCGCAGCGAGCCTGTCCGCACCGGGATCCGTCGTCGGCCTGCTGCGCCTGGCGGTCGCGCGGGTCTGCACCGAGAAGCGCGCGCTGCTGCTGCTCGTCGCCTTCGTGGTCCCCGTCAGCGCGGGTCTGACCTGGCTGACCGTCACCGCGGCCACCGCCGTGCAGGGCGACACCACCGGCGTCGTGCTCGCCAGCGACTCGACCTCTTCCGCCGTCGCACTCGGCACCCTGGTGCTCGGCGCGGGGCTCGTGGTCCTGATGGGGGTCGTCGGCGCCGCCGTCGCCGTGCTCACCCCCGCCGACGCCACCACGCGGCCGACCGGCGGTCCGACGGCCTCGGCCTCGCCGGCCGCACCGAGCACCCCCGGCCCGCTGCGCCGGCGGAACGCCTCCCTGGCGCGCACGGCGATGGTCGTCATCGTCGCGCTCGGCGCCTCGCTCACCGCGACCTCCGCGAGCGCGACCGCCCCGCTCGCGATGGCTCCCGGCGACCTGCTCGTCCCCGAGGTGCTCCTCGTCGTCGAGGGCAGCGGTCCGGCGCCCACCCTCATCGCGAGCATCACGGTCGCGGACGGCGACGCCGGCGGCACGGTCCAGTTCATCGTCGACGACCAGGCGTACGGCGTTCCCGTCCCGGTCGTCCTCGACCCGGACTCGGGCACGCACCGCGGCAGCGTCACGCTCGACCCGCCGGTGATCCTCGCCGCCGGCAGCCACGCGCTCAGCGTCGGCTTCACCCCCAGCAGCGCACTGGTCGCGCCGGGGACGGCCGCTCCCGTCAGCTACTCCGTCGCGGGCGGGCCCTGGACCCCCCGGGTCACCGCGACCGTGGCCGACGTCGGCGGCGCGCCCCAGCTCCAGGCCACGGTGTCGGTGTTCGGTGCGAACACGCCGGGTGGCGGGGACGCGCGCGGGACCGTCCAGTTCTTCGTCGACGACGTCGCGTTCGGCACCCCGGTCGGCCTGGTCTCCGGCGGCGACGGCAACTCGTACACCCACGCCGAGCGGGCGCTGACCCCCGCCCTGGCCCCCGGCGTGTACCTCATCACCGCCGTGTTCAGCCCGAGCAGCACCGACACCCTCGCCGGCACCTCCACCCCGACGCGCTACGAGGTCTTCGCGGCGCCGACCCTGACCCCGACCCTGACCCTGGGTCTCCAGCCGGGGGTGACCAGCGCCCGGCCGCAGCTGACCGCGATGGTCCGCGTCACCGACGGCGACCCGGCCGGGACCGTCCAGTTCCTGGACGGCACCACCCCGATCGGCGGCGTGCTCGCCCTGCGGGAGCTCGTCGAGTCGCCCGGCACGTTCGTCGCGTGGCTCGACCCGACACCGCTCCTCGCTCCGGGGATCCACGACTTCACCTTCCGGTACACGCCCGGCAGCCCGCTGGTGGCGCCCGGGACGTCCGCCGCGGTGACGCACACCGTCAAGCTGCCGACCACGACCCGGATCAGCGCCCCCGTCGGCGCCCGGGTGGGCGAGCCCGCACGGATCGTCGTGACGGTCACCCCGGACCCGGCAAGCTCCACCGCCCTGGTACCCACCGGCCAGGTGCTGGTCGGCGCCGGAGCCACGTTCGTCTACCTGCCGCTCGTGGACGGCTCCGCGACCTGGGACGTCGCCGCTCTGCCCGCGCGCACCGTGCGCGCAAGCTTCGAGGGCTCGGCCGATTTCGACGTCAGCAGCGCGAGCGCCGACGTCGCACCGGACGTCCCGATCGTCGCGACCGCGATGACGGTGGTCCTGCCCGACGTCGCCGATGCCAACGTCGGCGCCGACCTGCGCGCGACCGTTGCGCTCACCGTGCCGGCCGAGCCGGGGACCGTCGTCACCGGCGGGGTCCAGGCGTTCTGGGGCGGGGTGCTGCTCACCGAGGGCCTCCTGCTGGACGGTGCCGTCGACCTGGCCATCCCGACTGCGGGCCTGCCCGTCGGCGCCGTCGACCTGCGCTTCGTCTACGTCCAGGCCCTGGGCTTCGGGCCCGCCGTGGTCGAGCAGACCGTCGACCTGGCCGCCGCCGGGACCGGCGTCGCGATCGTGGCCGTGCCCGACGCCGGGCCGGTCGGCTGGGGCGACCCCCATCACCTGACGGTCACGGTGACCGCCGCGCTGGACGGACCGCGCACCCTCGAGCTCCGCGAGCCGACCGCGTTCGGCCACCGCGTCCTGCGCACGGTCCCGCTGTTCGTCGTCGGCGGCTCGGCCGTGGTCCCGCTCGACCTGACCCGCGCGCTGCTGCCCGGCGACTGGACCCTGCACGCCGTCGTGCTCGCGGCCGGACGCAACGCCGAGGGCACGTCGGCGGACGTCACGGTGCGGGTCGACCAGGCCACCTCGTCCACCGCGCTGAGCCTCACGAACGCTGCCGGGTCCGCCCTGGGCACCGGTGCGGTCGGGGAGCCGATCACGCTCACCGCCGAGGTGCGCTCGCCGATCGCCGGGTCGCCCCCGGTCGGCTCCGTGCAGTTCCTGGCCGACGGCGTCCCCGTCGCGTCCGGCACGCTCGACGGCACGGGCAGGGCGAACGCCACGTTCACCCCCACCCAGCGCGGCACGGCCGTGCTCACCGCGCGGTACGCCGACAGCCCGTTCACCAACCGGTGGACGGCGTCGACCGGGACCCGGTCCATGGTCGTCACGGGCACTCCCGCGACCGCGCCGGTCGCCGCGTGGTCCGGGTCGTTCACGCCGGACGACACCCACCTGCGCCTGACCTACCGCCCCGCCCCCGGCGGCCCCGCCCCGACCGGCACGGTCGAGATCGTCACGGCCACCGGCACGGTCCTGACGACCGGCACCCTGGTCGCCGGCGTGTTCGAGCGGCCCGTCCCGATCACCGGGGGCAGCCCGGTGCTCACGGCGCGCTACCTCGGGGACGGCCGGTACGCGGGCCGGTCCGACACCCTGCCCGCCACCCTGGTGACGCCCTGGACGCCGTCGGTCACCTTGACCGGCTCGCGCCCCACCGTCGCCTTCGCGGAGGTGCTCGACCTGAACGTCGCGGTGGGCGACGTCCCGCTCGGCCTCGTGGAGTCGGTGACCGTGGTCGCCGTCGACCCGGCCGGGGTGCGGAGCGCCGCCGGGACGATCACCCTGACCTCGGACGGCACCGGCTACCTGGAGGTGTTCCCCTACCGCCCCGGGGTGCACACCTACGTCGTCGAGATCGCGTTCGTCGCCGGGGCGGACCTCGCCACGGCGACGTCCGCGCCCGTCGCGGTCACCGTGGGACCCGTGCCCGTCCCGCGCCTGACCCTCGAGGTCGCCCCGCGGACCTACCCGACCGGCGGGTTCCCGCTCGATCTGGTGGTGACCGCAGCGGACCTGCCCACCGGCGGTACCGGCCTGGCCGTCGGCGACACCGTCGTGCTGCACGCCGCCGACGGCACCGCGCTGGCCACGACCACGCTCACCGAGCAGAACGGCCAACTGCAGGGCCGCCTGCGCACGGCGGCCCTGGACGCCGGGACGTACGCGCTGACCGCGTCGGCCAGCTACGGGCCGTTCGGCCAGACCACCACGAGCCCGGAGCTGTCGGTCGTCGTCGTCCCCGCGGCCATGAGCCTGTCCGCCCACGCCGACCCCGTCGTGGTCGGCCGGAACGCCAGGGTCGACCTGTCCGTGTCGGTCGACACCCGGCTGCCGAGCCAGACGCTCCTGCTCCCGGTGACCGTCTCGTTCGAGGGCTCGGTCCAGACCGTCATGCTGACCCGCCGGGCCGGCGGCGACCCGTTCGCCGACCCCAACGGCGCCGTCTTCGTCGGTTCCACCATCGCGTACACCACCCACGCCGGTCAGCGCACGCTGCACATGAGCACCGCCGGTGACGGGCTGCAGATCGGCGCAGGGGCGAGGGACTTCGTCGTGACGGTGGACAAGAAGGCGACGACCGTCGACTTCGTCCCCCAGGGGCAGATGGCCGCGGCGACCCCGCTGACCGTCCGGGCCCGCGCGCTCTCTGGCGGCCCCGAAGCGCTGGCCCCCACCGGCAGCATCGAGATCAAGCTCGAGAGCACGGGCGGGTCGTGCCTCGCGCCGGTCGGCGGCGAATGCACGATCGACGCTGCCTTCGTCCTCGGCGGCCTCCAGCGGATCGTGGCCACCTATCTGGGCGACGACGAGAACCTGCGCTCCGAATGGGCGGCGGTCGTCGCCATCTCGAACCGGTCGTCCCGGCTGGTCGCCACCTACTCCCCGACCCCGGACAAGTGGGTCACCGGCGACCCGGTGACCGTCTCGTGGGCGACGACCACGACGGGACTGCCCGCGAAGGGCACCGTGGTGGCCTCCTTCGGCGGCCCGACGTGCAGCGGACCGGCCGTCGCCGGATCGTGCACCGTCACCCTGGCGCAGACCCCCGGCGGACCGGCCGGCTGGTTCGGCTACACCGTCGAGTTCTTCCCCACCGACGACGCCCCCCGGGCGCGGGTCGACGGCGGGGTCACCCCGGCTACGTGCATCGTGACGCCGGTCCCCCGCGGCACGGTCGAGGTCGTCACCGGCACCCCCTGCCGGCGCGGCACCGAACCCGGCGTGATGTACGGCGGCACGGTCCGGGTGACCACCGCGCCGCTCGCCACCGGCCACGTCGTGACGACCTGGACCATCGGCGGGAACCTGGTCAGCACCAGCCCCGACCGTTCGTACACGTTCCGGCCCTCGGGTGGCGGCGCGGTCGAGTACACCGACGCCTACGCGCCGGCGTGCTTCACCCTGAGCGTCGGCCCGACCAAGTACGAATCCACGATGCGCTGGGGCAAGGACGGCACCTGGGCCGTGCTGAGCGTGCTCACCCCACCGAACTGCCACGATCCGCGCACCCCCACCGCGGCCGACCGGGAGGCCCTGAAGTACGGGCAGCCCCAGTACGCCGCCGGCACGGTCGTCACCCTGCGCGCGGACTCCCTCGACAACGGCCCGCGCTCGGTAGCCACGCCCTGGCTCGCGCTCGACACCCTGCGCGGCGCCACCCCGGTCCCCGGCCAGCCTGGCCTCTCCACCGTGGTGATGGACGCCGACCGCAACGTCTACGCGACGTTCCGCGTCGACGACTGCGTGCGGCCCGCCCTGGACACGATCGTCGGCGGCACGCTGACGATCGAGAAGTCCGTCCGGCCGAGCAGCACGAAGTACCTGGAGCCCGCGAGCGGCGCCTGCACGGCGCACGACGGCTCGGCGGGCTTCGTCCGCGGCACGCAGCTGACCCTGAAGGCCGCCGGGACGGACGGCACCACGTTCTTGTACTTCACCCGGGCCGGCAAGAACGACGGCTATGTCCACCAGCTCGACGCCACCGGCGCCGAGACGATCGATCGCGCCGGCCGTCAGGACATCGTCGCCTTCGGCGCCGTCCCCACCAACCTTCCCCCGGCCACGTACACGAGCGCCGTCGAGGACCTCAACGGGCTCGGGGCCAAGTTCGGCGAGATCCGCTGCGTCGCGGTCCACACCGTGTCCTCCGCCCCGACCACCGCGTACGGCTCCGCCATCGACTTCAGCCACGGCCCGAGCTGCAGCAGCCAGCCGTCCACCTCCACCACGACGATTGCCGGCAGCTACACGATCCGCGACCGCACCGACTGGTACATCGCGTCCGGGGGCCTGGCGACGAGCACCAAGTACTCCCTCGTCAATTTCACGGGCTTGGGGCCGCGCGGTCAGGCGACCCCGGTGTGGAGCACGAGCGAGGGGCTGGTCGAGTACCCGGACCGCTGGGATCGCCGCGGCCTGGCCGGCACGCGCGGCCCGTACATCGACCTCGAGTCCGGCGCGGAGATCACGGTCTTCCTGAACTTCCGCCCGGACAGCTGCACCGCCCCGGTGGTCAACCTCCCCCAGGGCGGGTCGTACGGGTTCACCAGCGCGAGCCCCGACCCGTTCTGCATGGAGGGCCTCATGAGCAAGAACCAGCGCGCGACCCTGATCGGTGACTCATCGGTCAGCACGCCCCTGCTCATCCCGATCTTCTCCACGCCCAACCCCCGGGTGGCGGACCTGTCGAACGCCCGGGCGGCGTCCGACGGCCGTTCGTACGGCGTCCGCACGGTGGACATCAACACCTTCTGGGGCCACACCGGCGACGAGCTGACCTGGGATCTGGAGTACTGCGCGTCGCTGGACCTCACGGTCCGGGTCCGCGACGGTGCGGGCGACTACAGCGTGCTGTCCGACGACGAGGCGGCCGCCCTGGTGGCCGACGACGGCGGCTGTGCCCCCCTCTACGCACGCCCCGGGCGCACCGCGAACGTCAGCCTGAGCCCCGACGGGAGCTACGCCTACACGATCGTCAAGGGCACCTCCGCGCCGGTCCGCACCGTCGACTCGGTCGGGAACCTCGGCGGGACCGGGTCCCTGGACCTGCAGGTCACGTGCTACGGCGTCAGCACCGGCGAGCGGGTCTACGTCGTGACGGCCGGCAACTGCCCCGGGGACTCGAGCCGGTTCACCAAGGGAACGGTGGTCGAGGTCCAGGTGGCGCCGAACTCCGACGAGCGGATGGACGGCTGGTATGGCGGAGCGGTCGACGGCGAGTACGGCGACCGGGCGTGGGTCATCGTCGACCGGGACCGCTCGGTCAACGCGGACATCCACCACCCCAAATGGAACGAGGTCCTCGCCAACGGGTTCAGCTCCTTCACGCAGCGCGTGATCTCCGTCGGCGGCATGGTCATCACCGGCATGGTGATGGCCCAGTCGTACGTCGCCCAGGCGGCCGTGACCGCCATGAAGTACACGACCGCCGCCGTCCGTGCCCTCGGGTACGACGGGAAGGTCCTGGACGCGATCGACACCGCGGCCCGGGTGATCACCGCCGAGATGCAGGCCCTGCAGGTCGCGGCCGGCTGCCTGGCCGGGTGGGCGGAGGGCAAGCACGTCACGGCGCAGCTCGCCGACGCCCTGCCCACCACCACGGGCACCGATCCGGCAGACAAGGTCAAGGCGGCGCTGGAGGCCGCGCTCAAGAAGCGGGGCAACGCTGCCACTCCGGGTGGCGCGGCCGGGATCGCGCAGAACCTCGTCAACGCGTTCGGCTCGAACCTCGGCATGTACGGCCAGGACGCCCGCAAGAGCTGGGAGAACTTCGCCCCGCAGGTCGGCCAGTGCATCCAGGACGGGCTCAAGGGGTCGGCGGCCACGATCTGAGCGAGCGATCGAACCGATAGGCCCAAGGTCCCGCCGCGCCGTTCCCGTCTCGCCCTATCGTCGGCTCTGTCATAGCACTTCTGCTATAGGAGAGTGAGTCGTGGTCCACGACGTCGTCGTCGTCGGTGCCGGTAGTGCCGGCCTGAGTTGTGCACGAATGCTGCAAGACGGGGGCGCGGACGTCGTCGTCGTGTCCGACACGATCGGTGGTCGGCTCGCCTACGACGCCGAGGCCGGCGTGAACTTCGGCGCGTACTTCGTGATGGCCAACTACGAGAACGCGCGCAAGCTCGTGACTCGCCGCACCCGCATCAACCCGTTGTCCTGCCGGTTCCATGACGGCGCGGACGGCTCGTTCGCGACCGTGAGCGGGCACTCCGTGCGGCGTTCGCTGGGGCTCGGCGCCTTCGCGGTGGTGATGGCGCGGTTCATCCGCAAGTACTCGACGTTCAAGAAGAACTGCGAGTACATGTCCCAGCGCGAGGCGATGGAGCTGGACCCGTACATCGCCCGCCTCTTCGTCCAGCCCGCGTCGGAGTTCATCGCGGCGCACCACCTGACGGCGGTCGCGCAGGACTACGTCTCGAAGTTCTCCTACGCGTGCACCGGGGTGGACCTGGACTCCATCACCGCCCTGGACTTCTGCAACGTGGCCCAGGGCTTGCTGATCCCGATCCATCGCTTCTCGTTCGACGCGCAGGCCGAGCTGAACCGCCTGGGCGACCGATTCGTGCGGGACACCGTGGTCGCGCATTCCGAGAAGGACGGGCTCCACACCCTCCAGACGGCCGGGAAGCAGCAGCTCCAGGCGCGCAACGTCGTCTTCGCCACGCCCGCGACCGTGACTGCCGACCTGCTCGGCCTCGGCGATATCCGGGAGGCCTGCCAGCTGTACGTCGAGCACGTGCGCGGGCGGTTGCGTTCCGGCCTGGACACCGAGCAGATGAACCTGTTCCCGTTCACGTCACCGATCGTCTTCACCGCGACCCAGGACGACGGGACGGTGCTCGTCTACAGCCGCGTGCCCGAGGTCGACCGCGACGCCCTGTTCGTGGAGCACGAGCTGTTGGGGCGCAAGGACTGGGACAAGGCCATGTACGTCACGGGTCGCGCCTACGTCGAGCAGCAGTACGGCGACAGCACCTACGTGGCGGGTGACCACAACGGGCTGGGTCTGGAGCCCGCGGCCATCTCCGGCGTCTACGCCGCCCGTCAGATCCTCAAGAAGCTCGTCGTCCGTTGAGAGGCACCCCGATGCGTTCGCTGTTCTCGATCGTCCGATCCCACCCCAAGGTCGCCGTCGCGGCGACCGCACTCGGTCCGGTGGCGGTGTTCGTCTACTTCTGGGTCTACGGCCGCGGCGCATGGAGCCCGAAGGAGGCCCTCACCGAGACGCTCCCGGGTGACGACCTGCTGCTGCCCGATGACCGCTTCATGCGGCTGCAGGAGGAGGTCATCATCGACGCCCCGATCGAGACCGTGTGGCCGGTGGTGGCCCAGCTCGGTCAGCGCAAGGGCGGGTTCTACGCCCTGGCATGGCTGGAGCGGCTGTGCACCTTCCACATCTACAACACCTTCGACGCGGTCGACGAGTGGCAGGAGATCAACCCCGGCGACTTCCTCTTCTACCACCAGTCCGGCATCGGCTCGCAGATCGCGCAGGTCGAGCCGGGTCGGTACTTCACGTCCCTGTCCGACACCCGGCGCCCGCCGACCGCGCAGGGCGGGATGGCGCTCAAGCCGCCGTTCGGGCTGACCTCGTTCGCATGGACGTGGAACTTCGTGCTGCAGGAGCTGCCCGACGGACGGACCCGCTTCGTCAACCGGTGCGATGCCACCTGGGAGCCGTTCACCCAGCTGATGCCGAAGTGGCTCACCATCATCGTGCTCGGCAGCCCGTCGGTGTTCATGGTCCGCAGCATGCTCGAGAAGGTCAAGCAGGTCGCCGAAGGGCGTCAGCCGGCCTCCCGCCTGGACCTCGTGGTCCGCGCCCTGGGCGTCTGGTCGGACCAGGCCCGCCCGCGCCCGCTCGCCTGAGACCCCGCCCGCTCCGCTGACGATCGCACCCCGTGCCCGCCATGCTGAGGGATAATTCCAGCATGGCGGGCAAAGGGTTGGTCGAGCGGACCTGTGAGCTGCAGGCAGCCCTCGGATTCCCGGTGCGGATGAAGATGATCAAGGTGCTCGGGTCGCACTCGCAGGCACCGCTCTCCGTGACCGAGGTCGCCCGCACCCTCGGGATCAGCCAGCCGACGGCGACCAAGCACCTGGGGATCATGTACCGGGCCGGATTCGTGCGGCGCGAGCAGGTGGCGTCCCGGGTGCACTACACGCTCAACCTCGAGACCGTGGCCGAGTACCGACGGCTGATGGACCTGGCCTTCTCGCACGCCCTGAGCCCGTGCGTCAACTCGTTCGACTGCGACACGTGCCCGTTCTCTGAGACCTGCGTCTAGGACCACGGCAGGCCGGCTGCTCAGCGTCGGGCTGCGTGCCGCCGGGGTGCCTGGCCCTCCTGCAGGACGAGCGCCGCCGCGCCGAGCGCCGACGCATCGGCGACGTGCGCCGAGAGCGTCACCTCGACCCCGTGCCGCTCGGCCGCGTGGAACTCCGCGCGCAGGCGGCGCTCGATGACCGCCACGTAGAGCGAGCCCGCCGTGCTGAACGAGGGGCCCGCCAGCACGATCGAGTCGACATCCAGGATGTTGGCGAGCATGACCGCAGCGTCGGCGAGGTACTCCGCCGACTCCTCCACGAGCGCCGCGCACAGCGGATCCCCCTGCACGGCCGCGGTGGCGACCGCGCCGAAGTCGACAAAGGGGTCGTCGGCCGCGCTCAGCCGGACGATCGAGCGCCCACCGGCAGCCAGGGCCTCCCGGGCCCGGCGCGCGACCGCCCGCGGCGCGGCCTGGTCCTCCAGGGTCGGGCCCGGGTCGCGACCCTGCCGGTGCAGGTGCAGGTGCCCGAGCGGACCGGTGTTCGCGCTCGCGCCCCGGTAGATGGTGCCGTCCACGACGATGCCCGCCCCGATCCCCGCGCTCATGTAGAGCGTGCAGTGGGCGGCCGCCCGGGAGGTGCGTCCGCTCCAGTACTCCCCCACCGCCGCCGCCGTGGCGTCGTTGTCCATGATCACCGGGAGCCCGACCGCGGTCGAGAGCGCCGAGCGGACCGGGTACGCCTGCCACCGCTCGAGGGTCCGCGAGACCAGGATCACGCCCGCGTCGAGGTCGATCGTGCCGGGCACCGCCAGCCCGACGCCGACGACCCGGTCACGGTCGATCCCGGCGGCCCGCAGCAGCACGTCGATGTGGACCGCGATCGCGGCGACGACGTCGTCCGGCCTCTCGCGCCGGGCACCGCGGACCCGGGTCCGGGTGATCACCGCACCCCGGGCATCCGTGACCACGACGACGACCCAGTCGGCGCCGAGCTGCACCCCGACGCTGCAGCGGGCCAGCGGGTCGAGCGTGAGCATGACCCGCGGCTTGCCGCCCGTCCACTCGCGCAGCCCGGTCTCCTGGAGCAGCCCGTCGTCGAGGAGCGCCCGGACGGCGTGCGAGATGGCCGCCTGCGTCAGCCCCGTGAGATCGGCCAGCTCGACGCGGCTGATGGGTGCGCGGGTACGGACCAGATCGAGGACCAGGGTGCGGCTGCCCGAGGGCCGGCCGGCCGGGCGCCGGGTCGCCTCGGCACCCTCGATCTCACGCATGCGCGCAAGCATGGCACGTGCCCGCTGACCAGCGGAGAGTGCCATGCTTGCGCCCATGACAGCCGCCGCGGCGAGGACCCGCGGGCTCCGCGTGGGGCTCGCACTTCTCCCGGCCGACGACGACGGCACGCTCGAGCCGTTCTACGCCGACCTCCTCGCCGGACTGGAGGAGGAGCTCGATCGCCAGGGCGGCACGATCTTCGTCCAGATCGTGGCCGATCTCGCGGCCGCGCTCGTCGCGTTCCGCCGCTGGTCCGCCGAAGGACTCGTCGACGCCATCGTCGTCAGCGACCTGGTCGAGGACGATCCGCGCGAGGCCGTGTGCGCCGAGCTCGCTCTGCCCGCGGTGCTGCTGGGCGGCACATCGGCGCCGGGCCGGTGGGTCGTCGACTACGACAACCACGGGGCCATGCAGACCGGCGTGCAGTTCCTCACCGACCTCGGCCATCGGCGGCTGGGACGGGTGTCCGGTCCGCTGCGGTACCGGCACACGCGGGACCGTGGCACGGCGTTCGACGTGGCCGTGGCTGCGGCGGGCGCCGTCGGTGTGCAGCTCGAGGGCGACTACGGGGCCCTGAGCGGCGCCGCACGCACCCGCGAGCTGCTCGCCCGACCCGACCGGCCGACGGCGATCATCTACGACAACGACCTCATGGCGCTGGCGGGCCTGCACGAGGCCGCACTGCAGGGCATCGACGTGCCGCGGGACCTGTCCGTCCTCGCGTGGGACGACACCGCGAACAGCCGCACCTCGCACCCCCCGCTGTCGGTGGTCAGCCGGAACGTGCACGATCTCGGTGCGCTGACGGCCGACGTCCTGCTGCGTGCGCTGGCCGGCAACGTGCCCACGATCGAGCGCACCCCGGGCGCGCGGGTCGTCGCCCGCGCCTCCACGGCGCCCGCACCGCCCCCGTCAGTCCCCTGAGCGCACCGCCCTCAGGGCACCGCCGTCACGTGCAGCACGAGGGCCTGCGCCGGCCAGAGGGCGGGGATCTGCAGGCCGAGCGTGCCCAGCACCCGCCCAGGCAGGACGACCTCGCCGGCGCTGAGCCAGGGCGGCGTGACCCAGCCCCAGCGTGCGGCACCGATCTCGTGCCGCACGCGCACGCGGTAGCGCCGGTCCGGGTCGAGCCCGTGCAACCGCACCGGTTCGGGCCGGGCATCCTCCAGCGCGGCCACCGTGGCCACCGTCCACACCCCGGCGGACCCGTCCGCGGCGACGATCCCGCTCACCCGCAGCGCCGGGTCGCGCACGTCGGCGTGCACCACCGTCCCGGTGTGCAGCAGCGGCCGTAGCTCGCGATAGAGCGCGGCGAACCGGGTCAGCACCGCCACCTCGGCGTCGTCGCAGGTCAGCAGGTCCCACTCGAAGCCTGCCGAGCCCATCAGGCTGGTCGCCAGGCGGTACGACAGATCCACCGTGCGCCCGGAGCTGTGCGCGGTCGGCGGCCCGACGTGGGCGCCGACCAGCTCGGGCGGGAGCAGCAGGCCGGTCCAGCGCTGGATGTCCTGGCGTTCCACGGCGTCGTTGGAGTCACTGGCCCACACCCGGTCGGTGACCGCCAGGATCCCCAGGTCGCAGCGCGCGCCGCCGGACGAGCAGGACTCGATCTCGAGCCCGGGGTTCCGAGCCTTGAGCTCGGCGATCAGGCGAAGCACCGCCCGGTTCTGCGCGTCGACGGCCGGTCGGACGCCGTGCCGGGCGTCCACGAGGTCGCGGTTGTGGTCCCACTTGATGAAGTCGATGCCGATCTCGCGCACGAGATGATCGAGGCGCTCGAGCAGGTGGCCGAGCACGTCGGGTCGAGCGAGGTCCAGGACGTACTGGGAGCGCCAGGACAAGGACGGCGGGCTCGGGACCTGCGCCGGGTCGTGCACGAGCCAGTCGGGGTGGGCGCGCGCCAGGTCGGAGTCGAGGCAGATCATCTCGGGCTCGAACCACAGCCCGAACTCCATGCCGAGCGCGTGCACCCGGTCGGCCAACGGGCGCAGGCCGTCCGGCCACACGGCGCGGTCCACCTCCCAGTCCCCGAGCCCCCGGGTGTCGTCCCGGCGGCCCAGGAACCAGCCGTCGTCCAGGACGAACCGCTCGACGCCGATCGACGCCGCCCGCTCCGCCAGCCGCCCGACGGTGGCGGGGTCGTGGTCGAAGTAGACGGCCTCCCAGGTGTTGAGCACGAGCGGACGTGCGGTCCGGGGGTGCTGCGGGCGGGAGCGCAAGAACGTGTGGAAGCGCGCGCTGACCCCGTCGAGACCCGCGTCGGACCAGGCGAACCACGCCGTCGGCGTCGTCCAGCTCGCACCGGGGCCGACGACGACCTCGCCCGGGCGGAGCAGCTCCCCGGCCCCGAGAAGCGTCGGCTGGTCCGGCAGCCGGTCGGTGCGGTAGGTGGCGTCCGAGCTCCAGGCCAGGTGCACCGCCCACAGCTCACCCTCGCGGTCGCGCGGGTCGGCCGTCGACAGGGCCAGGAGCCAAGGCTGGTCGTGACCCGGCCGGCCGCGGCGGGTCTGACGCGCCACCGACCCGCGTGCCAACGGGCCCGTCGAGGGCGCCTTCTCGCGCGTCCACCGACCGGAGAAGGTGGTGGCCCGGTCGGCGCGGGTCGGCACCGGGAGCGCCGTCTCGAGCCAGTGCACCTCGACCGGGCCGGGCGCGTCCGCCGCCACGGCGAGCTCGTGCTCCAGGCCGAGCAGGCCGCCGGGCTCGAGGTGGAGCCGCAGCCGCAGCGTGAGTCCCGCACGGTGGTCGTGCACCTGGGCGTCGACGGCGTGGCCGAGCTCGCCGGTGCTCGTGCAGACCTCACCCCGGGTCCAGGCCGGCGTGAGCGGCACGCCGTCGCGCACGACGAGCAGGCCGGGACGCCCGGGCCAGCCGTCGGACTCCTGGGGCAGCAGCGACGGCCACCACGCGGCGTCGAGCGTTCCCGGCAGGGTCTGCCGCTGCTCTGCCTGCACCAGGCCCGCGATCGCCGCCGGGTCCAGGGGGCCGAGGTCGGCGCCCCAGTGGTGCACCAGCGGCGGCCCGTGGCGCGGATGCTCGATCACCACCGCGACGCCGTCCCGGCGCAGCACGGTCCAGTCGCTGGCGGCCGCGGTCCCGGGCTCGGCCACGGACATGGGCATGGGCTCGGTGCTGCTCACGGGCGCGCCGCCAGGAGGGTGCGCAGCCAGGCGAGCTGGCGCTCGAACTGGTACGCCTGACCACCCTCGTGGTTGTTGAACGGGTAGACGACGATCTGCTTGTCCCCCGCGTACGCGTGGAACGCCGCGTAGACCGTCGAGGCCGGGCAGACGGTGTCGAGCAGACCCACCGAGAACAACGCCGGGGCGCTGGCCCGGCGGGAGTGGTTGACCCCGTCCACGTAGGACAGGGTGCGGAACACCGCGTCCACGTGGTTCCGGTGCACGGCGAGGTAGCGGACGATCTCGCCGTACGGGTCGGTGTCGGACACCTCGACCCCGCGGCGGATGTGGGACAGGAACGGCACGTCGGCCATCACGCCCGCAAGCCCGTCGGCGAGCCCGGCGACCGCGAGCGCGATGCCGCCACCCTGGCTGCCACCGGTCACCACGACCCGCTCGGGGTCCACGCCGTCGAGCGCGCGGGCGGCGTCCACGGCGCGCACGGCGTCGGTGAACAGTCGGCGGTAGTAGTAGTCGCGGATGTCCAGCACGCCGCGGGTCATCACCCCGGGCAGCGAGGGACCGGCGCCGTGCGGGTCCGCGGTGTCGCCGCCGGAGCCCCAGGTCGAGCCCTGGCCGCGGGTGTCCATGAACAGGTAGGCGTAGCCCGCGACGGCGAAGCCGAGCCGCTCGTGCGGCAGGCCGCGCCCACCCCCGTAGCCGTTGTAGTCCACGACGACGGGCAGCCGGGTCGTGACGCCGGCCGGCCGCAGGTACCAGGCCTTGATCCGGTCCCCGCCGAACCCGGCGAACTCCACGTCGTACACCTCGACCAGGGCCAGGTCGCTGGCGACCGGCGTGACCATGAGGTCCAGCGGCACCGCACGCGCCTGCGCGAGGGTCGAGGCCCAGAGGTCATCGAAGTCGGCGGGCTCGGCGACGGTCGGGCGGTACCGCTCGAGCTCCTCCAGGGGCAGGTCGACCGTGCTCATCGCGTCGCCACCGCGGTGATGGGTGCAGCGGGCAGCACCTCGGTGGGGAGCACCGCGGGGAGCCGGCCGGACCGGATCAGCTCGCGGTACCACCGGCCGGAGTCCTTGACGGTGCGGACCTGCGTGTCGTGGTCCACCCGGACGATCCCGAACCGGCGCGTGTAGCCCCAGGCCCACTCGAAGTTGTCCATCAGCGACCAGAGCATGTACCCGCGCACGTCGGCCCCGGCGTCGATCGCGGCGCCGACGGCGTCCAGGTGGTCGTAGAGGTACGCGGTGCGATCGGCGTCGTGCACGACGCCGTCGGGCGCGACCCGGTCGTCGAACGCCGCGCCGTTCTCGGTGATCATGACCGGCAGGTCCGGGAACCGGCGGTGCAGGTCCAGCAGCAGGTCGGTCAGGCCGCGGGAGTCGATGTTCCAGCCCATCTCGGTGCGCGGGCCGGGCTGCTCGAGCCACTCCACGTCCTCGCACCCGAACGCGGTGGTCGGCACGAACGGGGCCCTCGGGTCGACGACGACCGGCTCACGCCGGGCCGCAACCCGCGAGGTGTTGTAGTAGTTCAGCCCGAGCACGTCCAGCGGGACGTGGATGTCGGCCAGGTCGCCGTCGTGGATGAACGACCAGTCGGTGAACCGGGCGGTGCTCGCGAACACCTCCTCGGGGTAGGCACCCTCGAGCACCGGCCCGAGGAACACCTCGTTGGCGATGACGTCGAGCTTGCGCTTCGCGGCGAGGTCCGCGGGGCTGGCGGAGGCCGCCTGGTGCACCTGCAGGTTGTAGGTGACCGAGATCGGTGCGACGTCCCCCAGCACGCCGCGCACCGCCCGGGCACCCAGCCCGTGTGCCAGGTTGAGGTGGTGCACCGACGCGAGGGCGCGCGCGGGGTCGGGGGTCCCGGGGGCGTGCTCACCGGACCCGTACCCGAGGTGGGCCGAGCACCACGGCTCGTTGAACGTCGTCCACAGGTGCACCCGGTCGCCCAGGGCCGCCGCGACGATGGCGGCATAGTCCGCAAACCGGTGCGCCGTGTCGCGCGCCGCCCAGCCGCCGGCGTCCTGCAGGGTCTGCGGCAGGTCCCAGTGGTACAGCGTGACGATCGGTTTGATGCCTGCGGTGAGCAGCCGGTCGACCAGGTCGGAGTAGAACGCCAGGCCGGCCGGGTTCGCCGGGCCGGAGCCGGTCGCCTGGATGCGCGGCCAGGCGACCGAGAACCGGTAGGCCTGCAGCCCGAGGTCGCCCATGAGAGCGACGTCCTGCGGCACCCGGTGGTAGTGGTCGGCGGCGACGTCGCCCGTGTCGCCGTTCGCGACCTTGCCCGCGGTACGGGAGAACGTGTCCCAGATGGACGGGCCGCGGCCGTCCTCCGCGACGGCGCCCTCGATCTGGTACGCGGCGGTCGCCGCACCCCACAGGAACTCGCGGGGAAAGCGGCGGCCGGGCGGACGGGTGTACGACATGGGGACTCCGGGAGAGGTCGGTACGGGAAGCGGCTCGGCGCGGGCGAGCTCAGATCTGGTCGGCGGACAGGAGCGCCACCGCCCGCAGGTCGTTCGCGGTCCGGAGCACGGGCGCGGCCGTCAGCACCGCCGGGTCGATCGTCGCGGCCGTCGTCACCAGGAACGACACCGACGCCCCCGCCGGCAGGTCGACCAGGGCGTCGTCCACCCGGGCGTCGGCCGCTGCGCGGTCCACCAGCAAGGTGACGTCCCGAGCCAGGGACCGGGCGGTGACCTCGACCCGGTACCCGCCGGGCACGGCGACCGCGGTGGCGTCCACGGGAGCCGGGTCGAGGCGCAGGTCGACGTCCTCGGCGAACAGGTGCACGGCCCGCACCTCGCCGCACGTCGCCACGAGCACCTCGTCGGACGGCTCGCCCGGGGTGACCAACGCGGCGTCCAGCGCCACCACCTGGACCGACCGGGCGGGCACGGCGACGTCGGCCGACGCCTCCGCCAGCCGCACGCCGGCGAGGGTCTCGCGGCGCAGTGCCACGGCGCCCAGCCAGGGCTCGTCGGTGTCGTTGACGGCCGCGAGCGCCGGGGCCCCGTCGCGCTCGACCACCGTGAGCAGCCGCGGGGCGTAGGCGTGCCGCAGGCCGAACCACAGCGGCTTCGGCCGCTCCTGGGAGTCGATCGCCGCCCAGGACGTCACCGGCCAGCAGTCGTTGAGCTGCCAGACGATGGACCCCGCGGTGCGCGGCCACCACGAGCGATAGTGCTCGACGGCGTGCTGCACGGCACGGGCCTGGTTGAGCTGGGCGGCCCAGTGCCAGTGCGCGAAGTCGCTCGGCACACCGAGGTGCGGGGCCATCCCCCGGTTGAGCTTGCCGTTGCCGTCGTCGGCCTTCTGATGGATCCCGAACACCGGGTCGGCCAGGGGCGCGGCGGCGTCGGCCAGCGCGCCGCCGTCGTCGGCGTGCACGAAGTCCGCGAGCGTGCGCCAGGCCGGCGGGCCCTGGAAACCGAACTCCGAGCAGAACCGCGGGATCTCGGTGCGGTACACGGCGTAGTCGACCCGGTTCCACACCTCCCACTGGTGGTGCGAGCCGTGGTCCGGGTCGTTGGGGTGCACGACGGCGGGATCGCGGCGCGGCGAGTACGGGCTGTTGTCGCTGTACGGCCGGGTGGGGTCGAGCTCCGCGACCACCTGCGCGTACAGCTCGGTGGCGTACCGCCCGCCCCAAGTCGCGTCACCGAGCTGCGCTTTCCAGCCCCAGTCCTCGTGCCCCCAGAGGTTCTCGTTGCCGCCGTTCCACAACACGAGCGACGCGTGGGACATCAGCCGGACGACATTCTCGCGCGCCTCGGCCTCGACCTCCTCCCACAGCGGGGACTCCTCGGGGTAGGCCGCGCAGGCCATCAAGAAGTCCTGCCAGACCAGCAGGCCGCGCTCGTCGCACGCGGCGTAGAAGTCCTCGGACTCGAAGATGCCGCCGCCCCAGACCCGCACCAGGTTCAGGTGCGCGTCGAGCGCCTGGTCCAGCCGCCGGTCCAGCCGGTCGCGGGTGATCCGGGTGACGAAGTGGTCGTCCGGGATCCAGTTCGCGCCCTTGACGAAGACCGGCGTGCCGTTCACCGCGAGGGTGAAGCGGGTGCCGTGCTCGTCGTCCGTCGTGTCCAGCTCGACGGTGCGGAAGCCGATCCGGCGCGTCCAGGAGTCCAGAGTCGTCGTGTCCAGCGCCGTCGTGTCCAGCGCCGTCGTGTCCAGCGCCGTCGTCAGCGTCACGGTCAGGTCGGCCAGCGGCTGCGCGCCGTAGCCCACCGGCCACCACAGCGGGGCGTCCGGGACGCTGACGACGACCACCGCGGCGGTCTCGCGTGCGGCCACCGAAGCACGCACGCGGACGCCGCGCACCTCGACCTCCACGACCAGCTCGCCGGCCTCGACCAGCCCGGAGCGCTCGACCTCGAGCTGCACCTCGACCCGTCCTGCGCCATCGGCGCCGACCGTGACCAGCGGGCGCACCTGGGCCAGCCGCGCCACCGCCCACCGCTCCACGCGGACGTCCTTCCACAGCCCTGCCGTGCGCAGGTCCGGCCCCCAGTCCCAGCCGAACGAGCACGCCATCTTGCGGACGAAGTTGTACGGGATCGGGTGGTACGCCGCAGGCCGGTCGCCGAGCAGGTCCCGCTGCTCCTCCGCGTGCTCGGTGGCCGACCTCAGGTCGACGGTCAGGTCCCGGGGCGCGCCGTCGGCGAGCTCGCGCACGTCGAACCGGTAGGACCGGTGCATGTTGGCGGTGCTGCCCAGCGCGGTGCCGCCCAGCCGCACGGTCGAGACCGTGTCGATCCCGTCGAACACCAGGTCGACCCGCTCGCCCACCGCGGCCGGGGCGAGGGTGAGTGCGCGGCCGTAGCGCCAGTCGACGTCGTGCATCCAGCGCAGCGCCGACTCGTTGGCGTCCAGGTACGGGTCCCCGATCGCGCCGACGGCGAGCAGGTCGGTGTGCACGCAGCCCGGTACCTCGGCGGGCGCGGACGACGGCAGGTCGGCCGGCACCGGGCCGGCGGTGGCGGCGACGGTCCAGCCGTCTTGGAGGGTCGTGGTCTGCATGGGGTCTCCTGGGCGGTGCTGTGCTGGTGCGGGAACAGGGGGTCAGGCGGGGGTGGCGACGAACCGTGCGGTGTACGCCGCCCACCAGGCGTCGGCGATCAGCCGGTGGCCCGCGACGGTGGGGTGCACGCCGTCGGCGGCGACGAGCCGGGGCTGCGTCCGGGCGGCGAGCGCCGCCATCGGCGCGGCCAGCGGGACGAGCGCCGCGCCGAGGTCGACGGCGACCCGGCGCACGGCGTCCTGCTTCGGGCCGAGGTCGACGCCCCAGCCCTGCTGGGACGGCTCGACCGGGACCACGAACGGCTCGACGAGCACCAGGCGCGTGCCCCGCGCCACCCAGGGGGCGAGCAGCCGGCGCAGGACGGCCTCGAACTCCGCGGCCGGGGTCACCTCACCGTGGTCGAACCGCCGCCACGTGTCGTTCACGCCGACGTGCAGGCTGAGCACCTCGGCGTCGAGCGGCAGGATGTCCCGCGCCCAGCGGGCCTCGAGGTCATGCACCCGGTCGCCGCCGACGCCGGTGTTGGTCACCGTGGCCGCGGCGAGCGGACCGCGAGCCAGCAGCCCGACATAGCCGTCGCCCCAGCCGCTCGGGTCCTGGTGCCGGCCCCACTCGGTGATGCTGTCGCCGGCGAACAGGACCGAGGCCGGGGCGCTCACGCGGGCACCGCGTCATCGTCCCGCACTCCACCGTTGAGCTCGGCCAGCCGGCGCTCGGGGTCCGGCGCCGCCTCGGCCAGCAGCTTCGTGTACGGGTGCTGCGGGTTGAGGATCACGTCGTCGGCCGGTCCGCGCTCGACCACCGCGCCGCGGTAGAGCACCATGATCTCGTCCGAGAAGTGCCGGGCGGTGGCCAGGTCGTGCGTGATGTAGAGGACCCCGAGATCCTCCTCGCGCTGCAGGGTGGCGAGCAGGTTCAGCACCCCGAGCCGGATGGACACGTCCAGCATCGACACCGGCTCGTCGGCCACGAGGATGCCCGGCCCGGGCGCCAGCGCGCGGGCGATGGCGACCCGCTGGCGCTGGCCGCCGGACAGCTCGTGCGGCCGTCGGTCCACGTACTCCTGCGCCGGGTCGAGCCGCACCCGGGCGAGCAGCTCGAGCACGCGCGCGCGCACCTGGGTCCGGCTGTACTCGGGGTGGTGCAGGGTGATCGGCCGCGCCAGGTGGTGGCCGACGGTGTGGTACGGGTTGAGCGAGGCGAACGGATCCTGGAACACCATCTGCACCGCCTTGCGGTACTGCCGCAGGCCCGCGCCGCGGCGCTGCATCGGTCGGCCGTCCACCAGGATCTCCCCGGAGGTCGGGCGCTCGAGCTGCATGAGCAGCTTGGCGATCGTCGACTTGCCGCTGCCGGACTGTCCGACAAGCGCGACCGTCCGCCCGGGCGCGAGCGTGAAGCTCACGTGGTCGACGGCGCGCAGGGTCGAGGCCTTCAGCCCGTTGCGCAGCGTGTAGTCCTTGACGACGTCCTTGAACTCGAGCGTGGTCATCGCACGCCTTCCTGATCGGCGTCGAGGGTCTGGGGGGTCTCGTCCAGGTAGGCCGACGCATCGATGCCGGTGCGGATGAAGTCGCCGCGGGCGCCGGTCAGGCTGGGGAACGAGGACAGCAGGCGCCGGGTGTAGGGGTGCTGCGGCTGGGTGTAGAGCGTGCGGGCGTCCGCGAGCTCGACGATCTTGCCGGCCCGCATCACCGCGATGCGGTCGCTGATCTCCAGCAGCAGCGGCAGGTCGTGCGTGATGAAGATGACCGCGAAGCCGAGCTCGGCGCGCAGCCGGGTGATCTCGCGCAGGATCTCGCGCTGCACCACCACGTCGAGCGCGGTAGTCGGCTCGTCCATGATGAGGATCTGCGGTTCGAGGGTCAGCGCCATCGCGATCATCACGCGCTGGCGCATCCCGCCGGACAGCTCGTGCGGGTACGCCCGCAGCCGGCCCGGGTCGACCCCGACCCGCTCCAGCAGATCGACGCAGCGGGCCCGCCGCGCCGCCCGACCCATCTCGGGTCGGTGCGTCCGCAGCACGTCATCGAGCTGGGCCTGGATGCGCAGCACCGGGTTCAGCGAGTTCATCGCGCCCTGGAACACCATCGCGATCTTGTCCCACCGGAACGCACGCAGGTCGTCGCCGGCCAGCTTCGACAGATCCACCTCGAAGCCCTCGCGAGAGTGGAAGCTGGCCTTGCCGCTGGTGATCGCCGCCGGAGGCTTCAGCAGCCGGGTCAGCCCGTAGGCCAGCGTCGACTTGCCGCAGCCGGACTCCCCGGCCAGGCCGAGGATCTCGCCGCGGCGCAGCTCCAGGCTGACGTGACTGACCGCGTGCACCGGCGGGTCGACCAGGTAGTCGACGCTGAAGTCGTCGATCGTCAGCACCGGGTGCTGGCTGACCGAGGCGACCCCCGGGGGGGTCTCTGGGAATGTCGTGGTGACGCTCATACGGTGACCTCCGCCGCGTCCTTGAGCTGCGCGCGGGACATCGACCACTTCTTGCGGTCGGACCGCGTCTGGGCGCGCAGCTTCGGGTTGATGATCTCGTCGATCGAGAAGTTGATGAGGGACAGGGCCGCACCGAACAGGGCGAGCAGCAGGCCCGGCGGGATGAACCACCACCACGCGCCCAGCCTGAGCGCGAGCCCGTTCTGGGCGTAGAACAGCATCGTGCCCCAGGTGAACGAGCCGGAGGCGCCCAGCCCGAGGAAGGACAGCCCCGCCTCGCCGAGGATCGCGAAGATGATCGCGAAGACCACCTGCGAGGCCAGCAGCGG
The DNA here is from genome assembly GCF_004168625.1 of Pengzhenrongella frigida. Classification (GTDB taxonomy): domain Bacteria; phylum Actinomycetota; class Actinomycetes; order Actinomycetales; family Cellulomonadaceae; genus Pengzhenrongella; species Pengzhenrongella frigida. The sequence goes on from NZ_SDWW01000010.1 coordinate 63,665, forward strand.
GATCAGGTTGGGCAGGATCTCGACCGACAGGATCCGCCAGGACCGCTCACCGCTGACCCGCGCGGCGAGCACGTAGTCGCGGTTGCGCAGGCTGAGGGTGAACCCGCGCAGCACGCGTGCCGACCCCGCCCAGCCGGTCAGGGCCAGCACCGCGGCGATCAGCCAGATGCTCTTCTCCGGGATGTAGCTGGAGATCACGATCACCAACGGCAGCCCCGGGATGACCAGCATGACGTTGCTGATCAGCGAGAACGTCTCGTCCAGCCACCCGCCGGCGAACGCGCCGACGATGCCGAAGAACGCCGACAGCACCAGGGTGAGCGCGCCGACCACCAGCCCGATGGTCAGCGAGCCCCGCGTGGCGTGGGCGAGCTGGGCGAAGACGTCCTGACCCGTCTGGGTCGTCCCGAGGATGAACTCGGACGTGGGGCCGGCAAGGCCGACGTCGCGCACGCTGGACGGGTTTCCCACGAGGTAGGGACCGACGACGCCGAACAGGACGACCGCACTCGCGATCGACACGCCCAGGACGAGCTTCGGGGCGCGGGGCAGCCGAAGCCGCCGCCTGCGAGGGGTGGCCGGCACGTGCGCCACGGCCGGCTGCGGGTCCTGGGTGATGATGGCCATGCGTCCTCCTAGGACCGTGCCCGCGTGCGCGGATCGATGAAGCCGTAGAGCAGGTCGACGAGCAGGTTGGCCCCGAGCACCGCGAGCGTGATGACCAGGAAGATCCCCTGCATCAGCGCGTAGTCGTTGCTGTTGACCGCCATGAGCAGTGCCGAGCCGATGCCCGGGTAGCTGAACACCGCCTCGGTGACGATGGAGCCGGCCACGACGAAGCCGAGCGAGATCGCGAAGCCGGAGATCGACGGCAGCACCGCGTTGCGCGCCGCGTAGGCGAACCGGATCCGCGCGGGCCGCAGGCCCTTGGCCTCCGCGGTGAGGATGTAGTCCTCGGACAGGGTCGAGACCATCATGTTGCGCATCCCCAACATCCAGCCGCCGATCGACGAGATGACGATCGTCAGGGCCGGGAGGGCACCGTGGTAGAGCACCGACTTCGTGAAGCCCCAGCTCGCCTCGACGCCGGGGAACGTGTACACGTCGTAGCCGCCGTTGAGCGGGAAGACCTGCCAGATGCTCCCGAAGCAGAACAGCAGCAGCAGGGCGAGCCAGAAGTAGGGGACCGACTGCAGCATCGTGGTGAACGGGATCAGGTTGTCGACCCAGGACCCCCGCTTCCACCCGGCGAACGTGCCCAGGCCGACGCCGATGAGGAACGAGATCACGGTCGACAGCCCGATGAGGCCGACCGTCCACGGCAGCGTCTGGTCGATGATCTGGCCCACGCTCGCCGGGAAGTACGCCACCGACGTCCCGAGGTTGCCGTGGACGATCGCGCTGACGTAGTCGCCGTACTGCTGCCACAACGACGCCTCGGTGTCCGTGCCGAGCATCGCCGCGATCGCGTCCCGGGTCGCCTCGGTGACCGGGCCCTTCGCCGCGAGCTTCGAGACCATGATGTCGACCGGGTTGCCGGGCATGAGGCGGGGGATGAAGAAGTTCAGGGTGAGCGCTGCCCAGAGGGCAACGGCGTAGAAGCCAAGCTTCTGCACGAAGTACCGCACGGCTGCCTCCGGGATCGTCAGGTGGCCTTCGACGCATGCGAAGGCCGGAGCCCGGGGGCCGGCACCAGCACGGTGCCGGCACCCGGGAGGTGCGGCAGGGTCAGTTGGCCGGCTTGATCGACTTCAGGATGATGCCGTTGTCCCACGCCTTCCACGAGGCGGGGATCGCGTACTTGTCGTCACCGGTCGGCCACCCCGTGACGCGGCTGGTGTTGAACTCGGTGAGCATCGAGTTCAGGTAGATCGGGATGTACGGCATCTGCTCCACGATGACGTCCTCGATCAGGGCGTACTGCTCCGCCTGGACCGCCTCGTCGTCGGTCGAGCGGGCCACGGCGATCGCGGCGTCGACAGCGGCGTCGGAGAACCGGCTCGTGTTGCCCGCGATCGCGTTCTCGCCGACCGGGGCCGTGTTGGCCGAGTTGAACCACTTGTCATAGGTGAAGTACGGGTTCGACGAGGCGCCGAGCCCGATCGAGTCCAGCGAGAGCTGGAACTTGCCGGACTGCTCGGCGTCGTTCCACTCGTTCCAGGACACCTGGCTCGCCTTGAGCTCGATCCCGACCTCGGCCAGCTGCTGGGTCATCGCGTCGTTGAGGGAGATGTAATCGCTCCAGCCGGTGACGGTCTGGATCGTCATGGAGAGCCGCTCGCCGTCCTTGGCGCGGATCCCGTCACTGCCCAGGGTCCAGCCGGCCGCGTCCAGCAGGTCGCCGGCCGCGTCCGTGTCCGGCGCCGACGGGACCTCGAGGTCGGCGTCGTCGGCGATCCACTTCTTGTCCCGCTCGGGGAGCAGGATCGTCGGGGACGCCGCGGCGGCGAACCCGCCGCCGGCGAGCTTGTTGAGCTGGTCGCGGTTCAGGGCGGCGTAGATCGCCTGGCGGACCGCCGGGTCGGTCTGCGGTCCGACGCAGCCCGCGTCCGCGTTGGCGCAGGTGAAGATCGCGGTGGTCATCGACGGGGTGTTGACGTAGCTGAGGTCCGGGTTGCCCGAGATGATGTCGTCCAGGCCCGGCAGGTAGGCGCTCATCCAGTCGACGTCGCCCGCGACGAGCGCCGCGCTGGCCGCGTCGGCCGAGTCGAGCGCGATGTAGCGGACGTCGCCGACCGCCGGCTCGCCGCCCCAGTAGGACGGGTTGGCTTCGAGCATGTAGCTCTGCGCGGAGAAGGACTTCACCGTGAACGCGCCGGTCCCGACCGGGTCCGAGTTGATCTCGGTCACCGGGTCGGCCACGTCCTTCCAGATGTGCTCCGGCACGATCGCCCGGTTGCCGAGCACGTTCGGCTCCTGCATGAACGACGGCTCGGTGAAGGTGAGCACGACCGTGTTGTCGTCGGTCGCCTCGGCCGTGGCCGCGATGCCGGTGGTGTTCAGGGCGGGGGTGCTGGCGACCAGGTTGAACGTGAACGCCACATCGTTCGCGCTGAAGGCCTCACCGTCGCTCCACTTCACGCCCTCACGGGTGTGGATGGTCAGCGCGGTGCCGTCCGCGTTCCACTCGAAGCCCTCGGCGAGCAGGGGCGTCGGTTCGGCCTCGGAGGCCAGGTTGTACCAGTACAGCGATTCGAACAGCACGCCGAGCGTCGGCTGCAGCGCCGTGGTGCTGAACGGGTTGAAGTTCTCGGTGATCGTGCCGGTCGAGCCGTTGAAGATCGTGAGGGTCTCGGCCGACGAGCCACCCTCGGTCGAGGTTTCGGCGCTGCTGCTGGAGCATCCGGTGAGCAGCAGGGCTGAGACAGCGAGGCCGGCCGCTCCGACGATGAGCGACCTCCGACCCGGGGACGACCCCGTGCGTGAACTGAGGAGCATCTTTGGTCCTTCCGACCCCGTCAACCCCGGGCGAGGTGGACGTCGACGATGCCCGACCGCGGGAGCGGTGGAGCGATATGATTCTTACGCTGCTAAATTTAGTACGTCAAGTTACTCCGGGGCACGCGAACGGCGCGATGGACGAGCCCGGAATCTCGCCCGCCCGGCCCGAGCCGGCCACCGCCAGCCTGAAAGGACCCCCCGCACCGATGCTGACCAGCCCTCCTGCGCGTGCGTCGACGGGCGCACTCGTCCTGGACCTCATCCGCACGCACCCGTCGATCAGTCGGGTCGAGCTCGCCGACCGCACCGGACTCACCGCAGCGACGATCACGCACGTGGTGCGCGAGCTGATGACGGACGGACTGGTGCACGAGACCGGGCGGGTTCGCTCGAAAGGCGGATCACCACGCCGGCTGCTCGAGCTGGAGAGCGAGGTGCTGTACGCCGTCGGCGTCCAGATGGAGCGCTGCACGACGACGATCGTGATCACCGACTTCACCGGTCGGCAGATCGCGATGACGGGGCTGCGCGGCGTCGGTCAGGGAACCCCGCAGGAGACGCTGCGGACGCTCGCCGAGCACATCGAGGCGCTGCTCGCACACGCCCGTATCCCGCGGGACCGAGTGCTCGGTGTCGGCCTGGTCACCCACGGGCCGCAGGACCGCGCCCGCGGCATGATCCTCACCCCGCAACCCACCGCACCGTGGCGGGAGTTCCCGCTCACCACGACGCTGTCGGACCTGCTGCACCTGCCCGTCCTGCTGGAGAACGACGCCACCGCGGCCGCGATCGGCGAGCAGTGGGCCGGGTCGCTCGACGTGGACACCTTCGGGGTGATCTACATGGCCAGCGGGGTCGGCGGTGGCGTGATCACCGACTCCGAGGTGTACCGCGGGCGAGCGTCCAACACCGTCGAGATCGGCCACCTGCCCATCGACCCGGCCGGGCCGGAGTGCATCTGCGGGAGCCGGGGCTGCGTCGAGGCCGTGGCCGGCCCGGTCTCGGTCGTGCAGCGCGCGATGAGCTCCGACCTCGGCGATCGGCTCGAGCTGCGCGGCATCGAGGACGAGACCCTGGCCGACTTCGAGCGGATCGCCCGCGCGGCGAACCGCGGCGACGACGCGGCCCGGGCCCTGCTCGACGAGTCCGCCCGCCACCTGGGCACGGCTGCGGTCGCCCTGCTGAACCTGTTCGACCTGGACACGGTGGTGCTCGCGGGACCGGCGTTCGCCACCGCCGGTCCGCTGTACGCCGCCCGGATCGACCAGGCCCTGCAGCGCGGGGCGCTCGCCCGGCTGCTGCGCCCCGTCGGCGCGCGGCTGTCCAGCAACGTACGCGCGGCGGCCGCCGTCGGCGGGGCCCTCATCGTGCTGCGCTCACCGCTGGTGCGCGCACAACCCGGGACCGCGTCGCCGGCGGTGGCGCCGGCGCCGGCGACCACTGCGCGGCCGGTGGCCTATCGCGCGGTCGCGCTCGGCTGAGCCACCGCCGCCTGCCACAGGACCAGCTGCAGCACCCCGAGGACCACGACGAACGGCAGCAGCGTCCAGATCCCCACCCCCTGCGCGATCGCGCCGGCCAGCCAGGGCAGGCCCGCTCCCCCGACGACCGAGACGGCGTTCAGCACGCCGATCGCCGTCGGGACCAGGGGTGCCGGCGCGAGGTCGGGCATCAGGGCCATCGCCGTCGGGAACAGGGGGCCGAGGAAGAACCCGACGAGCGCGAACCCGGCACCGGCCAGCGAGCCGGGCACCGCCCAGGTGAGCGCCGTCGCGCCGACGACGCCCAGCAGGCAGCCCAGCATCATGCGCTGGGGGGTCAGGCCGAGGCGGACCGCCAGCGGGCTGATGACGAACCTGCCCACGGTCAGTCCCAGCCAGTACGCGCTCACGGCGTACCCGGCGGCCAGGGCCGCCCGGCCCTGGCCCTCGACGAGGTACGTGTACGCCCAGTTGCCCACGCTGACCTCGAGCCCCACGTACACCGCGAGGAACCCCGCGGCGAGCATCACGGCCGGGCTGCGCAGGACCTGCGCGAGCAGCCCGTCGCGCGGCGAGCGGCGCACCGCTGGGCGAGCCGCGGGCTCGTGGTTGGGGGGAAGCACGACGGCGAACCCGACCAGCAGCACGGCGGTGAGCGCCGCGAGCACGAGGAAGACGGACGTCCACGGCCAGGAGCGCAGCATCCTCGCGGCCAGCAGGGGGCCGAGGAGCGCACCGACGCCGAAGAAGGCGTGCAGCCGGTTGAGCAGCACGGTCGCCGAGGGCAGGCTCGCCAGGTACACGTTGAGCACCGACTCCAGCACCCCCATGCCGTACCCGACGAGCAGCTGCACGACCACCAGGACGACGAACGACGGGCGGGTCGCCGTGATCAGCGTCGCCACGAGGTAGCCGGCGCCCCCGACGAGCAGCGCCGAGCGCGTGCCGAGGCGGGCGAGGAGCGCCCCCACGCTCGCCCCCGCCAGGAAGAACCCGGCCGAGAAGGTGAAGAACGTGAGGCCGATCGTGACCATGTCGACGTCGTAGTCGCGGATCTGGGCCGGCAGCAGCACGCCGCCGACCCCGGCGCTGACCCCGACGAGGATGAACGCGCCGTAGGACAGGACGACCGGGAGCGACCAGGCACGATGCGACATCCACATGGCGGCGATGCTAGGTCTTCTCACGCCACGCGGGTCACTCGAGGCGAGCGCGGCCGGTGGACGAGCGACGGTGCCGACGCTTCGTCAGGTACATGGCGGCGTCCGCCGCGTCGATGAGCGTGCCGGCGTCGTGCTCCGGCAGGGCGAGGATCGAGCCGATGCTGACGCCGCACTCGAGCGTCGCGCCACCCAGCACGATCGGCGCGGTCATGACGTCGGCGAGCCGTGCGGATGGACGGCTCGTCTGTCCAACGGGGCACTCCTGCACCACCACGAACTCGTCGCCGCCGACGCGGGCGACGACGTCGGCACCCCGCACGGTGGCACGCAGGCGCTGACTCACCTCTTCGAGCAACGCGTCGCCCACGGCGTGGCCGTGGTCGTCGTTGATCGCCTTGAAACCGTCGAGGTCGAGGTAGGACACGAGCAGGTCGGTCCCGGACTGGCGCGTTCGGGCGAGCGCCGCCGTGAGGAGCTCGTCCAGCAGCCGCCGGTTGGCCAGCCCGGTCAGCCCGTCATGCAGGGCCAGCTCCCGGTATCGCTCTTCGCTGGCGCGCAGCCGGAGCTCGGCCCGACGGCGTTCCGACACGTCCCGTCCGACCGCGAGCACGTGCGGGCCGTCCGGGCCCGGCAGGTACCGATCCGTCCACTCGGTCCACCCGTCCGGCCCGACGAGCGTCAGGTGCCCGTGAAGGAGCGGGGTGTCCGGGCCGAGCCGGCTGAGCTGGCGGACCATGCCCTCCTTCTCGGACGGGGTGAGCATGGTGTCGAGCGGGCGGCCGATGAGAAGCTCCGGCTCGGAGCCGTTGGCCAGCGCCCACGCCCGGTTGCAGTACAGCACGACCAGGTCGTTCAACCGGTAGCGCACGATCCGCTCGGAGAGCAGATCGAGCACCTCGCTCAGCGGTGCGGCTCCGGCCCCATCGAAAGCGATCACAGCGTCCTCCGGACCAGGTTCGAGCGCGCGGCCGGCCGCGGACATTTGTCTGCTCATCGACACCTGGGACCGCGCGTTGAGGGATTCCGTGACGACCGGACCTGGGCAGATCGGCCTCAGCGCCGACCGGCCACTGTAGGGTCGAGCGAACCTCACGGTGGGGGACCAAGACGGTGTTGTCGGGGGGGTCTGGTGTCCTGGTCCGTGCGGATCATGTGGCGGCGCGCGGTCGCGCAGCGCACCATCATCGCGACCGTCCTGGCGGTCGCCATCCTCGGCAGCACGCTGCTCGGCACCTTCGCCCTGCTCCTGACGTCGAGCGAGCAGCGCGCCCTGACCGTGACCCTGACCCGCTCCCCGCCGTCGGCCACCGAGCTCGAGACCGGGCTCACGATCGGCCTCAACGAGCCGGACGCCGCGATCGCGACGGCGCACGCGGCCCTGGCAGAGGTCACCGGCGACCTGGCCACCACGAGCAGCCAGTGGGTCGCGTCACCGCCCTACGAGCTGCCCCGCGACGGCGGCGCCAGCGCGCCGCTCGGCTACCTCGCCGCGGTGCCGGACGTCGAGGCGCTCGCGACCCTGCGCTCGGGCACCTGGCCCGTGGCCGCGACCGACGCGGCCGGCCGGGTGCAGGTCACGGTGCCCAGCGCCGCTGCCGAGCACTTCGCCTGGTCCGTCGGGTCCGAGGTGCCGCTCGAGAGCACCGCGACCCAGGTGGCGGCGAGAGCCGTCGTCGTCGGCGTCTACGACGTCACGGGTGACCGGACGCGCTGGGCGCGGGACCTGTTGGACGGCATGGGCGTCGACCCGAGCTTCCCGGTCCCCGGCACGTTCGGCTTCATCCTGACCTCGGCGTACGGGCCGTTCGTCGCCACCCCCGAGGCGCTGCTCGGCGGGGGCGTCGAGGTGGCCAGCGCGACCATCGTCACCCAGCCCCAGATCGCCGACTCCTCCCCCGCCGCGCTCGCCAGCCTGCGAGCGCGCCTCGACACGGCCGGCCGCGAGATCGCCGCCGCCGTCGGACCCCAGGTGACGAGCTCGACGTTCCGGTCCCGGCTCGCCGGGACGATCGACTCCGCCCAGGGGCAGCTCGCCGTCACCCGGGTGAGCGTCGTCGTGGTCGGTCTCATGCTCGCGGTCCTCGCGATCACCGTGCTGCTGCTCGCCGCGCGCCTGCTCGCGGAACGACGGGCCACCGAGCAGTCGCTGATGGCCTCGCGCGGGGCCACCGGTCGTCAGGTCCTGGCGCTCGCCGGGCTCGAGGCGCTGCTGGTCGCCGCCCTGACCACGGCCGTCGCTCCGGTGCTCGCACGACTGCTCTACCGGCTCACGACCGCGCAGGGTGTGTTCCGGCGCGCCGGCCTCGACGTCGACCCGCACCTGCCGGGAGCGCTGTGGCTGACGTGCGCGGCGGCCTCGCTGGTCTTCGCCGCCGTGCTCCTCGGGCCGCTCCTGCGGCGCTCGACGAGCGTCGTGGACGCCGAGCAGCAGCAGGTGCGCCAGGACCGGCGCGGCGCGGTGACCCGGTCCGGACTGGACCTCGCCCTCGTCGCTCTCGCGGCCGTCGCGTACTGGCAGCTGCGCCAGTACCGGTCCCCCGTGCTCGCGGGCGGCGGCATCGACGCGGTGCTCGTGGCCGGGCCAGCGCTCTTCCTGCTCGCCGGTGCCGCCGTGACGCTGCGCCTGCTGCCGCTGGTCGCGGCCGGTGCCGAGCGGCTCGCCGCCCGCAGCCGGCGACTCGTCCTGCCGCTCGCCGCGTGGGAGGTCGGCCGCCGGCCCGGGCGCGCGTCCGGAGCCGTGCTGCTGCTCACCCTCGCGGTCGCCGTCGGCGTGTTCTCCCAGTCGTTCCTGGCGACCTGGCGTTCCTCGCAGATCGACCAGGCGGATGTGCAGGTCGGCACCGACCTCCGGGTCGACCAGCTCGCGACGGCACCGTTCGCACAGTCGAGCGCGATCACCGCGCTGCAGGGGGCCACCGCACTGTCACCGGTCGCGGCGCGCTCCGTCGACCTCGGCGCGGCCCCCGCCCCCGGGATGCTCCCCAGCGTCTCGACCCGGGCCGACATGGTGGCGCTGGATACCCGGCCGGGCGTCGACCTCGTACGTGGGAGCGCTCCCACCGGGCCGAACTGGGCGGCGATGCTCACGACGGTCGCCCCGACCGACGTCTCGGTCGGGGCGGAGCTGCCCGGGACACCGACCGCGCTTCGCCTGACCATGACAGCGACCGCGGAGCCGGCCGCGCCGACCACCCGCCTCCTCGGGAGCGTCGTGGTGCAGGACGCGCGCGGCCTGCGCGTGACGTTCCGGCTCCCCGCCGTCGAGGTGGACGGTGCCGCGCACACCGTGACCGTCCCGCTCACCACGACGGACGCCCCGCTCGTCGGGCCGCTCCGGGTCGTCGGGCTGGGATCCCAGCTCATCGAACAGCTCGACCCCACCGGTGCCACGGCGGGACAGCTGCCCGACCACGTCGACCTGGGCGTCACCGTCTCCGACCTGCGCTCGGTGCAGGACGGCGTCGAGACCCCCGCGCCGTTCGACCCGGCGGCCTGGCGGGCGCAGTCCCTCCCCGACCGCTGGGACCCCGCGGTCGAGGTGGGCGTCACGTCCGACGACGCGCTGGCGCTCACCACCCGCGGCACCATGAGCAGCCTGGACATCTCGACCGGCACCGCGGGGTTCACGATGACGACGCTCGGCCCCGTCACCGTCGTGCCCGTCATCGCGTCCGACGCGCTGCTCGACGAGCTCGGCCTCGAGATCGGCGACCGGATCCTCGTCGACGTCGGCATCTCGGTCACCGCCGAGATCACCGCGAGCGCGCCGTACCTGCCGTCGATGCCGCGCGGGCCGGGGTTCCTCGTCGATCGCGACCTGCTCACCCGCACGCTCGTGGCCGCCGGGGGGACCGACCCGATGCTCGACGAGTGGTGGGTCGCGGCCGACGCCGACGCCGCGCCCACCCTGGCGAGCACCGCCCGCACCGAGCTGCACGCGACCGCGACGAGCCGGTACGAGCTCGGTGAGTCGCTCACCGACGGCCCGCTGCCGATCGGGGTCCAGGCCGCGCTGTGGACCGTCGCCGCCGCGTCGCTGCTGCTCGCCGTGGCGGGGTTCGCCATGAGCGCGACGATCTCCGTGCGGCTGCGCCGCCTCGAGTTCGCGCGGCTCGAGGCGCTCGGCGCGTCCCGACCGGGGCTCGTGCGCGCGGTGCTCGCCGAGCACACGCTGCTCGGCGCGCTCGGGGTGAGCGCCGGCGTGGTGCTCGGGGCCCTGCTCGGCCGGCTCGTCGTCCCGCTCCTGACGGTCGCGGCCGACGGCGCGCGGCCCGTGCCCGCCGTCGTCGTGCACTGGCCGTGGGCCGCCGAGGGCGCGCTCCTGACGCTGATGGTCACGCTGATCTGCGTGGCGGTCACCTCCACCACCGTGGCCCTGTTGCGTCCCACGACCTCCTCCCTCCTTCGCCTCGGAGACGACCGATGAACCCCCGAGCCCTGGTCGCCGGATCGGCGCGTGTCGCGTGGCGCCGATCGGTGACCGACCGCGGGCTCCTGCTCGGCGTCCTGGCGCTGGTCGTGGTCACCGCGTTCCTCGGGCTCACCGGCCCCCGGCTGGTCGCCACCGCGGCCGACGAGGCGGCGCGGGCGGCGGTGCGCGACGCGGGCAGCCGGGCCGACGTCGTGGCGACCCTCGGCTGGAGCGTCGGCGGGGGCGCCGAGATGTCCCGCGACGAGGCGGCGGTCACCAAGATCCAGAACGCCGCGGGCGTCCTGACCGACAGCCTGCCGCGTGAGGTCCGTGCCGTCACCGGTGATCCGTCGGCCGCGCTGGTGAGCGGTCGGGTCACCCTCAGGTCGGCCCAGTCGGCCGAGGGCGGGGCCGTGGCCCGGTTCGTCTGGCTCTGGCGCGCCGGCACCGTCGGGGTGACCTGGGTCGAGGGCGCCGCCCCGCAGGCGTCGCCGGCGCCGGTCGAGGAAGCCCCCGAGACGGCCGACGGCGGTGCGCCGCCGGTGCACCTGGTCGAGGTCGGGCTCACGCGCGCCGGCGCGGACGCCGTGGGCGCGCAGGTCGGCGACCACCTGACGATCATCGGCCCGACCCGCGGGCTCGCCCACGTCGTCGTCAGCGGGATCTACCGCCCGGTCGACGCCGCCGACCCGCTGTGGACGACCGTGCCCGGCCTGCTCGGGCCCACCGCCGTCGGCCAGGCCGGCGCGTCGATCCCGAGCCTGGGCCTGCTGCTCAGCGACGCCTCGCTGCCCGACGTCGACCTGGCCCTGCAGCGCGGGGCCATCACCACCCAGTACCGGTTCCCGGCCGACGCCGACTCACTGGTGTCCGACGACGTCGAACCGGTCCGGGCGCGCGTCAGCGCCCTCGTCGCGAACCCCGCCGTGCTGACGTTGGCCGGTGGCTCGACCCCCACCGTGGCGACCGAGATCGACAGCGTGCTCGGCGACCACCAGGCGCACCTGCGGGGGGCCCGGGCGCAGGCGTCGGTGCTGCTCGTCGGTCTGGTCGCGGTCGGGGCGCTCACCCTGCTGCTCGCCGCCCGCCTCGTCGTCGGGCGCCGGCAGGTGCTGCTCGCCGCGGAGCGGGCCCGGGGCGCGTCCGTGGCCTCCGTCGCGCTGCGACTCGCCCTCGAGTCCGTGCCGCTCGCGGTGGTCGGGGTCGGCCTCGGTGTGCTCGGGTCGTGGTTGGTGGACCGCACCGCCCCCTGGACGTGGTGGCCCGGGATCGCCGTCGCGCTCGTGGCGGTGCTCGCCGTCCCCGTCGGGGGCGCGCGCGTGGCGTCCACCTCCTGGACGGGGCAACGCACGCCCGCCAACCGCAAGGACCGCGACCGGCTCCGCGGCCGTCGCCGGGCCCGGCGGACCGTCGTCGAGCTCTCGGTGGTCATCCTCGCGCTCGCCGCCACGTCGGCGGCCCGCGGCCGCGGGCTGCAGCAGACCCAGACCCAGGACGTGGACCTCCTGCTCGCGGCGACGCCCGTCCTGCTCGCGGGCGCCGGATGCGTCGTCGTGCTGCGCGCGTTCCCGGCCGTGCTGCGGCTCCTGGCGCGCGCCGCCGCGAGCCGGCGCGGGCTCGTGCCGCTCGTGGCGACCGCGCGCGCCACGCGCACGGGCAGCCTCGGGCTGCCGCTGCTGACGCTGACCGTCGCGCTCGGCCTCCTGGTGTTCTCCGGGGTGACCGCCGCGAGCACGCAGCGCGGCGAGGAGCGCGCCGCCATCGAGGTGGTCGGCGCGGACGTCCGGCTCGACGGCGTCGTGGCCCCGGACATCCTCGCGACCCTGCGGGCGGCCGACGGCGTGACCGCGCTCGCCTCGGGAACCCAGGTCACCGGTCGCACGTTCAACGGCGATCCGGCCTTCAAGGCCACGCTGCTCGCCGTCGACGCGGCGGCCTACGGCACCATCGCCGCCGCCCACGACCCGCGGTACGCGGGTGAGCTCGCCCACCTCGACGACCCGGCGGGTTCGGACACCCGACCCCGCGCGGTGGTCAGCGAGGCGCTCGCGGACGAGGTCGCGGCGCGCGGCGCGACGGTGTTCGTCGGCGGTGCGACCATCGAGCTCGACGTCGTCGGCACCACCGACCTGGGCCGCCCTGGCGAGGCGTTCGTGATCGTGGACCTCGCGGCGCTCGCGCCGTTCACCGTCGATCCGGTGGAGCCGGACCGGACCTGGGTCGACGGCCGCGGCGCGGCGGTTGCCGTCGCGGCGGCGGGCGACGACCTCGCGCTGACCGGCGTCACCGTGACGGACCGGGCCGTCTGGCTCGCGCACCTGCGCGACTCGCCCCTCGTCCGGTCCGTGGTCGCCCTGCTCACCGTCGCCGCCCTCGTCCTCGCGCTGTACGCCGCGGTCGCGCTCCTGCTCACGGTCGTGGCGACCTCGACCGAACGCGGCCGCACGCTGTCGTCGCTGCGCACGCTCGGCCTCGACCGGGGCGCCACCTGGCGCATCACGCTCGGCGAGCTGGCGCCGCTGACGACCGCCGGCATCCTCACGGGCGCCGCGATCGGCCTCGGCGTCCCCCTGATCCTCACCGGGGCGCTCGGCCTCAACCAGCTCACGGGCGAGGCCGGTGACACGGCCGTGGCGATCACGGCCGGCCCGTTCCTGCTCGCCGTGGGTGCCAGCCTGCTCGCCCTGGTCATCAGCGTCGTCGTCGAGGCCGCCGTGCGACGGAGCGAGAACCTCGGCGAGGTCCTCCGGGTGGGCGACCGATGACGCGGCCCGACACCCCGGCACCCACGCCCGCACTGCCCCCGCAACCCGCACGACCGGAAGGAGCCCGACCATGACGAGCACCCTGACCGACGACCGTGCGGCCCTCGACTCGCTCGAGCGCCGCGCTCGCCAACGCCCGGGCGAGTACGGCGCGCACGCCCTGATCGCGTGCGAGAGCCTGGTGCGGATCTACCAGTCCGAGGGCATCGAGGTGCAGGCACTGCAGGGCCTCGACCTGCTCATCGACGCCGGCGAGCTGGTCGCGATCGTCGGCGCCTCCGGCTCCGGGAAGTCGACGCTGCTCTCCGTGCTGTCCGGGCTGGACGTGCCCACGGCCGGCCGGGTCCGGGTCGGCGAGTGGGACCTGATGGCGATGACCGCGCGAGAACGCGTCACCTACCGCCGCAGCATGGTCGGCTTCGTCTGGCAGCAGACGGCCCGCAACCTCGTGCCGTACCTCACCGCCGCGGAGAACATCGCGTTCCCGCAGGCCCTCGCCGGCGTCCGCCGAGCGGCCCGGCGACACCGCTCGACCGAGCTGCTCGAAGCGCTCGGCATCGGCTACTGCGCCGACCGGCGGCCCGTGCAGATGTCCGGCGGCGAGCAGCAGCGGGTCGCGATCGGCGTCGCCCTGGCCAACTCGCCGCAGATCGTGTTCGCCGACGAACCGACCGGCGAGCTCGACACCGCCTCGTCGGACGAGGTGCTCGACGCCCTGCGCGCGGCCAACCGCGACCTGGGCGCGACCGTGGTCATCGTCACCCACGACTCCGGGGTGAGCGAGCACGTCGAGCGCACCGTGGCGATCCGGGACGGCCGCACCAGCTCGGAGGTCGTGCGCCGCACGCACACCGACGAGCACGGCGCCGAGCAGGTCGTGGCGCAGGAGTACGCGATGCTCGACCGCGCCGGCCGGGTCCAGCTGCCCCAGGAGTACCGCGAGGTCCTGGAGCTGTCCGGGCGCGTCCGGCTCGCCCTCGAGCAGAGCCACATCACCGTGTGGCCGGATCGCACGCCGACGGCCGCACCCGACGAGGCTGCCGATCCCGACGTCGCCGAACACGTTCCCACCTCCGAGGAGCCGTCGTGAGCACCGCAAGGCACCTGGCCGACCCGCAAGCCGCCCTCCTCGAGGTGACCGCGCCGCCGATCGTCGTCGTCGACCACGTCGGCAAGACCTACGGCACCGGCCCGGCGGCGGTGCACGCCGTCCAGGACGTCTCGTTCACGATCCAGCCCGGCGAGCTCATCGCCCTCGTCGGTCGCTCCGGGTCGGGCAAGACCACGCTGCTGAACATGATCGGCGGCCTCGACCGACCGGACGCCGGCACCGTGACCGTGGACGGTCGCGAGGTCTCCACGCTCACCGAGAAGGGTCTGGTCGCGCTCCGGCGGGACGTCGTCTCGTTCGTGTTCCAGACCTTCGGGCTCGTGCCGGTGCTCTCCGCCACCGAGAACGTCGGCATCCCGCTGCGGCTGCGCGCCCTGCCCACCGACGTCCGCGAGGCACGCGTGGCGCTGCTGCTCGAGCTCGTCGGGCTGACCGCCCACGCCCGCCAGCGGCCCGGGGAGATGTCCGGCGGGCAGCAGCAGCGCGTCGCGATCGCCCGCGCCCTGGCCAACTCCCCCCGGCTTCTCATCGCCGACGAGCCGACCGGCCAGCTCGACACCGAGACCGGACTGGCGATCATGGCGCTGCTGCGGGCCGTCGTGCAGGCCGAGGGCATGACCGCGCTCATCTCGACCCACGACCCGCTCATGATCCAGCTGGCCGACCGGGTCGTCCGGCTGGCCGACGGCAAGCTGGTCGAGGACTGACCGCGCCGAGCCGCACGGCTCAGGCGGTCCGCACCGCCTCGGCCGGCTCGGCCCCCGCGTAGCGCAGCCCGTGACCGAAGGGAAACTGCGGGTCCTCGGTGTCGAACGGCACGTCCGACCTGCTCTCGATCACGGCCCTCATCGAGCGGGGCAGGTCGAAGGGCAGGGATCCCTGCGGCTCCGCGTCCGCGAAGAGGACGGACAGGAGGGCCTCGTCGCTCGAGCCGAAGTCGGCCAGGACCGCCGTCGCGGCCTGCGTGAGCGCCCCGAGGACCGCCGGTCGGTCGAGGAAGACGACCACCACCGTGGGCACGGCGGCGGCGATCGCGGCGACCCGGGCGTGCAGCTCGGCCGGGAACTCCAGGGATCCGGTGTGGAACCCCGCGGCAAGGCCGGGCCGCGGCTCATGGGGGGCGCGCAGCCGCAGGACGGCGACGTCGGCGGTCTGCGGGGTCGCGGCCACCTCGGCGTGCGCGGCAAGCAGCCCGGGCTTGATCCCCTCGGCGTAGACCCGCAGCGGCCGGCGCAGCGGGAGGAGCGGGGCGCCCGCGACCTCCCGGTTCGTCAGCAGGGTCAGCGACCTGCGCTGTGCGTCGAGGCCAGCCTCGACGAAGTCCGCGCGGCCGACCGTGCGAGCGGCGAGGTCCGCGTCGACGAACGGGTCGTCGAACAGGCCGAGGACGAACTTCTCCCGCAGGAGTCGGCGCACGGAGCGGTCGATGCGCTCGATCGACACCCGGCCCTCTCGCACGAGCTCGAGCACGAGGTCGGTGCGGTACTCGCCGCCGAACTGGTCGACGCCGGCGTCCAGCGACTTCAGGACCCGCTCTTTCGGTGTGAGGTGCTCGGCCCCCCACGCGCGGGCCGCGATCGGGTCGCCCAGGGCCACGCCGTCGGACACGAGGCTCCAGTCGGTGCACACGATGCCGTCGAAGCCCAGTCGCTCGCGGAGCACACCGGTGATGACCGACCGGTTGAACCCGAACCCGACCTCCTCGTACTCGGTCCCCATCGGCATCCCGTAGTAGGGCATCATCTGGGACGCCCCGGCCTCGAGCGCCGCCACGAACGGCCGCAGGTGCAGCTCGAACATCCCGCCCGGGTAGACCTGCTCCCGCCCGAAGGGGAAGTGCGGGTCTTCGCCGTCCTGCTGGGGGCCGCCTCCGGGGAAGTGCTTCACCATGGTCGCGACCGAGTCGGGGCCGAGCTCGGCCCCCTGGAGCCCGCGGACGAGGGCCCGAGCCATGCGGCACGTCAGCTCGACGTCCTCACCGAGCGTCGCGAAGATCCTCGGCCACCGGGGCTCGGTCGCCAGGTCCACCTGGGGGTGCAGCGCGACCCGCAGGCCGAGCGCCCGGTACTCCTGGCGGACCACGTCGGCGAACCCCTCCGCGACCGCGTCGGAGCCGATCGCGGCGATGCCGAGCGTCTCCGGCCACTGGGAGAAGAACCCGGGCGGCGACTCGCTCTCGGGGTTGCCGGTGAGCGCGTTGCGCGGATCGGCCGACAGGGCGTGCCGCGTGTCGGTCGAGAACGTCACCGGGATCCCGAGGGGCCGGGCCAGGGCGATCCGCTGCACGGCGTTGTACCACTCGGCGAACTCGCGGGGGGTCGCCTTCGAGCCCAGCAGCCCGTAGTGGCTGATCCGCTTCTCGACGATGGTCTCGCGGAGCGTCGGCAGGCCGAACTCGACGTTCGGGGTGTCCACGTCCTCCAGCGTCGCCATCGGGTGGAACATCTGGCCCACCTTGTCCTCCAGGTCGAGCCGCGACAGCAGGTCATCGACCCGCTGGTCGACCGGCAGGGACGGGTTCTCGTAGGGCAGGGCGTCGTTCGATCGCATCGCGGTGGGACTCATTTCGTGTGAACGTGCTCGGGGGGGTCCCGCAAGGGACGACGAGGCCGGCCGTGCGCCGGTCGCCCGTGGACTACGTGCCGTGCGTCAGCCCAGTTCGTCGATCACCACGACGCCGCCGGCCGGCACCGGGCACCGGGACGCCCACCTCGTGCCGGTCAGCAGGTCCACGCCGGTCGCCTCGACCGCGCCGGGCCGGTCGCCATGGTTGACGGCGACGAGGTAGCTGGCGCCCTCACCAGTGCGGCGTACGACGTCGATGCCGGCGTCGACGACCGCGGTCGGGGCGATATCGAGCCCCGCGGTGACCTCGTCGAGCAGCTCACCCAGCGCGGCGTCATCCAGGGACGCCGAGACGTACCACGCCTGCCCGGCGCCGACCGTCCGACGGGTCACCGCCGGCTGGCCGCTGAGGCGACCGGTGGCGTAGCGGGCGACGACGCGGGCGTCGTCGACGCTCAACGACTCGGTCCAGTCGTGCGCGGCCCAGCCCCGATCCAGCTCGACGATCTCGCCGGCGAGCACGGGGACGAACTCCTCGACGTGCACACCGAGCAGCGTCTTGAGGACGCCGGGGTAGCCGCCGGGGACCACCTGGTTGTCCGGGCCGACGATCCCGGACAGGTAGGTCACCAGCACGGCGCCACCGCGCTCAGCGACGCGCGCGAGTGCGGTCGCCGTCTGCCCGTCCGCGAGATAGAGGCCGGCCACGATGACGAGGTCGTACTGCGCGAGCTCGTCGAGCCGCGCCGTCGGCACGAGGTCCACCCGCCGCCCCCGGGCCCACAGGGCGCGATGGACCCGGCGAGGCAGCCCGGTCGGAGCGTCGTCGGCGATCGGCTTCGGCCCGGCCGCCCACGCCCAGTCCGACTCGTCGTCGACCAGGATCGCGATCCGGGCCCGCTCGACGAGCGTGCCTGCCAGCGGCCCAGCGGCGGCGAGGTCGGCCCCGAGCGCGACGACCTCGCGCCACGTGCGCGAGCGCCGTCCGGCGTGCGGCACCATCCCGGAGTGGAACTGCTCCGCACCGGCCACCGACGCACGCCACTGGAACATCAGGACGCCGTCGGCGCCCCTGCCGACGTGGGTGAACGCGATTCGCCGCAGCTGTCCCGGGTCCAGCGGCAGGTTGCGCCCCTGCCAGCTGACCGCGCTCGGCGCCGTCTCCATCAGCAGCCACGGCGCGTCGGGGCTCAGGCCACGGACCCGATCGGCCGCGAAGGCGACGTCTTGCGCCTGGTGCTGGTCGGCGCCGCGCACGTAGTGGTCGTTCGACAGGACGTCGAGGTCAGGGGCCCAGCGGGCGTGGTCGACGACGTGCGGCCCGGCACCCACCATGAAGTTCGTCGTGACCGGGACCTGCGGGGTGACGCGTCGCAGGACCGCCCGCTCGGCGCGCAGGTGCTCGAGCAGCGCGTCCGAGGAGAACCGGTCGAAGTCGAGGACCAGGGACGGGTTGCGCGACTCGGCCGCTGCCGGTGCCCGTGGGGGCAGGACGTGGTCGAAGTCGGGGTACCGGTGGCCCCAGAACGCCGTGCCCCAGGCGGCGTTGAGCGCGTCGACGGTGCCGTACCGAGCGGCGAGCCACCGACGGAAGTGCTCAGCGGATACCTCGCAGTAGCAGTGCCGGTTCCCGCCACCGAGCTCGTTGCTGATGTGCCACAGGCGCAGCGCCGGGTGCGTGCCGTACCTCTCGGCGAGCACCGTCACGATCCGCAGCGCGTGCTCGCGCCAGACCGGGTGGGAGGGGCACCAACCCAGCCGCCCGCCGGGCGTCGACCGGGTCGCGGCACGGTCGACCCGCAGGATCTCGGGGTGATCGTGCAGGAGCCACATGGGCGGCGCGGCCGTCGGGGTCGCGAGGTCGACGCCGATGCCGGCCCGATGCAGGCGGTCGAGCGTCTCGTCGAGCCAGTCGAACTCGTACTGTCCCGCGCGCGGCTCGTACAGCCCCCACGAGAACACGCCGACGGTCACCAGCGTCACGCCGGCTTCGCCCATGAGCGTGACGTCTTGCGCACGCACCTCGGCCGACCATTGCTCAGGGTTGTAGTCGCCGCCGTACGCCAGACCGTCGTTGGTCCACTGGGCCACGAGACCTCGCCTCATCGTTGGGACGTTCACTTTTGTAACGTTCCGCAACAATATCAGAGGCATGCGGGAGCCGCAATGCCGCGCGAGGGGCTACAGGCAGCTGCGCAGGGCCGTGATGCCAGCCCCTTCGGCGTACTGCCCGAAGTGGAACGGGTCGACGCTGAGGGCGAGCTCGTGCGATGCCCGACGGTCCAGCCGGTCGCGGAGGGCGGCGTCGAACGTCGGCCTGGCCAGCTCGAGCAGGTCGGTGCCCTCCCCGGTCACGATGACCTTCTCCGGGTCGAGGACGTTGACGAACTGCGCGACGATCGCACCCAGGGCGCTCGCCGCATCGCGGAAGGCGCTCAGAGCCCGGGGCTCTCCCTCGCGGGCCCGGGCGAGCACCTCGGGGTAGTCCTGCGGAGCCATCCCCGCGTTCTCCGCGATCCCCGGCATCGTCACCAGCGTCTCGGCGCACCCACGGTGGCCGCTCGGGCAGCGCAGCTCCCCCTGGGCCTCGACGAGGAGGTGACCGATCTTGCCCTGACGGGCGTGCGCCCCGATCACCACGCGATCGTCGAGCACCAGGCCGACACCGGCGCCGTCGCCGATGACGATCACGACGAGGGACTTGGGCCCCGTCCCGCCGCCGAACCAGTGGTGCGCCGTCGCCAGTGCGGTCACGTCGTTGGTCACGGTGGCCGGGAGCCCCGTGCGCTCGCTGACCATGCGCGCCATCGGCACGCGCGCCGCCCAACCGGGAAAGGTCGAGCCCACGATCTCGGAGTCGGCGCCGACACCGTCGACGTCGCCCGCGAGGCAGACCCCGATCGCACTGGGTCGCTCCCGTCCCCGCAGCAGGTCGTCCGCGGTCGACGCGATGAGGTCGACGACTCCGTCGACGCTCCTGTCGGTGAGGGTCACGTGGGTGTTCGCGATGACCCACGAGTCGAGGCCGGTGACCACGGCGTACAGGTCGTCGCCGGTGAGCTTGACGCCGACGACGTGCGCGGCGTCCACCCGAAGGTCGATGATCTCGGGCGGCCGGCCGCGCGCGGCGCGCTGCTGCCGGTCGCTCTCGGTGACGAGCTTGAGGTCGATGAGCTCGCGCGTGATGCGCGTCAGGCTGGTGCGCGACAGGCCGAGCTTGCGCGCCAGCTGGACACGCGGTTGCGAGCCCCCGCCGATCAGCTCGGCGACCACGGCGCGTTCCCCCTCGTTCAGACCGAGCCACGGCTGGTCGGCTCCGGACGCAATCGTCATGTGGCGCTCCTGGTTGGGTCTGGTGCTCCGCCGGAGGCGGGCCAGGCTGCGCACCCTAGCCCTTGAGGCTCCCGCTGATGAGGTCAAGACGCCAGTAGCGCTGGAGGAACAGCATGAGCGCGACGAGCGGAACGATCGCGAGCAGGGCGCCCATGATCGCGAGGCTGTACAGCGCGGGTGTCCCTGTCCCGCGGTTGAGCATGAGGTACAGGCCTGTGGTCAGGGGGAACTTCGACTCGTCGCTGAGCATGATGAACGGGAGCAGGAAGTTGTTCCAGATCCCGACGAACTGCAGCATGAAGACGGTGACGAGCCCGGGCACCATCATCGGCAGGGCCACGGAGCGGAACGTGCGCAGCTCGCTCGCCCCGTCGATCCGCGCCGCCTCGACCGTCTCCTCCGGCACCGAGCTGCGCACGTAGATGCACGCGAGGTAGATCCCGAAGGGGTTGATGATGCTCGGGAGGAGCACGGACCAGTACGTGTTGGCCAGGCCGAGCTCGGAGGCGAGGAAGTACTGCGGCACGGCCAGCGCGATCTGCGGGATCATCACGCCGGCGAGCAGCAGCATGAAGACGGCGTCGCGGCCCCGGAACTGGTAGCGCGCGAGGGCGTAGCCGGCCGAGGCCGACACGGCCGTCGAGAGCAACGCACCACCGCCGGCGAAGACCAGGCTGTTCAGGGCCCAGGTCCAATACTGTCCGCCGTCGTACGTCGACAGGTCGACGAGGTTCTGCACGAATCCGGTGCCCAGGGCGAACGGCGCGGTGCTGAAGAGCTCGCCGCGGGACTTGGTGGCGGCGGTCAGCACCCAGACGATGGGCACGAGGGCGTACAGGGCACCGAGGAGGAGGACGGCCGTGGGTCCGACCCGTGAGGGACGCGCCGTCCGGCGAACTCCCGCCGCACGCACGGCGCTCATCGCTCGTCCTCGAACGTGCGTCGCTGGAGCAGTCGCAGCAGGACGAGCGAGATGAGGAGGGTGCCCAGGGCCATGACCACGGACGCCGCGGCCGCGCCGGAGACGTCGTCGGTGCCGAACGCGTCCCGGTAGATCTTCATCAAGGGGAAGAAGGAGTACGAGATCGAGCTCGAGATCGACCGCAGGGTGGTCGGCTCGGAGTACGCCTGCAGCGTCGCGATGAGGGAGAACAGGAGCGTGAGCACGAGCGCCGGCGTGAGCAGCGGGATCTTGATCCGCCAGGCGACCTGCCACTCCGTGGCCCCGTCGATGTGCGCCGCGTCGTAGATCTCGGCGGGGATCGACCTGAGCGCGGTGTAGATGACGATCATGTTGAACCCCACTCCGCCCCAGATGGCGATGTTGGCCAGGGAGCCGTAGATCGAGCCCGGGCCGAGGAAGTCCACGGCCGGGAGCCCGACCGTGCGGAGAGCGAAGTTCACGGGGCTCGTCGAGGGCAGGTACATGAACCCCCACAGGAGGGCGCCGACGACACCCGGAACCGCGTACGGCAGGAAGATGGCGGTCCGGGAGAGCCGGCCGAACCGGATGCCGGGGAGGTCCAGCAGCAGGGCGAAGACGAGGGCGAGCCCGAGCGTCAAGGGCACGGACACCAGACCGAACTTCGCCAGCCTGCCCAGCGACGCGAGGAGCTCGGGGTTCGTCAGCGTGGCGACGTAGTTGTCCAGACCGACGAAGACCTTGCGGCGGATGCCGAACGCACCGCCGTCGACCTTGAGCTGCACGACGCTCAGGTAGATCGCGTAGCCGATGGGGATGAGGAGAAAGGTCACGAAGAGCGCCAGCGCGGGCGCCAGGAACCCCCACGGCGCGATTCTCGGGCGCAGTTGTCTGCTCATTCGATGTACTCCGGGGGTGGTGTGCGGGGGTTGGGGGCGCGGCCACGCCCCTCCCCGCAGGGGGAGGGGCGCGCCGTCCTAGTCGACGGAGAAGCCGGACTTCTCGAGGTCCGCGACCACCGCGTCCTGGGTCGCTGTGAGGACGTCGAGATAGGAGGTCCTGGCGGCGGAGGCCTGCTTGATGGCGTCCCCCCACGTGTCGAAGGCGACCTGGACGTTCGGTCCCCAGGTCACCGGCGCGGTGTCCTTCGCCGCCGTCAGCGCGACCTCCCAGAAGTCGTCCTGGCCCGAGACGATCTCGGGCACCGGCTGCTCGGCGAGCGCCTCCTGACCGAGCGTCGACGCCGGGAAGAGCCCGCCCTTCTCGATCATCCCGGCGGTGCCCGCGCTCGACGTGTTGAGCCAGGTGAGGAACTCGACTGCCTCCTGCGGGTGGTCCGAGTTCTTGGTCACCATGACCGAGCTGCCGCCCATGAGTCCGACCTGGCTCTCGCCGTCCCAGCTCGGCATGGGTGCGATCGCCCAGGCGCCAGCGGTGTCCGGCGCGACGGAGATGGCGGCGCCGGGACCCCAGGTGCCCACGGTCCAGCTGAGCAGGGTGCCGTCGTTCATCTTCGTCCCCCACTCAGGGGTGAAGAAGTGTGTCGTGTCGACAAGTCCGTCCTCGACCAGGGGCTGCCAGAACTTCGCGACGCGCTGTGACTCGGGACCGTCGATCCCGACGTTCCACGACTCCCCGCCGGTCGACCACCACGTGGCGCCGAGCGGCTGCGTGTAGGCGGCAAACGTCGAGGCGTCGTCGGGGTACCCGCCGAGGAACGCGGTCGGGGCGACCTCCTTGACCTGCTTGGCCAGAGCGGCGTACTCGTCCCAGGTCGTCGGCACCTGCAGGCCGTACTGCTCGAAGAGATCCCTGCGATACATGAAGACCATCGGTGCGACGTCCTGGGGCACGGCGAAGACGCCGTCCCCGACCGTGACGAGGCTCATCGTGCCCTTCGAGTACTCACCGGAGAACTGGTCGGCGTACGTGCTGAGGTCCAGGGCGACGTCGCTGACGACGAGGCTCGGGAGCTTCTGGAACTCCGCCTGAGCCATGTCGGGGCCCTCACCCGCGCGGACGGAGGCGAGGAGCTTGGCCACCATGTCGTCCGCTCCGGCCGCCTCGACGACCTTCACCTGGATGTCCGGGTGCTCCTGGTTCCACCCCTCGACCACCTGGTCGACGTTCGTCGCCCAGCTCCAGTACTCGAGCGTCACCGGACCGGCGGACGTGCCTTCGTCGGCGCTCTCGCTCGAGCCGGCACATCCGGAGAGCCCGAGGGTGGCGACTGCAGCTGCCGCGACGGCGGCGACACGGAAGCGCTGGGCATTCTTCATGACAGCTCTACTCCTTCGTAGGGGGATGAAGACGGCAGCCCGCCGTGCGCAGCGTCGTGCTCCCGCGAGGCCGTTCGACATCAAGCATCCGCACCGCTCGCTATTTTGTCAACCTCCGCAACAAAACACGAGGTGCGGGCCCTGGCCGGTCGTCGGGCGCGCGGAAGCCGAGACGCTCGACACCCCGAAGCCGCGCGTCAGCGACGCATGCCGCCCGCTCCGCCGTCAGCGCCTGCGCGGCACGAGGCGCACGTTCGGCAGCTCCGGGGCGGGGAGCGGGGCGCCGTCGTAGCCGACGACCGCGCCGAAGCGGCGCCGTCCCTCGTCGGCGCCGGCGATCGCGGCCTGCCACTGGGCGCGCGCCTCGACAACCTCCTCGTGGGTGCGGCCGACGAAGTTCCACCACATCAGCACCTGCTCGTCGAAGGGCTCGCCCCCGATGAGGACGGCCCGCGCCGGGCGGTCACCGGCCTCGAGCACCAGCTCCTCGACGCCGGGCGCCAGGTAGGCCAGTGAACCGAGCGGGACCGGTCGTCCCGCGACGGTCAGCTCGCCCAGGTCCAGCAGGACGGCGTGCTCGAAGGCCGCCCGGACGGGCACCCGCACGACGGCGCCGGCCGGGAGGTCCAGCTGGGCCGCCACCAGCGGCGAGTAGGCGTGCGCCGGGGAGCTGACCCCGCCCAGCTCGCCGAGAAGCACCCGCACCAGCGCGCCGTCGAGCACCACGCTCGGCACCTGCGCGACGTGCTCGAACGTCGGTGCCAGGTGGCGGTGCGCGTCGGGCAGCGCCGTCCAGAGCTGAATGCCACTGAGCTGGCGCTGCCCGGGGAACCGCGCGAGCGTGCCCTCCTCGGAATGGCTGATTCCTCGCCCCGCGGTCATGAGGTTCAGCTGACCGGGCGCGATCGTCTGCACCGAGCCGATCGAGTCCCGGTGGAGCACCTGCCCGTCGAAGAGCCAGGTCACCGTCTGCAGGCCTGCGTGCGGATGCGGGGGTACGTCCATGCCGCCCGAGACCGCGATGTCGTTCGGTCCGTAGTGGTCCAGGAAGCAGAACGGCCCCACCAGCGAGCGCTGCTTCGAGGGCAACGTGCGGCGCACGGTCATGGCCCGCGGACCGCCGAGCGGCACGTCCCGCGGTTCGATGAGCTCCACGTCGCCACCCCGCGGACCCGCCCGGCACACGTTCTCCTGCGGCCTGGCCTCCAGGTTCGTCATCGCCCGAGCGTAGCCAGCCGGCCCGGGCCCGAACAGAAGCTCGGCGCAGCGCGAGGGATCGGCAGGCTCCCGGGCGGGCTACGGAGTGCCGGGCGGCCGAAGACCGTCCGAGCCATCGCCCGGCTGCTGCTCGGCGTCCCGGGCCCTGCTCTCGCGTGCGCGAAGGTCGGCCTCCCACTGCGCGAGCAGCCGGCGGTCGTCCGAGTCCGACTCGGCGGCAGCGAGCCGCGCGATGAACGCGGGGTCGTCGTCGGGCGCGGGGCGCTCGTACTCGGGGAACCCGGCCGTCCTGGTGGCCGGCCAGGGCACGGACCGTCCCGCCGACGCCGCCGTCGGCCGCCCGGCGACCAGCCAGGCGATCGGGCCGACGTAGGGGATGAACAGGATCAGCAAGATCCACGCCCAGGTGGGCAGGTTGCGCACGCGGCCGGGTGGGGCCTGGATGCACTCGATCAGGCAGAAGACGATGAGCCCGATCTCCAGCAGAACGCCCAGATACCGGGGCATGCCCGTCTCCCTCGTGGTCACGCGGCCGACGGCGTCGAGCGTCGGTCGAAACCGTACGGCAGGCACCCATTCCCGCGTGGGGAATTGCAACAGCTCGCCACCACCTGTTGGCGCGAGCCGTCGGGTGAGGCGAACGGCACATCGCGACGTCGGCCGCGGACGCGGCGGCCACGATCCCAGGCAGGACCAAGTACCCAGATCGTCGTCGCCACTACATCTAGCGTGATTCCGGTGTCGTTCACACAACATCTTGTGTGAGATTTGTCAGCCTGGATCCTGGAGTCGTCGTGACCGCTGTAGAGCTTGACCGTGTGGAGTCTGGCGACGGGACGGTCGGTGGCCCGCGCGGGATGACCGTCCTCAAGCGCGACGGTCGCACGCTGGCGTTCGACCACGCGCGGATCCGGGCCGCCCTGGCGAAGGCCTTCGTCGAGGTGCACGGCGAGCTCACGCCGATCGCCGAGCACACGCTCGCCGACCTGGTCGCACGCATCGAGGCGGAGATCGGCGAGCGGTTCGCCGGCGCGGTCAAGATCTACGAGATCCAGAACGTCGTCGAGCACATCCTGCTGGAGAGCCGGGAGTACGACGTCGCCCAGGCGTACATCAACTACCGCGTCCAGCGGGACTTCTCCCGCAGCAAGACCACGGACATCAACCACTCGATCATCAAGCTGATCGACAAGGACTCCGCGGTCGTGCACGAGAACGCGAACAAGGACAGCGACGTCTTCAACACCCAGCGCGACCTGACGGCCGGGGCGGTCGGCAAGGCCATCGGCCTGCGGATGCTGCCCCCGCACGTGGCGAACGCGCACCAGAAGGGCGACATCCACTACCACGACCTCGACTACCACCCGTACTCGCCGATGACGAACTGCTGCCTGATCGACTTCGCCACGATGCTGGCCGAGGGGTTCCGGATCGGCAACGCCCAGGTCGACCCGCCGCGCTCGATCCAGACCGCGACCGCGCAGATCTCGCAGATCATCGCGAACGTCTCCTCCAGCCAGTACGGCGGCTGCTCGGCCAACCGCATCGACGAGCTGCTCGCGCCCTACGCCGCGCTGAATCTCGCCAAGCACCTCGCCGACGCCGAGCAGTGGATCACGCAGGAGTCCCGGTGGCGGCCCTATGCGGAGGAGAAGACCCGCAAGGACATCTACGACGCGATGCAGAGCCTCGAGTACGAGATCAACACGCTGTTCACCTCCAACGGGCAGACGCCGTTCACCACCCTCGGCTTCGGTCTGGGCTCGGGATGGCTCGAGCGCGAGATCCAGCGGGCGATCCTCGAGATCCGGATCGGCGGCCTCGGCGGCGAGCGCCGCACGGCGATCTTCCCGAAGCTGGTCTTCACCATCCGCCGCGGTCTCAACCTCGAGCCGGGCGACCCCAACTACGACCTCAAGCAGCTCGCGGTGGAGTGCGCCACCAAGCGCATGTACCCCGACATCCTCAACTACGACAAGATCGTCGAGCTCACCGGCAGCTTCAAGGTGCCGATGGGGTGCCGCTCGTTCCTGCAGGGCTGGACCGACGAGAACGGTGACGACGTCGCCGAGGGTCGGATGAACCTGGGCGTGGTCACCCTCAACCTGCCCCGCATCGCCCTCGAGGCCCACGGCAGCCAGGAGGCGTTCTGGGCCCTGCTCACCGAGCGGCTGGCCACGGTGCACGACGCGCTGGTCTACCGGATCGAGCGGTGCAAGCAGGCGGCGCCGGCCAACGCGCCGATCCTGTACGTGCACGGCGCCTTCGGCAAGCGGCTGGACCCGACCGACGACGTCGACAGCCTGTTCAAGGGCGGGCGCGCCACGGTCTCGCTCGGCTACCTCGGGCTCTACGAGGTGGCGGCGGCGTTCTACGGCGGCGACTGGGAGGCCAACCCCGAGGCCAAGGACTTCACCCTGCGGATCCTTCAGTCGCTGCACTCGCACGCGGGTGGGTGGACGGCCGAGCACGGCTACCAGTTCAGCGTGTACGCGACCCCGAGCGAGAGCCTGACCGACCGGTTCTGCCGGCTCGACAAGGCGAAGTACGGCTCCGTGGCGGACATCACGGACAAGGACTACTACACGAACAGCTTCCACTACGACGTGCGCAAGAGCCCGACGCCGTTCGAGAAGCTCGACTTCGAGAAGGACTACCCGGTGTTCACCTCGGGCGGGTTCATCCACTACTGCGAGTACCCCGTGCTGCAGCAGAACCCGAAGGCGCTCGAGGCCGTGTGGGACTACTCCTACGACCGGGTCGGCTACCTGGGCACCAACACGCCCATCGACCACTGCTACGCGTGCGGCTTCTCCGGCGACTTCGAGCCGACCGCGCGCGGGTTCGCCTGCCCCGGCTGCGGCAACTTCGACCCGCGCACGTGCGACGTCGTCAAGCGCACCTGCGGCTACCTCGGCAACCCGCAGGCCCGACCGATGGTGCACGGGCGGCACTCCGAGATCACCTCGCGCGTGAAGCACATGGCCGATCGCACGGGACCGGTGGCCGGGTCGGCGCCCGACGCCGGCTGACCCGCGTGCGCACCCCCGAGCCTGGGCAGTGGCTGGCCGAGAAGGTCAGCCAGGGGTTCGTCGCGGACTACAAGCCGTTCGCCTTCGTCGACGGCGAGGGCGTGCGCTGCAGCCTGTACGTCAGCGGTTGCCTGTTCGCGTGCGAGGGCTGCTTCAACGAACGCACGTGGAACTTCCGCTACGGGCAGCCCTACACCGACGAGCTCGAGGAGCAGATCCTCGCGGACCTGGCGCACGAGTCCGTGCAGGGGCTGACGCTGCTCGGCGGTGAGCCGTTCCTCAACACGCAGGTCTGCCTGCGCCTGGTGCGGCGGGTGCGCGAGCGGTTCGGTGCGAGCAAGGACATCTGGTGCTGGAGCGGGTACACGTTCGAGCAGCTCGCGGTCGAGAGCGCGGACAAGATCGCCCTGCTCAGCCACCTCGACGTCCTGGTGGACGGACCGTTCGACCTCGCCGAGCGCGACCTGAGCCTGCAGTTCCGCGGCAGCCGCAACCAGCGGGTGCTCGACGTGCCCGCCTCGCTGGCCGCGGGCGCGCCCATCACCTGGGCGCGCCGCACGGATGCCACCGCGACCTACGAGCAGCTCGAGCGCCGGCCCCTCATCTAGCCGCCCCCGACCCCGCCGCCCGACCCTCCCG
Organism: Pengzhenrongella frigida; assembly: GCF_004168625.1. Classification (GTDB taxonomy): domain Bacteria; phylum Actinomycetota; class Actinomycetes; order Actinomycetales; family Cellulomonadaceae; genus Pengzhenrongella; species Pengzhenrongella frigida. The sequence continues at coordinate 92,025 of NZ_SDWW01000010.1, forward strand.
ACCCTCGTATCCCACCGCGAGTGCGGGCTTTCGGCTGCTCAACCGGCCCGAACGGCAGCCGAACGCCCGCACTCGCGAGGGATACCGGGGGCGGTCAGGGGGCGACGTACGCCGCGAGGTGCTCGCCGGTGAGGGTGGAGCGGGCGGCGACGAGGTCTGCCGGGGAGCCCTCGAAGACGATCCGGCCGCCGTCGTGGCCGGCGCCGGGGCCGAGGTCGATGATCCAGTCGGCGTGCGCCATGACCGCCTGGTGGTGCTCGATGACGATCACCGACTTGCCGGAGTCGACGAGCCGGTCGAGCAGGCCGAGCAACCGCTCGACGTCGGCGAGGTGCAGGCCGGCGGTCGGCTCGTCGAGCACGTAGACGCCGCCCTTCTCGCCCATGTGCGTAGCCAGCTTGAGCCGCTGCCGCTCGCCGCCGGACAGCGTCGGGAGCGGCTGGCCGAGGCTGACGTAGCCGAGGCCGACGTCGACCAACCGGTCGAGGATGGCGTGCGCGGCCGGCGTGCGCGCGTCGCCGGCGCCGAAGAAGCCCTCGGCCTCGGTCACCGACATCGCGAGCACCTCGCTGATGTCGCGTCCGCCGAGGTGGTAGTCCAGCACCGACGCCTCGAACCGTCTGCCCTCGCACACCTCGCAGACGGTGGCTACCCCGGCCATCATCGCCAGGTCGGTGAAGATGACCCCGGCGCCGTTGCAGTTGGGGCAGGCACCCTCCGAGTTGGCGCTGAACAGGGCCGGCTTCACGCCGTTGACCTTGGCGAACGCCTTGCGGATCGGGTCGAGCAGGCCGGTGTACGTCGCCGGGTTGCTGCGTCGCGAGCCCTTGATCGCGCCCTGGTCGACCGTCACCACCCCGTCCCGGCCGGACACCGAGCCCTGGATCAGCGAGCTCTTGCCCGACCCGGCCACGCCGGTCAGCACCACCAGCACCCCGAGCGGGATGTCGACGTCGACGCCTTGGAGGTTGTGGGTGCTGGCGCCGCGGACCTTCAACGCCCCCGCCGGCGTCCGCACGGTGGGCTTCAGGGTGGCCCGGTCGTCCAGGTGCCGCCCGGTGAGCGTGCCGCTGGCCCGCAGCCCGTCGACGGTCCCCTCGAACACCACCTCGCCGCCCGCGGCGCCGGCCCCCGGGCCGAGGTCGACGACGTGGTCGGCGATCTCGATCGCCTCCGGCTTGTGCTCGACGACGAGCACCGTGTTGCCCTTGTCCCGCAGCTGCAGCAGCAGGCCGTTCATCCGCTGGATGTCGTGCGGGTGCAGCCCGATCGTCGGCTCGTCGAAGACGTAGGTGACGTCGGTGAGCGAGGAGCCGAGGTGCCGGATCATCTTGACGCGCTGGGCCTCGCCGCCGGACAACGTGCCCGACGGCCGGTCGAGCGAGAGGTAGCCCAGCCCGATCTCCACGAACGAGTCGAGGGTGTGCCGCAGGCCCTCGAGCAGCGGTGCCACCGACGCCTCCTCGCGGCCGGCGACCCAGACCGCCAGGTCGCTGATCTGCATCGCGCAGGCGTCGGCGATGCTGATCCCCGCGATCTTCGACGACCGCGCGGCCTCGGTCAGCCGGGTGCCACCGCAGTCGGGGCACGTCATGAAGGTCACGGCCCGCTCGACGAACGCCCGGACGTGCGGCTGCAGGGTGTCCACGTCCTTGGACAGCATCGACTTCTGGATCTTCGGGATCAGCCCCTCGTACGTGAGGTTGATGCTGTCGACCTTGATCTTCCGGGGCGCACCGTAGAGGAACTCCTGCCGCTGCTTGGCGGTGAACGCGGCGATCGGCACGTCGCCCGGCACCACCGCGGAGAAGATCCGTCCGAACCAGCCGTCGGCGCTGTAGCCCGGGACGGTGATCGCCCCTTCGGTGAGCGACTTGCTGTCGTCGTACAGCTGCGACAGGTCGATGTCCGTGACGGAGCCCCGACCCTCGCACCGGGGACACATCCCCCCGGTGATGCTGAAGGTCCGACGCTCCTTGACCGTCTGGCCGCCGCGCTCGATGGAGACCGCCCCCGCACCGCTGATCGAGGCGACGTTGAACGAGAACGCCTGCGGTGAGCCGATGTGCGGCTGACCGAGCCGGCTGAACAGGATGCGCAGCATCGCGTTGGCGTCGGTGGCGGTGCCGACCGTGGAGCGGGCGTTGGCCCCCATCCGCTCCTGGTCCACGATGATCGCCGTCGTCAGCCCCCGGAGCAGGTCGACGTCCGGCCGGGCCAGGGTCGGCATGAACCCCTGCACGAAGGCGCTGTAGGTCTCGTTGATCAGCCGCTGCGACTCCGCGGCGATCGTGCCGAACACCAGCGAGCTCTTGCCCGAGCCGGACACCCCGGTGAACACCGTCAGCCGGCGCTTCGGGATCTCGATGCTGACGTCCCTGAGGTTGTTCACGCGCGCGCCCTGGACGCGGATCAGGTCGTGGCTGTCGGCCCGGGGGCTCGCCGCCGACTGCGGGTCCTTCGTCGTATCCATGCGCATCGTGTCTCCATCCGTCGCGTGGGGCCGCCGTGACGGTCCCCTCGGAGTCTCCAGGCTCGATTCAACCAGCGTCGAGCACCGGCGTCCGGTCGCGGTCCGGTCGCGACGACCGATGAAGCGCTCAGTAGGTGAAGGTCGAGACCCGCTGACGCAGATCGGCCGACAGCTGGGCGAGCTCGGCGATCGACGTGCCGACCTGACCCAGGACGTCCGACGTCATCGCGGCCGACGTCGCGACACCGACGATGTTCGTGGCGATCTCGACCGAGCCCGTCGCCGCCTCCTGGACCGACCGGGACATCTCGTTGGTCGTCGCCGTCTGCTCCTCGACCGCGCTCGCGATCGTCAGCTGATAGTCGTTGATGGACGCGATGATCGACGCGATCTCCTCGATCGCCGTCACGGCACCCGCCGTGTCCGCCTGGATCGCCTCCACCCGGCGCGAGATGTCATCGGTCGCACGGGCGGTCTCCCGCGCCAGCTCCTTCACCTCGCCGGCCACCACGGCAAAGCCCTTCCCTGCCTCACCGGCGCGGGCAGCCTCGATCGTCGCGTTGAGCGCCAACAGGTTCGTCTGCTCCGCGATCGACGTGATCGCCTTGACGACGTTGCCGATCTCGGCCGAGGAGACTCCCAGCTTCGCGATCGTGTCATTCGTCGCCTGCGCCACACCCGTGGCCTGCCCGGCCACCCGTGCGGCCTCGTTCGCGTTCTGCGCGATCTCCCGGATCGACGCACCCATCTCTTCCGCGCCGGCCGAGACCGTCTGCACGTTGCGCGAGACCTGCTCCGCCGCGGCCGCGACGACCCCGGCCTGCGCACTGGTCTCGTCCGAGCCCGCGGCCACCTCAGAGTTGGCCACCGAGAGCTCCTCTGCGGCGGCAGCGACCGTGCCCGCCGTCTCCACGACCCCCGACACCAGCTCGCGGAGCTTGCCCTGGGCGAGCCCCATCGATGACGCGAGCCGCCCGAGCTCGTCCCGCGAGTCCACGACGAGCTCGGAGGTGAGGTTCCCGTCGCCGAGGGCGGCCAGGCTCACCTCGACGCGCCCGAGCCGACGCGAGATGGAACGTGCCACCACCAGCGCGAGGGTCATGGCGAGGACGATCCCGATGATGACCACGGCGAGAATCTGGCGGGTCGCCGACGACGCCTGGTCTGCGGCCTCGGTCTGCAACGTGGCGGCGGCGGTGCCCTGCGCCTCGGTCTCGGCCTGGATCGCGTCCATGACGGCCGTCGTCAGCGGCCGGATCGTCGTCTGGAAGTAGGCACCGAACTCGGCCGTGTCGCCCAGGTCGGCGAGCGGGAACAGCTCGTCCGACGCGGCCGCGTAGTACGCCGTCAGGGCCGTCTCGATCGCCTCGACACCCTGCGGGTCGACCGCGGACGGGCGGTAGCCGTCGAGCAGGGTCGCCAGGTCGCTCTGGCGCTCGACGAGCTCGGTCGCGAGCTCCGCGCGGGTCGCCTCGTCGGCGATGCCGTACTGGATGACCCGCGCACGGTCTCCCTGGTAGCTGCGTTGGATCTCGGTGAGCTGTTGCAGCGAGACCACCCGACCGTCGTACATCTCCTGCCCGGTCGCCTTGAGCGTGCTGACCGCGCCCACCGCGACCACCCCGACGCCGACCGCCGCCGCAGCCATCACGGCAACGGTGACGAGGATCTTGGTCCGGACCGGGCGGTCCGCCCAGACTCGTCGCGGCAGGGCTGCAGGGACAGTCGAGTACGACTGGGCGCTCACGTGGGACTCCGATTCAATGGGAAGGAATTGCTCCGTCCCGTCGAATCGGCCCCGGCCCGTCGCGGATGAGCGTTTCGCGCGAGCGCCCTCAGCCGAACGCCTCGTGCAGCGTCTGCTCCTCGGTGGCGCTGAGGTTCGAGGTGACGAGGGTGCTGTGCAGTCCGTGGAACCGCTCCGCGATGCGGTCGAGCTCACCCTCGGTCGTCACGACGAACAGGGCTGAGGTCCCGGGGACCACCTCGCCCTTGAGGGTCTCGAACTGCTTCTTGTCGATCCCGATCGCCTCCATGGCCTTGCTCGAGGCGCCCAGTGCGGCCCCCGCGGCGGCGCCGAGCAGCGGCACGAAGAACAGGCTCCCGAGCAGCAGTCCCCAGAGCGCTCCCCAGCCCGCGCCGCGTCGCTCGTCGTCGTGCGGCTGCTTCACGACGGGCTTGCTCGCCCCGAGCGGCCAGCTCACGACGGCGTGGTCGACGATCTTGACGAGACCTTCGGACGCTGCGGAGCGCAGGATGTCGGCGGCCTCCTGCGCGCCATCGGGGCTCTCGTACTTCCAGACGGTGAACGTGGTCATGACGACTCCTTGGCTGCCGGTGACCGCGGTGGCCGATCTCCGCGGCCCTCTCGCCGATCCTGCGCACCACGAGGCCGAGTCAGCCTCACCCGCCGGGCATGAACCGAAAGGACCCGGCCGGCTCACCTGGGTGCGATCGCCTCCCGGTGAGCTGACGCGAATCTTCACCAGGCGCGCGCGCGTCGTCCACGGAGCATGCACCGGTGGCCCCTAGCCTTGAACCAGCGAAGGCCCCTCGGAATAGGAGTCCGAGGGGCCTTGCTGTGACCGCTAGTCCCACAACCGGTTGCCCGGTGCTGTCCGACGTCGCTCAGACGCTGCGACTCGGTCTCGTCACCCGGGTGACCCGAGCGTTCGACCTCTCACGATCAACCTTCCGGTACGTGCGGGCACCTGCGTCGTCTTCGCAGTTCGACGGGTTTCCCCGCCAGGTCGCCCCCGCCGTTCGCCGGTAGGGCCGGTCCCCCGGTCCCCGTTGCGTCCTGCGGGTTGCCCCGCCCTCTGCCCGGTCCGTCGAGTCCGATACGACTTGTCTAGCCCCGTCCGGGAGGGCCCGCAAGCGTTTGGTGAACGGACTTTTCGGACACCCGTCATCCACAGGCTCGTCCACACCTGTGTGCGCTGATCCGGTGCTGAATCCACAGGGTTGTGGACCGAGTTTGTGGACAGTTCACATCCCGTCCACCTGCCCGACGGCGCCTCGTGGTGGTCAGGGCGGCGTCCCGGCGGTACAACCGTCGCCCGCGGTCAGGCGCCGATGTCGCGGAGGTGGTGGACGACGTCGTGCAGGTAGTACTGGCCGAGGGTGCGGACCGTGAACCGCGATCCGTTGGAGCGGCGCCCCGTCCGGTCGAGCTGGTCCGGCCGGACCGCGTCGAAGTCGTCCGCCATCGCCGCCGCGGCGACCGCCAGCTCGGCCGCGACCGCCGCCGGCTCCTGCAGGTCGTAGCGGTCCGCTCGTGCGGTCGCGTCCTGGTCCCAGTTCGCAAAGACCGGGTCGGCCGTCGCGAGCATCGCGTGCAGGCGGGTCGCGAAGATGCGGTTGACGTCGCGGACGTGCGCGGCGTACTCGACCACGGACCAGGTCGCCGGCTCCGGTCGCACCCGCGCGTCCGGGCGCTCGAGTGCGGCGCGCCAGCGTGGGGCCAGGCTGCGCACGGTCGAACCGATCGCGGCGGGGTCGACGTCGGCCGCCACGAAGCCGCACTCGGGGCACGGCCGCTCGAGCACCCAGGTCCAGTCCTTGGTGTCGGCCACGATCGGTGCGGGATCGGGATCGGTCAGGCGCGGGTCGTCGTCGGGCATGGCGTCGTCGGGCATGGCCCCGAGGCTACCCAGCGCGACGCCCCCCGGGGGCACTCACCGCACCGGGGTCACAGCGCGTCGGCCGCGTCGAGCGCCCGCCACTCGTCGTCCGAGAAGAGTCGGGACCGGATGAGGAACCGCACCCCCTCGGGGGCTTCGAGCGAGAACCCCGCACCCCGGCCCGGGACGACGTCGATCGTGAGGTGGGTGTGCTTCCAGTACCCGTACTGGTTGCGGCTCATCCACACCGGCACCGTGAACCCCTCGGCGTCGACGGGACCGACGGCATCGGGTTCAGCCGGTTCGACGGGGATGACCAGGTCGCCGAGGTGGACGTCGCTGTCCCCGGTGAGGAACTCCCCGGCCGGGTAGCACATCGGTGACGAGCCGTCGCAGCAGCCTCCGGACTGATGGAACATCAGCTCCCCGTGCTGGGTGCGCAGCTGCCGGAGCATCGACGCCGCCGCCGCGGTCACCGCCACCCGGTCCGGGAGCGGTTCGGCCATCGACACGGAGATCACCTGTCCGTCGTTGATCGGGTCGCGGGGGTGGGTTCCACCGCGAGGTGGTGCGGTCGATGGTGCGCGGCAGGAGCCGCCGGGCGCCTCCCGGGCGACTCCTGCCGCACCCCGGTGCGGCCTCGGGGGATCCCCCCGAGGCCGCCTCGAGGTCTAGAAGAAGCCGTCGGGCTTCTCGGTGTACGACACCAGCAGGTTCTTGGTCTGCTGGTAGTGGTCGAGCATCATCTTGTGGTTCTCCCGGCCGATGCCCGAGCCCTTGTACCCGCCGAACGCCGCCGCGGCCGGGTACGCGTGGTAGCAGTTGGTCCACACCCGCCCGGCCTGGATCTCGCGTCCGGCCCGGTAGGCCAGGTTCGCCTCGCGGGTCCACACCCCGGCCCCGAGGCCGTACAGGGTGTCGTTCGCGATCGAGAGCGCGTCGTCGTAGTCGGAGAAGCTCGTCACCGCGAGGACGGGTCCGAAGATCTCCTCCTGGAAGATCCGCATCGAGTTCTTGCCCTCGAAGATCGTCGGTGTCATGTAGTAGCCCTCGGCCAGGTCGCCGTCCAGGTGGTTGCGCTCGCCGCCGGTGACCAGGCGTGCGCCCTCGGCCTTGCCGATGTCGACGTAGCTGAGGATCTTCTCGAGCTGGTCGTTGGACGCCTGCGCGCCCATCATCGTGGTGGTGTCGAGCGGGTTGCCCTGCTTGATCGCCTGCGTTCGCGCGACGGCGTCGCCGAGGAACTGGTCGTAGATCGACTCCTGGATCAGCGCCCGGGACGGGGCCGTGCAGACCTCGCCCTGGTTGAAGGCGAACATCGTGAACCCCTCGAGCGACTTGCTGTAGTAGTCGTCCTGCTCGCGCGCGACGTCGGCGAAGAAGATGTTCGGGCTCTTGCCGCCGAGCTCGAGCGTGACCGGGATGAGGTTCTGGCTCGCGTACTGCATGATCAGCCGGCCGGTGGTGGTCTCGCCCGTGAACGCGATCTTCCGGATCCGCGGCGAGGACGCGAGCGGCTTGCCCGCCTCGACCCCGAACCCGTTGACCACGTTGAGCACGCCCGGGGGCAGCAGGTCCCCGATGAGCTCCATCAGCACCATGATCGAGACCGGGGTCTGCTCGGCGGGTTTGAGGACGATGGCGTTGCCGGCCGCGAGCGCCGGGGCGAGCTTCCAGACCGCCATGAGCAGCGGGAAGTTCCAGGGGATGATCTGGCCGACCACGCCGAGCGGCTCGTGGAAGTGGTACGCGACGGTGTCCTCGTCGATCTGGGAGATCGACCCCTCCTCGGCCCGGAGCGCTCCGGCGAAGTAGCGGAAGTGGTCGATGGCGAGCGGGAGGTCGGCGCCGAGGGTCTCGCGCACCGCCTTGCCGTTGTCCCAGGTCTCGGCGACGGCGAGCATCTCGAGGTTCGCCTCGATCCGGTCGGCGATCTTGTTGAGGATGACCGAGCGCGCGGCGGCGGTCGTCTTCCCCCAGCTGCGGGCGGCGCCGTGCGCCGCGTCGAGGGCGCGGTCGATGTCCGCCGCGTCGCCGCGGGCGACCTCGGTGAAGGTGCGACCCGTCACGGGCGACGGGTTCTCGAAGTAGCGGCCGGCGATCGGCGGGACGTACTCGCCGCCGATCCAGTGGTCGTACCTCTCACGGAAGGTGACAATGCTGAGGGGCGTGCCGGGCGCTGCGTAGATCGTCATGAATCTCCTCCATGCACGGGGCTGGGTCGCCGCAGGGTGCACGGCCGGCCCAGAGACGACGCACCGTTGCGTCGTCCTACGAAGGGCACGCTAAGTCGGCGCACGTTGCGTCGCCGTTGCACGGTCCGACGCCGGCCGCCGCGGCCGCCCGGGCACGCTCAGGTGGTGACCGGTCGACGGGTTCGTCCCGGGTCGCCGACGGGTGAGAGCCGGCCGGTGGGAGCGCCCAGCTCGCGGTCCAGGACGTCGATGCGGGCCGAGGCCCGGATCCACCCGGGCGTCCCGAGCGGGTGCAGCGCGAGCAGCCGTTGCCATGCGTCCCAGTCGTCGGCCCCGGCCGGCCCGTGCGTCCAGGCCTCCAGCGCACCGACGTCGGGGGTCCGGGCGAGGGCCGCCCGGAGCTCGGCCTCGAGCTCGTCCCGCAGGGCGACGACCCCGGGAGCTTCCGACCGCGGCAGCACCGGCCCCCGATAGACCTCGACCGCGCCCGCGACGTCGCCCCGGGCGAGCCGCTCGCGCACGTCGTCGACGTCGGTGCGGATCCGGTCCCCCGGGCGGTCCGTCAGGCGGTACGGCCGCGAGCCGCCGATCAGGTCGCCGACCGCGCGGCGCAGGCGTGACATCTCGACCCGGACCGTGACGCCCGACAGCGTCCCCGGGTGCAGCAGCGCGGCGAGCTCGTCCCCCGTCAGTCCGCCCGGGTGGCGGCCGAGCAGCAGCAGCAGCTCGGCGTGGCGCAGCGTGAGCACCTGCCGGTCGTCGCCGCGCAGCAGCCTGCCCGACGACGTCCCGAGCACCTCGAGCCGTCCCGTCGCCTCGACCCGAGCGGTCTCCCCGGTCACCGCGGAGACCGGACCAACCGGGGAGGCCGGGTCCACGGGCGCAGCCAGGTCCACCGGGGCGACGGGGTCCGCCGGGGCGAGCGCGCCGACCGCGCGGAGCTCGCGGGCGACGGCGAGCACCCCGCCCGGGCCGGACGACCGTGCCCGGCGGCGCCGGACCTGCGCGTCGGCGTCGGCGTCCGACAGCTGGGCCCGCAGCGCGCGCACCGCGAGCTCGGACTCCATCGCAGCGACCGTGGCGCGCACCAGCGCGGCCATCTGCGGTGAGGCGGCCGGGTCGCGCCCGGTGACGTCGAGGACGCCGAGCGTGCGACCGGTGACGGGGTCGTGCACCGGCGCGGCCGAGCAGCTCCACGGCTGCACCGCGCGGGTGAAGTGCTCCGCGGCGAAGATCTGCACCTCGTGATCGGTCGCCAGGGCCATGCCTGGCGCGTTGGTGCCGGCATCCTGCTCGCGCCAGCGCGCACCCTCGACGAAGCCGACCTCCTCGACGGCGCGCCGCACCGCATGGTCGCCCTCGACCCACAGGAGGCGGCCGGCGTCGTCCGCCAGGGCGACGAGCAGCCCCTCCGAGCCGGCGCCGTCGACGAGCAGGCGGCGCACGATCGGCATGAGCGGCGCGAGCGCGTGCCCGCGCCGGTACGCGGCGAGGTCCACGCCGGCGAGGTCCACCGGCGGGTTCAGGTGTTCGGGGTCGACCCCGCTGCTCCGGCTGCGCAGCCAGGACTCCATCACCACCCGGCGGACCCACGAGCCTCGGTCACGCCCGCCGTCGGCGCCCCAGTCCGCACCCGGGCCGGTGCCCGGGCCGGCGACGAACAGCTCGTGCGCCGCGCGCAGGCGTGCCGACAGCTCGGCGGGGTCGGCTCCGCTGGGCCAGGCGATCCATGGGCTCGTGGTCGTCACGCGGCGTGGTCCCCTCGACGACGGTGTCGGGCGGTGCAGCCAGTTCGGCCGTTGTGCGACAAATCGCGCACACCACCTGACCGTAACCCGAGCACGGTCGCCGGCGCGGGGTTCCATGCTGACAGATCGTGAGAAGGTGTCAGATGCCCAAGATCATCGGTGGCTCGCTGGCCGAGCACCGTAAGCAGACCCGCGAGCGCCTCTTCCGGGCGTTGGCCGCGCTCATGGCCGAACGCGGGTTCGAGGCCATCACGTTCGCGGACATCGCCGCGAAGGCCGGCATCGGCCGCACCGCCGTCTACAACCACTTCACCGACAAGGAAACGCTCCTGCTCGGGTACATCACGCACGAGACGGAGCAGTACCTCGCCGGCCTCGAGTGCGCGCTCGAGGGTGTCGACGACCCCGTCGAGCAGCTGCGCGCCTACGTCCGGCAGCAGGCGCAGCTCAAGCGGGTGTTCCACCTCGCCCACGGCCCGGACCTGCGTGAGGTGCTCTCGCCCGGCACCCAGCAGCGGCTGCGCGAGCACGTCGTCGGCGTCGAGGCCATCCTCCGGCGCATCCTCACCGCGGGGCTCGAGTCCGGCGCCCTGCCCCCGCAGGACCTCGACACGACCATGCCCCTGGTCCACGCCTGCCTGTCCGGTCGGGTCGTTCCGACCGCCGCCGGTCCGGCCCGGGAGCAGGCGATCGACGCGACGGAGACGTTCGTCCTGCGCGCCGTCGGCGCCCGCCTCCCCGCCCTCGTCTAGCTCCCCCGAACCCCCCGAGCCCGGAGCTCCGGCCACAGCACCGGGAGAGTCAGCGGGACTTAGACCTCAGGTCCGGGGCCGCGCTGTCGATATGACACATATGAGCCTTGCGATTCGACCCGACGGGCGACCTGCGACCAGGCGACGCGCCGGGTTGGTCGCCCTCACCGTCGCGATCACGCTCGTCGGCGTCGGCGTCGGCCCCCTCAGCTTCGCCGCCGCCTCCGCGAGCCCGACGGGCACGACCGCCACCGGGCCACAACGACTGCACCCCGCGTTCGCCGCGTGGACCGCGACCGCGTCGCCGATGACGGCCGCGCCGGCGGTCCCGCTGACTCTCCCCCCGGAGCTGCACCTCGACACCGCGGCCGAGGCCGCCGCCCACGTGGCCATGCTGGACGAGCGTCTGACCGTGCTCGACGCCGCCTTGACCGCGGCCGACGCCGCCCTGGTGGCCTCGGACGGGAAGGTCGGCGCACCGGTCCGGCTCACCCTCGCCGACGCCGCGACCATCCTGCGGTCGCTGCGCGGGCAGCGCACCCACCCCGGCATCCCCGCCGCGACCGCCGCGGTCGTGCGTCTGACCGCTCCGGTCGTCGCGGCGACGACCGCGTTCGACCTCGAGGCGGCGCGCGCGGCCGAGCTCGCCGCGGCCGCGG
>NZ_SDWW01000110.1 GCF_004168625.1 Pengzhenrongella frigida
GCTCACGATCGCCAGTGCGGTCGAGGAGCAGACGGCGACCACCAACGAGATGTCCCGGTCGGTCACCGAGGCGGCCACCGGGTCCGGGGAGATCGCGGCGAACATCGCCGGGGTCGCCACCGGCGCGGCGACCTCGAGCGAGGTCCTCGGTCAGATGGGCACCTCGGTCGACGAGCTCGCCCGGATGTCGGCCGACCTGCGCGAACGCATCGCGGCCTTCACCTACTGAGGTTCGTGCTGCTCTGGCGACAGGCAGAGCTGAACGAGCCAGCGTGGATAGACGAAATGGCCTCCCGGACTCTCTCCGGGAGGCCATTTCCTGTCCCCGGCCAGGGGAGGTGAGCACGAGCGAACCCGTTCCGACAGCGAAACCGTCGTTAGCGCTCACAACCGTCCTCCCGCGACCGATCGACAAGGTGAGGCGCGCACGGACGCGCGCTGCTGCTGCGCTGCGGCGCACCCACTTGCGAGGGCACACAACATGACGTTGGACAGATCTTCCCGTCGGCTCGGACCGAAGGGCGCCTGGGGCTGGTTCCAGGACCGGCGACTCGGCACGAAGCTATTCACTGTGGTGCTGGCGCTCACGATCTCCTTCGCGGGTGTCGGGGGATACGGCGCGGTGATCCTGATCAAGACGAGCGCCGAGACCGATCTGATCGCGTCGATGTCGAGCGACGTGCTGGTCCCGATGCAGGACGCACGGGTCGGGCAGCTCCGCTCCCAGCTCATGGTGCGGGAGCTGGCGATGGCCCCCACCGACTACAGCCGCGGTCGGGCCCAGCAGGCGATCGTCGGGAACGACGCCCTCGTGGCCCAGAAGATCGAGCGCGTCAATGCCAACCTGGCGGAGCCGGTGGTCGCCTGGGACGAGTTCCTGGCGGGCTGGGACCGCTGGCTCACGCTCCGGGACGCGGTGCTGATGCCGATCGCCCTCACCGGCGACACGGCCGCGGTCGACTTCGCGATCGCTTCCGCGCCCGCGGCCGACGCCGATGCGCGGGGCCGGTCGATCACGCTCGCCTCGCGCGTGGTGGGGTCCCAGATGGACGCCGCCGCCGCAGCCGCACGGGCCGAGACCGAGCGGGCCATGCTCGTGCTCGCCCTGGTCTTCATCGTCGGCACCTCGGTCGCGGCCGGGCTCGCGTTCGCGGTGATCCGGGCCACGACCCGCGGGGTCGGCGGAGTGCAGCGCTCCCTCGAGGCCATGGCCGACGGCGACCTCACCGTGGGCGCGCAGGTGGCGGCCCACGACGAGATCGGCGCGATGGCCGACGCCCTGGCAACCGCGCAGGGGGCGTTGCGCGCCATGTTCACGGGGGTCGCGGGCACCGCGCAGACCGTGGCCGACGCGGCGGCGGCCCTCGCGGAGGCGAACACGCAGGTCTCGGCGGGCTCCGACGAGACGAGCACGCAGGCCGGCGTGATCGCGGCCGCCGCCGAGCAGGTCAGCTCCAACGTGCAGACGGTCGCGGCGGGTGCCGAAGAGATGGGTGCCTCGATCCGGGAGATCGCGCAGAACGCGAACGAGGC
>NZ_SDWW01000111.1 GCF_004168625.1 Pengzhenrongella frigida
TGATGCTCCTATAGGTGTCAAGCGGCCTGAAGCCATTGGCGGTAGGCGTCGGCGAGTTCGTCGTCGCGGGTCAGTCCGCGTTCGATGCGGGAGATCTTTGCGGGCCAGACGGCGAAGTGGCCCGAGGCGGTTTGAAGGGTGAGTCCTCTGGCCAGGCGAAGGGGGCGCAGGTCGTCGGTGCGAGGCACCGCGACGGGGTTGGTGATCAGGTGGTAGACCTCGCGGGCCACGGCGCGTTTGAGGCAGCGCATGATGTCGCGGGTGCTCTTGCCCTCGGCGGTGCGTTTGGCGATGTAGGCGCGAGTGCGCGGATCGCACGACATCCGCACCAGGACGACTTGGTGCAGGGCGCAGTTGGCTTGCCGGTCGCCTCCCCGGCACAGCCGGAACCGGGTGGTCTTACCTGAGGACGCGGGGATCGGTGCGACTCCACACAGCGCAGCGAAGGAGGCTTCGCCGGTGATCCGGTCGGGGTTGTCCCCGGCGGTGATGAGCAGCTGTGCGGTGGTGACCAGGCCGAAGCCTTTGGCTGCGATGAGTGCCGGGGCGGCGCGGGTGACGATGACCTCCAGGTCGCTCTCGAGTTGGAGGATCTCCTCGCTCAAGTAGCGGTGCCGGCGGGCCAGGTGCCGCAGGGCATGCAGGGTGGCCTGGTCGACGCCATCGCGTGCTGGGCCCGGACGCACTGCGTTGAGGCTGGCGAGCAGGTTCTTGTCGGACAGGCCTCTGAAGTGCGCGCGAACGAAGTCAGGGGCCGTCACGAGCAGGCATTTGATCTGCCGGGACGCGTTGCCGCGGGCCTTGACCGCGGAGCGGCGGGCGGCGTGCAGGACCCGGATCGCTTCGACGTCACCGTCCGCGTTCTTCGGGGTTGGCATGTCACCGCCTGCGAGCACCGCAGCCGCGGCGGCGAAGGCGTCGATCGGGTCGGACTTGCCCCGTCGGCGTGGAGCCTGACGCTTGGGGCGCATCACCTCCACGACCCGGATCCCGGATTGGCGCAAGTGGCGCGACAGACCGGCTCCGTAGGAGTTGGTGCCTTCGATGCCGACTGTCTGGAGCTGGCCGAAGCTCGTGATGAATACCCTGAGTTCCCGGTAGCCATCCGCGGTCGCGTCAAACTCCGCGTCGGCGAGGTGGACGCCAGTGGTGGCGATCACCGCGGCATGGTGGGTGTCGGCATGGGTGTCGACCCCGGCGATGACCGCCGGGAGAGCGGCCGGGTGAGCGGCTGGGTGAATGCTTGTCATGATGGTGATGCCTTCCTGCATAGGGAGAGGCAAAACCGGCCAGGCGGGCAGGCAGCACGGTGATGGGACCTTGTTGGCCAAGCTCCTATGAGGTCATGCCCGTCTGGTCGGCATGCGTTACAGCAGCCCCGTCCAAGACGGACAGATCATGCACAAGACAGTCCACAAGAACGTCAGTGGGTGGCTGAGTCACACCTTGAACGAGGTGTTGCCATCATCACCGTGGG
>NZ_SDWW01000112.1 GCF_004168625.1 Pengzhenrongella frigida
GGCTCTTCACAATCGAGGGTGTAGTTGGGGTCGGAAGCCGCCGGATTCCAGCAGTGCTCGGGCGACGTAGTTTGTGAGGTTGCGGAAGCCGAGGGCGGAGCCGCGGAGGTGTTCGAGGCGGCCGTTGATGGCTTCGGTTGGTCCGTTGCTGGTGCCGGGTCGGTCGAAGTAGGCCAGGACGTCGGCGGCTCGGCGGTTCAAGGTCCGCCCGAGCCTGGTGATCTCGCTCAGCGCGGCGGGAACGTCGTGGCTAACGGAGTCGATGAGCTGCGCCATGAGGTCGCGTCCGCGGGCGCGGTCCGGGTGCCGGTAGGCGGCGATCATGTGCTGATACACGCCCCAGGTCGCTTCGACCTCGACATGCTCGTCGGACGCGAACAGAGCCTCGAGTCGTCGCTGCTGCTTGGCGGTGAGCAGGTCCGCACCGGTGTGCAGGGTCCGCCTCGCGCCATACAGCGGGTCACCGGTGTGACCGCGGTGCCCGCAGGTGACCTGTTGAACCCGGCGGCGGCACTCATCGAGCGCCTCACCACCCAGCCGGACAGCGTGGAAGGGATCGAGGACGGTCACAGCGTCGGGGAGTTCCTCGGTGGTGGCGGTCTTGAAGCCGGTGAACCCGTCCATCGCGACGACCTCGATGCTCTGGCGCCAGGGGTCAGGCCGGTCGGCCAACCACGCCTTGAACGCCTGCTTGGAGCGCCCTTCGACCATGTCCAACAGCCGTGCCGGCCCGGTGCCCTCACGGATACCGGTCAGGTCGATGATCACGGTGACGTACTTGTCCCCGCGACGGGTATGCCGCCACACGTGCTCATCGACCCCGAGGACCTTCACCCCGTCGAACCGGTCAGGGTCGGCGATCAGGACACGCTGCCCCTCGGCCAGGACCGCGTCGTTCGCCGTGTTCCACGCGACCCCGAGGCCCTCGGCGACGCGCGCGACGGTCAGGTGCTGGCACACGATCCCCTCCAGCGCCCACCGCAGCCCGCGCCGGGACAGCTTCGCCCGCGGCGCCGCGGCCCGGGTGGTGTCTTGGCGCCACACGTGTCCGCACCCGGTGCACCGGTAGCGGCGCACGGTGATCTCCAACGTCGTGGGACGCCACCCCAGCGGCTCGTGAGCCAGCCGCCGGACCACGCTGTCACGCGGGGCCCCCTCGCACCCGCACCGCCGACACCAGTAGTCCGGGTCCACCTCGACCACTCGGCAGGCCAAGACCGCGCGGCCAGGTTCGAGGCGCTGCCCGGTGACCTCGAGCCCGAGCTCGTCCAGACGGCAGAAGGTGGTCAGGTCAGGGCAAGCGAAGGTAGCGTCGGGCACGTCGAGGTCTTCCCGATGGGCAGTGTGAGAACTTCCATCATCGGAAGGCCTCGACCTCTACCCAGCGACCGACGCGCCCACCCCGGCTACACCCTCATCTGTGAAGAGCC
>NZ_SDWW01000113.1 GCF_004168625.1 Pengzhenrongella frigida
ACTGCCATCGGGAACCAGCCCCCGGCCTCACGCCTCCACGCAGGCGTCACCAACGTCATGAGCCAGAACACCTAGGCACGCCGTCTCGCGACGGGGCTCACGGTGTGCGCGTTGATGCCACCTGGCGCACGGGTTCGGTCACTGAGATCGAGCCGGAGCAGACCGAGCCGGAGCCGAACGCGTCGACGTCGGTCTGTCCGGGCATCTCCCAGGGGACCCCGATGCCGAGGAGCGGACGGTCCGCCGTGCTGGTGAGCTCCCCGGCGTCCGAGGTGACCCGGTTCCGCCCGCGCTTCTTGCTCGAGTACATGTACCGGTCGGCACGGTCGACGAGCTCCTCGGCGGTCTCGGTGGGCAGGGCCATGGTGGCGCCGACCGAGACGGTCACCCGGGCTTGAACGTCCCCCTTCTGAATCCAGGAGTTCTCGATCAGCATGCGGACGCGCTCGGCAGTGGCCTCAAGGCCCACCCGGTCGGAACCGGGCAGCAGGACCAGGAACTCCTCACCGCCCCACCGCATCGGGACGTCGCCGCGACGTAGCCCGTTCGCCAGGGACTGGGCGACCATGCGCAGCACGTCGTCGCCGGTCCGGTGACCGAAGGTGTCGTTGACGTCCTTGAAGTGGTCCGCGTCGATGAAGAGCACTCCCAACGTGCTGCCCTGCTCGGTCACCGACGTCAGCAGGGTCTGCAGGTGCAGCTCACCGAGGCGACGCGGCGGCAGGCCGGTCACGAGGTCCAACGAGTCGTCCCCGCGGAGGCGAGCTAGGTCCGCGTAGGGGTTGGTGACCCGGGCGGAGAAGACCTCGACCGACCCCACGATCGCGCCCGCCGGGTCGCGCATCGCCTGGCCCCGCACCGTGACCGGAATGCGTTGGCCGTCCCTGTGGTGGAGGTAGACCTGTGCCTCGCGGGGCCGGCCATCCTTCATCACCCCGGCGAGCGGGCAGCCATGCAGGCACAACTGACGCCCGGCGTCGTTGACATGCCGCAGGATCCCCTCCGAACAACTGTGGCCCAGCACCTCGTCGGCGCTGTAGCCGGTGATGCGTTCGGCGCCGCCGTTCCAGTACGTGATGCGCCGGTCACGGGTGACGAAGTAGACCCCGTCCGAGACCTGGTCGAGCAGTCCCTCGTAGAACTCCTTGTCCACCGGCAGTCTCCCTATGACGTGGCTTCTGTGCGTGCCTGACGTATCGACACGGGACTCGAGGTACTTAGCGTCGAGCAGTGCTCAGGTCGCACTCTGACCGTGACGCCGCTGACGCCGGGCAAGCAGGGCATTTCGGCTCTGTCAACACCAACGGAGGGCGCCCTATCGTGGGTTTTGTCGGCTCTTCACAGATGAGGGTGTAGCCGGGGTGGGCGCGTCGGTCGCTGGGTAGAGGTCGAGGCCTTCCGATGATGGA
>NZ_SDWW01000114.1 GCF_004168625.1 Pengzhenrongella frigida
CTTCGGCATGGCGAACATCCTTCCAGCGAGGACCAGGTCCTCACAGGTCAGGAGTCAACGAAACCGGGGGCAGTCCCATCCTGTCTGGGGGTGTGGTGCGTGGGTGGGCTGGTCGAGCGAGAAGTGGGCGTGCGGGATCCACCGGGGCACCGCGTGTCGTGGAGCAAGGAAGTGCGTTGCGTGGTTGCGGCGTCAGCCGCGGGGCGTGCCGTATCGGGCGAGGACCAGGTCGACCGCGGCCTGGGCATAGCCGGCGTCGATGGGTTCGCCGGTGATTAGGAGGCAGAAGTACAGGGGTCCGACGAGAGTGTTGAGTACGAAGTCGATGTCGGTTTGTTCGGAGAGCTCGCCGCGGGCGATGCCGCGATCGAGGGCGGCGCGCCAATGGCGCTGGTTGGGCTTGATGATCAAGTCGCGGTAGCTGGTGGCGAGCACCGGATCGGCGGCCATCTCGGCCACCAGGCCCGGCAGGACCCGCCCGAGCGGTGTGCGGGTCAGGGTGTTGATGAGTTGTTCTGTCAGGGCGAGCAGGTCGCCGGCGGCGCTGCCCGAGTCGTTGTCCTTGCCCGGGCGCATCTGGGTAACCATGGCTTCGACCACGAGCTGGGACTTCTGCGACCACCGGCGGTAGATGGCAGGCTTGCTCACCCGGGCCCGACGGGCGACCTCGGCCACGGTCACTTGCACGTATCCGACTTCGGAGAGCAGCTCGATAGTGGCCCGCAGGATCGCCTGGTCCATGTCCGGGTCGCGGGGGCGACCACGGTCACTGCCACGACCACCGGGTCGGCGGGGCGCCAGCACTGATTCGGACATGAAGACCAACTCCCCATTTGCGGTTCTGGAAGTAACGTAACAGGACCGGAGTCGTTCCGCAACCATCAGTTACGGAACAACCAATATTGAATCTGTTAACCCAGGACAAGGTCGAGTCTTGGGTCGTCGTGCGAAGTACCCCGTCCACTGGTGTGTCATGTCGAGGGCGCTGCGTTGGCAGGAGAGGCCGGGACGACGTCAGCCATGAAGGCGGCGAACAGGCTGGGCTCGTCCAGGTGCGGGTTGTGGCCCGAGTTGTCGAACGTCACGAGCTGTTTGCTCGGCGCGACCAGTGCCGCGAACCACTGGCGGGCCAGGACCGCGCGCCCGGGCGCCCCGTGGGCGCCTGGCTCCCGTTTCCTGCACGGACCTGTCCGCGGCCGCCTGGATCGCCGGTAGTGCGCTTCGTCTGGCCAGCAGACCAGGCTTGGTGCGTCCCCAAGGACGAGCAGCGTGCGGCTTTGCGACTCCACGGCGTGCCGAGCGCGGGCTAAGTCGTCGTCGCATCCCGCGTTGTGGAACACCTCGAGGGCGGCCCTCGCGCCACGCGCACCGCAGCACGTTC
>NZ_SDWW01000115.1 GCF_004168625.1 Pengzhenrongella frigida
CCAACCCGCCGACAACACCGGCATCGAGTTAGCCGCATAGACACCCACCGGCCTCATCTACCTTGACAAATTCCGCCGTGGCGCCCAAATCTAGCGCGCCAGCAGCAAAAGACACTGGCGTGAACACCTACCCAGTGGAACCGTTCACCACGAACCGCGAAGAGCCCCTGAATGATGCCGTGTGTGCGCCCATTGCCTTGGAGGTCCGGTGTGGGAAAACCGAAAATGGCGGTGGATCTCCCCGCGGTAGGGTGACGCACGAGCGGGCGACTTGACTCGCCCGAAGGGCGTTCCGCAGAAAGCGTCGGCTTTCTCAGATTGCCGCGTCGCCTTTGGGAAACCATAAGCACGACGCTTGAGCGCACCCGGGCGTTCTCGCGCAGGCACCGAGAAACCACCGGCTGGGTCGTGGTGGCTGTGCATCGCGGTGAGGCCAGTAGCTTGTGCACCCTCGTGCGGTCGCAGCGTCCTTGGCGCCCAACTCTGATGGGGTCAGTGCCCCCGCCACGTGCAGATTTTCCAGTTGGTTGAACAGGGCGTCCACGTCCAGCTCGTCCAACTTCATCACTCCTGTTCGTGCCGTAACCGGCGTCCCGCCCATGAAGCAATCGGCGTCTGCGGCTCGGACTTGACCTCCGGAGGCAAGCTCACAGGGTGAGATCGGTGAGAGCAAGGTCGCTCACGCGAGCTCACCGGCGTCGTTTGCGCATCCGGCGCATGACGTGAGGGGCTGGACCGTTGCATCCAGGCCGAGCGCAGATGACGCGGTTCTCAACCTCAATCGCCTAAGGACATGCGACCCGAGGCTCGCGGACCCCACCAGGACCTTTGTCCCTGGCGCGACGGCCGAACGACTGAAATACTTTTGCGGGAGCCGTTTCGCCCTACTTTCGGCTCCGGTCGACCCCGAGCTGTGCTCGTCTCCCGGGCGCGTTCGGATCATTGTTTGGAGAACCCATGGACTGGCGCCACCGTGCCGCGTGCCTGAACGAGGACCCGGAACTGTTCTTCCCGATCGGGACTGCGGGTCCCGCCCAGCACCAGCTCGAACAGGCGAGGGTGATCTGTCATCGCTGCCCGGTGATCGACGCATGCCTGGCGTGGTCGCTCGAGTCCGGACAAGACGCCGGCGTGTCGGGGGGCTTGTCTGAGGAAGAACGGCGTTCACTCAGGCGTCGAACGGCACGCCAGCGCCACAGGAGTTGAAGGCATCGGACCAGTCTCGATGGGCGGGTTGGCCAATTTCCCCATCCGCCGATTCGCCGACGCGGAATTTGTCAAGGTAGATGAGGCCGGTGGGTGTCTATGCGGCTAACTCGATGCCGGTGTTGTCGGCGGGTTGGT
>NZ_SDWW01000116.1 GCF_004168625.1 Pengzhenrongella frigida
TCGAGCAGCTGCGCGTCGACGTGGCGAGCGGCGCGTTCCGACCCGATCCGGGTGACGAGGACGTGCACACCGCGCTCGAGCGCGGGTTGCTCGACCGCGCAGGGGTGGACCTCGGCGGCAAGCTCCGCGCCGGCCGGTCCCGCAACGACCAGGTCGCCACGCTGGTGCGGATGTACCTGCGCGAGGAGGCCCGGGCGTTGTCGGGTCTGCTACTCGATGTCGTGGACGCGCTGATCGCCCAGGCCGCCGCGCACGGCGAGGCGCCCATGCCGGGACGCACACATATGCAGCACGCGCAGCCGGTGCTGCTCGCGCACCACCTGCTCGCGCACGCGTGGCCCATGCTGCGCGACGTCGAGCGGTGGGTGGACTGGGACGCTCGCGCCGCTCGGTCGCCCTACGGCTCGGGTGCCCTGGCGGGGTCGTCCCTCGGGCTCGACCCGGCGGCGATCGCCGCCGAGCTCGGGTTCGACGGGCCGGTCGAGAACTCGATCGACGGCACCGCGAGCCGGGACGTCGTGGCGGAGTTCGCCTTCGTCGCGGCGATGACCGGGGTGGATCTGTCCCGGCTGGCCGAGGAGGTCATCATCTGGGCGACGCGCGAGTTCGGCTTCGTGCGGCTCGACGACGCGTACTCCACCGGGTCGAGCATCATGCCGCAGAAGAAGAACCCGGACGTCGCCGAGCTGGCCCGCGGCAAGGCCGGTCGCATGATCGGCGACCTGACCGGGCTGCTGGCGACGCTCAAGGGGCTGCCGCTCGCCTACAACCGCGACCTGCAGGAGGACAAGGAGCCGGTGTTCGACCAGGTCGACACCCTCGCCGTCCTGCTGCCCGCGTTCGCCGGCATGGTGGCGACGCTCACGTTCGACGTCGGCCGCATGGCCGAGCTCGCCCCGCAGGGGTTCTCGCTCGCCACGGACGTGGCCGAGTGGCTGGTGCGCCAGGGCGTGCCGTTCCGGGTCGCCCACGAGCTCGCGGGCGCCTGCGTGCGCGAGTGCGAGGACCGCGGCATCGAGCTGTGGGACCTGACCGACGAGGAGCTCGCCGGGATCTCGGTCCACCTCACCCCGTCGGTGCGCGAGGTGCTCACGGTCGAGGGTTCGCTCGCGTCGCGGTCGGCGTTCGGCGGGACCGCACCCGTGCGGGTCGCCGAGCAGCTCGGTCGGGCCCGGGCCCGCGCCGCCGCGCTGCGGACCTGGTCGCGGGGCTGACCGGCCGCCCGATGACCGACGACGCGACCGGTCGGCCCGGCGACGGGCCGGCCGC
>NZ_SDWW01000117.1 GCF_004168625.1 Pengzhenrongella frigida
GGGGCTGCTGCACCGATAGGTGACAACTGATCTGTGGGGACTGTGGTCCCCGCTGAGAGGATGTTCACCGTGCCTAGACCTCATCCGAAGGAGTTCCGCGACGACGTGGTGGCAGTGGCTCGCCGCGGGGAGGCTCCGATCGCCCAGATCGCCAAGGACTTCGGGATCAGCGACTCGTGCCTGCGCAACTGGCTCCATGCCGCCGATGTCCAGGACGGTCACCGTCCCGGCGTGACGGTCAACGAGTCCGCCGAGTTGCGCGACCTCAAGCGCCGTAACCGGTTGCTGGAGCAGGAGGTCGAGGTCCTGCGCAGAGCCGCGGCCTACCTGTCCCAGGCGCATCTACCGGGAAAATGATCTACCCGCTCGTGAGTGAGCTCGCTGGTGACGGGATCCCCGTCACGGGCACGTGCCGGGTCCTCAAGCTCGCAAGACAGCCCTACTACCGGTGGCTCGCCGCGCCCGTCACAGCCCGCGACCTGGCCGAGGCGCACCTGTCCAACGTGCTCTTCGACGCCCACCACGACGACCCCGAGTTCGGTCACCGACTGCTCGCCGACGAAGCCCACCGGGCCGGGTTGCGTGCCTGTGACCGGCGGGTCTGGCGGATCTGCCGGGACAACCAGTGGTGGTCGGTCTTCGGCAAGAAGCGGGCCAAGAACGGCAAGCAGCCCGGCCCGCCCTCCCACCAGGACCGCGTCCGCCGCCAGTTCCGCGCCGACCGACCCAACCAGCTGTGGCTCTGGGACATCACCGAGCACCCCACCGGTGAAGGCAAGCTCTACCTCTGCGCGATCAAGGACGTGTTCTCCAACCGGATCGTGGGGTACTCGATCAGCGACCGGATGACGTCCCGGATCGCCATGAACGCCCTGGTCAGCGCCGTCGCCCGCCGAGGCCACGTCGCCGGCTGCGTCGTACATTCGGATCGAGGATCGCAATTTCGAGCCAGGAAGGTGCTGCGCGAGCTGCACCGCCACGACCTCGTCGGATCCATGGGCCAAGTCGCCTCCGCCGGGGACAACGCCGCCATGGAGTCCTTCTTCAGCCTGCTGCAAAAGAACGTCCTGAACCGGCACCGCTGGGCCACCCGCCAGGACCTACGGATCGCGATCATCACCTGGATCGAGCGGACCTACCACCGACGCCGACGCCAAGCCCGCCTCGGCCGCCTGACACCCATCGAATACGAGACCATCATGACCACTCAGGTCGCACTCGCCGCCTGAGCCCGACTGTCACCTATCGGTGCAGCAGACCC
>NZ_SDWW01000118.1 GCF_004168625.1 Pengzhenrongella frigida
GGGACTGCCCCCGGTTTCGTTGACTCCTGACCTGTGAGGACCTGGTCCTCGCTGGAAGGATGTTCGCCATGCCGAAGGCTTTCCCGCCCGAGTTCCGCCGTGATGTGGTGGCTGTGGCCCGCAAGGGGCAGGCACCCGTGTCGCAGATCGCTCGAGACTTTGGGGTCTCGGAGTCGTGTCTGCATCGCTGGTTGAAGGTCGCCGACGTCCAGGACGGGGTCCGTGCGGGCACTACCGCGGACCAGTCCGTCGAGCTGCGCGAAGCCAAGAAACGCGTGCGGCTGCTGGAGCAGGAGAACGAGATCCTGCGCCGCGCGGCGGCGTACTTCGCCCGGGATATCAACCCAAAATGATGTACCCGCTGGTCCTTGACCTCGCCGCCGACGCGATCCCCGTCGCGGTGACCTGCCGGGTGCTCGGGTTCTCCAAGCAGGGGTTCTACGCCTGGCGGCGGGAACCGGTGACCCAACGAGACTGGGACGACGCGCACCTGGTCAACGCCGCCCGGGCCATCCACGACGACGACCCGACGTTCGGGTACCGGTTCATCGCCGACGAGCTGGGCGAGTGGGGCATCCGCGCCGGGGAGAACCGGGTCGCCCGGCTGTGCTCGAGCCACCGCATCATGTCGGTCACCCACCGGCGCCGCGGGTCGGGCAAGACCCCCGGCCCGGCCGTCCACGACGACCTCGTGCACCGCAACTTCACCGCCGCCGGCCCGAACCAGCTGTGGCTGACGGACATCACCGAACACCCCACCGGTGAGGGCAAGCTCTACCTGTGCGCGATCAAGGACGTGTACTCCGGGCGGATCGTGGGCTACTCGATCGACTCCAGGATGAAAGCCCGCCTGGCCGTGTCCGCCCTGCGCAACGCCGTCGCGCTGCGCAACCCGCACGCCACGATCGTGCACTCCGACCGGGGCAGCCAGTTCCGCTCGGCCGCCTTCGTGCGCACGATCAAGCACGCCGGCCTGGCCGGGTCGATGGGCCGCGTCGGGTCCGCCGGCGACAACGCGGCCATGGAGTCGTTCTTCGCCCTGGTGCAAAAGAACGTCCTGAACCGCCGGCGCTGGGAAACCCGTGAAGAGCTCCGCCTGGCGATCGTGACCTGGATCGAGAAGACCTACCACCGCCGACGCCGCCAACGCCGACTCGGCAGGCTCACCCCGATCGAATACGAGACACTCCATCAAGTCGCTCTCGCGGCCTGAACCACTCAACCCCGCGAGTCAACCAAACCCGGGGCAGTCCC
>NZ_SDWW01000119.1 GCF_004168625.1 Pengzhenrongella frigida
CGGGACGCCGGTGATGTCGGTGGTCCACGCCCGCCGGCGCCACATCACCGCGCCGGTCAGGGCCGCGCCCACGGCGAGGGTGCCCAGCAGGAAGGTGGTGGTGAAGAACTGCACCGGGGTCGCCCAGGAGTGCCAGGCCGGGACGGTCACCAGGGTGTAGTAGATCATCGACATCGACGCCACCAGGCCCAGGCCGACCAGCGCGGTGAGGCCGGCCAGGACCTGGCGCAGGCGGGGGGTGCCCCACTTGAACCACTGCGCGGCGGCGAAGACGAACCCGAGGCCGGCGAACGCGACGCCGAACACGATCTCCGCGCTCAACGGCGAGGTGCCCAGGTGGCGGACCACGTTGAGGGTGTTGGTGATGTCGTTCATGTGCAGCATCGACGCGCCCAGGCCCAGGACCAGGGCCGGGCCGATCGCGTACAGGGCGGGGTCGGTGACCTTGTCGATCGCGCCGGCGCCGTACCGGCGCGCGGCGGCGACCTGCACGATCCCGAGCACGACGAACGCGCCCACGCTCATCTGGCCGAGCACGGTGAAGATGATCATCGGCAGCTCATGGGTGTTCATGGCTTCAGAGCTCCTCGGGGTTGGCCACGGACCCGGTACCGGTCCCGGTGGGTTGCGCGTCACGGTGGGGGGTGATGACCAGCCGCGGGCGGGTCAGGGCCGGGTCGGGCAACGGCTCCACCGCGGCCAGCGTGCCCAGCTCGGCGCGCAGGTCCTCGATCGGGCCCCACCCCAACGCCCGCGACGGGCACGCCGCCACGCACGCCGGATCCTCGCCCTCGGCCCGGTAGTCCGCGCACATGTCGCACTTGGTCATGTGCCCGGTGGCCGGGTTGAACTGCGGGGCCGAGTACGGGCACGCCCACTCGCAGTACCGGCACCCCACACACTTGTCCTCGTTCACGCTCACGATGCCGTCCGGGCCCTGGGTCATCGCGGTGGTCGGGCACACCCGCACACAGATCGGGTCCTCGCAGTGGTTGCACGCCATCGAGGTGTAGTACGAGAACACGTTCGGGGTGAACGTGTCCCCGGACTTCTGCCACGTGCCGCCGGAGTACTCCGCCACCCGCCGCCAGGACACCCCCACCGGCAGATCATGCTTGTCCTTGCACGCCACCGAACAGGCCTTGCACCCGTTGCACAACGTCTGATCGAACGAGAAACCCAGCTTGTCCGCCATGACCGTCAAACCTTCTCAACCTGAGCGAGCGTGGTGTGCTGGGCGTTGCCCTTGCT
>NZ_SDWW01000011.1 GCF_004168625.1 Pengzhenrongella frigida
GTCGTCGGCGCGGTCGACCTGGATGCCGAGGGGTACATCCAGGTCCAGGGCCGCACCACGCTGACCAACCTGCCGGGGGTGTTCGCCTGCGGCGACGCCGTGGACCACACCTACCGCCAGGCCATCACCGCCGCCGGCTCCGGCTGCGCCGCGGCCCTGGACGCCCAACGGTTCCTCTCCGAGTAACCACACCCACCCGCTTCAGCCCCACCTGCTTCAGCCCCACTCCGCACCACCACCTCCGACCGATACACGAAGGACACCTGCGATGAGCACCCCCGTACACGCCACAGACGCCACCTACCGCGCTGAGGTCCTCGAGTCCGACATCCCCGTCATCGTCGACTTCTGGGCGCCCTGGTGCGGCCCGTGCCGCCAGGTCGCCCCGATCCTGGACGAGCTCGCGGTCCAGTACGACGGGAAGATCAAGATCGTCAAGCTCAACACCGACGAGAACCCCCAGGTGACGTCCGACTACGGCATCGTGTCGATCCCGACGATGCACTTCGTCAAGGGCGGCGAGATCATCTCCACGATCATCGGCGCCCGGCCGAAGCCGGTCCTGGTCGCCGAGATCGAGAAGGCGCTCGCGCTCGTCTGATCGCTGGAGCCATCCGTCAGAGGAAGGCCGTCCGCCCCGGACCACCGGGGCTGGCGGCCTTCTTCTCGTTCTGGACGAGGTGCGCAGGTAGCGGCGGGCGGCGTGGGAGACTCGGGACATGAATCCCGAGACCTCAGGGGCGGGTGCGTTGCCCCCCGTCGGAGCCGCCGCCCCCGAGGTCCCGACGCACGGACCCGGGGCCGACGCCGTGCACGGCACTCGACTCGATCCGTGGCTGCACGCCTACGCCGATCGCGCGCACAGCATGAAGGCCTCGGAGATCCGAGCGCTGTTCGCGGTCGCGAACCGCCCCGAGGTCGTCTCGCTCGCCGGCGGCATGCCGTACCTCGAGGGCCTCCCCCTCGACGCGCTCGGGGAGATGTCCCACCGGGTGCTCGCCAACCGCGGCACGACGGCACTCCAGTACGGCTCGGCGCAGGGCGATGAGACGCTTCGGGAACAGATCCTCGAGGTCATGGCCCTCGAGGGGATCGAGGCGCACTCCGACGACGTCGTGGTCACAACCGGTTCGCAACAAGCCCTGGACCTGGTGACGCGGATCTTCATCAACCCCGGCGACGTCGTCGTGGCCGAGGCGCCCAGCTATGTCGGGGCTCTCGGGGTCTTCCGCGCCCACCAGGCCGACGTCGTGCACGTGCCGCTCGATGCGGCGGGGCTGATCCCGGCCGCGCTGGAGGAGACCCTCGCCTCCCTCGCCCGGGCGGGCCGCTCGGTCAAGCTGCTGTACACCGTGCCCAACTTCCACAACCCGGCGGGAGTCACTCTGTCCGCCGAGCGGCGGCCGCAGATCCTCGAGATCGCGCGCCGGTACGGGGTCCTGGTGCTCGAGGACAACCCGTACGGCCTGCTCGGGTTCGAGGGCGACCCCATCCCCGCGATGCGCTCGCTCGACACGGACGGCGTGGTCTACCTCGGCTCGTTCTCCAAGACGTTCGCCCCCGGGTACCGCATCGGCTGGGCCGTGGCACCGCACGCGGTCCGCGAGAAGCTCGTCCTGGCGAGCGAGTCCGCGATCCTGTGCCCGTCGAACGCGTCGCAGCTGGCGATCTCGGCGTACCTGGAGACCTGCGACTGGCGTGGTCAGATCAAGGCGTTCTGCGAGCTGTACCGCGAACGTCGCGACGCGATGGTGGGGGCGCTGGCCGAACACCTGCCCGACGCCTCCTGGACCGTGCCCGACGGCGGCTTCTACACCTGGGTCAAGCTCCCGGCGGGTCTGGACTCCAAGGCGATGCTGCCGCGTGCCGTGACGGCCCGGGTCGCGTACGTCCCCGGCACTGCGTTCTACGCGAACGGCGAAGGCAGCGACCACATGCGCCTGTCTTTCTGCTTCCCCTCCCCCGAGCGCATCCGCGAAGGCGTCCGACGTCTCGCGGGCGTCGTGGCCGGCGAGAGCGAACTCGTCTCCCTGTTCGGGGTCTCCGGGGCGCGCACGCACGACGACGTCCAGCAGCCCGGCCCGAACGTCTCCTGACGTCGCCCCGGCATCATCCCCACCAGTGAGGACCCCCCCGTGACCGCCGCTAGCCCCTTGCCGCGCGCCGCGCGCACCGCACTGCGCGACCCGAGCGCGTCCCCGCGCGTCGTGGTCCTCGCGGGAGGCATGTCGCACGAACGCGACGTGTCGCTGCGCTCGGGACGCCGGGTCGCGGAGGCGCTGCGGTCCGCCGGGCTCGAGGTGAGCCTGCACGACGTCGACGCCGACCTGCTGCCCGCCCTCGCCCAGGGCCGGCCCGACCTCGTGTGGCCGCTGCTGCACGGCGCCACCGGTGAGGACGGTTCGGTCCGGGACATCCTTGAGCTCGTCGGTGTCCGCTACGTGGGTACCGGTCCGCGCGAGAGCAGGGTGGCCTGGAGCAAGCCGATCGGCAAGACCGTCGCGGCCCGGGCAGGACTGGCCACGCCCGACTTCGTCACGCTCCCGCAGAGCCTGTTCCGCGAGCTCGGCGCGGGCCGGGTCCTGGAGTCCCTGCTGGCCCGGTTCGGCCTCCCGCTCGTGGTCAAGCCGTCCCGCGGCGGCTCGGCCCTGGGCGTCACCCTGGTACGCGACGCCGCAGACCTGCCGCGCGCGATGGTCGATGCGTTCGCCTACGGGGACACCGCCCTGGTCGAGCAGGCGGTCGAAGGCCGCGAGCTGGCCGTGAGCGTCATCGAGGACGCCGACGGCCTGCACGCCCTGCCCGCCGTCGAGATCGTCACCGACGGTCCCTACGACTACGACGCGCGGTACAACCCGGGACGGACCGAGTACTTCACTCCCGCCCGCCTGTCCCGGACCGAGGCCGACGCCGTCTCGGCCGCTGCACTCGCCGCGCACCGCGCGCTGGGCCTACGGCACCTCTCGCGCACCGACCTCATCCTGGATAACGCCGGGGTCCCGCAGTTCCTCGAGGTCAACGTGGCGCCAGGGATGACGGAGACCTCGCTGTTCCCCCAGGCTGCCGTCGCGGGCGGACGCGACCTGCCTGAGCTCTACCGGTCGATCGTCATGGCCGCGCTCGCCTGACGGCCCCGCCGCTGGACCGTCTCACCGCCGACCGCCCCGCCCCGCGCGGCATGGCGTGGCATCGCACCACACGGACCCCGCTCCGCGCGAGGTCGGGCTGCTCCGGGGGTGAACCGCGCGGGCTGCCTACTCCTTGAGGAGACCGGGGTCTGTCGGGGAAAGGGTCTCGAGGATCCGATTGAGGTCTTGCACCGAGGCGAACTCGACCGTGAGCCGTCCCTTGCTCTTGCCGAGGTTGATCTTGACGCGCGTCTCGAACCGGTCGGACAACCGCGCCGCCAGGCTGTCCAGGGCGTAGTTCCGGTCGCCGGCGCGCGGGCGCCGAACGGCGACCGGTCGCTCCTCGTCCCCACCGAGCGAGACGATCTCCTCGGTCGCGCGCACCGAGAGGCCCTCGGCCACGATCCGCTGCGCGAGGCGCTCGATCGCCGCACCGTCGGACAGCCCGAGCAGCGCGCGCGCATGCCCGGCGGACAGCACCCCGGCCGCGAGACGGCGCTGCACCAGGGGCGGGAGCCGCAAGAGCCGCAGCGTGTTGGAGATCTGCGGGCGTGACCGGGAGATCCGGGCGGCGAGCTCGTCGTGCGTGCAGCCGAAGTCGTCGAGCAGCTGCCGGTAGGCGGCGGCTTCCTCGAGCGGGTTGAGCTGCGCGCGGTGGAGGTTCTCGAGCAGCGCGTCCCTGAGCAGGTCGGCGTCGTCGGTCTCGCGGATGATCGCCGGGACCGTTGCCAGCCCGGCCTGCTGGGTCGCCCGCCAGCGCCGCTCCCCCATGATCAGCTCGTACGTCGTGCCGTCGTCGCCGGCGACCGGACGCACCACGATCGGCTGGAGCACGCCGATCTCCCGGATCGACTCGACCAGCTCGAACATCGCGTCCTCGTCGAACGCGGTGCGCGGCTGGCGCGAGTTCGGTCGGATGGACTCGACCGGCAGCTCGGCGAACCGCGCGCCCGGGACGGGCAGGAGCTCGTGTGAGGCGTCCTGCGGCGCGGAGGCCTGCTCGGGGACGCTGAGCACGG
The DNA here is from genome assembly GCF_004168625.1 of Pengzhenrongella frigida. GTDB lineage: Bacteria > Actinomycetota > Actinomycetes > Actinomycetales > Cellulomonadaceae > Pengzhenrongella > Pengzhenrongella frigida. Next base: position 4,148 of record NZ_SDWW01000011.1, read on the forward strand.
CGATCGAACCCGGTTCGACCGAACCCGGTGCCGTCGCCTCCGTGGCTGCCTCCGTGCCCCGGCCGCCGGTCGCGGGGACGGCATCGTGCGGGAAGAAGACGTCCACCGGACGGTAGGAGTCGGTACCGGTGGGGATCAGGGCGCCCAGTCCCCGACCCAGCCCACGTCGCTTCTCGCTCATCTGTGCTCCTCCGTGCTTGTCATGCCATCGGGGTGGATCGGCGCGCCGGCGTGCCCGTCCACTGTCTGTGTCGAGTCCACTGTCCGAGTCGAGTCGACCGTCTGAGGCGAGCCCGCGACCTGCGTCGCGTGCAGGTCCGCGTCACGCTGTGTGATCTCGCGGGCAGCCTCGAGGTACGCCAGTGCGCCACTGGAACCGGGATCGTGCGTCATCACGGTCTGCCCGAAGCTGGGCGCCTCGGAGACCCGGACCGAACGGGGCACCGTCGTGCGCAGCGTCTTGTCCGGGAAGTGCGTCCGTACCTCGCTGACCACCTGTTGAGCAAGGTTCGTGCGCGCGTCGAACATCGTCAACAAGATGGTCGAGACGTAGAGATCGGGGTTCAGGTGCGACCTGATCAGCTCGATCGTCTTGAGTAGTTGGCTGAGTCCCTCGAGCGCGTAGTACTCGCACTGGATGGGGATCAGCACCTCCCGGGCCACCACGAACGCGTTCACGGTCAGGAGGCCGAGGCTGGGAGGGCAGTCGACGAAGACGTAGTCGATGCGTTCGAGTCCTTGCGCGACCCGATCGGCCAGGTACGTGTCGAGGGCCTGGCGGAGTCGTGTTTCACGTGAAACAAGAGAGACGAGCTCGATCTCGGCACCGGACAGGTCGATCGTGGCGGGCACGCACCACAGGCGGGGGATATCTGGGCACTGCACGACGGCGCCGGCGAGCGGAGCACCGTCGACCAGGACCTCGTAGATCGACGGCGTCCCGGAGCGGTGGTCGACCCCGAGTGCGGTCGACGCGTTTCCTTGCGGGTCGTTGTCGATGACCAGGACGTTGAGTCCAGACTGCGCGAGCGCTGCGGCCAGGTTCACGGCCGTGGTCGTCTTGCCGACCCCACCCTTCTGGTTCGCGACCGTCAAGATTCGGGTCGACGCCGGTCGCGGGAAGCGTCGCCCGCGGAGCTCGATGCGCCGTCGGGCATCCAGGGACAGCTGCGCGAGCAGCGGCGAGTCCGAATCGCTCACGGCGGGCAGGCTGCTCACGAGCGCAGCGCGCCGCTGATCGTCGGCCTCGTCCGTCATGTAGCTCCCTTGGCGCAATAGCCTTCTCGTCATTGCGGCGTCGAGGATCGGCTTGCGCGTCCCGCCCGGACCGCCCCTGACGAGCAACTCGTCGTTCTGTGTCACGCGAACCCCGGTACCTCTCCCACACCCGTCGACGGGACGTGCTGTGTCGTGATCACGCCTTCGACTTCGACGAACCACGCACAGTCTCTCGCACGACCCGGACAACGGTCGTACTCTCCACGCCGTCAATCGTGCGCGCTTCGAGAATTTCGGGAACACCTGCGCCCATCTTCTTCAGCGCACCACGAGCCTTGGCGACCTCGACGGCAGCCTGGCGGCCCTTCAGGGCGACCAGGACTCCCCCCTTGACCAGCAGCGGCATCGTCATCCGCCCGAGCCGATCCATCGGCGCGACCGCCCGGGCAGTGACCGCATCGACGAGAAGTTCGCCGTGCATCTCCTCCGCGCGGCCACGCCGGACGGAAGCGTTGGTGAGTCCGAGCTGCTCGATGACCTCAGTCAGCCACTCACACCGGCGCTCCATCGGGTCGAGGAGGATGACCTCCACGTCCGGCAGCATGGCCGCCAGGACGACGCCGGGCAGGCCCGCGCCCGAGCCGACGTCGATCAGCCGGCCGCTGGTGGGCAGAAATGCCGCGACTGCGGCGGAGTTCAGCAGGTGGCGCTCCCACAGCCGGCTGACCTCGTGCGGACCGATCAGGCCACGCAGGACTCCCTGCGAGGTGAGCAGTTCATGGAACCGCGCGAGGACCGGGTACGCGTCGCCAAGAAACTCGACGACTCGCGCATCGTCCACCAGCGGGTCGGGCAGCGGAGGCTCGACCGGTCCCCCAGCAGGCTGGGCGTCGGCAGATCGAGCAGCAGCCGACCGTGCATCGACGGGCTCGGCGTCGACGGGCTCAGCGGCATCAGGCACCGCGGCAACGGGCTGAGCGCCGGCCGGCTCGGCGCCAGCCGGGTCGTCCTGTGCCAGGGTCCCGGCCGACTCCTTGGCGTTGGGGTCAGAGATGTTCTCCACGTGGTGCTCCTTCATGCTGCACATCGCTAGTCAGGTCGATCGTTCATCAGTTCAGTTCGTGGGTGCCGACCGGTCACGCCGCACCGGTTTCACGTGAAACACCAAGGCACTGTTCCACGTGAAACACCGACGTCCACGCCAGTGAAGCGTCCCGGCGTCTCGCGGAGATCCCTCGTCCACAGTCCGGGGCGGCCAGCGTCGATGGGCGCGGGCGGCCCCGCCTGGCGCGATAGGCCTCCGGGACGACGGATCTGGCTGATTTCGGCTTCCCCTGGATCGATCCTCCGGGAAATCCGTTGCCGGCGGATTCCCGGATTCCCGGCCGATCACAGGAGGATCGATCGAAAATCCGGCCACTTTCGACCCTCTGAGGACGTTCGGCTCGCCGGGCGCCGGCGTTCCTACTCAGGTGCCCGCTTGTCATGCGACCGGTCCTGGTGAGCTCCAGACCGCACCGGCTGTCGTCAAACCACGACCAGGTCTCGATCCATCCCACGTCTTCCCTACCGACGACTCCCCCGACACCGCCGGCACGCCGGCCAACCGAATCGGCGAGCCGACGCACACCTACCGAGCTCCGGGTCGGTGGTCGGGTGTTTCACGTGAAACACCCGACCGTCGAAGCCCCGACCGTCGAAGCCCCGACCATCGAGACTGCGCCGCCGGGATCAGGCCGGGCGGACCACCACGTGGCGAGCGGGCTCGACACCGTCGGAGTCGCTCACCAGACCGGCAGCGGCGACGGCGTCGTGCACGACCTTGCGCTCGAACGGGTTCATCGGCTCGAGGGCCAAAGGCTCGCCGCTGGTACGAACGGTCTCGATCGCAACCTCGGCGACCTTGACCAGCTCGACGCGCCGTCCCGCCCGGTAGCCGGCGACGTCGAGCATCAGCCGGCTCCGGTCGCCGGTCTTGGCCTGGACCGCAAGCCTTGTCAGCTCCTGGAGTGCGTCGAGAACCTCGCCCTCCGGACCGGCCAACCGGCGCAGCGAACGCAGCGCGCCCTCTTCGCCCAGGATCTCCACGGCCGCACGGCCGTGGTCGACGTCGATCTCGATGTCGCCATCGAGGTCGGCGATGTCGAGCAGTTCCTCGAGGTAGTCGGCGGCGATCTCGCCCTCTTCCTCAAGACGCTTCGTCGACGTCACCTCGGCCGGAATCTCCCGGTCAGCGGATGTGGTCATCAGGGCTCCTCGTGAACACCAGTGGTGCCGGCAAACCGGCAGCGGTCACTTCTTCGGCTTCGTGGATGCCGACGGCGGGGCGTCGTCGCCCGGCTTGGTCGCTGCATCGGGTCGCGCGGCACGCTTCTTCGCCGTGCCCGCCGGGGTCGATCCCGTCTTGGGAGTCCCGGTCTTCGGGGCGCCCGTCCGCGGAGCGCCGGTCTTGGGCGCTCCGGCCCGCGGAGCTCCGGTCCGCGGAGCACCAGTACGCGGCGTGCCCGCCTTCGCTGTTCCGGTACGCGGCGAGGTGGCGGACTTCGCGGTCCGAGGAGCACCCGGCGCCCTCGTCCCGGCGGCGCGCGGTGCAGCAGCGGAGCCGGCATCTGTGTCGTCGTCGGCGACCGTGGCGTCGGAGGTCGAGTCGCTCGTCGTGTCGGCGCTGTCTGAGAGCGCCGGCTTGGGCCGGGCGCGCGCCTTGCGAACGGGCTGAACCCGCTGCCCCTTCGGGGTGCCCTCGATGACCGCGGTGCTGCCACCGGACTCACCCTCGGGTGGGCTCACGATCCCCTTGCGCGCCTGGCGCGCCTTCATCGCCTTTTCTGCCTGGGAGCCCGGCGCAGGCATCCGTCGGATCGTGTAGAACTGCTGGCCCATCGACCAGATGTTCGTGGTGGTCCAGTACAGGAGCACACCGATCGGGAAGTTGACACCCGAGAAGGCGAAGACGAGCGGCAGCACGTAGAGCAGCACCTTCTGCTGCTGGGCCATCGGGCCCTCGAGCGCCGCCGGCGGCATGTTCTTCATGGTCAGCTGGCGCTGGGTGAGGAACGTCGTGGCCGACATCGCCAGGATCAGCACGACCGTGACGACCCGCGTCGCCATCGGGTCGGCCGACGCGGCCGCCGTCATGAAGGTCGACGAGAGCGGCGCTCCGAAGATGGTCGACTGCTCGGCCTGCGCGGCGACGGTCGCATCGATCGGGCCGATCGCGTCCTGCGCCCCGCGAGCGATCTCGTCGAGGGAGTTGAGCACCCGGAAGAGGGCGAAGAAGATCGGAGACTGGGCGAGGATCGGCAGGCAGGAAGAGAACGGGTTCGTCCCGTGCTTCTTGTACAGCGCCATCGTCTCGCGGCTCATCGCCTCACGTGAGGCCGGGTCGCTCTTGCCCTTGTACTTCTTCTGGATCGCCTGCATCTCGGGCGCGAGCATCTGCATGCCGCGCGAGGCCCTGATCTGCTTGAAGAACAGCGGGATCAAGAGGATGCGCATCACGATCACGAGGACGACGATCGACATCCCCCACGCGAGCCCGGAGGCCGGGTTCAGCCCGATCCAGGTGAGGCCCTGGTGCGCGAGATACATGATCCACGCGACCACCCACTCGATCGGGTAGAGGATCTTGAAGAAGTCCATCGAAGCTGTCCCTCACGTCGGTCAAAAAATCCTGGCGCCCACTGCGGGCTCGAGCTCAGTGGTGGGCGGCGTGCGGTGATTCCTTGCCCGGCGGAACGTCATCGACGCCGCCAGGGTTCCACGGGTTGCATCGCAACAACCTCCACGCGGCCAGCCGGGCACCGCGTATGACGCCGTGCCGTTGCACCGAGAGCAGCGCGTACTGCGAGCACGACGGGTAGAACCTGCAGGTGGAGCCGTACAGCGGCGACACGACGAGCTGATACAACCGCAACAACGCCACCACGGCGCGAGACGGAAGGGCCACCAGCGTGCGTGCACCTCGGGATACCCTCGACGAGGGACCCAAATTCATGGGATGAATGACACTCATCAACGCGTCCGTTGCTTGTCGAGACGCCGTCGCGCCCCGGCGAGAGCAGAGTCGAAGTCGCGAGCCAGGTCGTCCGAGTCGAGCTCCGAGGAACGCGGCAACGCACGAACGACCAGCCGCCCACCGTCGGGAAGCTGGTCGATCCGATGACTCACCACTGCGCGCAACCTTCGCTTGACGCGATTCCGCACGACCGCGTTCCCGACGGCCTTCGACACGACAAATCCGACGACCACTGGTCCGTGGTTCGTCGGATCGCCGGCGAGATGAACGACGAGGGAGTCCCTCCCGCTGCGTGCGCCACGGCGCACCGCCCGCTCGAAATCAGCGGAGCGGCGCATCCGGTACGCGGCGGGAAGCACCCGCGCTGGGTCAGGCAGAGAGCTCGGCGCGGCCCTTGCGGCGGCGACCCGCGAGGATCGCGCGTCCCGCACGGGTACGCATCCGCAGCCGAAAACCGTGGGTCTTCGCTCGGCGTCGCACGTTCGGCTGGAAGGTCCGCTTGGTCACGATGTTCTCCAACTAATTCGGGGAAGCGCACCGCTCGAAACGAACGGTGCAGGTCTGCTGCCGACCGAGACGACTCGGTGCACACATCCGGGCACCTGCGCGACGTGGGGGCACGACGCAGGAGCCGTCAACAGCGGCCTCGCCACGTTACGCCGATCGGCGCCGGTCGGTCAAACCCGCCCGAACGCAGCCGTGTCGGGGTCATTCTTGCACTCGATCGATGTTCGACCCCGGCCCTGCGCCCGGGGCACGTCGGCAGTAAGCCACAACCTGTGGAAAAGTATGTGGACCAGTTCGAACCGTGGGAGACTGCGGGCCGAGCGCGATCAACTTCAGCGAGGAAAACCACCGTGTCAGGACCAGACGAGAGCGTCACCCAGGTCTGGGACCGGACGGTCGCTGAGATCGAGCAGAGCCCCGATGTCACTCCTCGGCAGTTCGCCTTCGTGAAGCTCGCCCGGCCGCTCGGGCTCCTCAACGACACCCTCCTGCTCGCCGTCGGCAACGACCTGACCAAGGACTACCTCGAATCGCGCGTGCGCACCGAGGTGACCGAGGCCCTGTCCCACGCGCTCGGTCGCGAGGCGCGGTTCGCCATCACCGTCGATTCCGATCTCGACACCTCCGAGTCCACGCCCTTGCGCACCGCGGCCTCCCCGATCGCTCTCGCGGGCGAGACGACCCACGCGGACGACGACGACGAGGACGACTACGACGACGAGCCGATCCAACCCGCCTACCTGCGGCAGCGGTCGAACCACGGCAAGAAGGCGCCCGTCGAGCCCGTGCGCCTCAACCCCAAGTACCTGTTCGAGACGTTCGTCATCGGTGCGTCCAACCGGTTCGCGCACGCCGCTGCGGTCGCCGTGGCCGAGGCACCGGCCAAGGCCTACAACCCGCTGTTCATCTACGGGGACTCCGGACTGGGCAAGACCCACCTGCTGCACGCGATCGGTCACTACGCCCACAACCTGTACCCGAGCGTGCGGGTGCGGTACGTGAACTCCGAGGAGTTCACCAACGACTTCATCAACTCGATCCGCGACGACAAGGCCGGGGCGTTCCAGCGGCGCTACCGCGACGTCGACGTGCTGCTGGTCGACGATATTCAGTTCCTGCAGGGCAAGGAACAGACGATGGAGGAGTTCTTCCACACGTTCAACACCCTGCACAACGCGAACAAGCAGGTCGTGATCACCTCCGACCTCCCCCCGAAGCAGCTCAACGGCTTCGAGGACCGGATGCGGTCCCGGTTCGAGTGGGGCCTGATCACCGATGTCCAGCCTCCCGACCTCGAGACCCGGATCGCGATCCTGCGCAAGAAGGCCGGCAGCGAACGTCTCCAGGCACCGGACGACGTGCTCGAGTACATCGCCACCAAGATCTCCGCGAACATCCGCGAGCTCGAGGGCGCGCTGATCCGAGTCACGGCGTTCGCCAACCTCAACCGCCAGCAGGTCGACAAGTCGCTGGCCGAGATCGTCCTCAAGGACCTCATCAGCGACGAGAACGCCGAGCAGATCACCTCCTCGACCGTGATCGGTCAGACCGCGTCGTACTTCGGTCTGGCGATCGAGGACCTCTGCGGGCCGTCTCGATCCCGCGTGCTCGTCACCGCCCGGCAGATCGCCATGTACCTGTGCCGGGAGCTCACCGACATGTCCTTGCCGAAGATCGGCCAGGCCTTCGGCAACCGCGACCACACCACCGTCATGCATGCCAACCGCAAGATCCGCGAGCAGATGGCCGAACGTCGATCGACCTACAACCAGGTCACCGAGCTCACCAGTCGGATCAAGCAGCAGCGTCGCGGCTGACGCGCTCGACCCACCACCACCCACCCGGCGTGATCGGGTCTGTCGGCGCGCCCAGAAGCCTCTGAAGTGCGACTTTGCACACCTGTGTATATCTCTGTGGACGGCGGTGGACGACGCCCCAGAACCGTGTGGACGAACGACAAGAATCCGTGGACGCCCCCCATGGCCCCGATGTTCATCCACCGGTGCCGACCTCGAACCACGTACCGGTCCCCCGCCACGTCCACATCCCCGCGGAGCCCGTGACCTGCAAACTTGTGGTTCGTCCACACAGTGCACAGAGGCGATGACAACGACGAACTTGTTCTTCAGCAGGAATCCACAACGCCTTCATCACCCCGAACGACACGGATCACCAACTCACCTCGATGCCGCGAACTTCAAGTACCCGGGGGACTGAACACTCGCGTACTGTTCACACGAAACTCACGACGCATGACGTCGCGACGAGCGTGACTAAAGGGGCGTGTGATGAAGTTCCGGGTCGAACGTGATGTCCTGGCGGATGCCGTCACTTGGACTGCACGGTCCCTGCCGACCAGACCGCCCGTACCGGTTCTTGCCGGTGTGCGGATCGAGGCCGACGCCAGCGGCGTCCTGCACCTGTCGAGCTTCGACTACGAGGTCTCGGCCCGCTCCGAGATCGCGGCGGAGGTCTCGGAGCCTGGGGTCGTGCTCGTCTCGGGCCGCCTGCTCGCCGAGATCTCTCGCGCTCTGCCGGCCAAGCCGGTCGACGTCGTCCTCGAGGGCACGAAGGTGACGGTGACCTGCGGTGCGAGCCGTTTTACCCTCCTGACGATGCCCGTCGAGGACTACCCGGCCCTGCCCGTGATGCCCGAGATCACCGGCTCGATCGACGGCGACCAGCTCACGCAGGCCGTCGCCCAGGTCACCGTCGCAGCCAGTCGGGATGACACGTTGCCCCTGCTCACGGCGGTGCGGATGGAGATCGAGGGCGAGAAGATCACGCTGCTCGCCACGGACCGCTACCGCCTGGCGCTGCGCGAGCTCACCTGGAAGCCGGCCTCGCCGGACGTCTCCACGGTGGCCCTCGTCCGGGCCAAGACCCTCTCGGACGCCGCGAAGTCGCTCGGTGGCTCGGCCCAGGTGAACGTCGCCCTCGCGACCGGCGTCGGCGTCGACCTCATCGGCTTCGAGGCCGGTGGCCGACACACGACGTCGTTGCTGGTCGACGGCGACTACCCGGCCGTGCGCCGGCTGTTCCCCGACGAGACCCCGATCCACGCCGTCGTCGAGACCCAGGCGCTGTCCGACGCCGCCAAGCGCGTGGCCCTGGTCGCCGAACGCAACACCCCGATCCGCCTGTCGTTCTCCGCCGGCCAGGTCGTGCTCGACGCCGGTCAGGGCGACGACGCACAGGCCTCCGAGGCGCTCGAGGCCGCCCTGGTCGGGGATGACATCTCGGTCGCCTTCAATCCGCAGTTCCTGCTCGACGGCCTCGGGGCGCTCAACACCGCGTTCGTGCGCCTGTCGTTCACGCACCCGAACAAGCCGGTCGAGTTCACCGGCCAGCGGGCGCTCGAGGGTGACGACAACCAGGAGTACCGCTACCTGCTCGTCCCGATCCGTTTCGCCAGCTGACGAGGGATCGGGTCATGCGGATCGGTCTGGTCGGGCTGGGCAAGATGGGCGCGAACATGCGCACCCGCCTGCGTGCCGCGAACATCGAGGTCGTCGGGTACGACCGCAACCCGGACCTCTCGGACGTGCCCTCGCTCGCCGGACTGGTCGAGGAGCTCCCCGCGGGTGAACGTCTCGTCTGGGTGATGGTTCCGGCCGGCGTGCCCACCCACGCGGTGGTTGAGGAGCTGGCGGAGCTGCTGGCGCCCGGTGACCTGGTCATCGACGGTGGCAACTCGCACTTCGCGGACGACGGCGCTCACGCCGCCACCCTGGCGGCACGTGGCATCGGTTATCTCGACGTCGGCGTCTCCGGTGGGGTGTGGGGCCTGGCCAACGGTTACGGGTTGATGGTCGGTGGGGACGAGGCGCAGGTGGCGGCCGCCATGCCGGTCTTCGACGCGCTGCGACCACCCGGCCCGCGGGACGAGGGATTCGTGCACGCAGGCTCGGTCGGGGCCGGTCACTACGCGAAGATGGTCCATAACGGCATCGAGTACGGCCTGATGCAGGCGTATGCCGAGGGGTACGAACTCCTCGGCGCCAGCGACCTCATCACCGATGTGCCGGGCACGCTCAAGGCCTGGACCCGCGGCACGGTGGTGCGGTCCTGGCTGCTGGACCTGCTGGTCAAGGCGCTCGAGGACGACCCCACGCTCGGGGACATCAGCGACTGGGTCGAGGATTCCGGGGAGGGTCGCTGGACGGTGGACGCCGCGATCGACGCCGCGGTGCCGGTGCCGGTCATCTCCGCGGCGCTCTTCGCGCGGTTCGCCTCGCGACAGGACGACTCGCCGGCCATGAAGGTGGTCGCGGCGCTGCGCCAGCAGTTCGGCGGGCACGCCGTGAAGTCGTCCGGGCAGCCCACCTGAACCGACCGCCACCGACCACGACCGAGCAGAGGGGACGAGCACGTGTACGTCTCCCATCTGTCGCTCGCCGACTTCCGGTCCTATGAGACGGTCGACCTCGAGCTCGATCGGGGGGTGACCTCGCTGGTCGGGCCGAACGGTCAGGGCAAGACCAACCTGGTCGAGGCGCTGCTGTACGTCGCCACCCTGGGCAGTCATCGCGTGCCGTCCGACGCCGCGCTGATCCGCTCCGGTGCGGACAGGGCCGTGGTCCGGGCTCGGGTCGTGCGCGACGATCGGTCCCGCCTCGTCGAGATCGAGATCACCAACGGCAAGGCCAACCGCGCCCGGATCAACCGCTCCCCCGTCCCGCGGGTCCGGGACGTGCTCGGGATCCTGCGCACGGTGATGTTCGCTCCCGAGGACCTCGCCCTGGTCAAGGGTGATCCCGACGGCCGACGGCGGTTCCTGGACGAGCTCGCGGTGCTCGTCACCCCCCGGATGGCCGGGGTCCAGGGGGACTACGACCGCATCCTGCGTCAACGCAGCGCCCTGCTGAAGTCGGCCGGCGCGGCCATGCGCGGGTCGCGCGGCGCCGGAGACCTGCGCACCCTCGACGTCTGGGATGCCAAGCTCGCGGAGACCGGCGCCCAGATCATCGCGGCTCGGCAGGCCCTCATCGGCGCCCTGCATCCGCACGTCGCCGGGGCATATGAGCAGGTCAGCGGGGGGCAGGGCGCCGCGCGGATCACCTACAAGTCCTCCCTGGACGCCGCCGCGCCGGTCGATGAGAACCCGCCGCTCGCCGGGGCGCCGGCGTCGTACTCGGAGGGCGCCGGGGACGCGACCGGTGGTCTCGATCAGCTGGCGACGGGTCGATCCGTCATGCCGGGGGTGCACCTGCTCGAGGCGCGGTTGATGGATGCCATGGGTCGGCTGCGCACCAAGGAGATCGAGCGCGGGGTCTGTCTGGTCGGCCCGCACCGGGACGACCTCGTGCTGGAGCTCGGGGACCTCCCGGCGAAGGGGTACGCGAGCCACGGGGAGTCGTGGTCGCTCGCGCTCGCGCTCCGGCTGGCGTCGTACCGGTTGCTGACCGAGGCCGACGGCCCGGAATGGGTGACCGACTGGGGTATCGACGGCGAGCCGGTGCTCGTGCTCGACGACGTGTTCGCCGAGCTGGACAGCCGCCGGCGCGACCGGCTGGCCGACCTCGTGTCGAAGGCCGGTCAGGTGATCGTCACCGCCGCGGTGCCGAGCGACGTCCCCGAACAGCTCGAGGGGGCTCGGATCGATGTGATGGGTGGGCAGGTGACCCGTGTCCTCTGACCTTCCGACCGACGGCTCGGACCGAGCAGATCCCGGCGAGGGTGCGCCGGTCGGTGACCGGGTCGAGCTCACTCCCCCGGGTGAGGTGGCGCGCGCGGCCCTCAACCGGGCCAAGGCCGCCGCGGCCGCCCGAGGTATCCGCCCTGGTCAGCAGCCTCGGCAGCGCAGCCCGATCGAACCGATTCGCGGCGCCCCGGGCAAGGACGGGCGCGATCCGCGGCTGGTCGCGGACACCCTCGCGGCGCTGCTGCGGGACCGCGGCTGGATCCAGGAGGTCTCCGTCGGTGGTGTGATCGGGCGGTGGCGCGACGTCGTCGGCGACCAGGTGGCTGATCACTGCACCCCGGAGACGTTCGAGGACCACGTCCTGACGGTCCGCACGGACTCCACGAGCTGGGCCACCAATCTCAAGATGCTCGCGCCCCAGCTGTTGCGCCGGCTCGCCGACGATGTCGGTGAGGACGTCGTGCGCGAGGTACGGGTCCTCGGGCCCGCCGGACCGGGGTTCAAACGCGGACCGCGTTCGGTTCCGGGACGCGGACCCCGAGACACCTTCGGCTGACCTGGGTAGAAGCGGGGTCCTGGCCGTCATCACAGGTAGACTGTGGAGGTCATTCCTGGTGCATCTGTGCCCGGAACTTCAGCGCCCGGGAGTGATCCGGCCCACCGGCTCGGTACATCCGCGTGTGCGAGAACTTGAGGAGTACCCCCGCCCGTGGTCGACCAGAGCCCCGCCAATGGTCCCAGCGCGACGACGGATGGCAGCTACAACGCCAGCGCCATCACTGTGCTCGAAGGCCTCGAGGCCGTTCGTAAGCGTCCCGGAATGTACATCGGATCGACCGGCGAGCGCGGCCTGCACCACCTGGTGTACGAGGTCGTCGACAACTCGGTCGACGAGGCCCTCGCCGGTTACTGCGACCACATCGAGGTGACCCTGCTCGCCGACGGCGGCGTGCGGGTCGTCGACAACGGCCGTGGGATCCCGGTCGGCATCGTCGCGAGCGAGGGGAAGTCGGCCGTCGAGGTCGTGCTCACCGTGCTGCACGCAGGCGGAAAGTTCGGCGGCTCCGGCTACGCGGTCTCCGGTGGCCTGCACGGCGTCGGCGTCTCGGTCGTCAACGCGCTCAGCGCCAAGCTCGAGGTCGAGGTGCGCCGGCAGGGTTCGGTCTGGCGCCAGGACTTCCGCGACGGCGTCCCGCAGGCGTCCCTCGCCCAGGGTGAGGATGCGGACGACACCGGGACGACAGTGACGTTCTGGGCCAGCGACGTGATCTTCGAGACCACCACGTACGACTTCGAGACCCTGCGCACCCGCTTCCAGCAGATGGCCTTCCTCAACAAGGGCCTGCAGATCTCCCTCACGGACGAGCGCCCCAACCACACCGGCACCGACGACGAGGTCGTGGGCGCCGTGGAGCCCGACGCGTCGGCCGATGCCGATCTCACGCCGTTCCGCACGGTGACCTACAAGTACGACGGCGGTCTGGTCGACTACGTCCGGCACCTGAACGCGGCGAAGAAGGCCGAGCTGATCCACCCCGAGATCATCGACTTCGAGTCCGAGGACGTCGAGCGCCGACTCTCGCTCGAGATCGCGCTGCAGTGGACCGGTGCCTACACGGAGTCCGTGCACACCTACGCGAACACGATCAGCACGACCGAGGGCGGGACCCACGAAGAGGGCTTCCGTGCCGCGATGACCACGCTGATCAACCGGTACGCGCGCGAGAAGAACCTGATCAAGGAGAAGGACGACAACCTCACCGGGGACGACATCCGGGAGGGGCTCACCGCGGTCATCTCGATCAAGCTCGGCGAGCCGCAGTTCGAGGGCCAGACGAAGACCAAGCTCGGCAACACCGAGGCGAAGACGTTCGTGCAGCGGGTCGTCAACGACCAGCTCGGCGACTGGCTGGGAAGCCACCCGAACGAGGCGCGCGACGTCATCCGCAAGTCGATCCAGGCCTCGCAGGCCCGGATGGCCGCCCGCAAGGCGCGCGAGGCGACCCGGCGCAAGGGGCTGCTCGAATCCGGTGGCATGCCCGGCAAGCTCCGGGACTGCCAGTCGAACAAGCCCGAGGAGTGCGAGGTCTTCATCGTCGAGGGTGACTCGGCCGGTGGCTCCGCGGTTCGTGGGCGTAACCCTCGCACGCAGGCGATCCTCCCGATCCGCGGGAAGATCCTCAACGTCGAGCGCGCCCGGCTCGACCGCGCGCTGGGCAACCAGGAGGTGCAGGCGCTGATCACGGCGTTCGGCACCGGGATCGGTGAGGACTTCGACCTGGCCAAGCTGCGGTACCACAAGATCGTGCTGATGGCCGATGCGGACGTCGACGGCCAGCACATCTGCACGCTGCTGCTCACGCTGCTCTTCCGCTACATGCGCCCGCTGATCGAGCACGGTCACGTGTTCCTCGCCCAGCCCCCGCTGTACCGGATCAAGTGGACGAACGCCGAGCACGACTACGTCTACTCGGACCGCGAGAAGGAGGCCTTCCTCGTCGCGGGTCAGGCGAGCGGCAAGCGGGTCCCCAAGGACGGTGGCATCCAGCGGTACAAGGGGCTCGGCGAGATGGACTACTCCGAGCTGTGGGCCACCACCATGGACCCCGAGCAGCGCACGCTCCTGCAGGTCACGATGGACGACGCCGCGGCGGCGGACGAGATCTTCGCGATCCTCATGGGCGAGGACGTCGAGTCCCGCCGGTCGTTCATCCAGCGCAACGCCAAGGATGTGCGGTTCCTCGACATCTGACCCCGCTGCAGAGCCTTGTCCCTGCAGACCAGCTTAGGAACCACCCCAGCGGTGGTCCGCCCCGACGCGCGAGTGCCGCCGAGGTGGGCGCCGCCCGAAAGACGAGGTAGACGGTGACCGATCAGACTCCCGGGTCCGAGCACGACGCGGCTGAGATCGAGGCAGATGCGGCCGAGGTAGCGGCGGCTCTCGCCATGCACGGCCGGATCGAGCAGGTGGACCTGCAGCTCGAGATGCAGCGGTCCTACCTCGACTACGCGATGAGCGTCATCGTCGGGCGCGCGCTGCCCGACGTCCGCGACGGGCTCAAGCCCGTGCACAAGCGCGTGCTCTACGCGATGTACGACGGCGGCTACCGCCCCGACCGCGGCTACAACAAGTGCTCGCGCGTCGTCGGCGACGTCATGGGCAAGTACCACCCCCACGGTGACTCGTCGATCTACGACGCCCTCGTGCGCCTCGTGCAGGACTGGTCGATGCGCTACCCGCTGGTGGCCGGCCAGGGCAACTTCGGCTCCCCCGGCAACGACCCGGCGGCCGCCCCGCGGTACACCGAGTGCCGGATGGCCCCGCTCGCCATGGAGATGGTGCGCGACATCGACGAGGGCACGGTCGACTTCCGTGACAACTACGACGGCAAGAACCAAGAGCCGATCGTCCTGCCGTCGCGGTTCCCCAACCTGCTCGCGAACGGCAGCGCCGGCATCGCCGTCGGCATGGCCACGAACATCCCGCCGCACAACCTCCGGGAGATCGCCGAGGGTGTGAAGTGGCACCTCGCCAACCCCGACGCGACCAAGGAAGAGCTGCTCAACGCGCTCATCGCCCGGATCAAGGGCCCCGACTTCCCCACCGGCGCGACGATCCTCGGCCACCAGGGCATCGAGGACGCGTACCGCACGGGCCGCGGCTCGATCACGATGCGCGCGGTCGTCAACGTCGAGGAGATCCAGAACCGGATCTGCCTCGTCATCACCGAGCTGCCGTACCAGGTCAACCCGGACAACCTCGCGCAGAAGATCGCCGAGCTCGTCAAGGACGGCCGCATGCAGGGCATCGCGGACATCCGCGACGAGACCTCCGGCCGCACCGGCCAGCGCCTCGTGATCGTGCTCAAGCGCGACGCCGTCGCCAAGGTCGTGCTGAACAACCTCTACAAGCACACCCAGCTGCAGGACAACTTCTCGGCGAACATGCTGGCGCTGGTCGACGACGTCCCGCGCACGCTCAGCCTCGACGCCTTCATCCGGCACTGGGTCACCCACCAACTCGACGTCATCGTGCGGCGCACGACCTTCCGGTTGCGCAAGGCGCAGGAGCAGGCGCACATCCTGCTCGGCTATCTCAAGGCCCTCGACCAGCTCGACGAGGTCATCGCCCTGATCCGGCGCTCCCCCAACGTCGACCAGGCCAAGGTCGGTCTGATGGCCCTGCTCGAGGTCGACGAGGACCAGGCCACGGCCATCCTCAACCTCCAGCTGCGTCGCCTCGCGGCGATGGAGCGGCAGAAGATCACCGACGACTACGACGAGCTGCAGCGCAAGATCACCGACTACGAGTCGATCCTCGCCTCGCCGCAGCGCCAGCGCGACATCGTCGGCTCCGAGCTGATGGAGATCGTCGACAAGCACGGCGACGACCGCCGCACCGCGATCCTGCCGTTCGGTGGCGAGGTCTCGATGGAGGACCTCATCGCCGAGGAGGAGATGGTCGTCACCATCACCCGCGGCGGGTACGCCAAGCGCACCCGGAGCGACAACTACCGTCAGCAGAAGCGCGGCGGCAAGGGGGTGCGCGGGGCCCACCTGCGCGAGGACGACATCGTCGACCACTTCTTCGTCACCACCACCCACCACTGGCTGCTCTTCTTCACCAACCTCGGGCGTGTCTACCGCGCCAAGGCGTACGAGCTCCCCGAGGCCGGCCGCGACGCCAAGGGCCAGCACGTGGCGAACCTGCTGGCGTTCCAGCCGGACGAGAAGATCGCCCAGGTGCTCGACCTGCGCGACTACGACCACGCCGACTACCTGGTGCTGGCCACCCGGCGCGGTCTGGTCAAGAAGACCCGCCTGGGCGAGTACGACTCGAACCGCACCGGCGGGGTCATCGCGATCAACCTGCGCGAGGACGCCGAGGGCCAGTCTGACGAGCTCGTCTCGGCGCGGCTCGTGGACGCGACCGACGACCTCATCCTGGTCTCACGCAAGGGGCAGTCGATCCGGTTCACGGCGAGCGACGAAGCGATGCGCCCGCTCGGACGGGCCACGTCCGGCGTCACCGGGATGAAGTTCCGGGCCAACGACGAGCTGCTCGCGATGGACGTCGTCCGGCCCGGTGCCGACCTGTTCGTCGTCACCGAGGGCGGTTTCGCCAAGCGGACGTCGGTGGACGAGTACCGGGTCCAGGGCCGCGGTGGGCTGGGGATCAAGGTCGCCAACCTCGTCGAGGCTCGCGGTGATCTGGTGGGTGCGCTGATCGCGGACGAGGACGACGAGGTGCTGGTGATCATGGAGCGCGGCAAGATCGTGCGTTCCGCGGTGAACGAGGTGACGTCGACCGGTCGGAACACGCAGGGCGTCACGTTCGCGAAGCCCGACAAGGGCGACCGCATCATCGGGATCGCGCGCAACAATGAGCGACAGCTGGGTGACGATGCCGCTACCGTGGACGGCGAACCCGAACCTGCCGACGCTGACCTCAGCGACATCACCGAGGTGACAGCGAGCGAATCGGCAGCTGTGACGAGCGAAGGAGAGGAATGACCAGCGATCGCACCGGTCCTCCCTCGATCCCGCCCCGCAAGTCGACGGGCCCCCGTCCGTCCACGGCGTCACGGGTGACGCCCACGCCGCACGGGCCCACGGCCGACCCGGAGCAGCGCGCCGCGCCCTCCGAGGCGGCCCCGGCGTCGGTGCCGCCGGCGTCGGTGGCGCCCCGACCGGTGCAGCCCGCCGTGACGAAGCCTGCCGTAACGAAGCCCGCGGCGGCCGCGGCCGTCGACGCGAAGCCGGCTGCAGCGACGTCGGCCGCTGCGCCCCCGGTCCCCGCGAAGCCTGCGCCGGCCTCACCACCCGCCGTGGCACCCGTGGCGGGTGCCACAGCGGCCGCAGCACCCGATCCGGCCGAGGGGGACGGCTCGGAGGTTGCGGGGCCCTCACCGGTCACCGCAGCCGTGACGAAGGCCTTCAAGCGTGCCTCGACCGCCGTCGCCGGTGCGACTGCCGCCGTGGGTGCGGAGTTCTCCCGTATGACCCAACCCTCCCCGGACACCGACGGATCGCCGTC
Organism: Pengzhenrongella frigida; assembly: GCF_004168625.1. Taxonomy (GTDB): domain Bacteria; phylum Actinomycetota; class Actinomycetes; order Actinomycetales; family Cellulomonadaceae; genus Pengzhenrongella; species Pengzhenrongella frigida. The sequence goes on from NZ_SDWW01000011.1 coordinate 21,569, forward strand.
GGCCTCATCGAAGGCGGATCCGATCATCGCTGCCACCGACACCCACGGCACGGAGGCCTCGCCCCGCGCCGCGTCCTCGCCGAGCACGGCCCCCCGGACGACTGCGAGCTCCGGGCTGCCGGCACCGGCTGCCGCTCGCGAGGGGGCTCCCCGCCGGGTGCGGCTCGCCGTCTCCCGGGTCGACCCGTGGTCGGTCATGAAGCTGTCGTTCCTGCTGTCGGTCGCGATCGGGATCATGATCGTCGTCGCCGCCGCCGTCGTGTGGTTCGTCCTGGACGGGCTCGCGGTCTTCACCCAGGCGAACGACATGGTCACTGAGATCATCGGGGACGAGTCGCCGATCGACATCCTCCAGTACGTCGCGTTCAGCCGGGTCGTGTCGGGGGCGACCGTGGTCGCCGTCGTCGACGTGGTGCTGCTCACCGCCCTGTCGACAATCGGGGCATTCCTGTACAACATCACTGCCGCGCTCGTCGGCGGCGTGAACCTCACCCTCACCGACGACTGACCCGCACCGGCCCGTGCCGCCCAGGTTTGGGTGGCACGGCCGGGCTGGGGTAGTCTCAACGGCGCCTCGGGTACTACCCGGGACATTGAGTGCGGGCCTATAGCTCAGACGGTTAGAGCGCTTCCCTGATAAGGAAGAGGTCAGAGGTTCAAGTCCTCTTAGGCCCACTCCGGCAGATCGACGTAGGGGGTTCGATGAAGAAGTTGCTACTGCTTCTCGGTATCGCAACCGCAAGCTACGTGGTGTGGCGTCGCATCGACGAAGACCGCGACGAGCGCGATCTCTGGGCCGAGGTCACCGACACGTTCGAGTGATCTTCCGCCGTGGAGGGCTAGTCCCCCACGGCTTGCATTGGGGCGGTAGTCCAACGGTAGAACAGGGCCTTTGCAAGGCTCAGATCGGGGTTCGATTCCCCGTCGCTCCACCACTGAAGAATCCCGGCCGAGCACCCCGACGGGTGCGCAGCCGGAAGAACCCTCCCGTTCGCCGCCACGTGCGCGCTGTCCTGCGCAGGCGGACGATGGGGGGTTTGGCACCGGGTCCGGCACCCACCCCGGTTCGACGTCTCCGGCTGTGCCCCTCTGCCGGGGCAGACGGACAGCCGCCGGCGACGACGTCCGCCAACACGGACCTCGTCGCCGGCGGCTGCCTGTGAGCTAGCCGACCGCTGGGGACTACTAGGAGTCGGTCGCCTTCTCGATGCCTTCCTTGGCCTCGTCCACGGCGTCGGTGACCTCGTCCTTCACATCCTCGGCGGCGTCGCTCACCGCGTCGGTCGCGTCGTCGACCGCCGCGTCGACGGTGTTCGGCGCGGACCGGCGGCGGGTCGCGGCCTTCTTGGTCGCCTCGCGCGCCTCGACCATCCGCTCGGTGACGTCCTCGCGGACCTCGGCAACCTTGTCAGCGGCCTTCTTCGAGGCCTCGCGGCTCTTGGCGACCGTGACGCCCGCAGCTTCACCAACGGCCTCGGCGGCATCGCCGACGACACCCTGCAGGTCGTGCAGGTCGTGGTGGGCGGTCTCGGCGGTGCGGGTCGGCATGCTGGTCGGCTCCCACGGGTCGGCCCACGGGTCGGTGGTCGGCCGGGTGCGACGCCAGGCGACGAGGGCCCCGGCGATCGCGGAGAGGGCGGTGAAGATCCAGAAGATCTTCGCCCCGGTGTGCTTGTTCTTCGGCTTGTTCACCTCGGCCGCGGCGGCGGCCACGATCGCGGGGGCCTCGGCGGCCCGGTCGGCGGCCCGCTCGATGACCGCGCCGGCGCGCTCGGCGGCCTCGTTCACGGCTGTGACCAGGCGCGGCAGCAGCTCGTCGACGAGCTTGTCGTGCGCGCTGTCGATCGCCGGAGCGGCCTTCTCCGCGGCGAGCTCCACCTTGGGTGCGGCGGCCTTGACGCCCTCCTGCCAGGCGTGCTCGATGCGGGGCGCGAGCCAGTCCCTGGTCGCCTCGAGGCGCGGCCCGGACCAGTCCTTCGCCAGGATCGAGGCTTCCTTGGCCTGGACGGCGGCCTCCGTGGCCGCCACCCGGGCGTGGCCGGCCGCGACCTTGGCCTGCTCGGCGAGGTGCGCGGCGGTCTGGCCGGCGTGGCCGTCCTCGGCGAACGAGGCTCCGGCGGCCTTGAGGCGCGCGACGTCGATGCCCTCGATGGTCGAGTTGGCTGAACGGCGGATCCGGTCGAACATGTCCACTCCCCTACGGTTGGCAAGATTTCTAGTAGATGGCCCCACTCTGCCACCCACGACCCTCGGATGCCGGGCCACCCACGCACGGACCGCGGGCGGAACCGCTCGGGAACGCGCTGGTGGTCGACGGGTACCACTGCGATCGGTCGGTCATGGAATAGTGGCCTCATGTTCGCGACTCTGCACACCACTTCCGGTGACATCCGCATCGAGCTCTTCCCGAATCACGCGCCCAAGACGGTGGAGAACTTCACCGGGCTCGCCCAGGGCACCAAGACCTGGACCGATCCCCGCACGGGCGCGGAGAGGAACGATCCGCTGTACGACGGCGTGATCTTCCACCGGGTCATCAAGGGCTTCATGATCCAGGGCGGCGACCCGCTCGGCACGGGCACCGGCGGCCCGGGCTACTCCTTCAACGACGAGATCCACCCCGAGCTCGGCTTCACCGAGCCCTACCTGCTCGCGATGGCCAACTCCGGCCAGCGGCGCGACCCGGTCACCGGCAAGAACGGCGGCACCAACGGGTCGCAGTTCTTCATCTCGGTCGCCCCGACCGCCTGGCTCACCGGCAAGCACACCATCTTCGGCAAGGTGGCCGACGACGCCAGCCGCGCCGTCGTGGACGCGATCGCCTCCGCGACGACCCGCCCCGGCGACCGTCCAGTCGAGGACATCTCCATCACGTCGGTCACGGTCGAGGACTGAGCGCGCTCCGCGCGCCTCGTCTCCTCATTCGCGATGTCGACTGAGTTCACGGCGGGGCCCGCCGCCTCCGAGCAGCCACCGGTCTGCCCGCGCCACCCTGACCGCGTCTCGTACGTGCGCTGTCAGCGGTGCGGGCGACCGGTCTGCCCGGAGTGCCAGCGGCCGGCCGCCGTCGGCGTCCACTGCGTCGACTGCGTGCGCACCGCGGCGCGCGCCATGCCGGCCACCCGGACCGCCCTCGGCGGGCGGGTCCGGGACGGTCGGCCCGTCGTCACGCTGACCATCATCGGGCTGTGCGTGGCGAGCTTCATCGCGCAACAGGTGATCCCCGGCTGGACCACGCGCTGGATCTTCTCCCCCGCGGCGGGCCAGATCGAGCCGATCCGCTTCATCTCGGCGGCCTTCCTGCACTCCAGCAGCATCTTCCACATCGCGTTCAACATGTATGCGCTGTGGCTGGTCGGGCCGTACCTTGAGTCGACGCTGGGCCGGTGGCGGTTCGCTGCCCTGTACCTGCTGTCCGCCGTCGGCGGCTCGGTCGGGGTCCTGCTGTTCGCCTCACCCGTGATCACCCCGACGGACGTCTCGTGGATCTCGGGCGTGGTCGGCGCGTCTGGCGCGGTCTTCGGGCTGTTCGGCGCGATCCTCGTCGTGCTGCGACGCCTCGGGCGCGACGCCCGCCAGATCCTCGTGTTCATCGCGATCAACGGCGTGATCGGCTTCGTGGTGCCCAACATCGCCTGGCAGGCGCACCTCGGTGGCCTGGTCACCGGCGTCGTGCTGGGGGCCGCCTACGCCTACGCGCCGCGCAAGTACCGGCAGGTGGCGGCGGTCTCGGCCACGGTCGGCGTCGCAGTGCTGCTCGTGGTCCTGGCGCTGGCCAAGTACGCGAGCGTCTGACTGCGCCGGGTCGTGGCCGCCTTCACGGGCGGCACGGTTGTCCCCAGGGTTGCTCACACCTGTGGAACTACACCGGTGTAGTTATCCACAGGCGCAAGCGCTCTCTGGGGACGACACGGGGGACAGCGGACGCCGTACGACGGGTCGGTCAGCGCCAGCGCGTCGTGAGGCCGAAGCCGGTGATGATCAGTACGAAGCCGATCGCCAGGTTCCACTGCCCGATCTCGGGCACCGGGAACTTGGACTGCGTGATGTAGGTGATGACGATCCATGCCAGGCCCAGGACCATGAGCGTGAGCATGACCGGGACCAGCCAGACGGGGTTCGTCTGCGGCGCAGCCTTGGCAGGCGGCGGTGTGTACGCGGGCTTCTTCCGCGACTTCGACTCGGGCACGTCGGCTGGCTCCTGTTCTGCGGCGTTCCGGCGGGAACGGCGTTCCGGCGGGAACGAAGATCACCCGCCACTCGTGAACTAGCGTAGTGCCGACATCAACCCGGAGGAGCGCTCGTGACCGACCATGGTCGTCGTCCGACTCTGCGCGCCTACCGGGGCACCGTCTCCGTCGGCTTGGTGCTCGCGCTGGCGGGCCTGCTCTTCACCGCCAACGCCCGCCTGGCCACGGGGGAGAACGAGCGCCACCCGCAGGACCTCGGCGAGCTCGCGAAAGTGGAGGCGTCCCGGGTGAAGACCCTGTCCGGCGAGGTCGACGAGCTGCGCGCGCAGGTCGAAGAGCTCACCGCCGAGCAGGGCGCGTCGGTCGACGTGGGAGACGCCGGCGCCGTCGAGCGACTCAGCGTCGCGGGCGGGCGCACGGCAGTGAGTGGTCCGGGAGTCACGGTCACGCTGACCGATGCCCCGACCGACAGCGCCCGGACCGAGCGGTTCAGCCCCGACGACCTCGTGGTCCACCAGCAGGACCTCCAAGCCGTCGTCAACGCGCTCTGGGCCGGGGGCGCGGAGGCGATGGCGCTGCAGGACCAGCGCGTGATCGCCACGACCGCGTTCCGGTGCGTCGGCAACGTCCTGTCCCTTGGCGGCCGGCTGTACTCCCCGCCGTACGAGGTCCGGGCGATCGGCGACCCCAAGGCACTGCGGGCCGCCCTGTTCGCCTCCGCCGAGATCCAGACCTACCTGGACTACGTCGACCAGGCCGGGCTCGGCTGGTCGTTGAGCACGGAGGACGACCTCGAGCTGCCCGGTTCCGAGGGCAGCACCGAGCTGCGGTTCGCGACCGTGCCTGACGGTACCGAGGTGTTCTGAGGTGACCGGACCCGTCCAGGCCGCGACCGGGAGACGGACCGCGGCACCTCGCTCGGCGGACGGACGCGCCCACCGGCTCGCGACGACCGCGATGGGCGTGGTCGGCGAGCTCATGATCACGCTGGGCGCCCTGCTGCTCGCGTTCGTCGTCTGGCAGCTGTGGTGGACCGATGTCGAGGGCGACCGCGCCCAGGCCGCGATCGTGGACGAGCTCGACTGGGTGCCGGTCCCGACGACGTCGGCCACCCCGGTCGCGCAGCCGCGCACCGACGCCTCGCCGGCCCTGGCGGAGCCCGAGCACGCCGTCACGTTCGCCACCCTGTACGTGCCGCGGTGGGGCGCCGAGTACGTGCGCCCGATCAGCCAGGGCGTCGACCGCGCGGGGGTGCTCGACCCGCTGGGGATCGGCCACTACCCGGGTACGGCGATGCCCGGTGACGTCGGGAACTTCGCCGTCTCCGGCCACCGCACGACGTACGGCAAGCCGTTCAACCTCGTGGCGGACCTGGCTGTGGGGGACCCGCTGGTCGTGCGCACCGCGGACGACTGGTTCGTGTACCGCGTCACGAGCACCGAGATCGTCGGGCCGCGGGACGTGCAGGTGATCGCGCCCGTACCGGGGGATCCGGCCGCCGTGCCGACCGAACGTCTGATCACGCTGACGACCTGCCATCCGATGTACTCGGCGCGCGAGCGGTTCATCGTGCACGGTGTGCTCGACTACTGGCTCGCGGGACAAGACAGCTTCCCGCCCGAGATCACCGGGGGCGCATGATGTACGGGTGGCTCTGGCGGCACCTTCCGGGCCCGGCGTGGGTGCGAGCGACCACCGTGCTGATCGCGGCGTTCGTGGTGCTCACGGTGTGCTTCTTGTGGGTCTTCCCGGCGGTCGCACCGCTCATGCCGTTCAACAACACCACCGTGGGGGGTAGCTCGTGACTCGGATCCTCGTGGTCGACAACTACGACTCGTTCGTCTACACGATCGTCGGCTACCTGAACCAGCTCGGGGCCGAGACGGTCGTGGTGCGCAACGACGCCGTCCCGCCCGCGACCGAGCGGTCCGGCTTCGACGGCGTGCTCGTCTCGCCCGGACCCGGCACCCCGGCCGAGGCCGGCGCGAGCATCCAGGTGATCCGGGACTGCGCGACGTCGGGCACCCCGATGCTCGGCGTGTGCCTGGGCCACCAGGCGCTCGGTGAGGTGTACGGCGGCACGGTGACCCACGCGCCCGAGCTGATGCACGGCAAGACGAGCAGCATCGTGCACGACGGCGTCGGGGTGCTCGCCGGGCTGCCCACCCCGTTCACCGCGACGCGGTACCACTCGCTCGCGGTCGTGACCGGCACCGTGTCGGCCGAGCTCGAGGTGACCGCGCACGTCACGAGCGCGTTCGGCCCGATCATCATGGGGCTGCAGCACCGGAGCCTGCCGCTGTACGGCGTGCAGTTCCACCCCGAGTCCGTGCTGACCGAGGGCGGCCACCGGCTGCTGGCGAACTGGCTCGAGATCTGCGGGAGCACCGGCGCCGTCGAGCGCTCGGTCGGCCTGCACCCCCTCGTCCGCGCCTAGCGGCGCGAGGGGGTCCGCAGACTCGTCAGGAGGGGGCCGCCGCGTTCGGCGCGCCGGCGGCACTTGCGACCGTCAGGGTCACCGTCGAGCCGACCTGGACCGTCGTGCCCTTGTTCGGGTTCGACGACAGGACGGTGCCAGCCGCCTGCTTGTCACTCACGCCGCCTTCGAGGCGCGCAGGCACCAGCCCGAGCCCGAGGAGCTGGGCCTCAGCCTCGGCGTAGGGCTTCCCGACCAGGTCGGTCGGCACGGTCACCGTGGTCGGCGCGACCGCGATGTCCAGGGTCACCGTGGTGCCCTGCTGCAGCAGCCCCGGGCCACGGTCCTGCGACAGCACCGTGTCGGGCGCCGTCCCGGCCACCTCGACCGGGTTGGTGCTCGAGTTCAGCTTGAGCTCGGCGAGCTTCGCCAGCGCGTCGGTCCTGGACATCCCGGCGAGGTCAGGGACGTCCACCTGCCCGGAGGCGACGAAGATGTTGACCGTGGACCCCTTCGCGACGGAGGTCGTCGCCGGGGGATCCGTCTTGGTGACGTCGCCCTCATCGACGGGGACGTTCTCGGTCTGGACGTTGCCGACCTCGAGGCCGGCGGACACGATCGCGCTGCGCGCCTGGTCCTGCGTCTGGCCAGTGACGTCCGGGACCGCGACCTGGTTCGGGCCGGTGGAGACGTAGACCTTGACTTCCGACGCGGGAGCGACCTCTTCGCCGCCCGCAGGGTCGGTGCGGGTCACGAGGTCGGCCGCGATGTCGTCGCTGGGCTCGGTCAGGCGCACGGGGGTGAGCCCGGCCTCGGTGAGCTGCGCGATGGCGGACTCGGCGGTCGCGCTCGTGAGCTCCGGGATCGTGATCAGGTCGCTTGCGGGGTCCTTGTTGTCGCCATTCGTGATCAGCAGGAACGCGATCCCCGCGACGGCCGCGATGGCGATCGCGATCAGCGTCCACAGCAGCCAGCGGCGCTGCGGGGGCTCCTCGTCGCCGTTCGCCACGTGAGTGCCCGGCGGGGTGGCGGCGGTCGGGGACCAGGCACCGGCGGTCGGGACGATCTGGGTCTGGGACGTCATCGGCGGCAGGATCTGGGTCGCCTCGGCGGCGGCCGACTCGACGACGGCGGCGGCCGCCAGCACGCCGATGGCCGGGGCGGACACGTGCCCGCCGCGGATGGCGGCCTCGAGGTCCGCGCGGAACTCCGCGGCGGTGCTGTACCGGGAGTCACGCTCCTTGGCGAGCGCCTTGAGTGTGATCCGGTCGAGCGTCTCGGGCACGTCGGACGCGAACGAGCTCGGCGCGGGCGCCGGTTCGCGGACGTGCTGGTAGGCGACGGCGACCGGGGAGTCACCCGTGAACGGGGGACGGCCCGTGAGCAGCTCGAACAGCAGGCACCCGGTCGAGTACAGGTCGCTGCGGGCGTCGACCTGTTCGCCGCGGGCCTGCTCGGGGGAGAGGTACTGCGCGGTGCCGATGACGGCCTGCGTCTGGGTCATCGTCGCGGCGGAGTCGGCCAGCGCACGAGCGATCCCGAAGTCCATCACCTTGACCGCGCCGGTCGGCGTGAGCATGACGTTGGCGGGCTTGATGTCGCGGTGCACGATGCCCGCGTGGTGGGAGTACCCGAGGGCCGACAGGACGCCGGCGGTGATCTCGACGGCTTCCTCGATCGGCACGGCCTGGCCGTCGCGCAGGATGTCGCGGACGGTGTGTCCCTCGACGTACTCCATCACGATGAACGGCGCGTGCGACACCGTGCCGTTGGCGTCGGTGATGAGATCCTCGCCGGTGTCGTACACGGCGACGATGGACGGGTGGTTGAGGGAGGCCGAAGCCTGCGCCTCGCGCCTGAACCGTGCCTGGAACGACGGGTCGCGGGCCAGGTCGGAGCGCAGGATCTTGATCGCCACGGTCCGTCCGAGGCGGGTGTCGTGACCGATGTGAACCTCGGCCATGCCACCGCGCCCGATGAGATCGCCGACCTCGTAACGGTTCGCGAGGATCCGGGGTGCGTCGTCCGCCACTACGCGTCCTTAGCTGTCGTTGTGTGTGCGCCAGAGGTCAGAGCGACCGGCGCGCTTGAGATCATCCCACCGATTGCCGCAGGTGCTGGCGTTCCGGTGGTCGGGTGCGGGCTCGATGCTGAGGCCGCGGGGGAGGCCGCACCCGGGTCCGACCCCCACAGGCTATCGGCCAGCGCGGCGCCGAGGAGAGCCAGGATCAGCAGCACGAGCGCGACGAAGGGCCAGGTCATTGAGCCGACCCGTCGTCCCGTCGTGGTCGAGGTGCGGGCCGGGACCGCGCCGGTGTCGCGCAGCTCGCGCCGAGGGGGGTACGACGGCGGCGTCCCGGGCGCGGTGGGCGGGACCGCGGTGGGCGGGACCGTCACCGGCGCGATCACCGGCGGTGCCGCGACGGGCGGGAGGGCGGAGGGCTGCGGGGACCCCTGCGAGCGACGCGGCGCACCCGAGGCCGGGAGCTCGGCGAACAGCTCGTCGAACGCCCGCGCGAGCGCACCGCCCGAGCGCGGCCGGTCCGCGGGCTCCTTCGAGAGCAGCCGCATCACCAGATCCGCCAGGCGCGGCTCGATCGAGGCCGGGAGCGGCGGCACGGGGGTGTTGACGTGCGCGACGGCGATGTCGACCGCCGTCGGCCCGGTGAACGGCCGGTGCCCGACGAGCGCCTCGTAGGCGACGATCCCGAGCGAGTACAGGTCGGAGGCGGAGGTCGCCGGCCGGCCCACGGCCTGCTCGGGGGACAGGTACTGGGCGGTGCCCATGACCATCCCGGTGGCCGTCAGCGGCGCCTGGTTCACCGCGCGCGAGACCCCGAAGTCGGTGATCTTCACGTCGCCGTCGGGCCCGAGCAGGATGTTGCCGGGCTTGACGTCACGGTGCACCACCCCGGCCGCGTGCGCCGCGTGGAGCGCACGCGCCGTCTGGGCGAGGATCGGCAGCAGCCGGGCGGTCGGTACCACCGGCTGGCGGTCGAGCAGGTCGCTCATCGGTTCGCCGACGACGAGCTCGATCACGAGGAAGGCGGACCCGTCCTGCTCGCCGTAGTCGTACAGCGCCGCGATGTTCGGGTGCGACAACGACGCGGAGTTGCGGGCCTCCGTGCGGAACCGCTCGAGGAAGCCGGCGTCGCCCGCGAACTCGTCGCGCAGCACCTTGACGGCCACGTCGCGGGCGAGCGACAGGTCGTGCCCGGCCCACACCTCACCCATGCCGCCGACGGCGATCTGGCGCTCGAGGCGGTAGCGCTCGCCGAGCGCGAGGCCCTGGACCGGCTTCATCGGGCGAGCACCGCCTCGATGACGGCCCGCGCGATCGGTGCCGCGACCCGGCCGCCGGTCGCCTCGTTGCCGAGGCTGCCGCCGTTCTCGACGACGACCGCGACGGCCACCCGCGGGGCGTCGGCGGGCGCGAACGCGGTGAACCAGGCGTGCGGGGCGGCCTCCGCGGTGGTCTGCGCGGTCCCGGTCTTGCCCGCGACCTGGACCCCCGAGATCTGGGCGCTCTTGCCGGTGCCGTTCGCGACGACGTCGATCATCATGTCGCGCAGCGCGGTGGCGGTGGCCGCCGAGACGGGCCGGCCCAGCTCCGTCGGCGAGGCCTCGTCGATGACGTCCAGGTCCGGGTTGCGCACGGTCTGGACGAGGTAGGGCTTCATCTGGGTGCCACCGTTGGCGATCGCGGCGGAGACGAGCGCCATCTGCAGCGGGGTCGCGCGGACCTCGTACTGGCCGATGGCGGACAGCGCCGTCTGCGGGACGTCCGGGTCGGCCGGGAAGCGGCTGACCGCCACCGTCATCGGGACCTGCAGCTCGGCGTCGAACCCGAACGCCTCGGCCTGGGCGCGCAGGGCGTCGTCACCGAGGTCCATCCCCAGCTGGGCGAACGCGGTGTTGCAGGAGATCCGCAACGCCTCGGCGAGCGAGACGGTCTCACCCGGTCCGCACACCTCGCCCCCGAAGTTCGAGATGGTCGCGGTCGACCCGGGCAGCGCGAGGGTCTGCGGGGCGGCCAGCTGGGTGTCGGGAGTCATCCCGGCCTCGAGGGCGGCGGCCGCGTCGACGAGCTTGAACGTCGAACCGGGCGGGTAGGTCTCCTCGATGGTCCGGTTGATCAGCGGGTTGGTCGGGTCGTCGGCGAGCAGCCGGTAGGCGTCGTTGACGGCCGGAGTCGAGTGCCCCGCGAGGATGTTCGGGTCGTAGGACGGCCGGGAGACCATCGCCAGGATGGCCCCCGTGGTCGGGTCCAGCGCGACGACGGCGCCCTTCTGGTCGCCGAGCGCGTCCCAGGCGGCCTGCTGCACGGCCGGGTCGATCGTCAGCTCGACCGAGGAGCCCTGCGGCTGGCGACCGGTGAACAGGTCCTGGACCCGGGACAGGAACAACGAGTCGGCGGTGCCGGTCAGCACGTCGTTCTCGGCCCGCTCGATCCCGGTGCGCCCGTAGACGACCGAGTAGAAGCCGGTCACCGGCGCGAACAGGGGGCCGTTCGCGTACGCGCGCTGGTACTTGAACGCGTCGTCGACCGCCGTGGAAGACGCGACGGGTTCGCCGGCGATGACGATCGGGCCCCGCGAGTTGTCGAACTCGCGGTACAGGGTCCGCACGTTGCGCGGGTCGGCGTTGAGCGTCGACGCCTGCACGAACTGGGTCCAGGTCGCGGCCGCCATGAGGGCGACGAACATGGCGATGACGACGACGGAGAGCCGGCGCAGGGGCGTGTTCATTCGCGCACCTCGCCCAGGCCGGTGAGCATCTGCGTGTCCTGACGGTCGGCCGCCGTCGGCGGCGGGGCGACGAACCCGGTGACCAGCGGGGCCGGTCGGCGCGCGCTGTCGGAGATCCGCAGCAGCAGCGCCACGATCACCCAGTTGGCGAGCAGGGAGGAGCCGCCGTAGGCCATGAAGGGCATGGTCAGGCCGGTCAGGGGGATCAGCCGGGTGACCCCGCCGACGACGACGAAGCACTGGAACGCGACCACGAACGCGAGCCCGCCGGCGAGCAGCTTGCCGAAGCCGTCGCGGACGCCGATCGCGGTCCGCAGGCCACGCTCGGCGAGCACCAGGTAGGCCACCAGGATGGCGAGCAGGCCGGTGAGGCCGAGCTCCTCGCCGAGCGACGCGACGATGAAGTCCGACTCGGCGTAGGGCACCAGGTCGGGCCGGCCCTCGCCCCAGCCCGTGCCGAAGAGCCCGCCGTTGGCCATCCCGTACAGGCCGCGCACGAGCTGGCCGGACCCGCCCGGGGACTGGTTGAACACGTCGTTGTCGAACGCGTTCAGCCAGGCGTCGAACCGGGCGCCGACGTGCGAGAACGTCTGGGCCGCCAGGGCCGCGCCCCCGAGGAACAGGAGCATGCCGAGGAAGATCCAGCTCTTGCGCTCGGTCGCGAGGTAGAGCATCGCGACGAACAGGCCGAAGAACAGCAGCGACGTGCCGAGGTCCCGCTCGAGCACGAGCACGGCGAGCGAGGCCGCCCACACCACGATGATCGGGCCGAGGTCGCGCACGCGAGGGAACTGCATCCCGAGCACCTTGGAGCCCGCCAGCGCGAGGGTGTCCCGGTTGGTCACCAGGTACCCCGCGAAGAAGATCGCCAGCGCGATCTTGGCGAACTCGGCCGGTTGCAGCGACTGACCGCCCAGGCGGACCCAGATCCGCGCACCGTTGATCGTGGTGCCCAGACCCGGCACGAGCGGCAGCAGGACGAGGCCGAGGCCGACCACCATCGCGGTGTACGTGTAGCGCCGCAACGTCCGGTGGTCGCGCAGCGCGACCAGCACGACGGCGGCCAGGATCATCCCGATCGCGGTCCAGCCGAGCTGGCGGGTCGCGAACGTCGTCGGGTGCTCCCAGTCGACGGTCGACAGGTCGATCCGGTAGATCATCGCGAGCCCGATGCCGTTCAGGGCGACGGCGACCGGGAGGATCACCTGGTCCGCGTACGGCGCGCGCAGGCGCAGCACGAGGTGCATGCCGACCCCGAGGGCGACCATCCCGGCGCTGTAGCCGTAGATGTTCGCCGGCAGGGCGCCGGTCATGTTCAGCCCGACGAGCGCGTAGGCCGCCACCCCGAGACCGAGCGCGAGGACGAGCAGCCCCAGCTCGACGCCCCGGCCGGGGCGAACGCGATGGGGGGTGACCGTCGCCATCAGGCGGTGACCGCCGGGGCCGGCACGACGGCGGCCGGCGGGGTGGTCGGCGTCGTGGTCGGGGTCGGCGTCGGATCGGCGCTCGTGGAGTCCTCGGTCAGCCGGGTGACGCGGGCCTGGGCGTCGGCCAACGAGGTGGCCGGGATCGTCTGCTCGAGGCGCGTGCGCACGTACCCGGGCAGATCCTCGGCGGTCAGGTCGGAGCGTTCGACGACCTCGGACAGCGCGAGCGGGCCGAGGGTCTGCGGGATGCCGCGGTAGATCGCGACGTCGCCGTCGGCCACCCCCACGTAGTACTGCGTCTGGGTCCACCGGTAGGCGGACACCCCGACGGCGGCCACGGCGACGAGCAGCACGAGCACGGTCGCGACCATCGCCACGCGTCGTCGGCGCCGATGGCGACGGGCGTCGTCGTCCAGCGCGTCGTCCTCGGCGGCGGTCGTCTCGTCCGACTGCGCGGGCACGGTCTGGGTGAGGCTCGCGGCCCGCGCCGCGGGCCCGTCCGCGGCGGCGCTCGGGCGGTGGCGCGAGGTGGCCGCGGAGCCCACGATGGCCGACGTCGTCCCGGGTGCGGCGCCGTCCGGCAGGGCGTCCAGGTTGACGACGTCGGCGACGATCACGGTGATGTTGTCCGGTCCGCCGGCCCGCAGCGCGAGCTGGACGAGCCGGTCCGCGCACTCGTCGACGTCGCGGAAGTCCCGCAGGGAGTCGCCGAGCGTGTCGGCGCTGACGACGCCCGACAGCCCGTCCGAGCACAGCAGCCAGCGGTCGCCGGCGCGCGCCTCGCGCACCGACAGGTCGGGCACGATCTCCATGTCGAAGTCGCCGAGCACGCGCATGACCACCGAGCGCTGCGGGTGGTGCTCGGCCTCTTCGGCGGTGATCTTGCCGGTGTTGACCAGGTACTGGACGAACGTGTGGTCGGTGGTGACCTGGGTCATCTCGCCGTCGCGCAGCAGGTACGCCCGCGAGTCGCCGATGTGGGCCATCGCGAGCTTGCTGCCGGCCCGGAGCAGCGCCGTGACGGTCGTGCCGAGGCCCGCCAGCGCGGGGTCCTGGTTCGCGCGGGCGAGCAGCTCGTCCTGCGCGGCGTGCAGGGCGCGGTCGAGCTGTTCGAGCGCGTCGTCGGGACCGTGGGCCTCGTCGTCGAGCGGGGCGAGGGTCGCGACGGCGAGGGACGAGGCGACGTCGCCGCCCGCGTGCCCGCCCATCCCGTCAGCGACGACGAGCAGGTGCGGCCCGGCGTACGCGGAGTCTTGGTTGTTGGCGCGCACGAGTCCGACGTCGGAACGGGCGGCATACCGCAGGGCGATGGTCACAGTGAGTTTCCGGCCTTACCTCTGCAGCTCGACGACGCTCTGGCCGATGCGCACGTGCGCGCCCGGGGGGATCGGGGTGGGGCGCTCGACCTTGGTGGTGTCGAGGAAGGTGCCGTTGGTCGAACCGAGGTCCTCGACGAACCACCCGGTGCCCTGCGGGAAGATCCGTGCGTGCCGCGACGACGAGTAGTCGTCGTCGAGCACGAGCGTGCACGACGGCGCCCGGCCGATGAGGATCGCGGAGGTCGTCAGCGGCAGGGTGGTGCCGCGCAGCGGTCCCTCGGTCACCACCAGGCGGGTCGGTGCCGCGTCCCGGCGGGCCGGCGTCGGCGGTGCGAGGGCCGCGGTGCCGCCGGCCGGGGTCGGGGTCCTGCCCTTTTTCGCGGGCCCGCCGCGTGCGGTGATCTTGGTGCCGTACAGGTCCCGACGCAGCACGCCGATCGTCGACAGGACGAAGACCCACAGCAGGACGAGGTAGCCCAGCCGGAGCAGGGTGATGGCGAGCTCACTCATGTGGCCGCGTCACTGGTCGTCCTCGGCCGAATCGTCCTGTCCGGTCCAGAACATGATCCGGGTCCGCCCGATGGTCAGGGTGTTCCCGTCCAGCAGGGTCGCGGCGGGCACCTGGTGGCCCTCGACGAACAACCCGTTGGTCGAGCCCAGGTCGGAGGCGACGACGCCGTCGCGCGTGACGCGGATCTCGAGGTGGCGCCGCGAGATGCCCGGGTCGTCGACGATGATGTCGGCCTCGGAGCCGCGGCCGATGACGGTGACCGGGCCGGTGAGCAGGTAGCGCTGGCCGTCGATGTCGACGAGCGGGTGCCGGGCGCTGGGCGTCGCGGCGGCGGTCGCCGGGGCGACGGCGCCGCGGACGGTCGCGCTGCGCACCCGGAACCGGCCGGTCTCGAGGTCGTCGTGCTCGATGAACGTCACGGTCACCGGGCCGACGAACGCGTAGCGCTGCGTCGAGGCGTGCTCGGTGACGTTGGCCGCGAGCTCGTCGGCGAGCGGTTCAGCCCCCCAGCCGATGACCTGCTCGTGGTCGGACGGGGAGAGCTCGATCGTGAAGCTGTTGGGGACGACGGTGCGGTCGCGGTCGACGACGGCGGCCCGGTCGTCCACCTCGCGGCGGAGCGCGCTCGCGAGCTCGACGGGTTTGACCTCGCTGCGGAACGCCTTGGCGAAGGCGGTGTTGACCACCCGTTCAACGCCCTGCTCGAATCTGTCGAGGATGCCCATGACCACCTCCTTGCGTGCTCGTCGTGCGACGGTCGACCGGATCTCGGGCAGGACGGCATGGCGCCGAGCGTGCCCGTTCTTCCCTGATCGTAACGATCGGAAGACGGGGTTGATGCTGTTCGCCGCGGACGGCGCAGCGTGGCGTGCGTCGTCGGACCCCCGACCAGGCCCTTCGCCGGGGTGGATGCGGGCTCCCAACCTGCCGGCGTGTTAATGTTCTCCGGCGCGCGCGAGTGGCGGAATGGCAGACGCGCTGGCTTCAGGTGCCAGTGTCCGAAAGGGCGTGGGGGTTCAAGTCCCCCCTCGCGCACCAGTGCTGGGGATGTCACCCAGAGAACGAAGGGCTGGGAACCGACAGGTTCCCGGCCCTTCGTCCGTCCGGGCAGAACGGCCCCCGCCGTCGATGTGCATCCGATCCACTCCCGCGAGTGCGCCACGTGAATAGACTCCGCCCCCAACGAAGGGACGTATCTCGTGAGCAGCGTTCAAGAGTCACCGCCGACGGACAGTCGGCTCGGCCTCCGGGCGAGCACAGACGCCGACCGTGACTGGCTCTCCGTCTTGCATGAGCAGGCGCACCGCGACCTCGTCGAAAGGGCCTACGGGCCGTGGATTGCCGCACAACAGCGCGAGTTCTTCGCAGCACTCGTCGACGAGCACACAGTCTTCGTGCTGACTCATGACAGTGAACCTGTCGGGGCCGTGTACCTGGGTGAGCGCGACGGTGACCTCTGGCTGGAGCTGCTCGAAATCTCCCCCGCTCACCAAGGGCGGGGGTTCGGGACATTCGCGCTGGATTGGATCGACCAGGCTGCCTGTGAGCAAGGCCGGGGCATCCGGCTGCAGGTCCATCTGCTCAACGAGGCCGCGCACCGCCTCTACCTCAAGCAGGGCTTCACCGCCACGGGCGAAACCCCCACCCATCACCACCTGCGAAAGCACGCCTGACGAGGCCAGCCGGGCAAGGTCAGTCGACGAGGATCAGCGTGACGCTGGTGGTCGCCCTGACTGTCCCCGCGGGGTTGCCGACGACGGCCGGCGTGAATGACTGAGAGGTAAGACGGGTGCTGAAGTCCAACTGGTGCGGGTCGTCGCCCGGGTAGACCGCGCTGAACGGCGGGTTCGCCGGCTCCTCCCCGACCAGGTGCGCTCCATCACTTCGGGCAATTTCGTCGTTCAGCTGGGCATAGGCGATGAAAGGGGCCGCGAGAAGGGCCCCGACGACGGCGACCGCCACGGCGACGCCGGTGAAGGCAAGGCCCTTGTGCCGGGTACGACGCAGCGGCGGGACCGCGGAGGCGATGAGTGCGGCCCCTGCAAGAGGTATCGCACCGATGAGTCCGGCCAGCGGGAGCATCGCGCAGACCGCGGCGAGCGCCATCAGGACAGCGGGGGTCGTCACGCGTCCGAACCATCGGTAGGCGCCCGCGACACCGAACATGGCCGCCACGGCCAGGCCGAACAGCGCCCACTCATCGTGGGATGCGGGCTCGCTGCCCATCCACCCGGAGAACGCGAGGATCACTCCGGTGACCACGACGGCACCCGTCGCTGCGACCGTGGACACGGCCAGGAGCAGCAGCAGCCACACCGGCGCCGGCTCGTGCTGGTTCACGGTGTCGCCCCCGACCTCGCAGTGGTGCGTGCGCGAGCGCCGCGCGCGTACATCTGGCCGACCCTAGTTGCCGTCCCTCGCCCTGACCGCAGTTTCGCGTCGAGCGATCCGGCGTAAAATCCGGACGGATAGGTCCCAGTGGTCGGGCAGATCCGAGTCGTAGGACGGTGCCGTCTTCCGTCAGCTGCCCGGAGCCGAGTCAGGGGGTTCCGTGACCGACGTCCATGAGCTGCTGGCCCGAGACGTCCTCGAGGTCCTCGGGCATGCGGTCATCGCGACGGACATGACCGGGACCGTGGTGCTCTGGAACGATGCCGCCGAGGCGCTGTACGGCTGGTCGTCTGCGGAGGCGGTGGGACGACCGATCTCTGAGCTGACCGTGCCCGAGCCGATGCAGGACCTGGCTGCCGAGATCATGGCGGACCTGGCCGCTGGCCGCGCCTGGTCAGGCGTCTTCACCGTGCGACGCAAGGACGGCAGCACCTTCACGGCGCTCGTCACCGACACCGCGCTTCGTGACGCCGACGGGCAGCTGGTCGCCGTCGTCGGGGTGTCCCTGAACTTCGCCCAGGTAGTTCGACCGTTCGTCAGTCGCACCCGCGAGGCCGTGATCAGCACCGACCGGGCCGGCATCGTGCGGTTGGCGAGCCCGGCGATCGTCACGCTGCTGGGCTGGCGGGAGGAACAGCTCGTCGGCGAGTCCTGGTGGGACTACGTCCATCCCGACGACCGCGACGCGGCCCGCGCCGCGCACGCCGCCGTCGCGGCCACCAAGGACCAGATGCCACCTGCGGAGGCGCGGGTCCGCTGCTCAGACGATTCGTGGCTGTGGGTGGACTCGTCGGCGACGAACATGCTCGCGGAGCCGATCGTGCGGGGAGTCATGCTCACGTTGCGGGACGTGAGCGATCGCCACGCGATGCTCGAAGAGCTGGCTGCGCGGGCCGCGCGCGATTCCCTGACCGGCCTGGTGAACCGCGCCGCCTTCATGGATCGGCTCACCACCCTGCTGACCCGGCGCGCCCACTGCGGCGTCATGCTCTTCCTCGACCTGGACGACTTCAAGTCGGTGAACGACCAGTACGGTCACGTCGCAGGCGACGCGGTGCTCCGCGCGGTCGCCGAGCGCCTGGTCCGGTCGGCTCGGCCCGAGGACGCGTGTGCGCGCCTCGGCGGCGACGAGTTCGCGGTGCTCGCCGAGAACATCTCTCGGCCCGAGGATGCCGACGCCTTCGTGCGACGGATCAGCGCCGCCCTGTCCGAACCGGTGACGGTCGGGACCGCGGCGATCCGGCCGCGGGCGAGCATCGGGTTCGCACTCCTCGGCGAGAACCGCAGTGCCGACCAGGTGATGCAGCTCGCGGACGAGGCGATGTACCGACAGAAGTGACCGCCGGCCCGGCCGCGCACGACCGTCAGTCGTCGGATCCGTGTCCGTCCGAACCGTGGTCGTCGTCGACGTCGTGCGTGGCGGAGTCGTCGGGACCGGAGTCGTCGCTCGGGTCCGAGTCATCGCTGCCGCTGTGGTCGTCGGCCCGGTCGCCGCCGTGGTCGTCGCCGACGTCGTGCGTGGCCGGGTCGTCGGAGACACCTTCGGGCCGCAAGCCGCCGTGGTCGTCGCCGACGTCGTGGCTGGTCGGGTCGTCGGACCCGCCGGTCACGGTGACGACGTCCTCGAGGACGACGTCGTCGGCCCCCTGACCGCCGGAGCTGCGGTCATCGGAACCGAGGTCGTCGAGGTTGTCGAGCGCCACGGTCGGGCCGGACGACGGAGTGGCGGACGGGCTCGAGGACGGGCGCGAGCCGGAGGTCGGCGTCCCGGTCGACTCGGCCCCGTTCGCCGCGACGGCGAGAACGGCGCCGGTGAGCAGCGTGGCGGTGGCGAGGGTGAGGGTTGAACGGCGGTTCCACTTCATGGTGGCTCCTGGGGGTTGAGTCCTCGGCGCGGCCTTCGCGTCGAGACCACAGTCGCGCCGAGTGGATCAACGGCAAGGGAAGCGCCGGCTAAGACTCGGCTAAGACCCGTTCCGTGACGGTGTGGTCGGCGGTGGGGCTTTTGGCCCTTCACCCGCCGTCTCGCCCGGCAGCACGATGGCCGCGACGGGCTGATCGCGGGGGGCGGGTGGTCGGTCCGCATGGCGTGGAAGGCGGCCAAGCGATGTCGGAGTACTTCCGGGCGATCGCCACCGACCTGGACGGGACCCTGACCCACAACGGGGTGCTCAGCCAGGACGCGATGACGGCGTTGGACGAGCTACGGGCCGAGGGCGTCGCCGCTCTGCTGGTCACCGGCCGGGTCGGGGATCAGCTCGACGAGCACTTTCCTGGTCTGCGACGACGCTTCGACTCGGTCGTGACCGAGAACGGTGCGGTGGTGGCGACCCGCGCGGGCACGCAGCTGTTGGCGCCCCCGGTCGAGCTTGAGCTTGAGCTCGCGATCGCGGAACGCGGCGTTCCGTACAAGCGCGGGCGGGTGCTGCTCGCCTGCGCGGGCAGGTACTCGACCACCGTGGCCGAGGAGGTCGCCCGGCTCGGTCTCGACTGCCAGCTCGTGCACAACCGGGCCGAGCTCATGGTGCTGCCGGCGGGGGTGTCGAAGGGGCGCGGCCTGTTCGTCGCCCTCGGCGGGTTGGGCATCTCGCACCACAACACCGTCGCGGTCGGCGATGCGGAGAACGACCTGTCGTTGCTGCGGACCGCCGAGGTCGGGGTCGCCGTCGAAGACGCCGTCCCGTCGCTGCGCGATCATGCGGACATCCATCTTGACGTCCCCTCGGGTGCCGCCGTGGCGGCCCTCGCCCGCGGGCCGCTCTTCCGGGGGCAGCAACGGCTGTGCCCCCCGCGGCACTGGGTGCGCGTGGGCGCGTTCGCGGACGGCACCCCCGCCCTGCTGCCCGGTTCGCAGGCGACGGTCCTGGTCACCGGCGACAGCGGGACCGGCAAGAGCTACCTGGCCGGGCTGCTGGTCGAGCGGTGGACGGAGGCCGGCTACACCGTGCTGGTGATCGACCCGGAGGGGGACCACAGCGGGCTGCCCGCCCTGCCCGGCGTCATGCGGGTCGACGCCCGCCTCCACCTGCCCAGCCCGGCGGAGCTCATCGGCCTGCTCCGCCAGCGGTTCTCCAGCGTCGTGCTCGACCTCACCGCCCTGAGCGACCGCGCGAAGACCGACTACGTGCGCCAGCTGCCGGCCCTGATCGAGGCCGAGCGGCGCGCGCACGGGGTGCCGCACTGGGTCGTCGTCGACGAGGCGCACCTGTCCACCGAGCTCGGCACGTCCAGCTCGGCGGCGCCGCTGCTGCAGGCGCTGGGGCGCGGGCTGTGCCTGATCACCTATCGCCCGGAGCTGCTGTCCGATCACCTGCGGCTCTCGGTGGACCTCACCGTCAGCGTCCTGGGCCCGCCGCAGGACACCCCGCGCGGCGTCGGGCTCGGCCGCGCGGTGCTGACCGACACGACCGGGTCGCGGAAGTTCACCGTCGAGCCGCGGCGGACCGAGCACGTGCGCCACCTGCGCAAGTACACCGATGCCCAGCTGCCGGAGGGGCGGCGGTTCTTCTTCCGGTCGGCCGCCGCGCCGCCGGCGGGCAACCTCGCCGACTTCGAGCGCGCCCTGAACCGGGTGCCGCACGAGACGCTCAACTTCCACGCGGCGCGGGGCGACTTCTCGCGCTGGATCGCCAGCGCGCTGCAGGACGCCACCCTGGCCGACGTCGTCGCCGGGGTCGAGCGGGAGCTCGTCGCGCGGAACGCCTCCTCGGTGGAGCGAGCCCGCAACGCGCTCCGCGAAGCGGTGAGCGCGCGCTACGGCACCGCTCACGCAGGCGCCGACGATCCTGCCGACGATCCGGCCGGCGAACTCGCCGCCGATCCCGCCGCCGAACCCGTCAGTGATCCCCCGGCTCGCGATCGAGCCGCCGAGCAGGTCTCGGCCGACTGATTCCGGGCGTTCCCGCGGGAACGCCGCCCGTCGGGAACGCCGCCCGTCAGGCGGGCGTGCTCACCCGGGTGGCCCCGGCGAGCGCGCTGGCCAGCCCGGCGGTGTCGAGCCGCGGACCGTACCCGGGGGTGTTGGGCTGGATCCGCCAGCCCTCCGCGAGCGGCCCGGCGTCGTCGACGTCGTACCCGAGCGTGTCGATGAAGCCGCGCACCTGCTGCTTGGCCTCGGCGTCGTCCCCGGCGATGGCGAGCGCGCGGCGCCCCGCGGTGCCGGGCGGTGTCCCGTGCGAACCGAGGTCCGCCGAGGTGATGTGGTTGAACGCCTTGACGACCTTGGAGGTGGGCAGGTGCGCCTGCAGCAGCTCGGCCGACGTCGTGATCTCGGAGTCGAGCTCGGGGATCTGCCCGTCGCGCTGCGGGTAGTAGTTGTTGGTGTCGATGACGACCTTGCCGGCCAGCGGCTCCACCGGCACGTCCCGGTAGTTGCGCAGCGGGATCGTCACGATCGCGACGTCGCCGGCGGTGGCGGCCTCGAGGGCCGTCCCGGCACGGGCGCTGTCGCCGAGCTCCGCGACCAGGTCGACAAGGGTCTCCGGTCCCCGCGAGTTGCTCACGACCACCTCGTACCCGGCCGCGACTGCGAGGCGGGCGAGGGTGCCGCCGATGTGTCCTGCTCCGATGATTCCGATCGTGGTCATGAAAAGCGACAACCCCGTCGGGCGCTCAGGTGTTCCCCGGGAAGCCCGCTCGGTCCGTGCCGTTTCGACGCCCGTCTCGACAGGTCCGGCGCGGGTCAGCCGCGCGGTGCGTGCCGCTCGAGGAAGGTGAACACCTCGGTCTGGTCCACCCCCGGGAAGGCGCCCGTGGGCAGCGCCGCGAGCAGGCTCGCGTGCGGGCGGGCGCTCGGCCACGAGTTGCCGGCCCACCGCTGCGCGAGCTCGGACGGGGCGCGGCGGCAGCAGTCCGGGTCGGGGCAGAACGACACCGCCCGCTCGGTCGTCTCGCGGCCCAGGAACCAGCGCACGGAGGCGAACGGCACCCCGACGCTCACCGAGAACTCGCCCTCGTCGGAGCCGTGCACGCGGGACGTGCACCAGTACGTGCCGGTCGGGGTGTCGGTGTACTGGTAGTACGGGCTGAACCGGTCCGGGATCGAGAACACGACCCGCGCGGTCCAGTGCCGGCAGACGGGCTGACCCTCCATCGACCCGAGCGGGTCGGTCGGGAACCGGACGCCGTCGTTCTCGTACGCCTTGTGCAGCGTGCCGCTCTCGTGCGCCTTCATGAAGTGCACCGGGATGTCGAGGTGCCGGGTCGCGAGGTTGGTGAACCGGTGCGCCGCGGTCTCGTAGGGCACCGCGTAGGCGTCGCGCAGATCCTCGACCGACAGCCGGCGCTCGGACTTGGCCGCCCGGAGCAGCGCGACCGCGCTGTGTTCGGGCACCATCAGGGCCGCGGCGAGGTAGTTGTTCTCGACCCGCTGGCGCAGGAAGTCCCCGTACCCGCGCGGCTCGGTGTGCCCGAGCACGTGGCTCGCCACCGCCTGCAGCAGCGCCGAGCGGGGGTCGCTGGTGGCGGTGAGCGCATGCGGCAGGTAGATCCGGCCGTTCTCGAGGTCGGTGACCGACCGGGTCGAGTGCGGCAGGTCGTGCACGTAGTGCAGTGCGAACCCGAGGTGGGCGGCGATGTCGGCCGTGCCGCGCTGGGACAGCGGGCCGCCCGGGTGGTCGATGGCGGTCAGCAGGGTGGTGGCGTGCGCCTCGAGCTCGGGGAAGTAGTTGTCCTGCGCGCGCATCGTCGCCCGCAGCTCGGAGTTGGCCCGCCGGGCCTCCTCGGGGGTCGCCGCGTTCTCGGTGAGCAGGCGCTGGACCTCGGCCTGCAGGCCGAGGATCGTCTCGAGCGCATCGGTCGGCAACGACTTGCCGACCTTGACGGCGGGCAGCTTGAGTGCCGCGAACAGCGGCCCGCGCTGCGCGCGCTCGAGCTCGATCTCGAGCGCGACGCGCCGGCTCGGGGCCTCCCCGGCGAGCAGCTCGGCGAGCGGGACACCCAGCGCCGCGGCGACCGCGTGCAACTGGGAGAGCTTGGGCTCACGGTGCCCGTTCTCCAGCATCGAGACCTGGGAGGCCGCCCGCCCGACGGCGGTTCCGAGCTCGTCGAGCGTCATCCCGGCGGCCGTGCGCAGGTGCCGGATGCGGCGACCGAGCAGCAGGGTGTCGATCTCGCCGTCGGGCGTCGGGTTCGTGGCCATGCTCCACCTTGCCCCACGAAGGACCCGGTGCGGATGTTTCTGGTCGCAGAAGAATCGCAGTTCTTCTGCCGAAGTTCATGGGCAAGAACCCTTGACCTTCCACCAATGTGGTCCCACCAGGACGAACGCGAACCCAATGGAGGATCATCGTGAGCACCATCCAGACCGGCGACGAGCAGCAGACCGCAGCCGAGCTCAGCGAGCAGTGGGCCACCGACCCGCGCTGGGCCGGGGTGCGCCGCGACTACTCCGCGGCCGACGTCGTCGCGCTGCGCGGCTCGGTCCGGGAGGAGCACACCCTCGCCCGCCGCGGCGCCGAGCGGCTCTGGTCGCTGCTGCAGACCGAGGAGTGGGTGCCCGCGCTCGGTGCCCTCACCGGCAACCAGGCCGTGCAGCAGGTCCGGGCGGGCCTCAAGGCGATCTACCTGTCCGGCTGGCAGGTCGCCGCCGACGCCAACCTGTCCGGCCAGACCTACCCGGACCAGAGCCTGTACCCGGCCAACTCGGTGCCCGCCGTCGTGCGCCGGATCAACAACGCCCTGCTGCGCGCCGACCAGATCGAGTGCAGCGAGGCCGGCGGCGAGCCGGTCCGCGAGTGGTTCGCGCCGATCGTCGCCGACGCCGAGGCCGGCTTCGGCGGCCCGCTCAACGCCTACGAGCTGATGAGCTCGATGATCGCGGCCGGCGCGGCCGGCGTGCACTGGGAGGACCAGCTGGCCTCCGAGAAGAAGTGCGGCCACCTCGGCGGGAAGGTGCTCGTGCCGACCTCGGTGCACGTGCGGACCCTCAACGCGGCGCGCCTCGCGGCCGACGTCGCCGGGGTGCCCACGATCGTCATCGCCCGCACGGACGCGCTCGGCGCGGACCTGATGACGAGCGACATCGACCCCCGCGACGCCGAGTTCCTCACCGGCGAGCGCACCCCCGAGGGCTACTTCCGGGTGCGCCCGGGCCTGGACGCCGTCGTCGCCCGCGCCTCGGCCTACGCCGAGTACGCGGACCTCATCTGGGTGGAGACCGGCGAGCCGGACCTCGAGCTGGCCCGGGAGTTCGCCGAGCGGCTGCACGCGAAGTTCCCCGGCAAGATGCTCGCGTACAACTGCTCGCCGTCGTTCAACTGGAAGGCGGCGCTGGACGACGACGCCATCGCGCGCTTCCAGAAGGAGCTCGCGTCCTACGGCTACGCGTTCCAGTTCATCACCCTGGCCGGGTTCCACGCGCTCAACCACTCCATGTTCACGCTCGCCCAGGGCTACGCCGAGCGCGGCATGAGCGCGTACGTCGAGCTGCAGGAGGCCGAGTTCGCGTCCGAGGCCGGCGGGTACACCGCCACGCGCCACCAGCGCGAGGTCGGCACCGGCTACTTCGACAAGGTCGCCACGGCGCTCAACCCGACCAGCAGCACCCTGGCACTGGCGGGCTCCACCGAGACCGCCCAGTTCACGCACTGACCCGACCCACACCACCTGCTTGCGAGCGGAGATCGTCATGTCACCGACAGCCCAGACCCTCACCCCGTCCCACACCGCTGAGCGCCTCGAGATCACCGGCCCCGTCGTGGTCGGGACGGCGCAGATCCTCACGCCGGAGGCGCTCGCCTTCGTCGCCGAGCTGCACACCCGGTTCCTGGGCCGCCGGCACGACCTCCTGCTCGCACGGCAGCGGCGCCGGGCGCGCTTCGCCAACGGGGCCGACCCCGACTTCCTGGTCGAGACCGAGCCCATCCGGGCCGATCCGACGTGGCAGGTCGCCGGGGCCGGACCCGGGCTCGAGGACCGTCGGGTGGAGATCACCGGCCCGACGGACCGCAAGATGACCGTCAACGCGCTGAACTCCGGCGCGCAGGTCTGGCTCGCGGACCTGGAGGACGCCACCTCCCCCACCTGGGAGAACGTCATCGGCGGCCAGCTCAACCTGGTCGACGCGCTGCGCGGGCGGATCGACTTCACCGCGGACGGCAAGGAGTACCGGCTCCGCGGCGGCGTGTCCGAGCTCCCGACGATCGTCATGCGGCCGCGGGGTTGGCACCTGGCCGAGAAGCACCTGCGGTTCACCGACCGCGCGGGCCAGCGGACGGCGGCGTCGGCCAGCCTGGTCGACTTCGGGCTGTACGCGTTCCACAACGCCCAGCACCTGATCGACTCCGGCCGGGGGCCGTACTTCTACCTGGCCAAGCTCGAGGGCCACCTCGAGGCGCGGCTGTGGAACGACATCTTCCTGTTCACCCAGGAGTACCTCGGCATCCGCCGGGGCACGATCCGCGCGACCGTCCTGATCGAGACGATCACGGCGGCGTTCGAGATGGAGGAGATCCTCTACGAGCTGCGCGAGCACTGCGCGGGGCTCAACGCGGGGCGGTGGGACTACATCTTCAGCATCATCAAGAACTTCCGCACCCGCGGGTCGCGGTTCGTCCTGCCGGACCGCGCCGAGGTGACCATGACGGTGCCGTTCATGCGGGCGTACACCGAGCTGCTGGTGGCGACCTGCCACCGCCGCGGCGCGCACGCGATCGGCGGGATGGCGGCGTTCATCCCCAACCGGCGCGACCCGGAGGTCACCGAGGTGGCCCTGGCCAAGGTCCGTGCGGACAAGGAGCGGGAGGCGAACGCCGGCTTCGACGGCTCGTGGGTCGCGCACCCGGACCTGATCGGGGTGGCCCGCGAGGTGTTCGACGGCGTGCTCGGCGACCGGCCCAACCAGGTCGACCGCCTGCGCGACGACGTCCACGTCACCGCCGCGGAGCTGCTGGACTTCGCCTCCGCTGGCGGGCACGTGACCGACGCGGGGCTGCGCGGCAACGTGCAGATCGCCGTCCGCTACATCGAGTCGTGGCTGCGGGGCGTGGGTGCCGCGGCGATCGACAACCTCATGGAGGACGCCGCGACGGCCGAGATCTCGCGTTCGCAGATCTGGCAGTGGATCCACCAGGGCACGGTCACCGCCGAGGGCACCCGGATCACGCACGACGTCGTCGAGCAGATCCTCACCGAGGTGATGGCGGGGCTGCCGCGCACCGCCGGCGACCGGTTCGACGACGCCGAGAAGGTGTTCCGCGACGTGGCGCTCGCGGAGGCGTTCCCGACGTTCCTCACGATCACCGCCTACACGCGGTTCTTGGTGCACACCTCCGGCCCGCGGGACCGGGCCGCCTGAGGCGACACCAGGCCGGTTCGGTCGGGCGCGACGCAGGGGGCGCGCCCGACCGACAAGCCGACGGCAGAAAAGCCTTGGCGGGGCGCAGATCCGGACGTACCGTTCTTCCATCGAGGAAGGAGGTGGTCCAAAGGTGAGAACTTTTAGGACGCGAGAGGTGACTGTCCGCTAGTCGCCGCGCCTGTTGATGCAGACGCACCGGACGGACTGCTGATCCGTTCTCAGGCCGCGCGCGGCCTGCGAATCCCTGGCAGTCACCGCAGCCCGTGGGAGTCGCGATCTCGTCCATCGCGGCAGGGCTCCACCAGGAGCCCAGCCCACGGGCTGTTTGCCGCCCGCAGCCGGGCGAGCCCCCCGGATGAGGACCCGATTCGTCCCGGGTGAGAGAGTGCAGGCATGGTCGAGCTGAAGAGTCGTGAACAGATCGAGCGCATCCGGACCACCGGGCGCTTCGTTGCCGAGGTCCTCGCGTCCCTGCGCGAGACGGCCGCCGTCGGCATGAGCCTGAACGACCTGGACGCCCACGCGCACGCCATGATCAAGGCCGCCGGGGCCCGCTCGGTCTACCTCGGCTACCACCCGTCCTTCGGGGCGATGCCGTACCCGGGCGTGCTGTGCACCTCCGTGAACGACGCCGCCCTGCACGGGCTGCCCTCGGACTACCGCCTGGCCGACGGCGACCTGCTCAGCGTCGACTTCGCCGTCGAGCTGGACGGCTGGGTCGCCGACTCGGCGATCTCGTTCCAGGTCGGCACCACCGACCCCGAGACCCTCCGCCTGATCGACGTCACCGAGCGCGCGCTCGCCGCCGGCATCGCCGCGGCCCGCCCCGGCGCGAAGATGGGCGACATCTCCGCCGCGATCGGCAAGATCGGCCGCGCCGCCGGCCTCGGCATCAACGCCGACTTCGGCGGCCACGGCGTCGGGCGCACCATGCACGAGGACCCGCACGTGCCCAACCTCGGCAAGGCCGGGCGCGGGCTGCCCCTGCGCCCCGGCCTGGTGATCGCCATCGAGCCGTGGTTCATGGCCGGCAGCGACGACTACGTGATCGACGCCGACGGCTGGACCATCCGCTCCGCCGACGGCGCCCGCACCGCGCACGCCGAGCACACCATCGCGATCACGGAGTCGGGTCCGGAGATCCTCACGGCGCTGGCGCCGCGGGAGTAGCGGGGGCCGGGGTGCCACCGGTGGACGGACCTTTGGAAGACCCGGCGGCGCTAGAGACTCCGCTTCCAACTCACAGAACTCTTGAATGAACCGGGTCCGATCCGCCCACAGCACGTCGTCCGGCTGAGAATGCGCGCGTGGACACCCAGGTGTCCGCGATACAGGTGACCAGTTCGTGACCGAGTGTCTCCAACCGCCTCGTCGGCCCGTAGGACCGGTTCAGACTCAAGTCGTATTGGACCCCGATCGGATCTATGGGACCGGGCGCAGCCCGACCGTGACCCGTTGCCCGGTGGCACCGGCCGCGCACTGAATGCAGCCAACGAAACCCATGCCACGACTCCAATCGGCACTATGAGTGGTTACCTATCCGTGCCGTCTCACGGCACCGATGAAACGTTCCCGCGGGAACGTTTCGAAACCGAGTCCCGACATGTGGGCAAGGGATAAGCGATCCAGTCTCGGACTCTGAGATGTGGGCTCCCGTGCGAATCTCTCGATCGAGTGGACGTCGGATAGCGAGCGCCAAGTCCACGACGGCGCCCACCCGCATCGGTGGCACCATGCGGTGCTCCGTACTGGACCACAGCACGCCTCAGTTCGACGGGACCCGAAGCCACGAGCTGCGCAGTCCACTGCAGGCTGCAACAGGTTGGATGAGATCGGCTCCACACAGTTCGAGTCCGTGCTCTGTCGTTGATGGTCGCGAGTGTCGAGCCCGGAGTACTTCTGTGCGTTCATCGAACTCTCCACGACCGCAGCCCTGCAAGCGTAGGTTGGCAGGACACGCATTTCAACGGAGCAGGGGGAGCCTGTGCCACGAGCTTTCGAAAACCTATATTTCGGCATGGCTGCGGCAGAGAATGAGGTTGCGGTCGATCCGGAGCGATTCCTACGTACGTACTACGATCGATGGAACCTTGTCGGCGAAGTGGAGCTTCACCGCAAGTTCCTACTCCTCGGGCCTAAGGGCGCGGGAAAAAGTGCTGCGGCGCACTATCTTGTCCTGCGTTGGTCGAAAGAACTCGGTCCCGAAAGCGTCTTCCCGACCTTTCTCGATTTCGATGACGTCAACCAGACGCAATCGCCGCTGGCGACCCTTGGCAAACGTCTCGTCGGCGATGTCGCCGCACTGACGGATGCGGCTTGGAGGCTCTTTCTCTCGATTCGTCTTCTTGAGTCCTTGTGCAGCGACATGGCCTGCGATCTGGCACATGATCCGCAGGTCATTGGTCTTCTGATGCAACTTCGAAATGCCGGGCTGGCAAGCGACGATTTCCCGCAGGTCCTGCGGAAGGTGCGTGAGAAGCGGGGTCTAATCGGAGCGCCCAAGATTGTCGAGTTCGAAGGAAAATGGACCGAAACTCAAGAAGTCAACGTGACGCAATTGAGCGAAGCGCTGGTAAAGATCGTGGCGCGCGCCAAAACCCCAAACCGCCATATCTTGGCGGTCGACGGCCTTGATAAAGCGATTGGGGACAACGCGGCGTATTGGCAGACGCTAGCAGCATTGGTGCGTGTGGCTGAAGCGATGACGAGAACTCTAAGAGAAGGTCAGCACGCATACATCCTCGTAATGTGCCGAAGTGACGTCTTTCGTCGCGTCCGTTTCGCGGACTCGGGCAAGATAGCGGCCGATGGTGGAATCTATATGGATTGGGCAGCCGAGGCGGAGGACCCTCGCGATGTCGAGCTGTGGAACTATATTGCGAGCAAGGCGGAGACCGAACCGGACCGGCTCCTCTCCGCCCTTCCTGCGCGTATCCAAGTTGGTCAGAGTCGAAAAATGGCAACCGACCGCTATCTCTTGCAGATTACGCGATATACGCCGCGCGACATGACTCTGCTCTTCAAATCTCTTCAAGAACGCGCGAGAGATCGAACGCTCACAAACTCCCAGGTCAGGCGTGCGGCAGATTCGTTCGCGTCGAGACACCTTCTCACCGAGATAATCTCGGAAGCGACAGGCCTTCTCCCCGAACTGCTAATTGATCGGTTTGAGCAGATCATCACACATCTCCCGTCGAGGGTCTTCACGCATAACCAGTTTGTCGCTGCCTTAGAGGCGGCTGGCGCAGATGCAACGCAAACAGCCGTATTCGGAGAGTACCTCTTTCTACAGGGCGCCATAGGCAACTATGCGCCCGGGGTCAATTACGTTCAGTTTTACCACCGGCGCGATGCACACAAATTTCAGCCACAAGGTCCATGGGTTCTCCACACGGGTCTCATGTACGCCTTCAATAAGCCATGGATGCTGACCGATGCCGCCCCAGGCGACCGGATCGGTGCGCAGGGATCGACTACCGGGGGGGTTCTCAACCTCCCAAGTCGTGGAAGTTCTCGCGCCCGACGAATCGGCTATGCAGGGCGCCAAGTCGACTCCTAGTGGCACTGCCATATTTCGCAGCGGCAACGCGAGATGAGCTATGGGCCGGTCCGTCGGATTCTCTCGCTCGCCCGTCGGAGAAGGCTGTAGCGAGCCGGCCGATCGCGCGCAGACAAATCGATCTCCAAGCGCGCGAGCGTGAGTCCTCAGTGCGGTCCCGCGTCCCGACTGGGCTCGACCCTTTTTCGATGACACCCCGAAGTTGCGGCCTCGACGGGCAACCGGCCACAAGGTCAAACCTCTGCGAGATGCCCGAGACGAGGCGGGAGTTGAATCAGCCAGCTCGTTGTTCCGCTTGCCCTCTCTCAACCCCGCCGCGGCTCACCCATCGCCGAAACCAAGCGGACTCAACCAGAGTGTTGCGACGAGCACCGGAACGCACCCGGGAAGTCAGCCTTTGTGAAGCGTCGACGTCGAATTTGCAGGGGTATGCGAGGACACCGGAAAGCGGGCGAGGCCGCGTGTCTCGCTGCGTATTCTCCGAAACCGAGAAGAGAACTAGCACAGATTCGACAGTCGCGACACAACGCGGTGAGTGGTCTGCGCACGGCCATGCGCCGCGCCAAGGAACGGGCGAGCGAAGGCTCGAAGACAATGATCGACGTGTCGATCGCACAGCGATCCAGGTGGCGCGCGGGACAAGGGGGCATGCCGAGTCACGCCGTGATTTGGCGCTTGAAAAGATCGAGGGCGGCGGCGTCATTCTGAGTAGTCCTGGGAAGTTCCGAAGCAGGCCAGAGCATTTCGTTTAGCGCGCCGTTTGCCGGATGATCCCCGAAAAGGTTGGAAACCCGTTCCCAGTCGAGGTAGTGCCAGGTCTGAGGAGGATGGAACGGGCCCGACGTGCGCAAGTCGGCCAGGGAGACCGGAATGGCAAGGGGCCGGATGGTCTCGAGGTGCAGTGCAGTCGCGGTACGTGATCCCCGAAAGTAATCCTCAAACTCCTTGCGACCGACTCCCGCCGTCTTCTTCACATCATTCCAGAGTTCGGAAGGTGAGGAAATTTCGATGCACGAGACCCGGCAGAAAGCGACCACCGACGCGGCAGGCATTGTTGAGTAGATCGCGACGGGTTGTCCGGGGACGATCGCGGGGCGTCCACGGCGCAATTCGACTGTCTTTGAGCCATCGAGGATCTTCGCTACATATCGGGGATGGATCGATAACAGCATCAGATGACGAAACTGACCCGGAGGTGCCGCGACAGTCAAAGACTGACCTCCTTCATAATTGACGCAAATAGGTCAGGGCGGATGCGCGACGGCGACCTCAACTGCAGACTGTGGCCGAGCCCCTCGGCGAACCGTCGGAGATTGCGGAGTGGAAGCGGTCGAGGGAATACTTCGGTATTGACGACTCGGAGAGCGCGGACCTGTCCGCGGCCGTCCGCAACACTCCTCACGTCGCCCCGCGTGTAGACGCCGAGGCGGCGGAAGTCTCGGAACACAGTCTCCCATGGACCGTCCACGACCTCGATGAGCTCACTCCGTCCCATCACGACACCCTCGCGTGCCCCACTGACATACCAGAGCACTCGGGACGGTCCTGCTTCACCTGATCGCCCCCCGCGGTAGTAGACGTGCTCGACGCTGATTCCGAGTCCGTCGCGCCGGGCGAGAAGTTCTTGGGGGTAGCCAAAGAGCTGCGCAGAGAACTGAGGGCGAATCGGCACCAACCACGAGTCCACAGGTGCGTCGACGATGCACATCGGGCGGAGTTGGCGCTCGAGGCTGAGTGCTGCTCGCGCTGATGGCTCGGACGCGAGCCTGCGCGCAGACTTCAGCCAGGAGTCCGCTTCGTCGCCTGAAATGCTCGGATCCGAAACCGCTCCCGTCACGACAGCTTCAAGTTCGTTGAGCGTGCATAGCCGAGGGACAGATATTGCCAGGGCCCCTGCGGCGTTCATTTGGAACCCGTCACGGAGGAGCGCATCGATAAGCACGGGGTGGGCATGGGGGTCAGTGATCCGGATGGCGCGAGCACCGGCGTCGGAAGCGCAAGTTCTAAGGAGGCTGGCCATCTGTGCTGCGAGCGTGGCCTGGAGAGCGGTCTGATTCATTCGTGCCACGGGAACGGAAAGCACATCGCCCAAAGGAAGGGTTCCCAGGAGTGCAATTGGGGTGCCTGTTGGATCCGCGAGGAGGAGCCTTGACGATGACGGGCGAGTTCCTGCGAGTGCGCGCAGGCGCTGCTCGTAATCGCGCAGTCTCTCGCCGCTGGCGTAACTGAAAAACTCGCGCAGTTGGCTGTCGTCCCCTGTCCCTGCCTCTTTCAAGCTATATCCCGTCCCAAGGAGCGCCGCCGGCCTATAGGCGGAAACCGCCTCGGACTCGTCGATGTGGGCGACGAGTTCCTCAGGACTGACGACGTCAACCCCTATGTCAGCCGCTGCGACAGAGCGGAGGTGCCGAAGGACCGGATTGTCGCGGGTCACGACAGTCGAAACGCCCGCGGCTGATGCGTACGCAATGTGATTGAGGTCACTCTGGTCCTGCGTGCTAGCGGGTTCCTTGCCAAGTGATCTGACGAACACCTCGCGGATACTCTCAAATCGGTCGGCATGCACGGGAAGGCGCGGGTACTGGCTCGCGATGATGTTCCTCAGCCGGCGCCGCTCCGCCGGGTCTGCAACACGGGCCATCTCGTTGTACATCTCGGGTGTGACGAGGAGTTCGATGCGGTCTCCGAGCACCTCAAGAAGTAGTCGTCTCGTGGATGGCGACAGCGAACCGGGCTTCGCGCCGTGAAGGTCGATGAACACGTTTGCATCCATCACGACGGGGAACGCTGACGGCGGGGGGCCGCTCCATGTCATGAGGTCAGCGTGCCCGTGGTCCCGCCACCAGTAGGTCAGTAGGTGTGCCTCCTGGCTACGGCCGACGAGACTTCCCAACGCAACAAAGCCTAAACGGGGCCAGAACGGATCGGCGGGGAAGTCTGGCCGGCACTTCGCTCCGATTCCGCGTCGGTCAGGGAACTTCTCTGAGAGTCGCCCAACGATTGATCGGGCGATCTGTTGGCCCCGCGCTTCGGGACGAACGACAAGATGAGCAAGGACAACTTCATTGCGCGGCGTGCGGTAGGCCGCATAGCCCTGGGCGACGCTCGGCTCGGCCGGATCGATCGCGACAAGGATGTGCCCGGCAGCGGCATACTCACGCCAGGCATCGAAGGTCAGTTGGCCCAGATACTTGCGGTTCCGATCGCCGAGCTCCTGCGCTGCCAAGAAGAGCGGATCCTCGGGTCCTGGTTCCCTGAACTCGATATTCACACGAAGTCCCCCTGTGTCGGCGTCAAGCCTCGGAGCGGCGTCACGCCATGACTCTTTCACTAGTCAGCGCGCCTGCTCGAAAGGGCACGCAGTTGTGCGCCCTTGGAGAGGGGCTCTTACCGGCCAACCCCATGTCTCGAACCAGGACCTCGTCGGTCGCGACTGCTCTGGCCAGTTAGCGGTTCATTCCGCTCGAAGGACAGACGGGCGCAATCTAGTTGGTGCGAAGCGGGGGAGTCGGCCACGTCGTTGAGGAACGCGTAGAAGGCCCGAAATCCCTGGCGATGGCCGGCGCCGGGCAGCACGTAGTCCTGCCGGGCAGGCCGAATTTGCCTTGTAGCCACTCACCTGTACCCGTCAGCGGGCGCGTTAGTGGATCAATCGCCAGCCGCCGACGGGCGCCAAGGCGCAATGTCGTGTTACCGCCGCAGGTGGGCCCATTCCTGCGGATTGAGGTCCAGCCACGTGGCGAAGGACTCCGGCTCGCGGTTCGTCAGGATGCGGACCGTGGGGGAGACCGCCGCGAGGTCGCCGGCGGCGATCGCCGTGTACGACGTGACCCAGCCGTCGACCTCGAACAGTGGGGCGTCATAGTCGGCCCGGGACGCGTACGCCTCCGGGATCGTCTCGGGCACGTAGGTGATCTGGCGGCCGGTCGCGCGGGTGAGGTGGGCGGCGAACTCGGTCATCGACAGGGCCTCGGGGCCGGTCACGTCGTAGGTCGCGCCGTCGTGGACGTGCTCGCGCTCGTCGAGCAGGACGGCGGTGGCGACGTCGGCGATGTCGTCGTGCGCGACGGCGGCCGCGCGGCCGTCACCGGCGGGGCCGCGGATCACACCGTCGGCCCCGACGAGGTGCGGCATCATCGCGAAGTAGAGGTTGTCGCGCAGGAAGGTGAAGCGCAGGCCGGTCGACCGGATGTACTCCTCGGTCGCCCAGTGGTCGCGGGCGAACGTGAAGGTCGCCTTCGGCCCGGCGCCGAGGAAGGACACGTAGACGATCCGGCTCACGCCCGCGTGCACGGCGGCGTCGATCGCGGACCGGTGCTCGGCGACGCGGTCGGCCGACTCCCGCCCGGAGACCAGGAACAGCGTGTCCGCGCCCTCGAGTGCCGACCGCATCCCGGCGCCGTCGGTGTAGCCCTGCGCAACGGCGACCGACGCACCGGCAAGCTCCGGCGCGCGGGCCGGGTCGCGCACGATCAGGCGCTGCGCGGCGCCCGCGGCGGCGAGCCGGAACGCAAGTCGCCCGCCCAGCTGGCCGGTCGCGCCGGTGACGGCGATCAGGGGAGTGGTCATGTCTTCGAACCTATTCCCGTTCGGCGAGAATGAGCCGATGGACGACGTCTTCCGCGTGATGACCGTGTGCACCGGCAACATCTGTCGATCGCCGATGGCGGAGGTGGTGCTCCGGGACCGGTTCGAGGCCGCCGGGCTGGGGGAGCGGGTCGTGGTCGACTCGACCGGGATCAGCGCCGAGGAGCACGGCAACCCGATCGACCCCCGGGCGCGCGCCGTGCTGGCCGCGCGCGGCTACCCGGTGCCGGTGCGCGAGGCCCGCGAGGTCCGGGCGATCGACCTGGTGGCGTCCGACCTCGTGCTGGCGATGACGGAGGTGCACGCCCACGCCCTGCGGCGCCTGGCCGGGGCCGACGACGTCGTCGCGGGCCGGGTCGTGATGTTCCGGGCCTTCGATCCGGCCGCGCCGCGGATCGCCCCGGGCGGTCGGGAGTACGTGCTGGACGTGGACGATCCCTGGTACGGCGGTCCGGACGACTTCGAGGACTGCCTCACGCAGGTCGAGGCCGCCGCGGACGGCGTCGTCGCCCGGGTGCGGCTCGCCCTGGCCGAGCACGACTCGGGGACCTGAACCCGCGCCGTCGGGCAGGAAGCGGCTAGAGCCAGTCGTTGCGACGGAACAGGGCGTGCAGGCCGACGCAGATCGCGGCGATGACCGCGATCACCACGAAGTAGCCGTACCGCATGCTCAGCTCGGGCATGTACTCGAAGTTCATCCCGTAGATCCCCGCGATCGCGGTCGGCACCAGCGCGATCGCCGCCCACGAGGAGATCTTGCGCATGTCCTCGTTCTGGCGCACGGTCACGCGGCTCTGCTCGACGGTGACCTGAGCGAGGTTGGCGGCGAGCACGTTGGTCAGCAGGTGGTCGTAGGCCTCGATCGCGTCGGCGGCGCGCAGCAGGTGGTCGTGCACGTCGCGGAAGTACGGCTGGGCGGCCGCGCCGACCCACGGCACCTCGCCGGCCACCAGCCGCTGGAGCGGGACGGCGAGCGGGACGACCGCGCGGCGGAACTCCAGGACCTCGCTCTTGAGCTTGTAGATGCGCTCGGAGTGCTCGCCGCCGGCGTCCCCGAAGACCTGCTCCTCGATCTCGTCGATGTCGATACCGATCGCCTCGACCACGTCGAGGTAGCCGTCGACGGCGAGGTCGAGCGCGCGGTACAGCACGGCGGCCGGGCCGTGGGCGAGCAGAGCAGGGCTCGTGTTGAGCTCGGCCCGGACCGCGGCGGGCACGTCCGACACACCGTGGCGCACGGTGATGACGAAGTGCTCGCCGAGGAAGATCGCGAGCTCGCTGATCTCGACGACCTCCTCGTGGTCGACGTACCGCCCGGGTTTCACGACGGCGAACGTCACGTCGCCGTAGCGCTCGAGCTTGGGGCGCTGGTGGGCGCGGACGGCGTCGTCGACGGCCAGCGTGGGCAGCGTGAAGTCCTCGGAGATCTCCGCGAACTCGGCCGCCGTCGGCTCGAACAGGCCGATCCACACGAACCCGCCCCCGGCGCGCGCCTCGCGCAGCGCGGCCGTGATGTCCGTCCGGGCATGCCGGGTCTGTCCCTTGACGTACAGCGCGCAGTCGACGATCACTCGCCGAGGCTATCCGCGAGGGACGAGGATGGCGGACATGAAGGTCTCGCGCCGCGCCCAGGTCCCCCCGTTCGCCGTGATGGAGATCATCGCGGCCGCCAACGCCCGTAAGGCCGCCGGGCAGTCGGTGCTCAACCTCTGCGCGGGCGAGCCGGCCACCGGCGCCTCCGACGTGGTGCGCGACCTGGCCGTGCAGCTGCTGGCGGACGGGAACCTCGGCTACACCGAGTCCCTCGGCGCCCCACCGATGCGCCGCGCCATCGCCGAGCACTACCGGCGCTGGTACGACGTCGAGATCGACCCCGCGCAGGTGGCGGTGACGACCGGCTCGTCGGGGGCGTTCATGCTCGCGTTCCTCGCGGCCTTCGACGTCGGCGACCGGGTGGCGCTCGCGCGGCCCGGGTACCCGGCCTACAAGAACATCCTGCGGGCGCTGGGCTGCGAGGTCGTCGAGCTCGCGTGCGGGCCCGAGACCCGGTACCAGCCGACGCTCGCCCAGCTCGAGGCGATGGACCCCCCGCCCGACGGCCTGATGATCGCGAGCCCGGCCAACCCGACCGGCACGATGATCCGCGCCGAGGAGCTCGCGGCCCTCGCGCAGTGGTGCGCGAGCCACGGCGTGCGGCTGATCAGCGACGAGATCTACCACGGCATCACCTACGGCGGTCCGGGCGGCGTGGTCGGCGCGACCCCGGGGCGCGGCGCCGGGGCGACCACCGCGGCCGGCTACCTGGACCAGGGCGCCGTCGTCGTGAACTCCTTCTCCAAGTACTGGGCGATGACCGGCTGGCGGCTCGGCTGGCTGCTGCTGCCGACCGACCTGGTCGCGCCGGTCGACGCGCTCGCGGGCAACGTGTCGCTGTGTCCGCCGGCGCTCGCCCAGCACGCCGGGGTCGCCGCGTTCAGCGCGGCGGGGTATGCCGCAGCCGAGGCGAACGTCGCGCGGTACGCGGCCTGCCGCGACCTGCTGCTCGCGCGGCTGCCCGAGCTCGGCTGGACCCGGGTCGCGCCGGCCGACGGCGCGTTCTACCTCTACGCGGACATCTCCGCCTCGGGGATGGACTCCATCACGTGGTGCGCCCGCCTGCTCGACGAGGCGGGGGTCGCGTTGACCCCCGGCACGGACTTCGACGCGGTCGACGGCGGGTCGTGGGTGCGGCTGTCGTTCGCGTCGTCGGTCGAGGTGGTCGGCGCCGCCGTCGACCGGATCGTGGCCTGGCAGCGCACCCTCTGACGAAGGTGACAACGCACACCGGGGCCGACGATCGCGGCACGGAACCGGGGCGCGGGTCGTTGTGGGGGGAACGGGCCGGGCTGCCGCCCCCCTGACCGCGACGAGAGGCCCCCCCCCGCATGTTGTGTCCCGTGGATACCGACGTCGAGCTGGTGATGTCCGAACGCCAGGGCGTCGAGATCGACTACTGCCCGAAGTGCCGCGGGGTCTGGCTCGACCGCGGCGAGCTCGACAAGATCCTCGACCGGGCGGCCCCCGACGCCGCGCCGGCCGCGCCCGCCGCACCGGCTGCGACCGTCCCGGCCGCCGCCGCACCGCCGCGGTACGCCGAGCCCCGGTACGCCGACCCGCGGTACGACCGTGGGCGTGACGAACGTGGGCGGGACGACCACCGCGACGATCGTGGGCGGGACGACCGGTCGTACGGCGACAAGAAGAAGCGCAAGGGCTCGTGGCTCGGGGACATCCTCGACTTCTGAGCGACCGGGGGTGGCCGCGGGCTGACATCGCGCACGGGGCCGGGGTCGCGGCCAGTACTCTGACGTCACCATCACAACCGAATATCTGCTGCTCGAGCTGCGGCGGGAGAGTCCTCCCGCGCGTCGCCGGACGTTCGCCCTGATCAGGTCCCTGATCACGGCCCTCCGGCGGCACCGGCGAGGCGCCGAAGGAGCAACCCTCCCCGGGAATCTCTCAGGCCCCCGTACCGCCATGGCTAGGCAACTCTGGAAAGCGGCCCCGCATCCAACGGGGCCCACCGACGGTGCAAGCCGGCGCGCCCCGAGCCTCGATCCCGAGGCGCTGGCGGACCGGCAAAACTCTCAGGTCGACGGCTGACGCCGCCGGATGACAGAGCGGGGAGGCCACCCGTCTGCTTTCCGGCGCCCGCCGGACGTCCACCCGGAGCCGCACCGTGACCGAGACCACCGACGCCGCCCTCCCGACCTCCTCGCGCCCGGACGGGTACGCCCGCCGCACGGCCGCCGCCACCGAGTTCGCCGACCGGCACATCGGTCCGCGCGGCGCCGAGACCGAGCACATGCTCGCGCAGCTCGGCTACGACTCCCTCGATGCGCTGGTCGACGCCGCCGTGCCCGCCTCCATCCGCACCGACCGCCCGCTCGACCTGCCGGCCGCGCGCAGCGAGGAGCAGGTGCTCGCGGACCTGCGGGCGATCGCCGCCAAGAACACCGTGATGACGCAGATGATCGGGCTCGGGTACTCCGACACGTTCACCCCGGCCGTCATCCGCCGCAACGTGCTCGAGTCCCCCGCCTGGTACACCGCCTACACGCCGTACCAGCCGGAGATCTCGCAGGGCCGGCTCGAGGCGATGCTCAACTTCCAGACCATGATCGGCGACCTCACCGCGCTGCCGATCGCGAACGCGTCCCTGCTCGACGAGGCCACCGCGGTCGCCGAGGCCGCGATGCTCATGCGGCGCGCGGTCAAGGGCCGCCCGGACGGCGTCGTCGTGCTCGACGCCGAGTGCCTGCCGCAGACGATCGCGGTCACCCTCGGCCGGGCGGAGGCGATCGGCCTGCCCGTCGTCGTGGCGGACCTCACCGACGGGCTGCCCGCCGGGCTCGGCGGGGCCGACGGCGTGGTCGGCGTCGTGCTCCAGCAGCCCGGGGTGTCGGGCGTCGTGCGCGACCTGACCGCCGTCATCGCTCACGCGAAGGCTGCCGGCGCGCTCGTGACCGTCGCTGCCGACCTGCTGTCCCTCACGATGCTCACCCCGCCCGGCGAGCTCGGGGCCGACGTCGCGGTCGGCAGCAGCCAGCGCTTCGGGGTGCCGCTGTTCTACGGCGGCCCGCACGCCGCGTACATGGCCGTGCGCACCGGGCTCGAGCGGATGATCCCGGGCCGCCTGGTCGGGGTCTCGATCGACGCCGACGGCGCCCCCGCCTACCGGCTCGCGCTGCAGACGCGCGAGCAGCACATCCGCCGGGAGAAGGCGACGAGCAACATCTGCACCGCGCAGGCGCTGCTCGCGATCGTCGCGTCGATGTACGCGATCTACCACGGGCCCGACGGCCTGCGGGCGATCGCGGAGCGCGTGCACGGCCGGGCGGCCGGGCTCGCCGCGGGCCTGCGGGCCGGCGGGGTCACGGTCGAGCACGACACCTTCTTCGACACCGTGCGCACCGTCGTGCCGGGGGCGGCCCGCGCCGTGGTCGCCGCCGCGGCCGAGCGCGGGATCAACCTGTGGGCGCCCGACGACGACCACGTGCAGATCGCGTGCGACGAGGCGACCACGGCGGACCACGTGGTGTCCGTCGTCGCGGCGTTCGCCGCCGCGGGGGTCGCACCCGATGCGGCCGAGATGGCCGGTCCGCAGTCGTTCGGCCTGGTCGCTCCCGTCGCGGTGCTGCCCGGCTGGGCGACCCGCACCTCCGCGTACCTCACCCACCCGGTGTTCCACGCGCACCGGTCCGAGACGTCGATGCTGCGGTACCTGCGCCGGCTGTCCGACAAGGACCTCGCGCTGGACCGCACGATGATCCCGCTCGGCTCGTGCACGATGAAGCTCAACGCGACCGCCGAGATGGAGCCCATCTCCTGGCCCGAGTTCGCCTCGATCCACCCGTACGCGCCGCGCGACCAGGCCGCCGGGTACACCGAGCTGATCGAGACCCTCACCGCCTGGCTCGCCGAGATCACCGGGTATGCGGCGATCTCGGTGCAGCCCAACGCCGGCTCGCAGGGGGAGTTCGCCGGGCTGCTCGCGATCCGCGGGTACCTGCAGGCGACGGCCGGACCGGACGACGTCGAGCGTGACGTGTGCCTGATCCCGGCGTCGGCGCACGGCACGAACGCGGCCTCGGCGGCGCTCGCCGGGATGCGCGTCGTGGTGGTGGCCACGGCGCAGGACGGGTCGGTCGAGCTCGACGACCTGCGCGCCAAGCTCGCGGTGCACGGTCCGCGGGTCGCGGCGATCATGATCACCTACCCGTCCACGCACGGAGTGTTCGAGGAGCACGTCGGCGAGGCCTGCGACCTTGTACATGCGGCCGGTGGGCAGGTGTACATCGACGGGGCGAACCTCAATGCGCTCGTCGGGCTGGCCCGGCCGGGCGAGTTCGGCGGCGACGTGTCGCACCTGAACCTGCACAAGACCTTCTGCATCCCGCACGGCGGCGGCGGCCCGGGCGTCGGGCCGATCGGCGTCGGCGCGCACCTCGTGCCGTACCTGCCGGGCGACCTCAGCGAGGTCGAGAGTGCCGGCACGGCCGGCGGACGCGCACCGGTGTCCGCGGCTCCGTTCGGCTCCGCGGGCATCCTGCCGATCTCGTGGGCGTACGTCGCGATGATGGGCGGCGAGGGCCTGCGGCGCGCGACCGAGGTCGCCATCCTCGGCGCGAACTACATCGCCTCGCGGCTGACCGACCACTACCCGGTGCTCTACACCGGCCCGGGCGGGCTCGTCGCGCACGAGTGCATCCTCGACCTGCGCGCGATCACCAAGGAGACCGGCGTGACCGCCGAGGACGTCGCCAAGCGGCTGATGGACTACGGCTTCCACGCACCGACGCTGTCGTTCCCCGTCGCGGGCACGCTCATGGTCGAGCCGACCGAGAGCGAGGACCTCGCGGAGGTGGACCGGTTCATCGACGCGATGATCGCGATCCGCGGCGAGATCGACGCCGTCGGGGCTGGCCGCTGGCCGCTGGGCGAGTCCCCGCTGCGCGGCGCCCCGCACACCGCGGAGTCCCTGACGGTCGACGAGTGGACCAAGCCGTACGGCCGCGAGCTGGCCGGCTTCCCGCTCGCGAGCCTGCGCGGAGCCAAGTACTGGCCCCCGGTGCGCCGCATCGACAACGCCCACGGCGACCGCCACCTGATCTGCAGCTGCCCCCCGATCGAGTCCTACCAGGACTGACCCCGCCCCGACCCACCCGCGAACCGCTGTGAGAGAGATGCTGATGGCCGAGATTCTGAGTCCGTTGGATGCCGTGCACGTCGCCCTCGGGGCCGTGATGGTGCCGTTCGCCGGGTGGAGCATGCCGTTGCGGTACACCTCCGACCTCGCCGAGCACGTTGCGGTCCGCGCGGCGGCGGGGATCTTCGACCTGTCGCACATGGGCGAGATCCGGGTCACCGGGGCCCAGGCCGGGGCCGCGCTGGACTACGCGCTGGTCGGCAACCTGTCGGCCCTCGCGGTCGGCCGGGCGCGCTACACGATGATCTGCGCGCCGGACGGCGGCGTCGTCGACGACCTGGTCGTGTATCGCACGGCCGACGACGAGTACCTCGTGGTGGCGAACGCCTCCAACCACGACGTGGTGCTGGCCGAGCTCGGCCCGCGCTGCGCCGGCTTCGACGCCGCGGTCACCGACGAGTCGGCCCAGACGGCGCTCATCGCGGTGCAGGGTCCGCGGGCCCAGGAGATCGTCACCTCGGTCGTCGCACCGCAGGACGTCACGGCGGTCGCCGAGCTGAAGTACTACACCGGGCTGCCCGCCACGGTCGCCGGGATCCCCGCGCTGGTCGCCC
Organism: Pengzhenrongella frigida; assembly: GCF_004168625.1. Classification (GTDB taxonomy): domain Bacteria; phylum Actinomycetota; class Actinomycetes; order Actinomycetales; family Cellulomonadaceae; genus Pengzhenrongella; species Pengzhenrongella frigida. The sequence continues at coordinate 63,317 of NZ_SDWW01000011.1, forward strand.
GGACCGGGTACACCGGCGAGGACGGCTACGAGCTGTTCGTGCCCGCCGAGTCCGCCCCGGCGCTGTGGGCCGCGCTGACCGCCGCGGGCGAGCCGTTCGGCCTGGTGCCGGCGGGGCTGTCGGCGCGAGACAGCCTGCGGCTCGAGGCCGGGATGCCGCTGTACGGCAACGAGCTGGACCGGACCACGACCCCGTACGACGCCGGGCTCGGCCGGGTGGTCAAGCTCGACAAGACCGACGCCGACGGTGCCCCGCTCGACTTCGTCGGCCGGGGTCCGCTCGACGCGCGCAAGCACTCCGAGCCGTCCCGCGTCCTGGTGGGCCTCGAGGGGCTCGGACGGCGCGCGGCCCGGCACGGGTACGCGGTGCTGCGCTCGGCCGAGGCGGCGGACGCCGTCGTCGGGCACATCACGTCGGGCGCGCCGTCCCCCACGCTCGGCCACCCGATCGCGATGGCCTACGTCACGCCCGAGGTCAGCGCCGTCGGCACCGAGCTCGCCGTCGACGTCCGCGGCCGTGCCGAACCCGTGCGCGTGGTGGCGCTCCCGTTCTACCGTCGACCCGCCCGCTAGGCCCGATTCTCCGAGGGATCCGCGCGCCACACGCGCAGATCCCTCTGGAAACCGCATCAGAACCGCAACCCGAGGAGACCTGACGTGAGCACCTTTCCCGATGACCGGCAGTACACCGTCGAGCACGAGTGGCTGGCGGAAGGCGACCCCGCGACGTTCGGCATCACCGACACCGCCTCCGAGGCGCTCGGCGACATCGTCTACCTCGAGCTGCCGACCGTCGGCTCCGAGATCGTGGCCGGAACCGTGTGCGGGGAGATCGAGTCGACCAAGTCCGTCTCGGAGCTGTTCTCGCCCGTGTCGGGCACGGTCGTGCAGGTCAACCAGGCCGCGATCGACGACCCCGCGCTCGTGAACTCGGACCCGTACGGCGACGGCTGGCTCGTCCGGGTGACGGTCACCGAGACCGGCGCCCTGATCTCCGCGGCCGAGTACCAGGCGCAGAACGCTGGCTAGCCTGTTCGGGTGATCTCCAGCTCCCGGTCGCAAGCCCGCTCTTACGGCTCTGACCTGCGGGAACGCATGCTATGCCCCACATTCGCACGGTCGCCCCACCCGCAGGGGTGAAGACCGCGGGTGAATTCCGCGTCATACCCTCCTGGCGTCGACGTCTCTCATGGTGTCAGGTAACCGCGGCGTTCTCGGGCAGATCTTCGTAGCACGCGTGAGCATCCGGAGGGCAACATGAGCACACTCGAACTGGTCAGGCAGCCTGGACCAGCCACGCCCGCGGGGGAGCCGCTCACACGACGTGAACTCGTCGTGCTGGGCAATCTCTCGGAGAACGTCACCCTCGAGGAGATCGCCTCGAAGCTGTTCGTCACCCGCAACACGGTCAAGTCCCAGGTCCGCAGCGTCTATCGCAAGATCGGGGTCTCCACGCGCGCCGAGGCGGTCGCGTGGGCGGAGTCGGCCGGGCTGCGCTGACCGCACCCGAGCCCGAGCCGCGGTGGTCGGGGCTGGCACACTCGCGGCCATGAACCCCGGGCTGCCGCTCCTTCCCGTGCTTGTCGTCGCCGCCGCGATCGTCGACGACCTCGTGGCTCCCCAGCAGCTTCTCGCTGCCCGACGTCGGCGGCCCGTCCGCCTCGCCGGGCAGTGGGAGTTCCCGGGCGGAAAGGTCGACCCGGGCGAGACGCCGCACCAGGCGCTGCACCGGGAGCTCCTCGAAGAGCTCGGCGTGCGCGTGCGCCTGGGCTCCGAGCTGGCCGGCCCGGCCGACGGCGTCTGGCCGCTCACCGACCGCTACGTCATGCGACTGTGGCTGGCGACGATCGAGCACGGCACGCCCGAGCCCCTCGTCGAGCACGACGAGCTCCGCTGGCTCCCCCGCGCGCACTGGCGAACGGTCCCCTGGCTGACGCCAGACCTCCCGATCCTCGCTGCCCTCGAGGCTCGTCGCTGACGTCTCGCCGCACGCGCCCGGACGGGTCGTTCGGGGCTGGTGGACGGGGCGGACCCGGTGGTAGAACAAAAAATGTAGCCACCCGGGAACGGTGTTGCGGCCCCGGGTGCACCGAGGGTTCGGAACCCGCCGGACCCCTCGATCAGGAGGTGAAGGGCAATGGCTACTCGCAGTGACCCGTTCCAGGAGATCGACCGCCTGATGGGGCAGGTCTTCGGTGCGGCGCGTCCCGCCGGCATCATGCCGATGGACCTGTACCGGGTCGGTGACCACTACGTCCTCAGCGTCGACCTTCCCGGTGTCGACCCCGGCACCATCGATGTCAACGTCGAGGACCGCACCCTGACGATCCGGGCCGAACGCACGTCGGGCATGGTGCAGGACGTGCAGTGGCTCACGCAGGAACGGCCGAGCGGGACGTACGCGCGGCAGCTCACGGTCGGCAGCGGCCTGGCGCTCGACAAGATCGACGCGACCTACGCGGACGGCGTGCTCACGCTGAGCATCCCGATCGCGGAGGAGGCCAAGCCGCGCAAGGTCGAGGTGCAGATCGCGGGCACGAAGGCGCCCGCGGCCATCAGCGGAACGCACAAGACCACCCGCCGCTGACCTGCCCGGCTGACGGCCCGACGCCGTCGGCCGCTGCTCGGCAGAGACCGGAACCGCCCGTCCCCGCAGCGGGGGACGGGCGGTTCCGGTTCTGGTGCGAGCGGGTCGAGCGGACCGATCAGGCCGGCAGGGTGGCCCGGACGGTCTTGGTGGCCGCGACCATGTGCTCCAGGCTGGGGGTGACCTCCTGGTAGCGGCGGGTCTTGAGGCCGCAGTCCGGGTTGACCCACAGCTCGTGCGCGGCGATCGAGCGCACCGCGGCGCCGAGCAGCTCGGTCACCTCGGCCTCGCTCGGCACGCGCGGGGAGTGGATGTCCCACACGCCCGGGCCGATCCCGCGCGGGTAGCCGGCCTCGGCGATCGGCTCGAGGATCTCCATCTTCGAGCGGGCCGCCTCGATGCTGGTCACGTCGGCGTCCAGGCCGTCGATCGCGTCGATGATCTCGCCGAACTCCGAATAGCACAGGTGCGTGTGGATCTGGGTGTCCTTGCGCACGCCGGACGTCGCCAGCCGGAACGAGGACACCGACCAGTCGAGGTACGCGGGCTGGTCGGCCGCACGCAGGGGGAGCAGCTCGCGCAGCGCGGGCTCGTCCACCTGCACGATGCCGATCCCGGCCGCCTCGAGGTCGGCGATCTCGTCGCGCAGCGCGAGTGCGACCTGGTTGGCCGTGTCGCCGAGCGGCTGGTCGTTGCGCACGAACGACCAGGCCAGGATCGTGACCGGCCCCGTGAGCATGCCCTTGACCGGCTTGGCGGTGAGCGAGGCGGTGTACGCCGACCAGGCCACGGTGATGGGCGCAGGGCGCGCAACGTCGCCCCACAGGATCGGCGGCCGCACGCAGCGCGAGCCGTACGACTGGACCCAGCCGTTCTGGGTGGCGGCGAACCCGTCGAGGTTCTCGGCGAAGTACTGCACCATGTCGTTGCGCTCGGGCTCGCCGTGCACCAGCACGTCGAGGCCGATCTCCTCCTGGAGCGTGACCACGCGCTGGATCTCCGCGCGCATCTCGGCCTCGTACTGCTCGGTGCTCAGCTCGCCCTTGGCGTGCGCGGCGCGCGACTTGCGGATCTCCGGGGTCTGCGGGAACGAGCCGATGGTCGTGGTCGGCAGCGGCGGGAGCTGCAGCTTGGCCGCCTGCGCGGCCTTGCGGGCGGCGTAGTCCCCGCGGTGGAAGGCCTCGTCGCTCAGCCCGGCCAGGCGCTCGCGCACCTCCGGACGCACGACGCCGGGCGCCGTGCGGCGGTTGGCCAGCGCGGCGCTCGAGGCGGCGAGCTGGTCGGCGACGGCGTCGCGGCCGTCGGCGAGCCCGTGGGCGAGCGTGGCGACCTCGCCGACCTTCTGGTCGGCGAACGCGAGCCAGGCGCGCAGGGTCGGGTCGAGCGCGGGCTCGTCCTCGACGTCGTGCGGCACGTGCAGGAGCGAGGTCGAGGTGCCGACCGAGACGGACGCGGCGCCGAGCGTGCGGGCCGCGTCGAGCCGGTCGAGGGCGGCGCCGAGGTCGGCCCGCCAGATGTTGTGGCCGTCGACGACGCCGGCGACGAGCACCTTGGTCTCGAGACCGGCCACCGGACCGGCCGGCAGGCAGCCGCGGACCAGGTCGAGCGCGATGCCGTCGACCGCGGTGCCGGCGAGCGCGGGCAGCGCCGCGCCGAGGTCGCCGTACGGGGCGGCGACGAGGAGGGCGGGCCGGGTCGGCTTGGCGAGATCGCCGGCCAGGGCGGTGTACGCCTGGACCAGCGCGGTGATGGCCTGCTCGGACGTCGCGTCGATCGAGTCGGACACCAGTGCGGGCTCGTCGAGCTGGACCCACGTCGCGCCGGCCGCGGCGAGCGCGGTGAGCAGCTCGGCGTAGACCGGCAGGAGGTCCGCGAGGCGGTCGATCGGTGAGAAGCCCTCGGGTGCGCCGTCGGCCGCCTTCGCCAGCAGCAGGAACGTGACGGGGCCGACGAGGACCGGACGCGTGAGCACGCCCTGGGCGAGGGCCTCGACGAACTCGCGCACGGGCCGGTCGTCGGCGAACCGGAAGACGGTGTCCGGGCCGATCTCCGGCACGAGGTAGTGGTAGTTCGTGTCGAACCACTTGGTCATCTCGGCCGGCAGGTCGTCGCCCGCGCCGCGCGCGATCGTCGAGTAGCCCGCCAGGTCGAGCCGACCGGTGGTGGGGTCGACGAGGTGCGCGAACCGCGCCGGCACGGCCCCGACCACGACGGCGGCGTCGAGCACCTGGTCGTAGAACGAGAAGTTCGACGGGATCGACGCATCGGTCGGGTCGAGGCCGAGCTCGACGAGGCGGGTGCGGGTCCGGGTGCGCAGCGCGGCGGCGGCCTGCTCGACGTCGTCCGCCGTGGTCTTGCCGGCCCAGAACGACTCGATCGCCTTCTTGAGCTCGCGGCGCGGCCCGACGCGGGGGTAGCCGAGGATGGTGCCGCCGGGGAAGCCCGGCGTGCTGGTCACAGTCGATGAGCTCATCAGAAGACCCCTAGATCGTCAGGTAGTTCGGGTGGGAGGCCGTGACCCGCGGCTCGCTGGCCGGTTCCGGAGCCATCGGGGCTCCCCCGCCGAGGTGTACACCCTCGAGCAGGTCAAGTGCGGCTTCGTGCTGGTTGAAGGTGTAGATGTGCAGGCCGGGGGCGCCGCCGTCGAGCACCTCGTCGGCCAGGTCGACGCTCGCCCGGATGCCGACGCGGTGCCGCTCGGCCGGGTCGTCGGCCGCGGCGAGCCGCGCGAGCAGGTCCGTCGGCACCTGCACGCCGGTGAGCTCCTCGAGGCGCACGAGGCGGGCGGGGTCCGTGGTCGGGATGACCCCGGCCACGATCGGGATCGTGATCCCGAGGTCGCGGGCGTCGCGGACCAGGCCGAGATAGCTCTTCGCCTCGAAGAACACCTGCGTGATGGCGAAGTCGGCGCCGGCCTCCTGCTTGGCGAGCAGGGCGCGCAGGTCCTGCTCGCGGGTGCTGCCCGCGCTCGGGTTCCCGGCCGGGAACGCCGCGACCGCGACGCTCAGCTTGCGGGCCGCGCCGCGCAGCGCCTGGCTCGCCGAGGTCACGCAGCGGGCCGCCTCGACCTCGCGCAGCAGCTCGACGAGCTCGCTCGCCTGGACCAGCTCGCCCGTGCGCGGGCGCCAGTTGGGCTGGTCCTTCGGCGGGTCGCCGCGCAGCGCGAGGAAGTTGCGCACGCCCTCGTCGAGGAACTCCTCGATCACGGCCACGACGTCCTCGCGGGAGACGCCGACGCAGGTCAGGTGCGCGATCGGCAGGACGGGGGTGTGCGCCAGCAGGTGCCGCACGAGCTCGCGCGTGGTCTGCCGGGTCGAGCCCGAGGCGCCGTAGGTGACCGAGATGAAGTCGGGGCGGACCGCCGCCAGTGCCTGGATCGTGACGGTCAGCGCGTCGAACGACTTCGGGGTGCGGGGCGGGAAGAGCTCGAACGACACGGTCGGTCGGTCGATCGCGGCGCGAGCGGGGGGACTCGGGCGGTCACCTGGGCGGTCGAACGGCATGTCAACTCCATCGGTCCTGGCGGAAGCACCCACACCCTTTGCAGGGGGGTTGCTGCGGCGTCGTCGAGCCAGGTCTCTCAGCCGCTCTGGATGGTGTTGGGAGCATAGACCGACGCCGAGCCCCGCGACAGCACTTGTTCGCATGGTGGGACGTCGATCTCACAGTACGGTCATCTGGCGTGAACGGCGCCGTTTCGTCGGTGCAGGTGAGGCGGGCCTTTCGTCTCTCCTGCGGACCGCCGTCGGGGCGAGACGATGGCCGGGTGAACCTGCGCGCGACCACCCTGCTGGCGAACAAGGAGGGGTTGCTCTTCGCGACCTCGACCACGCTGCTGCTCGCCGGCGGCGCGGCGTGGCTGCTGTCCGCCGAGACGCCGGCGAGCCTGCTGTGGGTCGCGGGCACGGTGCTCGGCCTGATCGCCTCCGTCGGGTGGACCGTCGCCGCGATCCGGCGCCGGCAGCCGAGCGTCGACGTCATCGCCGTGCTCGCGCTGGGCGGCGCGCTCGCGGTGAACGAGCCGTTCGCCGGCGCGATGATCACGGTCATGCTCGCGAGCGGCCAGCTCCTCGAGGCGCGGGCCGACGCGCGGGCGCGGCGCGAGCTGAGCCTGCTGGCCGAGCGGGCGCCGCGCACCGCCCTGCGCCGGGTCGGGGGCGCGGTCGTCCAGATCCCGGTGGACGACGTCGTCGTCGGCGACCAGCTGCTGGTCGGCACCGGCCAGATCGTCCCGGTGGACGGCCGGCTCCTGACCGGTGCCACCCTGGACGAGTCCGCGCTGACGGGGGAGCCCCTGCCCGTCGAGCGGTCGACCGGCGACGACGTGCGCAGCGGGGTGGTCAACTCCGGGCCGCCGCTGGACATCGTCGCGACCGCCGCGGCGGCCGAGTCGACCTACGCCGGCGTGGTGCGCATGGTCGAGCAGGCCCAGGCGTCGTCGGCGCCGTTCGTGCGGACCGCCGACCGGTTCGCGATGTGGTTCGTCCCGTTCACCCTCGTCCTGGCCGGTGCGGCCTGGGCGATCAGCGGCGACGCCGTCCGGGCGGTGGCCGTGCTCGTGGTCGCGACCCCGTGCCCGCTGCTGCTCGCCGCGCCGATCGCGATCATGTCGGGCCTGTCCCGCGCCGCGAGCATCGGCGTCGTGATCAAGGGCGGTGGCGCGCTCGAACGGCTGGCCGCCGGGCGCGTGATGCTCTTCGACAAGACCGGCACCCTCACGCAGGGCCACCCGGTGCTGGCCGACGTCGTGGTGGCCGGCGACCGGCTGGGCGCGGACGAGGTGCTCACCCTGGCCGCCTCCCTCGACCAGGTCTCGGCGCACGTCCTGGCGAGCGCGATCGTCAGCGGCGGCGTCCGGCGCGGCCTGCCGCTCGAGCTGCCCGCCGAGGTCGAGGAGGTGCAGGGCTACGGCCTGCGGGGCACCGTCGGCGGGCGCCGGATCGCGCTCGGCAAGGCGTCGTGGATCGTGGGCGACACGGCTCCCGCCTGGGTGCGCCAGGTCCGGCGGCGGGCCGATCTCGACGGCTCGCTGACCGTGTTCGTCGCCGTCGACGACGAGCCCGCGGGGGCGTTCCTGCTCGAGGACGCGATCCGGCCGGACGCGCCCCGGATGGTCCGCGCGCTGCGCACCGCCGGGATCTCGCGCGTCGTGCTGGTCACCGGCGACCGCGCCGACATCGCCGACATGGTCGGGCGCATCGTCGGGGTCGATGCGGTGCTGGCCGACTGCGACCCCGCCGACAAGCTCGAGGCCATCTCCCGCGAGTCGGCTCGGGGCACCACGATCATGGTCGGCGACGGGATCAACGACGCCCCCGCGCTCGCCGCGGCCGACGTCGGCGTCGCGCTCGCCGCGCGCGGTGCGACGGCCTCGTCCGAGGCGGCCGACGTCGTCCTCACGGTGGACCGGATCGACGCGCTGGCCGATGCGATCCTCATCGCGCGCCGCTCGAAGCGGATCGCGCTGCAGGCCGTGCTGATCGGGATGGGGCTGTCGGTGGTCGCGATGGCGCTGGCCGCGGTCGGGCTGCTCCCCCCCTGCGGCCGGCGCGCTCCTGCAGGAGGTCATCGACGTGCTGGCGATCGGCATCGCGCTGCGGGCCGTGCTGCCCGGGAAGGTGCACACGATCACGATGGCGGCGGCGGATGTCGAGACCGCGCACCGGCTGCGGGTCGAGCACGACGCCGTCCTGCCCCTGATCGAGCAGATCCGCTCGGTGGCCGACGCGCTCCCGACCGACGGTTGCGACCTCGCGCCGGTGCACGTGCTGCTCGGCCGGCTCGAGGGCGAACTGATCCCGCACGAGCGCGCCGATGAGGAGCTGCTGGTGCCGCTCGTCGACCGCGCGCTCGGCGGCTCGGACGCCACCGCGGCGTTGAGCCGCACGCACGCCGAGATCGAGCACCAGGTCAGCAGGTTGCGGCTGCTGCTCACCGGGCTCGACGCCGACGTGGTCCAGCCCGAGGACGTCGTCGAGCTGCGCCGGTTGCTCTACGGCCTGTACGCCGTGCTCCGCCTGCACAACGCGCAGGAGGAGGAGGGCGCGTTCAGCCTGGTGCCGGACGGGAACCCGCACCCGGCGACGCGGTCGTAGTCAGCCGGCTCGGTCCAGCACGACCAGGCAGGTGGCGAGGTGGTCGTCGACCAGACCGCACGCCTGCATCGTGGCGTACGCGGTCGTCGGACCGACGAACCGGAACCCCGCGGCCTTGAGGTCGCGGGCGAGGGCCCGGGACTCGTCGGTCTGGGCGGGGACGTCCGCCCAGGTGGCCGGGCGGACGACGGCGGTCGGGTCCGCGGCGGACGCCGGCGCGTGGGACCAGATCAGCTCCGCCAGGGTCCGGCCCTCGGACCACAGGGCCAGGACCGCTCGGGCGTTGGCGATCGTCGCGGCGACCTTGGCGCGGTTGCGCACGATCCCGGCGTCGGCGAGCAGGCGGGCGACGTCGTCGTCCCCGAAGGCCGCGACGGCCTCGGGGTCGAAGTCCGCGAACCCCGCGCGGAACGCCGGCCGCTTGCGCAGCACCGTGATCCAGGACAGCCCGGACTGGAACGCCTCCAGGCTCACCCGCTCGAACAGCTCGCGCTCCCCGCGTACCGGCAGGCCCCACTCGTGGTCGTGGTAGGCCTCGTAGAGGGGATCTCCGTCGCCGAAGCAACGGGTGGCGGGGGTCGTCATGACGACTACTCTCCCCGATGCCACCGACAGGCGTGCCACCGACAGGCGTGCGACCGACGCGTCAGGTGAAGCTGGGGCGCTGCGGGAGGGTCGGCATGGCCGCCTGCGGGGGCGCGGCGTGCTGCGACGGGAGCCCGGACCACTCCGCCAGCGGGTCGACCTCGACGCCCTTGAGCCCGGCGGCGACCGCGACCAGGAGCTCGGCGCTCGTCGTGCCGCCCAGTGCGGCCAGGACCTCCCAGGAAGGGCTCTCGTTCGTCATGTGTATGACTATTGTTCATCCGCGACCGTGCTGGCGACGGACCTTGGTCCGGGGGGACATCACCGCAGGTGGCAGGGGTTCCGGCGGAGCGGATTCACCCGTGTGCGTCCGCGGTCGGCGCGGACGCCCGGCCCGGCCGGATCGTCAGCCGGCCAGGACCGTGCGGATCCGCTTCTCCGAGATCGGGCCGGGCGTGCCCAGCTGCTGCGCGAACAGGCTGACCCGCAGCTCCTCGAGCATCCAGCGCACGTCCGCGAGGGCGGCCGCCCGGGCCTCGTCGGGCGCCGACCGGGCGGCGCGGGCGCGCGCCTCGGCGTAGGCGTCCACCAGGTCGCGGATGCGCCAGGCGGTCTCCGCGTCGCGGTGCGGGTCGTCCGCGGCCTTGGCGAGCCGGTGCTGGGCGGCCTTGAGGTAGCGGACGAGGTGCGGCAGCCGGGCGGCGCCGATCTCGGCCACGAAACCGTCGTGCACCAGGTCGGCCGCCTGGTCGCGGATGTCCTGCAGCGTGTTGAGCAGCGCCATGCTCGTCGCGCCCCGGACCGCGCCGTCGAGCGCGCGCGTGGCGGTGAGCACGGCCACGACGTCGGCGATGATGCGGTGCACGGTGTCCTCGAGGGCGAGCCGGACGCCGTCGCGCAGGGCCACGTACGAGGCGGCGTCGCGCACCGCGGCCGCGCCGCGCGCCTCGATCAGCGCGTCGACCGCGGCCAGCTGGACGTCGGCGACGAGCGCCTCGGTGCTGCGGTACGGGCTGGCCGCGAGCGTGAGCGCCTGCGTGCCGGACCAGCGGGTCGTGATCCGCGCGGTCGCCAGCCCGGTCTCGAGCAGCAGCAACCGACGCAGCCCGCGCTGGTGCGTGCCGGCCTGCAGGGCGGGGTCGGCCAGCACGCGCAGGCTCACCTGCAGCGCGCGGCCGGGGCCGGGCTCCTCGATCAGCGCCGGGTACCCGCGCACGACGATGCCCTGCACCGGGGTCTCGACCATGAGCGGGATCGCGCCGCCCGACAGGTCGCTCGGCCAGGCGGTCAGCCCGGTGCGTTCGGCGATCGCGGCGGCCGTCGGGGTGGCCGGGGCCCCGGCCGGGGTCGACGACGGGGTGCCGGTCGGGGCGCCCGGGGTCCGTGCGGGCACGCCCGACGGCTTCGCGGCACCACCGGCGGCACCCGCGGCACCCGCGGCCGACGCGCCCGGCTTGGAGCCGTCGCCCTTGGTGACCGGTTTCGAGGCGGCGTTCGACGCGCGCACGGCGTCGCGCACGGCCGAGCGCACCGCGACCCGGACCGCGTCCTGGGTGTGCGCGGCGAGCCGGCGCTGGAGCGCGATGAGGTCCTTGCTCTCGTCGACCATGAGGTTGTGACCGGCGCGTTCCTCGTTCACCCGGAACGTCATGCGCAGGTGCGCGGGCAGGCGTTCGTCGTCCCACGCGGTGTCCGGGATCTCGACGCCGCGCAGCGCGCGCACCGCTGCCGCGACGGCCTCGTGCATCGAGCCCGCCATGTCACCGGCACGCACGGTGTCCAGCCAGCTCGGCAGGTGCTCGTCGATCCAGGCCACGACGTCGCGCGCCACGTCCGGTGCGGGCACGAGCTGCACGCGCACGGGCTTGGCCAGCGAGCGGATCAGGGCCACCACGAGCTCCTCGCGGACTCCGGGCACCATCTGGTCGAAACCCTCGGGTCGCACGCGGTTCAGCACCACGACCGGGATGTGGACGGTGACGCCGTCGGCGTCCGTGCCGGGCTCGAACTGGTAGGTCAGCGGCAGCATCAGGTCGCCCTGCGGCCAGGTCGACGGGAAGTCCGTCTCGCTCACCGCGCCCAGCTCGGCGTCGGGCACGAGCATCTCGAGGGTGAACGTCAACAGGTCGGGCTCGGTGCGGCGGGCCGTCTTCCACCACGTGTCGAAGTGGCGCGCGGAGACGACGTCGGCCGGGATCCGCTCGTCGTAGAAGGCGAACAGGGCGTCGTCGTCGACCACGAGGTCGCGTCGCCGGGCGCGGTGCTCGAGGCTCTCCGCCTCGGCGAGCAGCGCGCGGTTGTCGTGGAAGAACTCGTGGTGCGTGGTCCACTCGCCCTCGATCAGCGCGTGCCGGATGAACAGCTCGCGCGCGTGCTCGGGGTCGACCTTCGCGTACAGCACGCGGCGCTGCGCGACGATCGGCACCCCGTAGAGCAGCACCTTCTCGGACGCCATCGCCGCACCCTGCTTGGTCGACCAGGCGGGTTCGGAGTACGTGCGTTTGACCAGGTGGGCGGCCAGGTCCTCGGCCCACTCGGGCTGGATCCGGGCGGCGTCGCGCCCCCAAAGCCGGGAGGTCTCGACCAGCTCGCCGACCATGATCCAGGCCGGGGGCTTCCGCGACAGGGGCGAGCCGGGGAAGATCGCGAACCGCGCGCCGCGGGCCCCGAGGTACTCGTTGCGGGCGCCCTTGCGGGCCGACGACGACGGCTTCTTCGCGCGCGCCGGTGCGACCTTGATCTCGTTCGCCTCCTGCATCCCGATCTGCGAGAGCAGTCCGGACAGCAGCGAGACGTGGATGCGGTCGGCGTCCCAGTCGAGCCGCAGGTTCGACTCGTCGGGGGCGGTGTCGCTCGCCAGCAGCTCCTGGGCGGCGCCCGGGGCGGTCCGGCGGCGCGGCGGGGTGCTCACCGGGGCGCTGGAGGCGCCCGGGGCGCTGGAGGCACCGCCGGCCTCGGCGAGCGTCGGGGCGGCGTCGGGCAGGTGTCGCGGGCGGGGCGGCTCGACCCGGATGCCGAGCGGCTTGGCCATCTCGCGCAGCTGGGTCACGACGTCCTGCCACTCGCGCAGGCGCATGTAGTTGAGGTGCTCGGACTTGCACATGCGCCGGAACGCGGAGCTGCCGAGCTCGCGCTGCGCGTCCTTGACGTGCTCCCAGAGGTTCAGGTACGTGAGGAAGTCGGAGGTCGGGTCGGCGAACCGGGCGTGCAGCTGGTCGGCGTGCTGACGCTGCTCGAGCGGGCGTTCGCGCGGGTCCTGGATGGACAGCGCGGCGGCGATGATCATGACCTCGCGTGCGACGCCGCGGCGCCCGCCCTCGACGATCATCCGGCCGAGCCGCGGGTCCATCGGCAGCTGCGCGAGCGCCCGCCCGACGTCGGTCAGCCGCGCCCCGGTCTTCGTCGCGTCGGCGGTCTTCGTCGCGTCGGACGGCGCCGCGCGCGCGGGGGACCGGGTGGGGTCGGCCTCGTCGGCCGAGGCGTGCGTGACGGTCTCGAGGGCGCCGAGCTCGGTGAGGAGCTGGACGCCGTCGCGGATCGAGCGGGTGTCGGGCGGTTCGACGAACGGGAAGTGCGCGACGTCGTCGGGCGTGGAGGCGACCCCGACCGCGACCATCTGCAGGATCACGGCTGCCAGGGAGGTGCGCAGGATCTCGGGCTCGGTGAACTCCGGGCGCGACTCGAAGTCCTCGGCGGAGTACAGCCGGATGGCGATCCCGTCCGCGACGCGCCCGCACCGCCCGGCGCGCTGGTTGGCGGACGCCTGCGAGACGGGTTCGATCGGCAGCCGCTGGACCTTGGTCGCCTTGGAGAACCGGGAGATGCGGGCCGTGCCGGGGTCGATGACGTACCGGATGCCGGGCACGGTCAGGGACGTCTCGGCGACGTTGGTGGCGAGCACGAGGCGTCGGGTCGAGTGGTGCTCGAACACCCGGTGCTGCTCGGCGGAGGACAGCCGCGAGTACAGCGGGATGATCTCGACGGCGTCCGGCCGGCGCTGGTCGGTGACCCGCGGGCCGAGGTGCCCGGCGAGCGCGTCGGCGGCGTCGCGGATCTCCCGCTCGCCGGAGAAGAACACCAGGATGTCGCCCGGGCCCTCGGCGCACAGCTCGTCGACCGCCTCGCACACCGCGGTGAGCGGGTCGCGGTCCTCCTGCTTCGACGGGTCGCCCGTGCCGCGGGACCGGGCCTTCGCTGCGTCGGACAGGTGCGAGGTGGGGTTGCGGGAGGTGGAGCGGGCGTTGGCGCGGGTGATGGCGGACGGTTGGTCCGCCGGGTCGGGCTCGAGGTCGTCGTCCGGGGACAGCGGGCGGTACCGGATCTCGACCGGGTAGGTCCGGCCGGTGACCTCGACGACCGGGGCGGGCACGCCGTCGGCCCCCGCGAAGTGCTCCGCGAACCGGGTGGAGTCGATCGTGGCCGAGGTGATGATGACCTTGAGGTCCGGGCGCTGGGGCAGCAGCCGGGTGAGGTAGCCGAGGATGAAGTCGATGTTGAGCGAGCGCTCGTGCGCCTCGTCGATGATCAGGGTGTCGTACGCCCGCAGCATCGGGTCGCGCTGGATCTGGGCGAGCAGGATGCCGTCCGTCATCACGCGCACCAGGGTCGCGTCCGACGACGTGTCGGTGAACCGCACCTGGTACCCGACGATCTCGCCGAGCGGGGTGCCGATCTCCTCGCTGATCCGCTCCGCGACCGTGCGCGCGGCGATCCGGCGTGGCTGCGTGTGCCCGATCTGACCGGCGCGACCGCGTCCGAGCTCAAGCAGGATCTTCGGCAGCTGCGTGGTCTTGCCGGACCCGGTCTCGCCCGAGACGATCACGACCTGGTGGTCGCGGATGGTCGCGGAGATGTCGTCGCGGCGGGCCGAGACGGGCAGGTCGGGCGGGTAGGTGATCGGTGGGACGACGACGGCGCGGCGCACCGTCGCCTTGCGGCTCGCGCGGGGGGCCTGCCGCGCGTCGAGGGACTCGGGAGTCTCACGAGGTCCTCGGGAGGAGGCCCGTTGGCCGCGGCCGCTCTTCGCCCGACCCGGCCTCGAACCGGCGTTCGTCCCGGGGCCGGTTCCGGTCCCGGACGTGGGTTCGGAGGTGGTCCCGGTCCCGGACCCGGGCTGCGCCTGCGAAGGGGGCCTGGCGTCGTCCGCGGTGGCGGACGGTGTCGCGCCGGTCGGGCTCGCGTCCGGGGTCGTGGCTCCCTGCGGTGTCCGACCGCCACGCCCACGCGAAGCCCCGCCGCGCCGTCGTCGGCCACGAGTCGCGGGCGAGGCGCCGGACGAGGCTGCCGCGCCGGACGAGCCTGCCGGTGCGGAAATCGGAGCGGCGTCACCGGAGGGCGGTGTCGCCCGCCCACCGTCCGAACCCGCCGCGATCTGTTCCACGACCGCCCATTCTCCCCGACCCGGGCCCCAGCCCCCTCCACCCGCCCGGTCTACCGCGAGATGTGCGCGTCCGGCGAGCGGATTCCTCGGGAAACCGGCCCGGTTCAGCGGGCCGGCGGGTCGCGGAGCTTGGTGCACAGGCGCTCGAGCTCAGTCAGCTCGGCGGGGGTCAGGGCCTTGCCGACCCGGGCGACGATCGACCGCGCGTGCCGGCGGCCCGTCTCGTGCTGCAGCTCGCGGCCCCGGTCGGTGAGGGCGACCAGCGTGCCGCGACCGTCGTGCGGGTCGCGCTCGCGGCTGACCAGGCCGGCCGACTCCATCCGCTCGACCAGGCGGCTGAGGCCCGGTTGGCTCAGCCGCACGTGCTCGGCGAGCTCCCGCAGCCGTACGCCCCCGGCCGGGCAGCCGGTCAGCGTGTAGAGGACGTCGTACTCGGGCATGGTGACCGGCCCGCCGCGGAAGTCGTCGGTGAACTCCTTGATCAGGGTGATCTGCGCGCGCAACAGCGCCTCCCAGGCCTCTACCGCCAGGTGCGTCATGGTCCGGGTCGGTCCCTCTCCTCGCGTGGGTCGGCGCTCGGCGCCGGTCGGGCGCGTCGGCGAACTCGATGCACCCGCATCAACAGTAGTCCGGTGGCGAGGGCTCGTCGGGGTCGGCGGTCGCTCCTACAGTGGGGCGCATGACTGACCTGGACGGTGGCGCGAACCCGGCTCTTGCGGCCCTGGGCGCTGCAGGGATCGAGTTCACCGTGACCCGGCATGGCCGCGTGTCCTCGCTGGCCGAGGCGGCGGCGGCCCGCGGGATCGACCCCGCCGCGCTCCTCAAGACGATCGTCGTGCGCCGGGCCGACGACGACTTCCTGTTCGTGCTCGTCCCGGGCGACCGCACGATCTCGTGGCCCAAGCTCCGCGAGCTGCTCGGCGTCAGCCGCCTCTCCATGCCCGACGCCGGGACGGCGCGGGAGGTCACCGGCTACGAGCGGGGCACCATCACACCGTTCGGCGCGCTGCACGCGTGGCCCGTGATCGCGGACGCCCGGGTCACCGGCCGGGTGGTCTCGATCGGCGCCGGCGCGCACGGCGTCGCCGCGACGGTCGACGGCGACGACCTCGTCCGGGCCCTCGCCGCGACCGTCGCGGACGTGACCGAGCCGGCGTGACCGAGCCGGCGTGACCGGATCTGCCACGAATCCACAGGCGCTCGGAGTGCCCCGCCCGAAGTGTCGGACGCGCGGTCTACCGTCTCAGGCATGCGGCTCCTGCACACCTCCGACTGGCACCTCGGGCGAAGCCTGCACGGCGTCGACCTGCTCGAGCACCAGGCCGCGTTCCTCGACCACCTCGTGGCGGTGACGCGGGACGAGGGGGTCGACGCGGTGCTCGTCGCGGGCGACGTGTACGACCGCGCGGTGCCGCCCGTCGAGGCCGTCACCCTGCTGTCGGAGACGCTCGGGCGCCTGGCGGAGCACGCCGTCGTCGTGGTGACCTCCGGCAACCACGACTCCGCGATCCGCCTCGGCTTCGGCGCGGGCCTGATGCGACCCGGGGTCCACCTGCGCACCCGCGTGGCCGACGCCGCGACACCGGTCACGCTCACCCCGCCCGGCCGCGGGGCCGGTGGGGGCGACGTCCCGGTCCTCGTGTACGGCCTGCCGTACCTGGATCCCGACGTCGTGCGGCGCGCGCTGTCGCCCGACCCGAGCGAGCCGCTCGCCCGGTCGCACGCGGCGGTCACGGGCGCCGCGATGGATCGCATCCGCGGGGACCTCGCCGTGCGGACGGCCGCCGCGGCCGCCGCCGGCACCCCCCGGCCGCGGGCCGTGGTGCTCGCGCACGCGTTCGTGCTCGGTGGTGAGGCGTCGGAGTCGGAGCGGGACATCCGGGTCGGTGGCGTCGACCATGTGCCGGCCGGGGTGTTCGCCGGGATGGACTACGTCGCGCTCGGGCACCTGCATGGTCCGCAACGCATCGGCGGCGCGGCCGGCACCGTGTTGCGCTACTCGGGCTCCCCGTTGGCCTACTCGTTCTCCGAGCTGCGCCAGGTGAAGTCGAGCGTGCTGATCGACGTCGGCCCCGACGGCGTCGTCGGCGAGGCGCGGCTGATCCCCGCGCCCGTGCCCCGGCGGATCGCCGAGGTGACCGGCACGCTCGAGGAGCTGCTCGGGGCTGCGGGCGAGGCGTATGTCGCCGACTGGCTGCGCGTGACCGTGACCGACGTGGCCCGGCCGCCCGAGCTGTATGCCCGGGTCAAGGTGCGGTTCCCGCATGCGCTCGTGGTCCAGCACCGCCCGCCGGCCGCCGCCGGTGCGCGCGAGCACGTCGCGGTGACCTCGGCGCGCGACCCGCTCGAGGTGGCGGCCGAGTTCGTCGAGCACATCACCGCCGCGGAGCCCACCCGCGCCGAGGCGAGTGCGCTGCGAGCTGCGCTCGAGCACGTCCTCGCGCTGGATCGCAGCGCCTGATGCACCTGCGTTCGCTCACGATGCAGGCGCTCGGGCCGTTCGCCGGGAAGTACACGATCGACTTCGAGCAGCTCGGCGCGTCCGGGCTGTACCTGCTCGAAGGTCCGACGGGCGCCGGCAAGTCGACCATCATCGACGCGATCGTGTTCGCGCTGTACGGCAAGGTCGCCTCGGCCGACTCGAGCGACGACCGGCTGCGGTCCGGGTACGCCGACGAGGACACCGAGACCTACGTCGACCTGGTGTTCGAGACCGGGTCGGGTGAGTACCGCGTGCTGCGCAGCCCCGAGTGGATGCGGGCCAAGAAGCGCGGCTCAGGCACCACGAAGCAGCAGGCGACCGTGAAGCTGTGGCGCCTGGCCGGGCCCGACGGCGCCCTCGGGGCCGGGACGGCCGATCCGGCCGGCGGCGAGCTCATCTCGACCCGCCTGGACGAGGCCGGCGCGGAGATCCAGCGCGCGATCGGGCTCGACCGCGCCCAGTTCGTGCAGACCATCGTGCTGCCGCAGGGGGAGTTCGCGAGCTTCCTGCGCGCCGATCCGGAGCACCGGCGCGGGCTGCTGCAGAAGGTGTTCGGCACCGCGGTGTACGAGCGGGTGCAGGACCGGCTGGTCGCGATGCGGATCGAGGTGCAGCGCGCGGTCGCCGCCGCGCGCACGGACGTCGGCGCGGCGGTGGCCCACTTCGTCGGCTCGGCGGGGATCACCGACGAGGTCCCGGGCCCAGTCGGGGCGGCGGGCCCGGGTGAGTTGGCGAGCGCGGCCGAGCTGCGCGCGCTCGGCGAGGTCGCCTCACCGGACGTGCTGCCGGCCGTGCGGGCGCACGTCGATGCCCTCGCGCAGGCCGCCGCGGACGCGACCAGGGCCGAAGCCGCCGCCCGCGACGAGCTCACCCGCGCACGGTCCGTGTTCGACGAGACGCGGGTGCTCGCCGACGCGGTGGCGCGGCGCGCAGCACTCCGCGCTGAGCAGGACCTGTTGGCCGAGCGCGCGCCCACCCACGCCGCCGACGTCGAACGCCGCGACCTGGCTCGCCGGGCGTCCGTCGTCGCGCCCGTCCTGACCGCCGCCGGGGTGGCCGACGCCGCGGCCGGGCGGGCCCGTGACCGGCTCGCCCGCGCGCGCTCCGTCGTTCCCGCCGACCTGGCACGGCTGGATCGCGCGGGCCTGACGGCGGCGCGGGACGGGTTCGCCGCCCAGGTGGCGACCCTCGCCCGGGTGGAACGGCTCGAACGCGACCTGCCCGATCGGCGTCGTCACCTGGACGCCGACGAGACGACGCTCGTGTCCGCGGTCGCGGAGCAGGAGGCCCTTGCCGTCGAGGCCGTCTCCCGCCCGGCCGCGCGCAACGAGCTCGTCAGCGCGATCACCGCCTGCCAGGAGGTCGCGGCGGACCTGCCGGTGCGCCAGCAGCGTGCAGAGGCCGCTCGCACGGCCGGCGAAGCGGCCCGCACGGCCGAGACCCTCGCGGTGACCCTGGCCGCGGCGATCGCTGCGGCGGCGGACAGGCTCGCGCTCGCGCAGGAGGCGATCGCAGCGGAGGCCTACCTGCGCGGTCGGCGGCTCGCGGGGATGGCCGGCGAGCTGGCCGCCGGGCTCGCGCCCGACGCACCGTGCCCGGTGTGCGGCGCCCGCGAGCACCCGCAGGTGGCCGCGCTCGCCGCCGATCACGCCACGGCGGAGCAGGTCGAGCTGGCCGAGGGCGCACGGACCGTCGCCGAGGCGGCCTTCGCGCGGGCCTCCGGCATCGTGACCACCCTCACCGAACGGCTGTCCGGCCAGCGCGAGCTCGCCGGCCCGAAGACCCTGGCCGAGCACGACGCCGACGCCGAGCAGCTCGGGGTGCTCGTCGCGATGGCCGTCACGGCGCGATCCGAGCTCGACGTGCTGCACGCCGCCCTGGCCGACCACGACGCGGCGACCGAGGAGGCGGCGGTCCGATCGCGTGCGCTCGACACGGCGATCACCACGGCGCGGGTGTCCGTCGCTGCGCTGCGGTCCGACCTAACCTCCACCGAGCGTGAGATCGAGATGGCGCGGGACGGTCGGCCGACCGTCGCCGCCCGGGTGGCGGACCTGGGCGCGCAGGTGGCCGCGTGCGATGCGCTCGCGGCTGCGCTCGAGGGCGCGGAGCGGGCCGAGCAGGACCTCAGCACGCGGTCGACCGAGCTGGCCGCGGCCCTCGCCGCCCAGGGGTTCGCGGACGGCGCATCCGCCCGTGCTGCGTTGTTGCCTGCGGCCGACCTGACCGCCCTGGAGGCGGCGATCGCCGCGCAGGACGCGGCGCTGGCCCGGGTCTCCAGCGGGCTCGCCGAGCCGGCGATCGCCGCGCTGGCCGACGACGTCGTCGTCGATCTGGAGGCCGCGCGCGTCGCGCAGGCGGGCGCCGAGGCGGTGGCCGGTGCAGCGGCCGGTGCTGCCGTGCTCGCGGCGCGGTCCGCGTCGTCGGCCGCGGCCGCGATGGACGAGGTCGAGGCGGCACTGGCGCTGCACGAGGCCGCGCGCGCCCTGGCCGGGCCGGTGACCCGGATGGCGGACCTCGCGGCGGCCTCGGGTGGCGACAACGCGAAGCGGCTGACGCTTGCGACGTACGTGCTGGTCAAACGGTTCGAAGACGTCGTGGCGGCGGCGAACGATCGGCTGCTGCCGATGTCGGACGGACGGTTCGAGCTCGTCCGCAGTGACGAACGGGAGGACGTGCGCAGTCGGCGCACGGGGTTGTCGATGAAGGTGATCGACCACCGGATGGAAGCGGCCCGTGACCCGCGCACGCTGTCCGGCGGCGAGACCTTCTACGTCTCGCTGTGCCTGGCCCTCGGCATGGCCGACGTCGTGACCGCCGAGGCGGGCGGGATCGAGCTCGGCACGCTGTTCGTCGACGAGGGGTTCGGGTCCCTCGACCCCGAGACCCTCGAGGCGGTGCTCGTCGAGCTGGGCAAGCTGCGCGCCGGTGGGCGCGTGGTGGGTGTCGTGTCGCACGTCGAGGCGCTCAAGCAGTCGATCGCGGAACGGATCGAGGTTCGACGACTGGCCGACGGCTCGAGCACCCTGACGGTCCGGGCGGGGTAGGCGGCTCAGCGGGCCGCTGAGCTACCGGGCCGCTGAGCTACCGGGCCGCGGTGACTCCGCGGTAGCCGTGCCGCACCAGGACGCGGACCGCCGGTGCGGGGGCGGCGGCCGGCATCAGGCTGTCGAGGTCGAGCATGCCGTCCGCGGGCCCGCCGAAGCCGCCGCCGAGACCGGGTCCGGTCGGCGCCACGCCGGGCCAGTGGGCGCGGACCGCGGCGTCGTACACCGGTCGCCACGGCGGTGGAACCGGCCCGGACCGCAGGAAGTACTGCAGCAGCTCGGCGGTCGCGCGGGTGTCGCCGATCGCCGAGTGTGCCCCGCTGTGGACGACGCCAGCCTGTTCGCAGCTGACCGCGAGCGTCCGTTTCGGCCCGGGCAGGTGCTGGCGCGCCAACGCCTGCGTGCACAGGCAACGACCGGGATCGAGCGGCACCGTCAGGCCCGCGGCCGCGAACTCCGCCGTGAGGAACCGGGCGTCGAAGGCGATGTTGTGCCCCACGACGAGCCGACCCGAGAACAGGTACGCGAGATACGGAGCGATCTCGTCGAACCGAGGGGCGCGCGCGACCTCGGCCGCGCTGATCCCGTGCACGTGCTGCGGCCCGACGCCGCGGTCGGGGTTGAGCAGGGTCTCCCACTCCCGCTCGACGCGGCCGTCGTCGTCCAGCAGCACGACGGCGACCTCGAGCACCCGGTCACCCTGTGCCGGCGAGAATCCGGTGGTCTCCGTGTCGACGACCGCATACCCGCTCATGCGGCAGATCGTCGCACCCCTGCCCCCGCAACCCGGGTGTCCCACGCCGACGACCCGGCAATTCCGCGCGGCCGACGATCCGGCGATCCGCGCGGCTGCGAGATCCGCGGTCGAGGCGCGCGCGGCTCAGAGGGCGGAGACCGGGATCTCGGCAGTGATCGCCGGGACGCTCGTCGGCGGGGCGAGGGGGGCCACCGGCTGGCGTCGCCAGGTGCGGGAGACCGCGGCGAGGAGGATGGCACTCAGCGCGATCATCGTGAACATGACCCCCGCCATCGCGACCGCCGGGTCGCCGCCGAGCAGGCCGGTGATCGGCGCGATCAGGGCGCCGACCCCGAACTGCAGTGCGCCGAGCAGCGCCGCCGCGCTCCCGGCCCGGTGCCCGTTGGTCGCCAGCGCGATCGCCGGGGCGGAGGGCATCACCAGGCCGGCGGTCGCGAGCGTCAGGATGAGCAGCACCCCGACGGGGACGAGCCCGCCACCCGCGAGGGCGACGACGAACAGGGCGGTCGAGAGCCCGAGCCCCGACCAGACGGCGAACGTGAGGATCTGGGTCGGCTGGAACCGGCCGACGAGCGCCCCGCACACCTGGCTCGCGATCGTGATGGCCGCGGCTCCCCCGGCGAACACGAACCCGAACTGCTGCACGTCCAGCCCGAACCCGGCCTGGAACACGAACGTCGACGAGGCGACGTAGGTGAACAGCGCGGACATGTAGAACGCCGACAGCAGCGCGAGCCCGAGGAACGGGCGGTTGGTCAGCAGGTCCCGGTACGTGCCCAGGGCCGCGCTCGTCCCGCCCAACCGGCGGCGCTCGACCGGCAACGACTCGCGCAGGAAGACCGCCGCGAGCACGAGCAGCACGACGCCGGTCGCGGCGAGGAAGCCGAAAATGCTGCGCCACGACCCGAACCGCAGCAGCTGCGCGCCGATGGTGGGGGCCAGGATCGGCGCCACCCCGACGACGAGCATCAGCCGCGCGAGCACCTTCGAGACCTGGATGCCGGTGTACTTGTCCTGGATGATCGCCATCGACAGCACCATCCCGGCGGCGGCGCTGAAGCCCTGCACGAACCGCAGCGCGGTGAGCATCCCGACCGACCCGGCGAACACGATGGCCGTCGACGCCAGGACGTAGACCGCCAGGGAACCGAGCAGGGGACGACGGCGACCGTACGTGTCGGACAGCGATCCGATCAGGAGCTGACCGAGGGCGAGACCGGCGAGCGACGCCGTGAGCGTCAGCTGGACCAGGGCCGACGACGCGGACAGGTCGACGGCGATCTCCGGGAAGGCCGCGAGATAGGTGTCGAACGTGAGCGGGCCGATGGCCGTGAGAGCGGAGAGCAGCAGGATGAACCCGGCGCCGATGCGGGTCCGTGCGGGGGTGGGGGGCATACCCGTCCAACCCCCGGGTTCAGCCGGGTTCTTCCCCCGGGTCCCCACCATCCGGATGGTGGACGGGCGTCACCACGACCAACCGCGTTCGGCCAGCTCCACCTCTTCCCGGAAGCGCTCGCCCTCGTCGCCCGGCGCGCTCGGTCGGGTAGCGACCCCGGCCAGGACGCACGCCTCGGCCAGGAGGGCGTCGTAGGCGACCTGGGTCGCCTCGAGGTGGTGGGCCCGCGCGAACACGGTCTCGTCGCGCTCGAGGGCGCGGACCTCGTCGGCGACGGCGCTCAGGCGGGTCTGGATGCGCAGCACCTCGAACGGGTTCGGGGCCGGGGTTCGTCTGCGGTGCAGTCGCAGGCCGGCGTGCGGCCGCTGCCCGCCGGACGTCGCCGGGCCGTCCAGGCGGCGCGACGCCGCCCGAGCCGGCGGTCCGTGGCGCCGCCACACCGGCCGCAGCGCCCACAGCACCACCGCCGTGAGGATGACCAGGGGAATCCAGCGCATCGTTCGGTCCCGTTCGGCGAGGTCTGATTCCAGATTAGGTGCCGTGCGGAGCGGCCGCCAGACCCTGCCCGGGCCGATTCTGCCGGCGGGACGGCTCGTACAGTGGCCCGCATGGGTGTGCGCGCAGTGGCCGTCGGTTCGACCGTGCTCGTGCTGCTCGCGGGCGGTGCGGTCGTCGTCGACCGGGTCGCCGTCGGCCGGGCGGAGGCGCTCGCGGTGCGGGAGCTGGCGGCCAACGTCGACGGTCTCGTCGGCGAGCCGCGGGTCACGATCGGCGGCTTCCCGTTCCTCACCCAGCTGAGCGCGGGCACACTCTCGGACGTCTCGGTGCGCGCCGATGGGCTGACGTTGGAGGGTGTCGAGGTGACCGACGTCGAGGTCGACGCGAGCGACGTGACCACCGCCGAGCCGTACACGGTCGCCCGCGCGGTGCTCACCGGCACGCTGTCGGCAGCGACCCTCCAGGAGCTCGTCGCGACCAGGTCCGACGTCGAGCTCGAGCTGCAGATCGAGGGCGATCAGCTCACGGCGGCCACCCAGCTGCTCGGGCTGGATGTCACCGCGACCCTGGTGCCCCGGGTGGAGGACGGCCAGATCCGGGTCGACGTCGTCTCCGTCGCCTTCGGCGGGCTCGCGGTCGACGTCGACGACCTGCCGGGGGTGCTCGCGGGTCAGCTGAGCGACCTCACCGTGCCCATCGACGGACTGCCCGACGGGTTCGAGCTGTCGGGAGTCGTGGTGCGCGACGGCGGCGTGCGGGTGACCGCGACCGGGCTCGACGTCGAGCTGCCGGCGGGCGCCGCCGGGCTCGCGCCCTAGCGGCGACCCCTCGCGGCGACGTCCTCTTCGATCGGTCGCCGGTCGCCGGTCGCGGTCGTCACCCGCCCGGGGCGGACACCACCTCGCACCGCCCGAGCTCGCGCGCGAGCGCGTCCCGCTCGGCCGCCGTCACCCACAGCCCGTACGCGGCCTTGACCCGAATCTGGCGGATGACATAGCGGCAGCGGAACGGCTTGTGCGGCGGCAGCCAGGTCGCCGCGTCGCCCGCGCCCTTCTCCTGGTTGAGCGGTCCGTCGACGGCGAGCAGGTTGGCGGGATCGTTGGCGAACGCCGCCCGGACCTGCGGCGACCAGCTCTGCGCGCCCTTCTGCCAGGCGTCAGCGAGCGCGACGACGTGGTCGATCTGCACGTCCGCGCTGGTCTCGGCCCCGCGCTCGAAGGCGATCGGCTGCCCGCTGTACGGGTCGGCGAGCGTGCCGGACAGCACCGCGCAGTCGCCGGTGCCGGGCTTGAACGTCACGGCGGTGAGGTCGCGCGCGAGCACGTCGTTGCGTGTGTCGCACCCGTTGCGGTCGACGTCCTGCCACGCCTGGCCGAAGAGGTCGCGGTCGTATCCCGTACGGGGCGCCCGGCCCTTGACCTCGAGCGAGTCCAGCGCGACCCACGCGGAGGCGGCGTCGTCGGCGGTGACGGGATAGCGCAGCCCGGCGGCCGCCGTCGTGATCCCCCCGGCCGCAAGGCCGACGCCGACGGCCACCGCAAGCGCGGACGCCGCGTAGATGGCGGCCACCGCACCACCCCGGACTGCACCCCGGGTGCCGCCCCGCCCGGCACCCCGCCCCGCGCCCCGGCTCCGGCGGGCGCGGGGCCACGGAGCGGGGTCCGACCGGGAGCGGGAGGTCACGTCCGCGAGCGTGGCACGGGCCGCCGACGTCGGTCCCTGGCGCGGCCGGCCGCTGTGGACCGCCGGGCGTCGCTCGGCGCCCGGCGTCGGGCCGCAGTCGATACCCTGCAGATCATGGCTACCCCGCACATCTCCGCAGCGCCCGGCGACTTCGCTCCCGACGTCCTCATGCCCGGCGACCCCCGCCGCGCCCGTCACATCGCCGAGACCGTGCTCGACGACGCCCGCCTGGTCACCGAGGTCCGCGGCATCCTCGGGTTCACCGGCACCTACGAGGGTCGACCGGTCTCCGTGCTCGCGTCGGGCATGGGCATGCCGTCGATCTCGATCTACGCGACCGAGCTGTTCCGGTTCTACGGGGTGCGCCGGATCATCCGGATCGGTACCGCGGGCGGCATGGCGCCGGTCCTTGAGGTCGGCGACGTCGTGATCGCGACCGCCGCCCACACCGACTCCGCCCTGACCGCGAACCGGATCCCGGGCATCCACTACAGCCACGCCCCGAACTTCGCGCTCGCGGCGGCAGCGGTCGCGGCGGCCACGTCCGGCACCCACCCGGGTGCGGTGCACGCGGGCGCGGTGCTCTCGAGCGACGCGTTCTACGTCGACCGCCCGAGCACGAACGAGCTCCTGGTGCGGCACGGCACGCTCGCGGTCGAGATGGAGGCGGCGGCGCTGTACGCCGTGGCCGACGCCGAGGGAGGTCAGGCGCTCGCGATCTGCACCATCTCCGACCTGCTGTTCTCGGGTGCCGCCCTGTCTGCCGACGAGCGCGAGGTGCTGTTCGACCGCGCCGTGCACCTCGGCCTGGCCGCCTTCGCCACCGCCTGAGCCGAGGTGGCGGGCGCTCGGCGCCCGCATCGCCCGCGGCACCCTTGACGGCGGTCGGCTGGGAGGAGTAGCGACGACGCATGGACCCGAAGCAGACCTTCGTCATCGTCGGAGCGAGTCTGGCCGGCGCCGCCGCGGCGCAAGTCCTGCGGGAGGAGGGGTTCGACGGGCAGATCGTGCTCATCGGCAGCGAGCCGAACCGCCCGTACGAGCGGCCCCCGCTGTCCAAGGGCCTGCTGTTGGGCACCGCCCCGCTCGAGGACGTGTTCGTCCACCCGAGCGACTGGTACGCGTGGAACGACATCGACCTGAGGCTGGCCACGACCGTCACCTCGATCGACCGGGCAGCCCGGGTCGTGGTCTGCGACGACGGCCGGCGCGTCGGGTACGACCGGCTGCTGCTCACGACCGGCTCGGAGCCCCGGCGGCTGACCGTGCCGGGTGCCGGGCTCGACGGAGTCGTGTACCTGCGCCGGCTGGAGGACTGCGAGCTGCTGAAGATCGAGATCGACCGCGCGTCGCGGGTCGCGATCATCGGCGGGGGCTGGATCGGGCTCGAGGTCGCCGCCGCGGCCCGGGCCGCCGGTCGGGAGGTCGCCGTGATCGAGACCGCCGAGCTCCCGCTGCTGCGTGTGCTCGGCCGAGAGGTCGCCCAGATCTACGCCGACCTGCACCACGCGCACGGCGTGCGCCTGCTCCTCGGCGCGCAGGTGGTGGGCCTGACCGGCGACGGTCTGGTGACCGGCGTCGAGCTCGCCGACGGGAGCGCGGTGCCCGCCGACCTCGTCGTGGTCGGGATCGGGATCACCCCGGTGGTCGCGCTCGCGGCCGACGCCGGCCTCGACGTCACCGGCGGCGTGCTGGTCGATGAGCACCTGTGCACCGCGGATCCGGCTGTGTTCGCGGCGGGCGACGTCGCGAACGCCTACCACCCGACCCTGCGCCGCCGGCTGCGCGTCGAGCACTGGGAGAACGCGCGGCGGCAGGGCGCGATCGCGGCCAAGGCGATGCTCGGGCAGGACGCCACGTTCGACCGGTTGCCGTACTTCTTCTCGGACCAGTACGACCTCGGCATGGAGTACGTCGGGTACGTGGAGCCCGGTGAGGCCGACCAGGTCGTGTTCCGGGGCGAGGTCCGGCGCCACGAGTTCATCGCGTTCTGGCTCGCCGGCGGCCGGGTGCTGGCGGGGATGAACGTGAACGTGTGGGACGTCGTCGGCGACATCGAGGACCTGATCGCCAGCGCCCGGACGGTGGACCCGGCCCGCCTGGCCGACCCGTCGATCCCGCTCGCCGCCGTCTGAGGGCGCTCTCCGGGACCCCGGTCGGCCTCGGCGTCCGGGTGATTGCTCATGCAGCGACCTTCCGTGGCCGATAGGGCGAACAGGGGCTGGACAGAACTGCAGGGGGAAGCGTGGACGGCTATTTCGGTGCCGAGGATCAGCTGTCGCCGTCGGATCAGGTGGCACGGTCGGATCGGGTGACACAGTCGGGTCACGTTGCCCAGGTGCTCGAGGGGCTCGCCCAGCACGGGTGGACCGTGCTGCACGACGTCCACTGGCCCGGCCGAGCGCAGGCGCGCATCGACCACGTCGCGATCGGCCCGGGCGGCATCGCGGTGATCGACGCGAGGTACTGGACGGGCGTGGTCACGCTCACCGACGGGGTGCTGCGACAGAACGGACACCGGCGCGACCGTGAGCTCGAAGGCGCGGCGAACGCGGTGTCGGCGCTCACCGCGCTGCTGGCACCGCAGCACCGCAGCGCTGGCTTCGGGGTGATCTGCCTCGTCGGCCTGGACCAGGAGGCGGTGTCCGCCGGGCTCGGGCTGCGCGTCGTCGGGCGCGCGCAGCTCGCCTCCTTCCTGGCGGGCCTTCCGCCGCGACTGAGCCCGTACGACGTGGCCGATCTCGGGCGACGCCTCTCGGCCGCGCTCGCCGGTTCGTCGAGCCCCAGCCTGACGGCGGCCGCGGCGGCCTACGCCGCGGTCTCCCCGTCGTCGGGCCGACCGGAGCGATCCGCGCAGGCGCACGTGCGCCGGCGGCCGGCCCGGGCGCGTCCGCACGCCACGGTCGGCGGACCGGGGTGGTCGTCCGGTCGGCCCGCCGATCGGCCCTCCGGTCGGGCGGGGATCCCGCCACGGTGGCGCAGGGGACGACGCGGCGGGCGCGCGGGCGCCCGGCTCCTGGGCGTCGCCGTCGGCACGGTTCTGGTGGTCGTCTTCGTCGCCAACGCGCCCGACGTCCTTGAGGCGATCAGCTCGTTGATCACCTCGGGGGCGCTCCCGACCCCGACCCCGACGGCGGTCCCGACCGTCCCCGCCGCGCCCTGACCCGAACCGCGTGGCCCCCGAAACCGGATAAAACCGGGCGCCGGGAGGCTGGCGCGAGACAGTTTCCCGCGCTCGAGGCTCACGGCGTAGCGTGCGCTGCGTCTTGCCCCCGGCCCCGCCGTGACCGCGCTCACCCGCGCGGCACTGTCGATCACCCGCCCGTGGGCTCGCCGCCCACCTGTCGATCGAAGGACCGCAATGGCTCATTCACCACGTCCGAAACGCGAGCAGTGGTCCGGGCAGCGGGGGTTCATCCTCGCTGCGATCGGGTCCGCGATCGGCCTCGGCAACATCTGGCGGTTCCCCGGCGTCGCGTACGAGAACGGCGGGGGCGCGTTCCTCATCCCGTACCTCGTCGCGCTGCTGACGGCTGGCATCCCGGTGCTGCTGTTCGACTACGCCATCGGGCACCGGTTCCGCGGCTCGGCCCCGACGGCCTTCCGCCGGCTGGCCAAGCGCGCCGAGCTGCTGGGCTGGTTCCAGGTCGCGATCTGCTTCGTGATCATCCTGTACTACACGGTGATCATCGCCTGGTCGGCGAGCTACCTCGGGTTCTCCGTCACGCGGGCGTGGGGCGACGACCCCGCCGGGTTCTTCACCGGCAGCTTCCTGCAGGTGGCGCAGGCCCCGGGGGTCAGCCTCGACATCGTTCCCGGGGTGGCCTGGCCGCTGCTGCTGATCTGGGTGCTCGTGCTCGCCGTGCTCGCGCTCGGCGTGCAGAAGGGTCTCGAGCGCGCGAACGTCATCGGCCTGCCGGTCCTGGTGGTGCTGTTCCTCGCGATGGTGCTCCGCGCGCTGTTCCTGCCGGGCGCCCTGGACGGTCTCAACGCCTTCTTCACCCCGGACTGGTCCGCGCTCAGCGACCCGGGGGTGTGGATCGCGGCATACAGCCAGATCTTCTTCTCGCTGTCGGTCGCGTTCGGGATCATGGTCACGTACTCCTCGTACCTCAAGCGCAAGACGAACCTCACGGCGACCGGTCTCGTGGTCGGCTTCGCGAACTCCTCGTTCGAGCTGCTGGCCGGGATCGGCGTGTTCGCCGCCCTGGGCTTCATGGCCCAGCAGCAGGGCACCACGATCGCGGAGCTCGACGGGATCGCCGGCGTCTCTCTGGCGTTCATCGCGTTCCCGCAGATCATCTCGATGATGCCGGGCGGGCCGATCTTCGGCGTGCTGTTCTTCGCCTCGCTCACCCTCGCCGGGCTCACCTCGCTGCTCTCGCTGCTGCAGGTCGTCTCGGCGGCGTTCCAGGAGAAGTTCGGCCTGAGCATCCGCCAGGGTGCGATCCGCGTCGGGGGAGTCGCGGCGGTCGTCTCGCTGGCCCTGTTCTCGACGTCGACGGCGCTGCCGGTGCTGGACACCGTCGACAAGTACGTCAACGAGGTCGGGATCGTCGCGTCGGCGATCTTCGCGACGGTGCTGGTCACCTGGGTGCTGCGCCGGCTGCCCGAGCTGCAGCGGCACCTCAACGCCGTCTCGACGCTCCAGATCGGTACCTGGTGGCGGTGGCTGGTCGGCGTGGTGGTGCCGGGCGTGCTGCTGGTCATGTTCGTCTCCGGGCTCGTCGACCTCGTGGCCCACGGCTACGGCGACTACCCGCGCTGGTTCACCAACACCCTCGGCTGGGGCATGCTCGCCGCGATCGTGGCGGGAGCGTTCGTGCTCACCGCGCTGCGCTGGCGGCACAGCCCCGACGAGTTCGTGCCCGACGCGCTGCCCGACGTCGTGCCGGCCGCGGCCCGGCCGCCGCGCGGCACCTCCACGACCCCGAAGGAGCTCGTGCCATGACCGCGACCGCGCTGGTTGTCCTCATCGTCTCGCTCGCGGTGGTGTGGGGCGGGCTCGCCGCGAGCACCGTCTACCTGCGCCGGCACCCCGAGGAGGACGACGGTGCGTCGGCCACGCCGACCGCGCCGATCGTCATGCACGACCTGTAGGGCCAGCCAGCCCGAGCACGCTCGCGAGCCGCCGGACCTCGTGGTCGAAGAAGGCCGGGTAGTCGCCGACCACGTCGTGGCGGTGCCCGAACAGCTCGAACGACAGCGCTCCGAACAGGTACGTCCACGCCATGAGCCCGCTCACCAGCAGGTCGACCGGGATCCCGGGCGCCACGGCGGTGCGCATGGGCTCGAGGGCGCGGACGACGGCGGCCGGCGGCTCGGGATGGGTGGCGGGGTCGTAGGCCCCGCCGGCCACCAGGTCGCCGAGCAGAGAACCGAGCAGCAGCGGCACGCGCGAGGCGGGCCCGATCGTGTCCTGCGGAGCGGCGTACCCGGGGATAGGCGACCCGAAGATGAGCGTGTACTCGTGCGGTTGGGCCACCGCCCAGTCGCGCACCCCGTGGCAGATGGCGATCCAGCGGTCCTCGACGGATCCGCCGTGCACGCGTGCCTCGGCGGTCTCTGCGGCCTCGGCCAGCGCGCTGTAGCTGTCGATGATGAGGGCCGTCAGGAGCGCATCGCGGCTGCGGAAGTAGCGGAACAGGGCCGACGACGCCATGTTCATCTCGCGTGCGATGCCGCGCAGCGAGAGCGCGGACCCGCCCCCCGCGGCGAGCTGCGCCAGCGCGATCGCCTTGATCTCGTCGGTCAGCTCGGTGCGCACGCGCTCGCGGGCCGTGCGGGGCATCGGGGGCATCGGCGGGCGTGCCGGCGGGGGTGCCGATGGCGTGGCGGGCGCGGTCATGCGGTCCAGTATCGGGGAAAAAGAGATCGGTGGCAACAAACGAGAGCGGTGCTCTTGACGAATCGCCACCGGATCTGCGACGGTCGAGAGAGCGAGCACCCGGCTCGCGATCGAGACGGTCAACCCGCCGCCTGCGCGGCAGAGGAGCATCCCCATGGCCAAGCACGTCGTCGTCGGCGCCGGACCAGTCGGCACCGCCACCGCACGGCTTCTGGCCGAGCGCGGCGAGCAGGTCGTCCTCGTGACCCGCTCCGGGTCGGGGCCCGAGCACCCGGCCATCACCCGGGTCGCCGCGGACGCGTCGTCCTCGGACCGGCTGACCGCGCTCGCCGACGGCGGTGTCGCGCTCTACAACTGCGCCAACCCGCAGTACCACCGCTGGCCCACCGACTGGCCGCCGATCGCGCACGCGCTGATCACCGCAGCCGAGCGGTCGAACGTCGTGCTCGCCACGGTGAGCAACCTGTACGCCTACGGCCCGGTGACCGGTCCGATGACGGAGGACCTGCCGCTCGCTCCGCTGGGGCCGAAGGGACGGGTCCGGGCGCAGATGTGGCGCGACGCCCTCGCCGCGCACGACGCCGGCCACATCCGCGCCACCGAGATCCGCGGGTCGGACTACGTCGGGAACGGGGTATCGGGACACCTGGGCGACCGGGTCGTGCCCCGCCTGCTGCGGGGGCGGGACGTGACCGTCGTGAAGAGCGCGGACACGACGCACACCTGGACCGCGATCGACGATGTCGCGCGGTTGCTCGTGACCGCGGCCGCCGACGAGCGCGCCTGGGGTCGCCCGTGGCACGTGCCGAGCAACCCGCCGCGCACGCAGCGGGAGGCGATCGACGACCTGTCTCGCGTGGCAGGTCTGCACCCGGTCAAGGTGAAGGAGTACTCACCGCTGCTGCTGCGGGCGATCGGCGTCGTCAACCCCGTCATGCGGGAGCTGCCCGAGGTGGCCTATCAGTTCGAGCAGCCGTTCGTGCTCGACTCGACCGCTGCCCAGGAGACGTTCGGCCTGGTGCCGACCCCGTGGGAAGCCGTGCTGGCGGACGTCATCAACTGGTACCGCAGCCGCGCCTGAGGCGATGACCGGTGATGTGACGCGGACCCGATGTGACTCGGACGTCCCCGAGAAACTACCGTCGGACCTTGACGTGAGCCGGAAGCTCGTCGAAACCCGGCATTTCGTACGGTTTGGTTAGCGTGGGGAACGCAATAGATGTCCGAACGGACCGCGCACGGTTCCGCCAAAACAACGTCCGCCCCGGCTCTGACGGGTCGCAGCGAAGAGCCGCACCTGGCGCGATCTCTGGGCAACCGGCACATACAGCTGCTGGCCATCGGCGGGGCCATCGGGACCGGTCTGTTCATGGGCTCGGGAAAGACCATCTCGCTCGCCGGTCCGTCGGTGATCTTCGTGTACATGATCATCGGGTCGATGTTGTTCTTCGTGATGCGGGCGATGGGCGAGATCCTGCTGTCGAACCTCGCCTACAAGTCTTTCAGCGACTTCGCCGGGGACCTGCTGGGTCCGTGGGCCGGGTTCTTCACGGGCTGGTCGTACTGGTTCTTCTGGGTGGTCACCGGGGTCGCCGACATCGTCGCGATCTCCGGGTACCTGCAGGTCCTGGCGCCGGGCACGCCCTTGTGGATCCCCGCGGTGGCGACCCCGGTGGCGCTGCTGCTGCTCAACCTGCCGACGGTCAAGGCGTTCGGCGAGGCCGAGTTCTGGTTCGCCATCATCAAGGTGGTCGCGATCGTCGCGATGATCGTCACGGGCGCGGTGATGATCGCGACTCACTTCACGTCGCCGAACGGCTCGGTCGCCACCGTGGCCAACCTCTGGAACGACGACGGGATGTTCCCGCACGGGCTGTTCGGGTTCGTCGCCGGTTTCCAGATCGCGATCTTCTCGTTCGCCGGGATCGAGCTGGTGGGCACGGCGGCCGCCGAGACGAAGGACCCCCTGACCAACCTGCCGCGGGCGATCAACTCCATCCCGGTCCGCGTGCTGGTCTTCTACGTCGGGGCCCTGCTCGTCATCCTCGCGGTGAACCCGTGGCGCACCGTCGATCCCGGCAGCAGCCCGTTCATCGGGATGTTCGCGCTGGCCGGGCTCGGCATCGCCGCCGTCGTCGTGAACCTCGTGGTGATGACGGCCGCCGCCTCGAGCGCGAACTCCGGGATCTACTCGACCTCCCGGATGATCTACGGGCTGGCCCAGGACGGCAACGCGCCACGCGCGTTCGGCCGGTTGAACACCCGCAAGGTCCCGAAGAACGCGCTGCTGTTCTCCTGCACGTTCCTGCTGGCCGGGCTCGTGCTGCTGTACTCGGGCGACTCGGTGATCGGGGCGTTCACCGTGGTCACGTCGGTCGCCGCGGTGCTGACGATGTTCGTGTGGTCGATGATCCTGGTGAGCTACATCGTGTTCCGCCGGCGACGCCCGCAGCTCCACGCCGCCTCGACGTTCCCCATGCCGGGATCGGCGTTCATGCCCTACGTCGTCCTGGCGTTCTTCGCCTTCATGCTCGTGGCGCTGGCCCGGGGGGAGGACACCCGGCTCGCGCTGCTCGTGACCCCGGTCTGGTTCGTCGTGCTCGGCGGCGCGTGGTTCATCAACCGGTCCACCGCCCTGCAGCAGGCGCGGATCGCGGAGTGGAGCGGGGATAGGACCTAGGTCCTGGTTCGCGCGGGCCGAGGGCTCATTTTCGCCGCGCCGGTGTCGATGAGGCGGTCGCAGACCCGCTGCCGCCCGAGGACCCACACCCACTCGGTCGCCTGACCCAAGGGGACGGTTCCATGGCAAACGAACGACCGCGCAGTGCTCGACCGCGCAGCGTCATGACGGCCTTCCGCGACGTGAACGTCGGCGGCAAGCTCGCGATCGCGATGTGCGTCGGCCTGTTCGCCCTGGCGACCCTGGCCCTGGTGAGCGTCACCTCGCTCCAGGCGGCCGGCAGCGAGAGCGACGACCTGCTTCGGGGCGCCGCCGCGTCACGCGCCGCCCTCGGCGCCGACATGATGCACGACGCCGTTCACGCCGACGTCCTGAAGTCCGTGCTCCCGACCGGGACCGGCCCCGAGGCTGCCCGGCAGGACCTCGTCGACCACGCGAGCACGATGACCGGAGCCCTGGACGAGGTGGCCTCGGCCGGGATCGCGCCCGACGTCGACCGCGCGGTCGCCGCCGTGCGGCCCGCGGTCGAGGAGTACCTCGACCTGGGCCTGCAGATCACGACGCTGGCCGGCACGGACGTGGAGGCCGCGCTCGCGTTGTACCCGGACTTCCAGGTCGCCTTCAAACAGCTCGAGGAGGACCTGCCGAGCGTGGGCGAGTCGTTGACGCTGCACGGGGAAGCGGCGGAGGCGGCGGCGCTCGTGCGGCGCACGTCGACGGCACGGGTCCTGCTCGCCACCGCCCTCGCGGGAGCGTGCGCCCTGACCCTCTTCGGCTGGCTCGTGAGCCGGTCCGTGTCGGGACCGTTGAAGCGTGCGGTCGTGGTGCTGGAGGGTCTGGCGGAGGGTCGGTTGGATCTGCGGTTGGAGGTCGATACCCGTGATGAGGTGGGTCAGATGGCGTCGGCGTTGAACCGGGCGATGGT
>NZ_SDWW01000120.1 GCF_004168625.1 Pengzhenrongella frigida
GGGCGATTGTTGAGCTCGTCCTGGACCTGCTGGAGGCGTTCTGCGGAGTGGACGGCGAGGTTCGTCCCCTTGGGGAAGTAGTCCCGCAGGAGTCCGTTGGTGTTCTCGTTCGTGCCGCGCTGCCACGGGGAGTGCGGCTCGCAGAAGTACACGCTCATCCCGGTCGCCGCGGTGATCTGCCGATGGCCGGCCATCTCGCGGCCCTGATCCCACGTCAGCGAGCGGCGTAGCGACGAGGGGAGTTTGCCCATGACGTCAAGGACTCCGTCGCGAGTTGCGTCCGCGGTATGTCGCTGGGGTAGATGTACCAAGAGCACGTACCGACTGGTGCGCTCGGCGAGGGTGCCGATCGCCGACCGGTTCGACGTCCCGCTGATCAGGTCGCCCTCCCAGTGCCCGGCCACGGCCCGGTCGGCGACGTCCGGGGGTCGGTCACCGATCATCTTCATCTCCCGCATGGCGCCGGCTCGTCGAGCGTCCGGGTGGCGGTGAGCGCGTCGGCGCCGACGTCTGGTGCGCAAGCACGTGAACCTGTCCCGACCCAGCGTCGCGCCGGGGGCGTAGATCGCCTGGTAGATGCTCTCGTGGACCAGATGCCAGGCGGGGTTGTCCGGGAACTCGAGCCGCAGCGTCTGGGCGATCTGCTCTGGGCTCGACCGCAGGTCCAGCCAGCCCTGGACCGTCTCGCGCAGGACCTGGTCGCCGGCCAGGCGTCGTTCCTTCGGCCGAGCGAGTCGTCCCACCGCCATCCGGTGCGCGGCGAACGGGCGGTAGCGCCCGGACTGCGCGTCACGATTGCGGTGGACCTCGCGACTGATCGTCGATGCTGGGCGCCCCAGCTCGCGGCCGATGCTCCGCAGGCTCATTCCCGCCCGGACCCGGTCTCCGATCACGATCCGCTCGTCCTCGGACAAGTACCTCGCGGACAAGCCCGGTGCGGCGGTGGTCGTCACGGGTTGATAGTGCAGCGCGAACCCCGAGGTGGAGATGACCGTGCGCCCGAGTCGCCAACGTGCCCCAGTCCGCCGGTGCACGCCCACGACTCGGCACGCCTCGGCGTTGCTCACACCCCTGGCGATCAACCTGACGAACGCCTCCCGCTGCGCCGTCAACGGCTCCGCTCCACGCTTGCGGCCCCGGCTACGAACAGGTCCCATCACGTCCTCCAACACCTCTCGGTGTTGCGACGTTCGCTGGAATCCGCC
>NZ_SDWW01000121.1 GCF_004168625.1 Pengzhenrongella frigida
CTAGTGGCGTGTCACATAAGTTTCTGATGTGTTCGCTATGCTCTGGGACATGCCGAATCGGGTGAGAGTGTTGGCGGTCTCCGATGCTGACCGTGCCGAGCTGGCTCGCCGGGTGCGGGCGAAGGGCTTGCCCGCGCGGGAGGTGGAACGGGCTCGGATCGTGCTGCTGGCCGCCGACGGGGTGCCAGGTAAACAGATCGCGGCCCGGGTCGGCTGCGCGGAGCCGACGGTGGTGATGTGGCGATCCCGGTTCGCCGAGCGGGGCCTGGCCGGACTCGCCGACGCGCCGCGGTCGGGCAAGCCGGCCACGATCCCGCAGGCGGTGCGCGATGAGATCTTGTCGATCACGTTGACCGAGCCGCCGGTCGACCTGGGCATCACGCACTGGTCGTCGCGGCTGCTGGCCGACCGGTTGCGCCGTGACGGCAAGCCCGTCTCGCACGCCACGGTGGCGCGGGTGTGGAAGCACTTCGGGATCCAGCCCCACCGGTTCGGGACGTTCAAGTTCTCCACCGACCCCGAGCTGGAGGCCAAGGTCCGCGACATCGTCGGGCTGTACCTGGACCCCCCGGACAAGGCCGTGGTGCTGTGCGTGGACGAGAAGTCCCAGATCCAGGCCCTGGACCGCACGGCCCCGATGCTCCCGGTCCGCCCCGGGCTGCCGGCCACCCGCACCCACGACTACGTCCGGCACGGCACGACCACCTTGTTCGCGGCGTTGGAGGTCGCCACCGGGAAGGTCACCGATGCCTGTTACGACCGGCACCGCCACGAGGAGTTCCTCCGGTTCCTCAAGCAGGTCGCCAAGGCCTACCCGCGGGTCAAGCTGCATGTCGTGGCCGACAACTACGCCACCCACAAGCACCCCGCAGTCAAGGCATGGCTGGCGCGGAACCCGCGGATCACGATGCACTTCACCCCGACGTCGGGGTCCTGGATGAACCTCGTGGAGGTCTTCTTCGGGATCATCACCCGCCAGGCCATCCGCCGCGGCACGTTCACGTCCGTCGCCGACCTCCAGGCCGCGATCGGGACTTACATCGACGCCTGGAACGAACGCTGCGAACCGTTCCACTGGGTCAAGGACGCCGACACCATCCTCGCCAAAGCAACCCGCCCCAAGCCCACGAACACACAAGACGCGTCAGTTACACGCCACTAG
>NZ_SDWW01000122.1 GCF_004168625.1 Pengzhenrongella frigida
CCGCCAACACTCTCACCCGATTCGGCATGTCCCAGAGCATAGCGAACACATCAGAAACTTATGTGACACGCCACTAGAGGAGTTCACCCACGGGGCGGGGCGAACGGTCCCAGGCCAGCCGACTAGCGGAAGTGCTGGTCGGCGTTGGTGACGACGGACCAGAGCGGCGCGCTCGTCACGGACCGGAGACTCGTCCTGATCTCGCGCTGCGATCCCACCACGGGCAGTCGCTGAGATCGCCGCGCCGTCGGGCATCGGGCGCTCGTCCGTGCCGAGCCTGTCCTCCGTCGGCGCTGCGCGAGGCAGGTCGAGATAGCTCGGATGAACTATCCGAACCAGCCATACCGCTGAAGACACTCTCATCGCTCGCCGAGGGCACGGCGGAGGGTCGTAGAACCTGCCGCCACGCGCATACCGACACGAGGGGGAGGCGCCGTCGCGGTCGTTTCTGGAAAGCGAACGCCCGTCGATCTAGGTTCTGACGGAACGTACGTTAATGCCACCTAAGCTATTACCAGTAATGGTCAGTGGCGACTTGATGGACCTGCCCGATGCGAGCTCGAGCGTCTTCGGCGTTCGCGATGTCGATCAGCGATGAGCCGGACAGCCTGATCGCCTGGTGCACCGGGTCTTGCGGTGGGTACCTCCTGAGGATCTCCTCGACCCGTTCGGAGGCCTGCACGGGGTAGCCCGTTGGGCTCGTCGTCATGTCAGACGCCGTCAGTCGGCGCAGCAGAAGGTCCGGCGGCGCCACAAAAGCGGCGAGTTCGCTTCCGAGACCGCGTTCGTGGGCCTCAATGACCGCGCCAGAGTGGTAGGCGACCAGTCCGACGACGACCAAGGGAAACCCCACGGCGTGCACGTAGCGGGCACCATCCAACGGATGAAATCGCGAGCGGGCGAGTTGGGGCGCGTACCCGATGTCGTGGAGCCACGCAGCGGTGACGACGAGGTCGCGCTCTTGATTGCTGAGGTCGAGGGTCAGCACGGCGGCGCGCTGTGCGACGCCTTGGACATGCGCCCAGCGCTGTCCAAGCGGTCCGAGCATCTCCAGCGCTGTCTTGGTTGCCGAGTCGGAATTTGTCAAGGTAGTTGAGGCCGGTGGGTGTTAAGCGGCTAACCCGATTCCGGTGTTGTCGGCGGGCTGGTT
>NZ_SDWW01000123.1 GCF_004168625.1 Pengzhenrongella frigida
CATTAGCGCAACCACGGGCCCACATCGCTGTGAGTCGTGCTCCACGATGCTCGAGGCGTGGGAGGGCCAACCTGCTCCGCGTTTGTATGGCTACACGGCGCGGAATGTTGCCCAGGCGCTGAGCCGGGTAGCTCGCGGGGACAGCTACCGGGGCGCCAGCGCCGCGGTGCGCTCGGTAGCGGGCCGCGAGCTGGACACGCGCCCGAGCAAGACCCGGGCGGGCCACCCGCTCGCCCCAGCGAACCAGCATGGTCAGCTCGTCGCGGACTGGACCGAGACGTTTGCCCCGGTGATCTGGCGAGAGTACGCCCCCACGTCTTGGCCGGCGCGCGTGGCCATCGACAGCGTCCAGTTCCGGCTGACCCACACCCGCAACAAGGTCACGACCAAGTACAAGTTCCACGTCCTGGCAGCGTTCGGGTACGACAGCGGCGGACGCCCCTACCTCGCCGCGATCGAGGCCGTGCCGCGGGCCACTGAGCACGCTTGGAGGGCCTTCCTGCGCCGGATGCCCGGGGAGCCGGCCCTCGTGGTCTCCGACGGCGGTCAGCCGTTCGCTGCGGCCACCCAGGTCTTCACCGGCGCCACCGAGGTCCGCCGGTGCGAGTGGCACCTGGCGAAGAACGTTGGCGACAACTTGCCCGAGGCCGTGCGCAGGGACGCCAGCGACCCGCTCCACGGGTTGCTGCGCCGGGCGCAGCGCAGCGAGGAGGCCTGGGAGACATTCCGGGAGGCTCTCACTGCCCGATCTGCCGCCAAACGCGGCTTCCTCGGCGCGATGAGCATGACCCGGCGGATCGACCCGATCGTGCGCGCCCAGATCCTCACCCGAACAGAGCTCGGGCCGAACTCCACCGGCGCGGTCGAGGAGTTCTTCGCCTCAACCCTGCGCCCGACCATCGCCCCACGCGCCCAGAGAATGTCGAACAAAATCCGCGCCGACGCATTTCTTCTGCTCCTGGCAGCGCAACGAAACGGCTGGGCCGACGAGACCAAATGGACCACCGTCATCCACGACCACCTGGTGAAGCTCCAGGGCCAAGCGCCCCAGCAGCGCCAACACACCGATGCTGCCGCAACTCCGTCTTTGTGGTCCTGAGCGGACAATCTTGAGCGTGCCATATCCACGCTAAGCGACACAGTACA
>NZ_SDWW01000124.1 GCF_004168625.1 Pengzhenrongella frigida
TTCCCCAAGGGGACGAACCTCGCCGTCCACTCCGCAGAACGCCTCCAGCAGGTCCAGGACGAGCTCAACAATCGCCCTCGCAAGACCCTGGGATGGAACTCCCCGGCGCGAGCATTCGCGCAGTTACAGTCGACGCATTCGTGAGGCCACTATTGCGATGCTCGCTGGAATCCGCCCAGTTTCTCGTGTCCGCTGTCACTTCGGGAGCGCGGGGTCAGATTCGTGCCTTGACCGCGGCTCTCGTCGGTCAACCGTAGAACGACAGGTATGCAGCCGGCGCGTTCGTCGCCGCGGTCCTTCGCTTTCGTGGTCGCGATGAGCGGTCGGGTGCTTCGATGTGAGGGACCATGCCCTATGAGCCGAGGGGAGCGCAGGTCCAACGCGGTTGAACTACTCGAAGACGAGCAACCGGACGAGCTTCGTCCGGTGAGGGTGCGACGACGGTTCCGTCACCGTCACCCCGTCATCGTCGCCCTCCTCGTCGGTGCAGCCGGTGTAGCGGTCGCTGCCGGCTGGGCAGGCGCCGCCGACGGCTCTGGGTCTCAGGTCTCGGCGTTGGGCCGCGAGCAGCGCTCGTCTGACGTCTTGCCGGAGGCGCTTGCGGAGGGTCTTGTTGCGACGTCAGCTCGGCGCCTCGCGAGCGACGGGGACGCGACGTTCTGGGTCGCGCTCAATGGGGAGGACCGGTACTGCTTCGTGGCCACGATTTCCGGGCTCGGCGCCGCCGGCTCGGCCTGCGCGGACGAGTCCGGCCTTGGACGCGGAGTCCTGCTCAGCATCAATTGCCCCGGGACCTCCGTAGCCGCGGTGCTGATCTCCGACGGAACCGAAACCCCGTCGGTCCCAGGCTCATGGGAGCAGGTCAGCGAAAACGTCTTCGTCAGGGCGCAGTGAGGCGTGCCAGAGCGGAGCTGCCGCCGCTTGACGACAGCCAAGCACTGTTTCGCCGTGCGCCCCGGGGACCGGTGGAGCCGACCTCGCCGGCCGCCGAACATCACTTGGCGCCACGCAACCAGCCGACGGAATC
>NZ_SDWW01000125.1 GCF_004168625.1 Pengzhenrongella frigida
GGCCGCGGCCGCGGGTGGTCTCCGCCGCGCGCACCGTCACGGGCAAGGGTTCGGTCACGAGCCGGCCGAGCCGGCGCCCGCGCCAGAGCCCGGCGACGCCCGCCGCGAGGAGCAGCTGCAGACCGACGGCGCCGGCCCACGGCGGCAGCAGGTCGCCCAGGCCGGGGCCGGTCGCGGCGGCCGCCTGGCCGAAGTCGGCGGGCGAGGGCACGTACCAGGTCAGCTGGGAGGTCCGGCCGAGCATCCGCAGCGCGAGCGCGGCGTTGCCCTCCTCGGTGAGCGAGGCATTGGTCAGCACCGTCGGATCGCCGAGCGCGACCACCCGCCGGGCGCCGTCGACCACCAGGTAGGCGGAGCCGGCTGCCTGATCCGCACCGGGGAAGCACACGGTCGCGGTGTCCGAGGTCGCGAAGTACCCGCCGCCCGCGGCGGAGATCGCCTCGGCGGCGACGGCGTCCGGGTCGGTGCACTCGGCGGTGCGCCGCTCGGGGACGGTCGACGGCGGCACGAGCGAGGTCTCGGCAGCGTCGGTCACCGCCCCCAGGAGCAGGGGATCGGGATTGAGCAGGACGAGGTCGGCGTCGGTCGCGGCCAGCGCGTCGATCTGGTCGACGCCGAGCAGGTAGCTGCCCGTGATGAGGAGCGTGGAGCCGGCGACGGCGGCGTCGGTCGCCTCGGCCGAGGTGCGCACGTAGGTGATGTCGACGCCCTCGTGCTCCAGGATCTGGGCGACGGCGCGGGCGCCCCGCGCGGCCGGGTTGTTCGGAGCGAGCACGACCTCGGAGGTCCGTGGCTCCGGGAGGGCCGCCGCGACCGCCACGATCCCCACGAGTCCGGCCAGGGCGAGCACCCAGCGCCAACGGTGCCAGCGGGAGCGGGCACGGCTCGCGGAGGTCGTGCCGTCGCCGACGACGCGGCCCGCGCCCGTCCGTCCGCGAACGGGCACCTTCGCGGACCCGGGGACGCCGGCTGGCGCAGCGGACCCGGGGACGCCGGCTGGCGCAGCGGACCCGGGGACGCCGGCTGG
>NZ_SDWW01000126.1 GCF_004168625.1 Pengzhenrongella frigida
CGAGCTCGCTGCTGCGGTCGCAGACCAGCACCGGTGCGTGGCTGAGGCGGCCGCGTTCTACGGGGTCGGGTGGGCCACGGTCCACAAGGCGTTCATCGCCCGCGTCGAGGCGCCGCTGGCCGCTGCGTTGCCGGTCGTGAGGGTCCTCGGGGTCGACGAGACCCGGCGCGGCAAGCCGGTGTGGACCCGGGACGTCGGCACGGGCCGGTGGGTCCTGACGCACGACCGATGGCATACCGGGTTCGTCGACTCAGCGGGCACGGGTGGGCTCCTCGCGCAGGTGGAAGGCCGATCGGCGTCCGTGGTCTCGACCTGGTTGCTGGCGCAACCGGCGCCGTGGCGCGCGGGGATCACGCACGTCACGATCGACCTGTCCGCGTCGTTCGCGAAGGGCGTGCGCGACGGACTGCCGAACGCGACGCTGGTCGCCGACCGCTACCACGTGGTCGCTCTGGCCAACCAGACGGTCACCGCGGTCCGCCAACGCGTCGTGCGAGAGCACGAGGGCCGTCGTGGCCGCAAGGTCGATCCGGCCTGGCGGGTCCGGCGCCGGTTGCTCACCGGCCACGAGCACCTACGACCCGAGACGTTCGCCAAGATGTGGAACGCACTGATCGACACCGGCGACCCGGGACTGGAGATCCTCGGCGCCTACATCGTCAAAGAGGACCTGCGCGCGCTGCTCAACCTGGCCGGGACCCACCCCGAGCGCCGCGAGATCTCCGCTGCCCTGGTGAGCTTCTACGAGCACGCGGCAGCGTCAACCGCCCCCGAGGTCCACCGCCTCGCGGCGACCGTCGAGAAGTGGTGGCCGGCGATCTTGGCGGGGCTCGAGACGGGGTACTCGAACGCGAGGTCAGAGGGCTACAACCGGCTCGCCAAACACGAAGGAAGGAACGCTTTCGGGTTCAGAAACCCGATCAACCAGCGACGACGCATACGCTGGGCCTGCACCCGCAAACACCGCCGGGAGGCAGCCAAGAACACCGATCTGCCCGGTTAAGAACGAAGAGCC
>NZ_SDWW01000012.1 GCF_004168625.1 Pengzhenrongella frigida
GCGCCCTATCGCGAGCTGCAGCCCACGACCCCGGTCAGGGCGTCGAGCCCCAGGTCATCGGTGGATCGAGGCTTAGCGATGACGGCGGGGGACAAGGATGGGTCGGCAAGTGGCGGTCTGGCGAGCATCGTCGCAGGGTACGCAGGGCCTAGCGGACGATCATGGGCGCCAGCTACGTCGGCGTTGTGGTCTAGGACTCCTGACCGTCCACCACAACTGATAGGTCTCCGAGTGATGATCAGGCGTAGACGTCGACCTCGCCCTTGCGGCGTTGGTCCGGGGTGCGCCCAGGATCCAGGGCAGCTGCTGGGGGCGCCGCGGGACTATGACTCTGGTCCTGCTCGCGCGCGAGTGCTGCGGCGGCCGCTGCGACGGCCATTGTCGCCATCTCGACCATCGCCTGGTCGACTTTGAGTGTGTCGTCAGGGGCGTGGTTCACGGCGTCCTGGGCCAGCTTCTTCTGTGCCTCGGTCAGGTGTTTCACGGCTTTGTCGTACGCCTGCTGCGCTGCGGATCCCGAAGCTACGGGCCCCGCCACGATGCGCGACAGGTTTGTCGACGCCGCATTGATCCTCATCTCGGACGTGGCCCCCTTCGTGATCCTGGGATCCCGATCGACCGACGCCGAGCGCCGTGAAGGGGAACCGACGCGATTCACCCGATCAGGGCCTCGCCCGAGGGCGGCCATGCCTCGTCCCCGCAGAGATGGCACGCGAAAGCGCACACCTGTCGTTAGGTGGTGTCCGTGTCCGCGCTTGCCAGCGCGGCCACCGCCGGTCTTCTCGTGTCACGCCGTCCGCGGCCGTTCGATGAGCACCTCATCCAGCTGCGCCGCGATCCGGCGCTGGGAGTCGTCGACGGCGTGCTGGTAGTGGAGGGCGGCGCGCGGGCTCGCGTGGCCCGCGCGTTCCATCAGCTCGGGCAGGGTCGCGCCCGTGGACGCCACGAGCGTGAGCGCCGAGTGGCGCTGGTCGTGCCACGTCAGGTCGTCGCGCCCGATCGCGCTGCGCGCCTTGGCGAACATCGTCGATCGCGACCCGCTGGCGAGCGGCGTCCCGTTCTGCGTGCCGAAGACCAACGAATCACGGCCCGGGGGAGTGAACTCGGTCATGTGCTCCCGCAGCACGGCGACCGCGATCTTGGGCAGCACCACGGCCCGCTTGCCGGCCCGGGTCTTCGGCGCGCTGAACCAGCTCTGGCCTTGCCGGCTGCGCGCCAGGGACTGCTCGACCCGCACCACGCCGCCCGCGAGGTCGAGGTGCTTGCGCTGCAGCGCGAACAGCTCTCCGGCGCGAAGACCGCTGCAGACCGCGAGGATCACGGACGCCCGGTACCGCTCGGGCATGCCGTCCGCCAGCGCCCACATCTCCTCGAGGCTGACCGTGCGCCGGTCCGCGCGGTCATGAGCGTCACGCTGCCCGGCACCCTTGATCGCGCACGGGTTCGTCGCGATCAGCTCGTCCGCCACGGCCTGCGCCATCCCGGCGTGCAGCAGCCGGTAGGCCTGCGTCGCGGCCGTCTGGCCGGCGTTGCGCCGCATCGGGCGCTCGGGCACCGAGGCATCGGTCGCGGCGGCCCATCCGTCCCGCGCCCACCCGGGGATCCGGCCGGTGGGCGCCAGCGGCGCACCCGAGGCGGCCGCCCACGCCCGGATCGCCGCGTTCACGCGGGTGTCGTGCTTGCTGCTGCGTTCCCACCGCTCGGTCACCCGTCGCGTCGACTCGGTGGTCACCGCGTGGTTCCACTCCCGCACCACGGCGGGCGTGAGCGAGGCCAGCGTCCGGATCCCCAGATGGATGGCTCGCGGCCGCCCGGAGGTCGTGGCCACGGGGATGGGCGCGTCGATCCAGGTGGCCAGGACCTGCTCGTACAGCGCATGGGTCGACTCGGCGATGTCGGTGCGGGTCGCGATCCAGCCGCGGAACCACTCACCCAGCGGTTGCTCGCCCAGCCGTGGGTCGCGCCACCCGCCGCGGGCCATCGTGGAGACCTCGTGGGCGAGCGCCTGGTCGGCCTCGGCCTTGGCCGCGAAGGTGCCGATGGTGCGCATCGCGCCGTCCGGTCCGGTGTACCTGGCCTGCCACCTCCCGGACGGCAGTCGGCGGATGGCGCCGCTCGAGCGGCGGTGCGAGGTACGAGCAGTCATGGCGGGACCTCCGGTCGCTTATGGCACGTTATGGCACGACGGCCTGCGACAAGGGTCCAACGGGGGTCTGACATGGTCGCCGCAGGTCGCTGACCTGCGGAAATACTGGAGCGGGTGAGGAGAATCGAACTCCCGTAGCCAGTTTGGAAGACTGGTGCTCTACCATTGAGCTACACCCGCGGAGCCCGGTTCGCACACCGGACGGCCCCAAGATTAGCCGCTCCACGACCGGTCCAGGACCGGTCACGCATCCCGCTCCCTCTGGTCGGTCCCGCGTCGCCCCGGCACGAGTGGTCCAGCACGAGCGGCCCCGCACGTCGACCGCGAGTCACGCACTAGACTCGCCGCCGTCACGGGATGTGGCGCAGGTTGGTAGCGCGTCCGCTTTGGGAGCGGAAGGTCGTGGGTTCGAATCCCGCCATCCCGACTCACCGCACGCGGACAGCACTCTTCGTCCGCGGGTGGCCCGTGGGCTCGGTGAAGTACCATCGTCGGGTTGCGCGCGCGGTCTTCCATGCCCGCTCGCGCCGCTGCGGGCCGCGGAGGCGGGGTATCACCCCTGAACTGTTGCGCCCGCGCCAACGAGACCGCCGGCCGGCATATTCGGCCGATCACACCCGAGCACTGGGAGACCACCGAAGTGAAGAGCGCCGTCGAAACCCTGGACGCCACCAAGGTCAAGCTGACCGTCGAGGTGCCGTACGAGGAGCTCAAGCCGAGCATCGACCACGCCTACGCGCATCTCGCGGGGCAGGTCTCGGTTCCCGGCTTCCGCAAGGGCAAGGTCCCGCCGCGCATCATCGACCAGCGGGTCGGACGCGCGGCCGTGCTCGAGCACGCCATCAACGACGGGATGGCGTCCTTCTAC
This sequence comes from Pengzhenrongella frigida, assembly GCF_004168625.1. Taxonomy (GTDB): domain Bacteria; phylum Actinomycetota; class Actinomycetes; order Actinomycetales; family Cellulomonadaceae; genus Pengzhenrongella; species Pengzhenrongella frigida. The sequence goes on from NZ_SDWW01000012.1 coordinate 3,015, forward strand.
AGCGCCGCCGTGCGCGAGAACAAGCTGCGCCCGCTCGGTCAGCCCGAGATCGAGGTCACCCAGGTGCCCGACATCGCGGACACGACCAGCGAGCTGCACTTCGTCGCGCAGGTCGAGGTGCGTCCCGAGATCGAGATCCCGGAGCTCGACACCCTCACGGTCGTCGTCGACGACCTCGAGGTCTCCGACGAGGACGTCGCCACCCGCCTCGAGGCGCTCCGTGAGCGCTTCGGCACACTCGTCGGCGTCGACCGCCCGGCCGGCGAGGGCGACTTCGTCGTGCTCGACCTGGTCGCGACCGCGGCCGGCGAGCAGGTCGACAACGTCTCCGGCGTCAGCTACCAGATCGGCTCGGGCAACATGCTCGAGGGCCTCGACGAGGCGCTCCTGGGTCTGTCTGCCGGCGAGACCACCACGTTCTCCGCGCCGCTCGCCGGTGGCGAGCTCGAGGGTCAGCAGGCCGACATCACCGTGACGGCGACCACCGTCAAGCAGCGCGACCTGCCCGCGGCCGACGACGACTTCGCCCAGCTCGCGAGCGAGTTCGACACCCTGGCCGAGCTCGAGGCCGACCTGCGCGAGCAGGCCGCCCAGGGCAAGGCCTCCGGCCAGGCCATCCAGGCCCGCGACCTGCTCGTCGAGCAGCTGCTCGCCGCCGCGGCGATCCCGGCCCCGGCCGGCGTCGTCGAGGCCGAGGTCGTCCGCCACCTCGAGTCCGAGGGGCGCTCGGAGGACACCGAGCACCGCGCCGAGGTCGTCGTGCAGGCGACCACCGCGCTGCAGAACCAGATCCTCCTGGACACGCTGGCCGAGAAGCTCGAGGTGAAGGTCAGCCAGAACGAGCTGCTCGAGTACCTCGTGAGCGCGTCGCGTCAGTACGGCATGGACCCGAACACCTTCATCAAGACGGTGGACGAGCAGGGCCAGGTCCCGGCCATGGTCGCTGAGGTCGCACGGTCCAAGGCGATCGCCGTGGCCCTGCGCAAGGTGACCGTCACGGACGCCGCGGGCAACGCGGTCGACCTGTCCGAGTTCATCGGGTCTGACGCCGACGACCAGGCGGCCGAGTCGATCTTCGCTGCGGCCCAGGCCGCGGGGATCGCCGAGGCGGACTCCGACATCGTCTTCGACGACGAGGTCACCGAGGTCGCCGCGGACGACGAGACGACCGACAAGGCCTGATCCGACCGGGGCTCAACACCCCACCGACCGCGCTGCGCCGTCAGCGAAAAGGCCCGTTTCCGGGGCCTTCTCGCGGGCGGCGCAGCGTTATGGTCTGGAGCACACGCACGGGTTTGGCCTCCGTCACACGGTGGTCGGCCCGGCACGAACGTCAGAATTAGGGAGCCTTGGTGAACGAGCAGATGCCGATGATCGCGCGGGCCGAAGGCGCAGGTCTGGGACTCAACGACCACATCTTCAACCGACTTCTCAAGGAACGAATCATCTGGCTCGGGTCCGAGGTGCGCGACGAGAACGCGAACGCGATCTGTGCCCAGATGCTGCTGCTGGCAGCGGAGGATCCCGACAAGGACATCTTCCTGTACATCAACTCGCCCGGCGGCTCGATCACGGCCGGCATGGCGATCTACGACACCATGAAGTTCATCCAGCCCGACGTCGCGACCGTGGCGATGGGCATGGCGGCCTCGATGGGTCAGTTCCTGCTCTCCTCGGGCACCAAGGGCAAGCGCTACGCGACCCCGCACGCCCGCGTCATGATGCACCAGCCGTCCGGCGGCATCGGCGGTACCGCGACCGACGTGCGCATCAACGCCCAGCTGATCCTGCACATGAAGAACGTGCTCGCCGAGCTGATCGCGGGGCAGACCGGCAAGTCGGTCGAGCAGATCCACGCCGACTCCGATCGTGACCGCTGGTTCACCGCCCCCGAGGCGCTGGAGTACGGCTTCGTCGACCACGTCGTCACCCACGCCGGGGCCGTCGCCGGTGGTGGCGGCACGACCAGCTCCTGACGTAGACCTGCGCCCAGCGGTCCGTCGACGCCCGTTCCACCAGAAGTTCGAGGAGAACCCGTGAGCATCGAGTCGCAGTACATCTCCAGCGCCGCCCGCCTCGCCGGCGGCCGGGCGCTGCCCTTCGGCGCCCCGTCGGGCCGTTACGTCCTGCCCCAGTTCGAGGAGCGGACGGCGTACGGCTTCAAGCGCCAGGACCCGTACACCAAGCTGTTCGAAGACCGCATCATCTTCCTGGGCGTCCAGGTCGACGACGCGTCGGCGGACGACGTCATGGCCCAGCTGCTGGTGCTCGAGAGCACCGACCCTGACCGCGACATCATCCTGTACATCAACTCGCCCGGCGGCTCGTTCACGGCCATGACGGCCATCTACGACACGATGCAGTACATCAAGCCGCAGATCCAGACCGTCTGCCTCGGCCAGGCGGCGTCGGCCGCGGCCGTGCTGCTCGGAGCGGGGAGCCCCGGCAAGCGGCTCGCCCTGCCGAACGCGCGCGTGCTGATCCACCAGCCGGCGATGGAGGGTGGCGGGTACGCGCAGGCGTCCGACATCGAGATCCACGCGAACGAGCTCATCCGCATGCGGGAGTGGCTCGAGGAGACGCTCGCCATGCACTCGGGTCGGACCGTGGACCAGGTGCGCAACGACATCGAGCGGGACAAGATCCTCACGGCTGCCGAGGCCAAGGAGTACGGCCTCGTCGACCAGGTGCTCGAGAGCCGCAAGGCGCCGGCTGTCGTCTCCGCCTGACGGCGCCGCCCACCGCGACGGCCGTCGCCCGGCTGACGGCGGCTCGTTGTCTTCACGTCCGGTTCGCACCGGCGATGACGACAACGAGCCGGCGTCGGGCGGGTGTTGAATGCGACATTGGGCCGTCGGTGGTGTGCAATGGGAAAGGCGCGGACCGCTCGGTCCCGATCGCACGCGTGGTACCTCGTCCGCTGCAAGGGCAGACGACCCGGAGAGAGGGGACGGCCTTGGCTCGCATCGGAGACGGCGCCGACCTTCTCAAGTGTTCGTTCTGCGGCAAGTCCCAGAAGCAGGTCAAGAAGCTCATCGCCGGGCCTGGCGTGTACATCTGTGACGAGTGCATCGACCTGTGCAACGAGATCATCGAGGAGGAGCTCGCCGAGGCGACCGAGGTCGCCATGGTCGAGCTTCCCAAGCCGCGGGAGATCTTCGACTTCCTCGAGCAGTACGTCATCGGTCAGGAGCCCGCGAAGCGGTCCCTCGCCGTGGCCGTGTACAACCACTACAAGCGGATCCAGGTCGGCGAGGCCGCGCGCGGCCCCGGCTCGGACGCCGACGCCGTCGAGATCGCGAAGTCGAACATCCTGCTGATCGGCCCCACCGGCTGCGGCAAGACCTACCTCGCGCAGACGCTGGCCAAGATGCTGAACGTGCCGTTCGCGATCGCGGACGCCACCGCGCTCACCGAGGCGGGCTACGTCGGCGAGGACGTCGAGAACATCCTCCTCAAGCTCATCCAGGCCGCTGACTACGACGTCAAGAAGGCCGAGACCGGCATCATCTACATCGACGAGATCGACAAGATCGCCCGCAAGAGCGAGAACCCGTCGATCACCCGCGACGTCTCCGGGGAGGGCGTGCAGCAGGCGCTCCTGAAGATCCTCGAGGGCACGACGGCGTCGGTCCCGCCCCAGGGTGGGCGCAAGCACCCGCACCAGGAGTTCATCCAGATCGACACGACGAACGTGCTGTTCATCGTGGCCGGTGCCTTTGCGGGTCTCGACGAGATCATCACCTCGCGCGCCGGCCGGCGCGGCATCGGCTTCGGCGCGTCCCTGCACTCCATCGACGATGTGGACGTGTTCGGCGAGGTGATGCCGGAGGACCTGCTGAAGTTCGGGCTCATCCCCGAGTTCATCGGCCGGGTCCCGGTGATCACCACGGTGTCGCCGCTCGACCGGGAGGCGCTGGTCCGGATCCTCACCGAACCCCGCAACGCCCTGGTCAAGCAGTACCAGCGGATGTTCGAGATCGACGGCGTCGAGCTGGACTTCACCGACGACGCGGTCAACGCGATCGCCGACCAGGCCCTGCTGCGCGGCACGGGGGCGCGCGGACTGCGCGCCATCATGGAGGAGGTCCTCCAGCAGGTCATGTTCGACGTCCCCAGCCGCGACGACGTCGCCCGCGTGGTGATCTCGCGCGAGGTCGTGCTGGAGAACGTCAACCCCACGCTCGTGCCCCGCGAGATCCCCGCCGCCACGAAACGGCCGCGCGAGAAGAGCGCGTGACGCGGATGGTCGGCGCTGCCCTACCGCCCGAGCTCGCGTCGCTGCGGCAGAGCATCGACAACATCGACGCCGCGCTCGTGCACCTGCTCGCGGAGCGTTTCAAGGCCACCCAGCAGGTCGGTCACCTCAAGGCGCGGGAAGGCCTGCCGCCGTCGGACCTGGGTCGCGAGGCCCAGCAGATCGAGCGGCTGCGCCGGCTCGCCCAGGACTCGGGGCTCGATCCGGTGTTCGCCGAGAAGTTCCTCGGGTTCATCGTCGAAGAGGTCATCCGGCACCACGAAGAGATCGCGAACGCGCGTCCTTGATCTGCGCGACCGTGACCTGCGTCCGTGATCCGCGCCCCTGATCCGCGCGCTGGAGCGGCGCCTCAGACGGTGGTGGTGACCGGACCGCCGTAGATCGCGTCGACCTGACCGGCGAAGTCACGCAGGACGGCGCTGCGCTTGACCTTCATCGACGGGGTGAGGTAGCCGTTCGCCTCGGTGAAGTCGAGGTTCAGCACGGACAGCTTGCGGATGGACTCCGCCCGCGAGACGGCCGTGTTGGCCCGGATCGAGGCGCGGTCGAGGGCGGCGATCACGTCCGGGTGGGCGGCCGCCGTGGGCACGTCCATCGGCGGCAGGTTGTGGGCCGCCAGCCAGCCCGGCAGCATCTCGGCGTCGATGGTCACCAGGGCGGCGATGAAGGGCCGCTGGTCGCCGACGACGACGACCTGGCTCACCAGCGGGTGGCCCCGCAGGCGGTCCTCGAGCACGGCCGGCGCGACGTTCTTGCCGCCCGCGGTGACGATGATCTCCTTCTTGCGCCCGGTGATCCGGAGGTACCCGTCGTCGTCGAGCGTGCCGAGGTCGCCGGTGCGGAACCAGCCGTCGACGAGCGCCTCGGCCGTCGCCTCGGGGTTCTTGTGGTAGCGGGGGAAGACGTGGCTGCCGGACACCCAGATCTCGCCGTCGTCGGCGATCCGGAGAGAGGCGCCCGGGAACGGCGGGCCGACGGTGCCGATCTTGATCGCGTCGGTCCGGTTGACGGCGGTGGCCGAGGTGGTCTCGGTCAGGCCGTAGCCCTCGAGCACCTGCAGGCCGAGGCCGCGGTAGAAGTGACCCAGGCGTTCGCCGAGCGGCGCCCCGCCCGAGATGGCGTACTCGACGTGGCCGCCGAGGGTCGTGCGCAGCTTGGAGTAGACCAGCCGGTCCGCCACCGCGTGCTGGGCGCGCAGGACGGTGGAGACGCCCTCAGCGGTCTCCGTCGCGCGCGAGTAGGTGATCGAGACCTTCGCTGCCCACCGGAACAGCCGTAGCTTGACGCCGGAGCCGGCCTTCTGCTCGGCGGAGTTGTAGACCTTCTCGAAGACCCGCGGCACGGCGAGCAGGAAGCTCGGCCGGAACGACTGCAGGTCGGGGAGCAGGTTCTTCGTGTCGGGCGTGTGCCCGAGCACGGTCCCGGACGCGATGCACATCACCTCGATGTAGCGCGCGAAGACGTGCGCCAGCGGCATGAACAGCAGGGTGCGGGAGTGCGGCTGCGCGCAGACCTCGCCGAGCCCCCCGACACCGTTCAGCGCCAGGCTCACGAAGTTGCCGTGGGTCAGCTCGACGCCCTTGGGGCGACCGGTGGTACCCGACGTGTAGATGATCGTGGCGAGGTCGTCCATGCCGGCCAGGGCGCTGCGGCGCTCGATCTCGGCGTCGGCCACCCCGGTGCCGGCGGCCACGAGGGTCGCCACGGCCTCGGCATCGATGATCAGCACGTCGTCCAGCTGGGGGAGCCGGGTGCGGGCCTCGGCCACGAGGGCGGCGTGCGCGGGGGTCTCGACGATCGCGAGGCGGACGTCGGCGTCGGCCATGATCCAGCGGACCTGATCCATCGAGCTCGTCTCGTACACCGGCACGCTGACGGCCCCGGCGGCCCAGATGGCGAAGTCGAGGATGGTCCACTCGTAGCGGGTGTGCGACATGAGGGCCACGCGCTCGCCGGGAGCGATGCCGTATGCCACGAGCCCCTTGGCGACCGCGGCGACCTCGGCGGCGAAGGCCCGCGCGGACACCGGGAGCCAGGCGCCGCCGAGGCCGGACTTCCGCTCGGCGAGGGTGCCGTGGGGTGCCCGGGCCACGCGTTGCGCGAGCACCGTAGGGATGCTCGTCGTGGCCGGGACGTCGACCAGGCTCGGTGAAACGGACTCGCGCATGGCAATGGCTCCAGAGGAAGGGGGACTAGGAAGACCCTAACCGGTCCAGGGGTAGCGCCGACCGGGCCTTTGGCGCGAGGGTGGGGAGGTCAGCCCCGGCTACGCCGAGCCGTGTGCCGGGATCCTCAGACCCGAAGGCGATGCCCATGAAACTCCAGTGGCTGAAGCCCCTGCTCGGACGTACCGGCCCGTTCACCACCGTCTACCTCGACGCCACCCGCGCGGCCTCCGCCGGCGAGACCGAGGCCATGGACCGGTGGAGGGGGCTGCGACGCGACCTGGAGTCCGCCGGGGCGCCTGCGCGCATCCTGGACGGGCTCGGCGACCAGATCGCGCGCCCGACCTGGGTGGCAGGGCCGCACGGGCGGGTGCTGATCGCTGACGTCGACGGCGTGTGCGTGGATCGCGTGCTCGCCGAACCGCCGGCCCGGTCGGTGGCGGTGTACGGCGACGTGCCGGCGCTGCTCCCGGCCGTCCGTGCCGCGGACCAGGCCGTCGAGTACCTGCTGGTCGAGGTCGACCGGCAGGGTGCCGACCTGTCCTGGCCCGGTCCGTCCGGACAGGCGGCGGGCGGGGGCCACGAGGCGGTCGAGGGTGGCCACGACGTCGTGCACAAGATGCGCGAGGGCGGGATGTCCCACCGGCGCATGCAGACCCGGGCCGAGGACTCCTGGGAGCGCAATGCCGAGGCCGTCGCCGCCGAGATCGACCGGGTGGTCGCGGCACGCGAGCCCGAGGTCGTCCTGGTCACCGGTGACGTGCGGGCGATCTCGCTGGTGCGGGACGCCGTCGGGCAGCGGGCGGCGGAGCTGCTGGTGGAGGTCCCCGGCGGGTCCCGGGCGCAGGGGGTCAAGGCGGACGTCTTCGCCCACAAGATGCATGAGTCGCTCGAGCAGTTCCGGATCCGGCGCCGCGAGCAGGTGCTGAGCGTCTTCCGGCAGGAGCAGGGGCGTGACGAGGGCGCCGTCACCGAGCTCGGCGATGTCGTGGAGGTCCTGCGTCGGGGACAGGTGCGCGACCTCGTGCTGGCCGAGCCGGTGCCGGGGCAGGAGTCGTCGCTCGCGAACCGCACGGTCTGGGTCGGCCCGGAGCCGCTCCAGATCGGCCTCGACCGAGCAGCCCTCGAGGCCATCGGGGTGACCGACGACGCGCGCGAGCTGCCCGCCGAGATCGCTCTGGTGCGGGCCGCGCTCGGTCAGGACGCCGGGGTGACGTTCGCCGGCGACGGGCTGGTCGAGCTCATCGACGGCGTCGGGGCCGTGCTGCGGTGGTCCGACCCGGGCACCCCGAGCGAGCGGCTGGTGAGCCAGTCGGGTGACCAAGCCCGGCTCCGCGAGGTCGGCTGACCTCGCGGAGCCCGCGTCGTTCTGGGCCTACTCCTGCGACTTCGGGGGCTTCGGCGGGGTCGGCAGCAGCTCGGCCACGCGGACCTCGACGCCCTCGCCGCCGTCGGGCCCCGGCACCAGCACGAGGTCGCCGACCACGCGGCCCGCGGCCCGGAGGTCACCGGCGACGGTCTCGAGGGCGGTGGCGCTGCCGTTCGGGACGACGAGCTCGGCGCGGGCGATCTCGGTGCGCATCGACACCTTCGCCTCCGACTTCACCTTGCGCAGCGCGGCGAGCGCGGCGCCGGCCGACCCCAGCAGGGCCGGGTCGGCGCCGTCGGCCACCGCGCGCAGCGGCGCGGCCACGGGCCACGGGGCCCGGTGCACGGACCCGGTCTGCCACCACGACCAGACCTCTTCGGTCGCGAACGGCAGGACGGGGGCGAACAGGCGCAGCAAGGTGTCCAGCGCCAGGCCGAGGGCGGCGCGGGCCGACGCGGTGGCCGCGGAGATCTCGATCGCCCCGCCGCCGTAGGCGCGGTCCTTGACGAGCTCGAGGTAGTCGTCGCAGAACGCCCAGAAGAACGTCTCGGTGACCTCGAGCGCCCGGGTGTGGTCGTAGGCGGTCAGGGCGGCGGTGGCGCGGTCGGTGACGTCGGCGAGGCCCGCGAGCATCGCGCGGTCGAGCGGGTCGGTGACGAGCGCCGGGTCGATCGCGAGCCCGCGGTCACCGCCGAAGGTCAGCGCGAACTTGCTCGCGTTGAGCACCTTGATCGCGAGCCGGCGGCCGATCTTCATCTGCCCGATCTCGAAGGCCGCGTCGGTCCCGAGGCGGGCCGAGGCGGCCCAGTAGCGCACGGCGTCCGACCCGTGCTCCTCGAGCAGGCCGCGCGGGGTGACCACGTTGCCCTTCGACTTCGACATCTTCTTGCGGTCGGGGTCGAGGATCCAGCCGCTGATCGCGGCGTTCGCCCAGGGGAGCGAGCCGTGCTCGAGGTGCGAGCGCACGACGGTCGAGAACAGCCATGTGCGGATGATGTCCTGGCCCTGCGGGCGCAGGTCCATCGGGAACACGCGCGCGAACAGGTCGGGGTCGGTGCGCCAGCCACCGGCGATCTGCGGCGTGAGCGAGCTCGTCGCCCAGGTGTCCATGACGTCCGGGTCGCTCACGAAGCCGCCGGGCACGCCGCGCTGGTCGGCTGAGTACCCGGCCGGCAGGTCGCTCGACGGGTCGATCGGCAGCTGGTCCTCGCGCGGCACGATCGGCGCGTCGTAGAGCACCTCGCCGTCGGTGTCGAGCGCGTACCAGACCGGGATGGGCACGCCGAAGAACCGCTGCCGGGAGACCAGCCAGTCGCCGTTGAGGCCGCCGACCCAGTTCTCGTAGCGCACGCGCATGAAGTCGGGGTGGAACGCCAGCTCGGTGCCGCGGGCGAGCATCTGCTCGCGCAGCGCCTCGTCCCGACCACCGTTGCCGATGTACCACTGGCGGGAGGTGACGATCTCGAGCGGCTTGTCGCCCTTCTCGAAGAAGTTCGCCTTGCGCTGGGTCGGCACCGGCTCACCGTCGAGGTCGCCGCTCGCGCGCAGCGCGTCGACCACGGCCGTCCGGGCGGAGAACGTCGTCTTGCCACCAATCTCGGCCCACAGCGCGACCGCGCCGGGGTCGGCGCCCGCCTCGACGGTCAGCCAGGCGGGCGTCTCGCGCAGCAGGCGGCCGTCGCGGCTGATCACCGAGCGCGCGGGCAGCTGCAGCTCACGCCACCACACCACGTCGGTCAGGTCGCCGAAGGTGCAGCACATCGCGATGCCCGACCCCTTGTCGGGCTCGGCGCCGCGGTGCGCGAGCACCGGGATCTCGACGCCGAACAGCGGCGAGCGGACCGTGGTGCCGAACAGGTGCTGGTAGCGCTCGTCGTCCGGGTGGGCGATGAGCGCGACCGCGGCGGGCAGCAGCTCGGGCCGGGTGGTCTCGATGTACAGCGGCGCGGCGGGTGCGCCGGACGCGTCGGGGGCCGGGTGGAACGCGACCCGGTGGAACGCGCCCGGGTAGTCGCGTGCCTCGAGCTCCGCCTGCGCGACGGCGGTCTGGAAGGTTACGTCCCACATGCCGGGGGCCTCGGCCTGGTAGGCCTCGCCGCGGGCGAGGTTGCGCAGGAAGGCCTGCTGCGCGACGGCGCGGGACTCGCCCGAGATCGTCTGGTAGTGGTGCTCCCAGTCGACCGACAGGCCGAGGTAGCGCCACAGGGACTCGAACTCGCGCTCGTCCGAGACGGTGAGCTGCTCGCACAGGTCGATGAAGTTGCGGCGCGAGATCGGCACCTGGTCGGCGGCCCGGGTGCTCTTGCCCTCGCCGCCCACCTGGGGCGGGGTGAAGTCGGCGTCGAACGGCAGGGACGGGTCGCAGCGCACCCCGAAGTAGTTCTGCACGCGGCGCTCGGTCGGCAGGCCGTTGTCGTCCCAGCCCATCGGGTAGAAGACCTCGCGGCCGCTCATCCGCCGGAACCGGGCCACGATGTCGGTGTGCGTGTAGGAGAAGACGTGCCCCACGTGCAGCGAGCCGGAGACGGTCGGCGGCGGGGTGTCGATCGAGTAGACCTGCTCGCGCGTGGCCGTCCGGTCGAACGCGTAGGTCCGCTGCGCGTCCCAGCTCGCCGCCCAGCGGTCCTCGAGCCCGGCGAGGGACACCTTGTCCGGTACCTGCGGACCGGCGGCTCGCGGGGCTGGGGTGGCGGACGTGGGCTCGATCGGCTGGGTGTTGCTCATGGTCAGACATCCTCCCAGACCCGCCGTGCGGTCACGGCTACCTCCCGCGCCACCCCAGATACGCTCGGCCCGGACAGTTCATCGCACATGAGGGAGACACTCCGGTGGCGCAGGGTCTGACGGTCGGCTACGCAGCGATGCTCGAGCAGTTCCACCCGACGGAAGCGATCGAGCTGTCCGCCTTCGCCGAGGCGAACGGCTTCTCGGGAGTGATGGCGGCCGACCACTTCCAGCCCTGGGTCCCGGCCCAGGGGCAGTCCGCGTTCGTGTGGAACGTGCTCGCCGCGCTGGGGGAGCGGACCCGCGGGGACATCGGACCGGGCGTGACCGCCCCGACGTTCCGGTGGCACCCGGCGATGGTGGCCCAGGCGTCCGCGACGCTCGCGGCGATGTACCCGGGCCGGCACTGGCTCGGTCTGGGCTCCGGCGAGGCGCTCAACGAGCACGTCGTGGCCGGGTACTGGCCCGAGGCCCCCGAGCGCATCAATCGCATGTTCGAGGCCATCGAGATCATCAAGAAGCTGTTCACGGGCTCGCTCGCCGGCAAGGACGTCAAGCACTCGGGCCCGTTCTACAAGCTCGAGTCGACCCGGTTGTGGACCATGCCTGAGGTCGCCCCCGAGATCCTGGTCGCCACGGCGGGACCGGTCACCGCCAAGCGGGCGGGCCGGATGGCGGACGGGCTGATCACGGTCGGTGCACCGCTGGAGAAGATCGCCGGGCTGTTCGGCAAGTTCGACGACGGCGCGCGCGAGGCGGGCAAGGACCCCTCGACCATGCCGCGGGTGCTCCAGCTGCACCTGTCGTGGGCCGAGACGGACGAGGTGGCGCTCGCGAACGCCATGACCGAGTGGCCGAACGGCGGGATGAAGTTCCCCAAGGCCGACATCCGCTCGCCGTTCGACTTCGAGCAGATGGCCAAGCTGGTCCGCCCCGAGGACTTCGCCGGACGCATGATCATCTCGGCCGACCCCGACCGGCACCGTGCCGAGATCCAGAAGTACGTCGACCTCGGCTTCGACCGGATCTACCTGCACAACGTCGGGCGCAACCAGCGCGAGTGGATCGAGACCTTCGGCCGGGACGTGCTCCCCGCCCTGGTCCGGTGACCGCGGCGATGACCGGTCAGGGGCTCGGGCCGCTCACCGTCTGGGCCCCGGACGGGCTGCCGGAGGTCGGCGGCGGCGACGACCTCGTCGCGCTGCTCGCCGAGGTGCTGGGCGACGTGCGCGACGGCGACGTCGTGGTCATCACCTCGAAGATCGTGTCCAAGGCCGAGGGGCGAGTGGTGGCCGCGCGCGACCGCGAGCAGGCGATCACCGACGAGACCGTCCGCGTCGTGGCCACCCGCGAGCACCCGGGCGGCGTGACCCGGATCGTGGAGAACCGGCTCGGGCTGGTGATGGCAGCCGCGGGCGTCGATGCGAGCAACACCCCCGAGGGCACCATCCTGCTGCTCCCGCTCGACCCCGACGCGACCGCGCGGGCCGTGCGGGCCGGGCTGCGGGACCGGCTCGGCGTCACGGTCGGGGTGCTGATCACGGACACGGCGGGACGGCCGTGGCGACAGGGCGTCACCGACCTGGCCATCGGGGCCGCCGGCCTCACCGTGCTCGACGACCTGCGCGGCGGCCACGACAGCCACGGGCGGGTGCTCACCGCCACCCTGACGGCGGTCGGCGACGAGATCGCCGCGGCGGCCGAGCTCGTCAAGGGCAAGTCCGCCGGGCGCCCGGTGGCGGTCGTGCGGGGCCTCGCGCACCTGCTGACCGACGGCGACGGTCCCGGTGCGCGCTCGCTCGTGCGGCTGGGCGAGCAGGACATGTTCGCCCAGGGCACCGCCGAGGCGTACGCCCGAGGGTGGAAGGACGCCGCCAGCGGCGAGCGTCCCTGAGGTGGACGCGTGACCGAGCTGCGCTGGACGCTCGTCGTCCCGATCAAGGCCGCGAGCGAGGGCAAGACGCGGCTGGCGGACTGGCTCGAGCCCGGCCCGCGGGCGGCCCTCGCCCGCGCGATGGTGGGGGACACCCTCGCCGCGGGCGCCGCGGTCCACGTGGTCGACCGGATCATCGTGGTCACCGCCGACCGGCGGACCGCGGACGCCGCGCGCCGCGCCGTGCGTGGGGCGAGCGCCCCGGTGGTGCTCGACGTCGTCGGCGAGCCGGATCCGGCGGGGCTGAACCCCGCCGTGCGGGCCGGCCTCGACCGGGCCCGCCTGGTCGCACCGGCGCACGGGGTCGCGGTGCTGCTGGGCGACCTGCCGGCCCTGCGCGCTGCCGATCTCGAGGCGGCGCTCGTGCAGGCCGCGTCGCACCCGCTCGCGCTCGTGGCCGACGCCGCCGGCACGGGCACCACGCTGCTGACGGCGCTGCCGGGGCAACCGGTGGACCCGGCGTTCGGGCCGGGTTCGGCCGGCGCCCATGAAGCCCGGGGGCACGTGCGTCTGGTCGTCCCGCCGGGGTCGGGCCTCGCGAACGACGTCGACGTCCGGGCGGACCTCGAGGTCGCCCTCACCCTCGGCGTCGGCACCCGCACGCGTCGGGCGCTGCACGGCACCAGCGGGCCACCGGCCCGCGACGAACCACTGCCGTAGCGCTCTGCAGTCAGCCGAGCACGAGCGCGAGGGCCGCGGCCGCGATCCGGGCGGTGGCCGGCACGTCCGTCATCAGCGTCGGCGCCACCCCGACGCGCCAGCCGTCCGCCGCGAGCTCGGCGGCGGCACCGGCGTCGACGGTGTCGACCAGCCAGGCGTCGAGCACCCCGCCCTCGGCGCGTCGGCCGTAGTGGCGGGCGACCGCGGCGGCCGACGTCTCGACGCCGATCGCCCGCAGGCACTGGTCCGCCATCCCGCGCACCGCGGCCCCGCCCACGATCGGGGAGATGCCCACCACCGGCGCCGTCGTCGCCTCGAGCGCGGCGCGGACGCCGGGCACGGCGAGGATCGTGCCGACGGACACGACCGGGTTCGACGGCGGCAGGATCACGACGTCGGCGTCGAGCACCGCGGCCAGGACGCCGGGTCCGGCGCTCGCCGTGTCGAGGCCGACCTGGACGAACCGGCGTGCGGCCGGCGCCGCGCGATGGCGCACCCACCACTCCTCGAAGTGCATCAGCTGCTCGCCCCCGTCCGGTCCGTCGACCACGACGTGCGTCTCGACCTCCTGGTCGGACATCGGCAGCAGGTGGGCACCGGGCTGCCAGCGGCGGCACAGCCGCTCGGTGACCTGCGAGAGCGGCAGCCCCTCGCGCAGCAGCTGGGTGCGGGCCAGGTGCGTGGCGAGGTCGAGGTCGCCGAGGGTGAACCAGTCACCGCCGACGTCGTAGCCCGCCAGGTCCGCGGCCATGTGCGAGCTCTCACCCCGGCGGCCCCAGCCCTGCTCCTCGTGCACGACGCCGCCCAGGGTGTACATCAGCGTGTCGAGGTCCGGGCACACCCGCACGCCGTGCAGCCATAGGTCGTCCCCGGTGTTGGCGATGACCGTCACCTCGGACGGGCGGCCGCGGCCGACGTCCGGCATGCGCAGGTGGGCGAGCAGGCCCCGGGTGAAGCGCGCCCCGCCGACGCCGCCCGAGAGCACAGTGACCTTCATCGCGCATCCTCCAGGGTCGTCTCGCGGCTGTGCGACGTGTCCCGGGCGGGCTCTTGCGCGGCGAACGCGATGACGGGTCGGCCTGTGCGCGGATGGGTCAGCACGTCGCAGTCGACACCGTAGACCGCGCGGATCAGGTCGGGGCGCAGCACCTCGCGCGGGTCGCCCGCGGCGGCCAGGTGCCCGTCGGACAGCACCAGCACGTGGTCGCAGAAGGTCGCGGCGAGGTTGAGGTCGTGCAGGGCGGCCACCGTGGTGGTGGGCAGGCCGCGCACGAACGCGAGCACGCTCAGCTGCGCGCTGACGTCGAGGTGGTTGGTGGGCTCGTCGAGGAGCAGCAGGTCCGGCTCCTGGGCGAGGGCGCGCGCGATGTGCACCCGCTGTCGTTCGCCGCCCGACAGGTCCGACCACGCGCGGTCCGCGAGATGGGTCGCGCGGGCGTTGTCCAGGGCGCGATCGACGGCGCCGTCGTCGGGATCGGCGCCCCACAGCGTGCGGTAGGGGATGCGACCGAGGGCGACGACCTCGCGGACCGACAGCGGGACCGTGCTGGCCGACTCCTGCTCGAGCAGGGCGATCCGGCGCGCCCGGGCCCGCCGCCCGAGCGTGTGCACGGGGACCGGGGCAGCAGCCGGGTCGGGATCGGCGCGGCCCACCAGCACCGCACCCCCCTCGGGGGTGAGCAGGCCCGCGATCAGGCGCAGCAGCGTGGTCTTGCCCGAGCCGTTCGGCCCGAGCAGGCCGGTCAGCGCGCCCGTCGGCGGGGTGGCGTCGATCCCGTCGACCACCCAGCGACCGCCGAGCCGGGTCCGCACCCCGTCGATCGTCAGCTCCATGCGGCACCCCGACCCCGGCGCAGCAGCACCGCGAAGACCGGCACGCCGACGAGTGCGGTGATGATGCCGACGGGGAGCTCCCGCGGGTCGAACACGGTGCGCGCCGCGGTGTCCGCCCAGATGAGGAACACCGCGCCGGCGAGCGCCGCGACCGGCAGCAGCCGCCGGTGGGCGGGGCCGGTGACCACCGAGACCGCGTGCGGGAGCACCAGGCCGATGAACCCGATCGCGCCGCTCACGGCGACCATCGCGCCGGTGAGGAGCGCGACGAGGGTCATCAGCGTCCACCGGGTGCGCTCGACGTCGATGCCGAGCGCCGCGGCGGACGTGTCGCCGAACGCGAACGCGTCCAGCCGCACCGCGCTGGCGAGCAGGACCGCGCCGACCAGGAGCAGGGCGACCCCCGAGATCGCCACCGACGACCAGGTCGTGCCGGCCAGGGAGCCCATCAACCAGCTGATGATCTCGCGGTAGGAGTCGCCGGTGGCGGTCCAGAAGATGACAAACGAGGTGCCCGCCGCGCACAGCTGGGAGACGGCCAGCCCCGCCAGGACGGCCCGCCCGGGGGTGAGGACGCCGTGGGTGCGGGCCAGGGCGAGGGTGGCGACCAGGGCCACGAGCGCGCCCGCGAACGCCGCGACCGGCAGCAGCAGGCCGACCCCGAGGATGAGCACCGCCACCGCGCCGAGCGAGGCTCCGGAGGACAGCCCCAGCAGGTACGGGTCGGCCAGCGCGTTGCGGGTCAGGCTCTGCATGACGGCGCCGGCGAGAGCCAGACCCGCGCCGACCGCCGCGGCGGTGAGCACCCGGGGCAGCCGCAGGTCCCACACGATCGCGTCCACGAGCCGCGGGACGCCCGCGTCGCCGAGCCCGAGGTGGCCGGCGATGCTGCGCGCGACGTCCGGGACGGCGATCTCGGCCGGCCCGATCGTCACCGTGACGAGCACGGTGACGACGAGCAGGACGAGCCCCACCATGACCAGGACGGCCAACGGGGGGCGCCACCCGGACCGGTCCACCGGGGTCTCAGCCGACCGGGTCGAGCGCGGCGAGCTGCGTGGACAGGCTCACCACGGCCTCGGCGTTGCGCACCCCGGCCTCGGCGGCCGGGAACGGGACCGTCAGGTACCGGTGCTCCCGCACGGCGGTGAGCTGGCTGGTGGCGGGGTTGGCCTCGAGGAGCTCGATCTTCTTCGCGGCGGTGTTCCAGGTCGCGTCGACCAGCACGATGACGTCGGGGTCGGCGGCCACGACCTCTTCCCAGCCGGCCGAGGTCCAGGTGTCGTGGACGTCGGCGAAGATGTTCGTCAGACCGGCGGCGTCCAGCATCATCTGGGGTGCACCGATCCCGGCGCCCACATACGGCGTGTCGGTGCCGGAGCTGTACCACAGGGCCGTCGTCGGCGTGGCGGGCTTCTCGACCGTGGCGAGCAGGTCCTGCTGCCCGGCGACGAGCGCCTCGGCCCGGTCCGGGACGCCGAACAGCGCGGCGACCTCGCGGATCTCGTCGAAGACCTCGTCGAACGTGAGCGGGTCCGGCTTGTACTCGGGGGCCTTGCACGCGGCAGGCGACACGTAGGTCCCGATGCCGAGGTCGGCGAGGTCGCCGCGGTCGCCGGCGGCATCGGCCGAGAAGTTCGACTCCCAGCCGCCGTAGACGAAGTCGGGATCGGCGCCGAGCACGGCCTCCTGGCCGGGCACGTTGTCGGACAGCACCGGGATCGCGTCGTACGCGGCGGCGTAGGGCGCCGGGACCGGGCCGTCGGCGAACGCCGTCCCGATGACCGCACCCTGCAGGCCGAGGGCCAGGAGCATCTCGGTCGCGGTCGACTTGACCGTGATCACCCGCGTCGGCGGGGACTCGACCGTGACCTCGGTGCCGCAGTTGTCCAGGGTGACGGGGTCGAACGCCTCCGCCACGGCCGCGGCGGTCGTCTCCGGCTCCGCGGCGGCGTCGGGCGTCGAGGTCCCGCAGCCCGTCAGAGCGAGCAGCAGGGCGCCACCCGCGGTGGCGGCGAGCACGGGTCGCCGTCGGGCGCGGAGGGAGGCGGAAGTCGAGGACGGCATGAGATGAGCTCCTTGGCATGGGACGACGTGCGTCACCGACGAGGTTCGCGGAGGCGGGGAGGCGTCGACGGCGACGGGTGGGGGCGCACGTCGCGCCCGACGGACCAGCCACCCAAGTCGAGGTGGCGTTCCGGGCCAAGGACGGGCCGGGTTCCGGGAGCCACCCTAGGCCGGTCAGCCGAGTGCTGCGAGCGCCAGCACGTGGGCGACCGCGTCGACGTCCCCACGGAGCATCCCGACCGTCACCCGGACATGACCGCCGGAACCCTCGGCCCGCGGCCCGGCGAAGAACGGTGCACCGCGGGCCACCCGGATGCCGGCGGCGTCGAGGCGGACCAGGGCGACCGCCTCGTCCCGCACCGGCAGCCACAGGTTGATCCCGTCGCCCGGCGGGACGTGCAGCCCGTGCAGCGCGAGCGCGACGCACAGCGCCCGCTGGCGGGCGAAGTACGCACGCCGCGCGTCGGCGACCGCCTCCAGCGCCGCGCCGTCGGTCAGCAGGTCGACCAGGACGCGCTGGAGCAACCGGCTCGTCCATCCCGGCCCGAGCATGCGGCGGGCCACGAGGCGGTCCAGCACCGCGGCGGGGCCGCCGACCGCGGCGATCCGCAGGTCGGGTCCGTGCGACTTCGAGAACGACCGCACGTGCACCACGCGATCGGGCAGGAAGGTCCCGAGGCTGACGGTCCGCGCCGTGGCGATCTCGCTGGAGTGGTCGTCCTCGATGACCAGCGCCGGCGGGTCCGCGCCCCACTGCCGCACGACCACCGCGAGCTCACGCGCCCGCGTCGCGGTGAGACTGGCCCCGGTCGGGTTCTGCGCGCGCGGCTGCAGGACGACCACGCGCGCACCGGCCCGGAGCGCGTCCGCGAGCCCCGCCGGGTCCATGCCGTGCCGGTCGACGGGCACCGGGACGCGCTCGAGCCCGAGCTGCTCGACGAGATCGAAGACGGGCGGGAAGCCGGGGTCCTCGAGGGCGACCCGGGCCCCGAACCCGGCCACCTGCTCGAGCGTGCGCCCGATCGCGTCCAGCGCGCCGTCGACGACCGTGACCCGTTGGGGAGGGAACGGCCACGTCGACCTCAGGAGCCGCTCGAGGGTCTCGATGGTCGGGGGTGCGAGGTAGGTGCCGGTCTCGGCGGCGGTGGTCCGCGCCGAGACCCGGGCCAGGGCGGGTGCCAACGCGGGGAGCAGCTCGGGGTCCGGGGTGCCGCTCGACAGGTCCAGGCGTGCCGGCGGCCCGTCCGTGGCCAGGTCCCGGTAGCGCGGCGGCAGCCACCCGGCGGGTTCGGGCAGCACGAACGTCCCGGCGCGGCCGCGCGAGACGACCAGCCCCACGGCGGACAGCGCCTGCCACGCCCCGCTCACGGTGGCGGGACTGACCGCCAGGTCCACGGCGAGCTCGCGCACCGTCGGCAACCGGTCGCCGGCGCGCAGCTCACCCGAGCGCACCAGGCGCGCGACGGTCGCAGCGATCCCCCGCGGGCTCCGGTCCTCGATGTGCGCTGCGAGCTTCATGGGGTCATCGTGGGGTGAATCGGGGCCGCCGCAGGCACCGGGACACCGGCGCAACGGCGCGTCGGCGCAGATGTTTACCTCGCCGACACGGGCGCCGCACCAGAGGTAACACCACAGAAATGTTCAACACCCAGAGTCACATTCTCACCGAGGACGCTCCGCACCACCCCATCCGACCAGCTCCGGAGGATCCCATGACCGTCGTTCGCGTCGCGCTCACCCAGGCCACCTGGACCGGTGACCGGGAGTCGATGACCGTGCTGCACGAGGGCTTCGCCCGGTCGGCCGCGGACGCCGGGGCGCAGGTGATCTGCTTCCAGGAGCTGTTCTACGGCCCGTACTTCGGGATCACCCAGGATCCGCAGTACTACGCCTACGCCGAGCCGGTCCCCGGACCGACCACCGCGCGGTTCGCGGCCCTGGCCAAGGAGCTCGGGATCGTCATCATCCTGCCGGTCTACGAGGAGGACCAGCCGGGGGTGCTCTACAACACCGTCGCCGTGATCGACGCCGACGGCTCGTACCTCGGCAAGTACCGCAAGCACCACATCCCGCACCTGCCGAAGTTCTGGGAGAAGTTCTACTTCCGCCCGGGCAACCTCGGCTATCCGGTGTTCGACACCGCCGTCGGCAAGGTCGGGATCAACATCTGCTACGACCGGCACTTCCCGGAGGGGTGGCGGGTGCTCGCGCTCAACGGCGCCGAGATCGTGTTCAACCCCAACGCCACCGCCCCCGGCCTCTCCAACCGGCTCTGGGAGCTCGAGCAGCCGGCCGCCGCCGTCGCGAACGGCTACTTCGTGGTGGCGACCAACCGGGTCGGGCTCGAGGACAACGAGTACGGCGACCAGGCGGCCAACTTCTACGGCAGCTCCTACGTGGTGGGGCCCGACGGCAACTTCGTCGGCGAGAAGGGCTCGGCCACCGAGCCGGAGCTGCTGATCCGGGAGATCGACCTCGACCAGATCCGCGAGGTGCGCGAGCGCTGGCAGTTCTTCCGCGACCGCCGCCCCGAGGCGTACGGCCCGATCGTGGCGCCATGAAGACACTCATCACGGGCGGCACGGTCGTCAGCTCGACCGGGCGCAGCGCCGCCGACGTGCTCATCGACGGCGAGACGATCGCCGCCCTGGTCGCCCCGGGGTCGACGGCGCTCGGCGTCGACCTCGCGAGCCACGTCGACCGCGTCATCGACGCGCGCGGCAAGTACGTCATCCCCGGCGGCATCGACGCGCACACGCACATGGAGATGCCGTTCGGCGGCACCTCGGCCTCGGACACCTTCGAGACGGGCACGCGGGCGGCCGCCTGGGGCGGGACGACGTCGATCGTCGACTTCGTGGTCCAGTACGCCGGGGAGAACCCGCTCGAGCAGTACGCCCGCTGGCACGACAAGGCGGCCGGGAACTGCGCGATCGACTACGGGTTCCACCAGATCCTGTCCGACGTCCAGGACTCCTCGCTGCACGCGATGGACGAGCTCGTGGCCGAGGGGGTGACGAGCTTCAAGCTGTTCATGGCCTACAAGGGCGTCTTCCTGTCCGACGACGGCCAGATCGTCCGGGCCATGCAGAAGGCGGCCTCCAACGGCTCGATGATCATGATGCACGCAGAGAACGGCAGCGTGATCGACCTGCTCGTGCAGCAGTCGCTCGCCCGCGGCGAGACCGACCCGATCTACCACGGGCTCACCCGCCCGTGGCAGGCCGAGGCGGAGGCCACCCATCGCGCGATCATGCTGGCGAACCTGACCGGCGCGCCGCTGTACGTGGTGCACGTCTCGGCCAAGCAGGCCGCCGAGCAGATCGCCCAGGCACGTGACACCGGGCAGAACGTGTTCGGTGAGACGTGCCCCCAGTACCTGTACCTCTCGCTCGAGGAGCAGCTCGGCGCCCCGGGGTTCGAGGGCGCCAAGTGGGTGTGCTCGACGCCGCTGCGCTCGCGGGCAGAGGGGCACCAGGACCACATGTGGCGCGCGCTGCGGACCAACGACCTGCAGCTGGTCTCCACCGACCACTGCCCGTTCTGCATGACGCAGAAGCAGCTCGGGCTCGGGGACTTCTCCAAGATCCCCAACGGCATCGGCTCCGTCGAGCACCGGATGGACCTGCTGTACCAGGGGGTCGTGTCCGGTCAGATCAGCCTCGAGCGGTGGGTCGAGATCTGTTCGACCACCCCGGCGCGGATGTTCGGGATGTACGGCCGCAAGGGCGTGCTCGCGCCCGGGGCCGATGCCGACGTCGTCGTCTACGACCCCGCCGGCCACACCTCGATCGGGCTGGGCAAGACCCATCACATGAACATGGACTACTCGGCGTGGGAGGGCTACGAGATCGACGGCCACGTCGACACGGTGCTGTCCCGCGGGGAGGTCGTGGTCGACGGGGGCCAGTTCCACGGCCGGGCCGGGCACGGGCGCTACATCCGGCGCGAGCTGTCGCAGTACCTGATCTGACGTAGTCGCGATCTGACGTAGCCGTGATCTGACCGAGCCGTGATCTGACTCAGCGAGGAGCCCCGCATGGAATTCGGCGTCGTTCTCCAGACCAACCCACCCGCGTCCCGCACGATCGAGCTCGCGCGCCAGGCCGAGACGCACGGGTTCGACTACGTGTGGACGTTCGACTCGCACCTGCTGTGGCAGGAGCCGTTCGTGATCTACTCGGCGATCCTCGCGGCCACCCGCAAGGTCATGGTCGGTCCGATGGTCACCAACCCCGCGACCCGGGACTGGACCGTGATCGCCTCGCTGTTCGCGACCCTGAACGAGATGTACGGCAACCGGACCGTGTGCGGCATCGGTCGCGGTGACTCCGCGGTGCGCACGCTCAACGGCCGCCCGGCCAACCTCGCCACGCTGCGCGACGCGATCCACGTGATCCGCGAGCTCGCCAACGACCGCCCGGTCGAGCTGAACGACCGCACCCTGCACTTCCCCTGGAGCAAGGGCTCCGCGCTCGAGGTGTGGGTCGCGGCGTACGGCCCGCTCGCGCTCAAGCTCGCCGGCGAGGTGGGCGACGGGTTCATCCTGCAGCTCGCCGACCCGGACATCGCCGAGTGGACCATCAAGGTGGTCCGGGACGCCGCCGAGAAAGCCGGCCGCGACCCGGCGGCCGTCAAGTTCTGCGTCGCGGCACCCATGTACGTCGGCGACGGCGACTCCCCGGCGGCGCGGGCGCACATGCGCGAGCAGTGCCGGTGGTTCGGCGGCATGGTCGGCAACCACGTCGCGGACATCGTCGCGAAGTACGGCGCCGGATCGGCGGTACCCAAAGCCCTCACCGACTACATCGCCGGGCGCGAGGGGTACGACTACAACCAGCACGGCAAGGCGGGCAACGCGCACGCCTCGTTCGTCCCGGACGAGATCGTCGAGCGGTTCTGCCTGCTCGGCAGCCCGAAGGAGCACGTCGCCAAGCTCGAGGCCCTGCGCGACCTGGGGGTGCACCAGTTCGCCGGCTACCTCCAGCACGACAACAAGGAAGAGACCCTGCGCCAGTACGGCGAGTGGGTCATCCCGGCACTGGCCGAGACCACAGTGGCCTCTTGGTGACGCCTGCCCCTGAGCGGGTGCGCCGCGGGTGGGTGCGCCCGCTGCGCCGGTTGGCGGTCGGGGTGCTTGCCGGCCTCGCCGCCGCCGCGATCTGGGAGCTGTACACGCTTCTCGGGCCCGACGCCGGCGGGCACCTGTTCGGCGCGAGCCTGCTGCCGCGCGCGGAGGCGCGCTCGATGCCGCACGTGTGGGACGTGGTGGCCCGGATGCTCGCCCCGGAGAGCTCGGCCACGGGCGCTCCGAGCGTTGCCGTCGCGATGCTGCAGGCCTGCTGGTTCACGCTCCGGGTCGCCCTGGCGGGCTGGCTCGCCGGGGTCGTGGCGGGCTTCGGCCTGGCCATCGGGATGCAACGCTTCCGCCTCGCCGAGTCGGCGGTCTTCCCGTGGGTCGTGCTGAGCCAGACCGTGCCGCTCATCGCCCTCGCGCCGCTGGTGGTCGGGTGGGGCGGCAAGATCCAGGTCGGGGACCTCGTCTGGGAGCGCTGGATGTCCGTGGCGCTGATCGCGTCCTACCTGGCGTTCTTCCCGGTCGCCGTCGGCGCGCTGCGCGGGCTCCAGTCGCCGGAGCAGGCCCACGTCGAGCTGTTCCGCGCCCAGGCGGCGAGCCCCTGGCGGACGTTCCGGTCGCTGCGGCTGCCCGCGAGCGTGCCCTACGTGATCCCGGCCCTGCGGCTCGCTGCGGCCACGGCCGTCGTCGGGGCGATCGTGGCGGAGGTGTCGACCGGGACCAAGGGCGGGATCGGGCGGCTGATCATCGCCTACGCCCAGGCGGCGAGCGGCGACCCCGCCAAGCCCTGGGCGGCGATCGTCGGCGCCGCGCTGCTCGGCCTGGTCGCGGCCGGGCTCGTGTCCCTGCTCTCGCTCGGCCTAGGTCGCTACCGTCACTCGGAGGTGTCATGAGCACGCCCGTCTCCACCACCGGCCTCCCGCCCGCGGCGTTCGCCCTGGCCGCGCACGCGGTCGAGGCGACCGGCGTCGGGAAGGTGTTCACCACCCGGGCCGGCGCGGTCACCGCGCTCGAGGACGTCCACCTGACCATCGGCGCCGGGGAGTTCGTCGCGCTCATCGGGCCCTCGGGCTGCGGCAAGTCGACGCTGCTGCGACTGATCGCCGACCTCGACACCCCCACCTCCGGCGAGCTCACGGTCTTCGGCAGGTCGCCCCGCGCAGCGCGGGAGGCCCAGGACTACGGCATCGCGTTCCAGCAGGCCGGGCTCCTGCCCTGGCGGTCGGTGCGGGCCAACATCGAGCTGCCGCTGGAGCTGCACGGCGTCGGCCGGTCCGGCCGCACGGTGCGCTCGACCGAGCTCCTCGAGCTGGTCGGGCTGACGGAGTTCGCCGGGCACTTCCCGCACCAGCTGTCGGGCGGCATGCAGCAGCGCGTCGCGATCGCACGCTCGCTCGCGGAGCAGCCGAGCCTGCTGCTCATGGACGAGCCGTTCGGCGCGCTCGACGAGATGACCCGGGAGCGCATGCAGACCGAGCTGGTGCGGATCTGCGCCGAGAGCCGGGCCGCGGTCGTGTTCGTCACCCACTCGATCCCGGAGGCCGTCTTCCTGGCGGACCGGGTGGTGGTGATGTCGCCGCGGCCGGGTCGGATCGCCGAGGTCGTCCCGATCACGCTGACCCGGGACGCCGCCGGGCGCGACGAGGACCTCCGGGAGGACGCGACGTTCTTCGCCGCCGTCACCCGGGTGCGCGAGGCGCTGCACGGGGACGGGCACGTCCGCGCCGCCCGCGGAGTGGACGTGCGATGAGGGCCGTCACCGTGGCTCTGCGCCAGTGGGCGCCGCCGCTCGTGCTCGGCCTGGCCTTCCTGCTCGCCTGGCAGGCGCTGGTCGTCGGTGCGGAGATCAAGCCGTACCTGCTGCCCAGCCCGACGGCGATCGGCACGCAGCTCGCCCTGGTCGCGCCGCTGGTCTGGACCTCGGCTCTCGCGACGGGTGCGAACGTGCTCGTCGGGATCGTCCTCGGCACCGCGGTCGCGATCGTGGCCGCCGTGGCGGCAGCCCGCAGCGGCGTCGTGGACGAGCTCATGTCGCCGACGGCGGCCGCGGTGTCGGTCATGCCGATCGTCGCGCTCGCGCCCGTGCTGAACACCATGTTCGGCACGACGTCGACCACCCCGCGCCGGTTGATCGTCGCGATCGTGGTGTTCGCGCCGGTCTTCGTCACGACCCTGCGGGGGCTGCGCCAGGTCCAACCGGTCCACCGGGACCTCATGCGCGCCTACGCGGCGAGCCCGCGGCAGCTGAGCCGGCTGGTCACGATCCCCGGTGCGCTGCCGTACCTGTTCACGGGCCTGCGCATCGCGTCCTCGACGGCCGTGATCTCCGCGGTGGTGGCGGAGTACTTCGGCGGGCTGCAGAACGGGCTCGGCTCACGCATCACCTCGGCGGCGGCCAACAGCGCGTACGCACGCGCCTGGGCGTTCGTGCTGGGGGCCATCGCGCTCGGGCTGGTGTTCTACCTCGCGACCCTCGCGCTGGAACGCGCGGCCGCTCGTCGGACCGGCGGCTGACGGAGTCGCCGCCCATCGGACACGGCGGCTGACGGAGTCGCCGCCCCCAACCCCCTTCGCCTGCCAGTGCTGCCAGGTGAGTCGTCCGCCGCCCGCACCTGCGAGCAGCGAAGCACTGGCAACGAGAAGAGGAACACGATGAGACTCACCAGGCGTACCAGCGGGTGCATGGCAGCCGTCGCGGTCACCGCGGCGCTCGCGCTCACCGGGTGCAGCGGGAGCGACGCCGCCGAACCGGCGGCCTCGGGCGGCTCGGCGGCGGCGGACGAGCTCACCCCCGTCACCCTGCAGCTGCAGTGGTTCACCCAGGCGCAGTTCGCGGGCTACTACGCGGCCCTCGACCAGGGCTACTACGAGGAGGAGGGGCTGGCCGTCGAGATCGTCGAGGGCGGCGTCGACATCGTCCCGCAGACCGTGCTCGCCGACGGCTCGGTCGACTTCGCCATCGCCTGGGTGCCCAAGGCGCTCGCCTCGCGCGAGCAGGGGGCCGGGATCACCGACGTCGCCCAGATCTTCGCCCGGTCGGGCACGCTCCAGGTCTCGCTCAAGGAGGCCGGCATCACCACGGCGGCGGACCTCCAGGGCAAGAAGGTCGGCAACTGGGGCTACGGCAACGAGTTCGAGCTCTTCGCCGGCATCACCGCGGCCGGGCTCGACCCGGCGGCCGACGTCACGCTCGTGCAGCAGCAGTTCGACATGAACGCGCTGCTCTCCGGCGAGATCGACGCCGCGCAGGCCATGACCTACAACGAGTACGCCCAGGTGCTCGAGGCCGAGAACCCCGCCACCGGCGAGCTGTACACCGCGGAGGACTTCAACGTCATCGACTGGAACGACGAGGGCACCGCGATGCTCCAGGACGCCATCTGGGCGAACACCGACAAGCTGGCCTCGGACGCCGACTACGAGGCGACCACGGTCAAGTTCATCAAGGCCAGCCTCAAGGGGTGGATCTACGCGCGCGACAACGCCGAGGCCGCGCGGGACGCCGTCGTCGCGGCCGGAGCGCAGCTCGGCAACAGCCACCAGCTGTGGCAGACCAACGAGGTCAACAAGCTGATCTGGCCGTCGGTCGCGGGCATCGGCATGATCGACGAGGCCGCGTGGGCGCAGACGGTCGACGTGGCGATGAACACCAAGAACGACCAGGGTGCCAGCGTGATCTCGGCGGCTCCGTCCGACGACGCGTACACCAACGAGTACGTCACCCAGGCCCTCGACGAGCTCCTCGCCGAGGGCGTGGACGTCACCGGCGAGGGCTTCGAGCCGATCGACGTGACCCTCGAGGCGGGCGGCAACTGACCGACCGCCCCTCGCTCGAGGGGGTGGGTGCCGCTGCAATCGTGCCGCGGCACCCACCCGCGGCGACTCGCTGCACGCTGCACGAAAGACTCCTACTTCACGAGAGGTTCTGGAAGGGTGACGACCATGACTCCTGACACCCACGCCGACGGTGAGCTCACCCGCCAGCTGGACCGCACGCACGTGTTCCACTCCTGGTCGGCCCAGGCGGGCCTCGATCCCTTCGTGATCGCCGGCGGGCTCGGGAGCGAGGTCTGGGACTTCGACGGCCAGACCTTCCTCGACTTCGCCAGCCAGCTGGTCAACGTCAACATCGGTCACGGGCACCCGACAGTGGTCGCCGCGATCCAGGAGCAGGCGGCGCTGCTCGCGACCGTCGCGCCGGCCAACGGCAACCTCGCCCGCGGCCGCGCAGCCCAGGCGATCGTGGCCCACGCCCCGGCCGGGATGAACAAGGTCTTCTTCACCAACGGCGGCGCGGACGCCAACGAGAACGCCATCCGGCTGGCCCGTCTGCACACCGGCCGGGACAAGATCCTGTCGACCTACCGCTCGTACCACGGCAACACCGGGTCGGCCATCGTCGCGACCGGTGACTGGCGCCGCGTGCCCAACGAGTACGCGCGCGGTCACGTGCACTTCTTCGGCCCGTACCTGTACCGCTCGGAGTTCTGGGCGACCAGCCCGGAGCAGGAGACCGAGCGTGCCCTGCGCCACCTCGAACGGATCCTCCAGTCCGAGGGCCCCGAGTCGGTCGCGGCGATCCTGCTCGAGACGGTCGTCGGCACCGCCGGCGTCCTGGTCCCGCCGCCGGGCTACCTGCCGGGCGTGCGCGCGCTCGCGGACCGCTACGGCATCATGCTCATCCTCGATGAGGTGATGGCCGGGTTCGGCCGCACCGGCGCGTGGTTCGCGTTCGACCACTTCGACGTACGCCCCGACCTGATCACCTTCGCGAAGGGGGTCAACTCCGGGTACGTGCCGGTCGGTGGCGTCGTGCTGTCCGACGAGATCGCGGCCACCTTCGACCACCGGGTGTTCCCCGGCGGGCTCACGTACTCCGGTCACCCGCTCGCCATGGCGTCGATCGTGGCGGCGCTCGGGGCGATGGAGTCCGAGGGCATCGTGGCCAACGCGGCGCGCATCGGCACCGAGGTCCTGGCGCCGGGTCTAGCCGCGCTCGCGGACCGACACCCGTTGATCGGCGAGGTGCGTGGGCTGGGTGTCTTCTGGGCCCTCGAGCTGGTCGTCGACCGCGGCACCCGGGAGCCGGTGCCGGCCGCCGTCATGGGCCGGCTCAAGGGTGAGCTGATGGCCCGCCACCTGCTCCCGTTCCTCGCGGAGAACCGGATCCACGTGGTCCCGCCGTGCGTGGTGACCGACGACGAGGTCGCGCGGGCGCTCGCCATCTACGACGAGGCGCTCACCGTCGTCGAGGCGTCGCTGTGACGGCGATGGACACCGGGACGCTGCGGGCCGTCGTGACGGGGGCGTCGTCGGGCATCGGCGCCGCCACCGTGCGCCAGCTGCGCGCGCGGGGATGGGACGTGGTCGCCGTCGCGCGCCGTGCCGATCGGCTCGCCGAGCTCGCAGCCCAGACCGGGGCGGTCGCCGTGGTGGCCGACGTCACCGTGGACGACGACGTCGCGCGCCTCGCCGCCGTCGTGGTGGCGGGCGGCCCGGTGCACGCGCTGGTGAACGTCGCCGGCGGCGCCCTCGGCGGCGCGAGCGTCGAGACGGGTTCGGTCGACGACTGGCGCGCGATGTTCGAGGTCAACGTGCTGGGCACGCTGCGGGTCACCCAGGCGCTGCTCCCGGCCCTGCGCGCGACGGGCCGCGGGGACGTCGTCGTGCTCACGTCGACAGCCGCGCTCGACACCTACCCCGGCGGCGGCGGGTACGTCGCGGCCAAGCACGCCGAACGCCAGATCGCCACGACGCTGCGGCTCGAGCTCGTGGGCCAGCCGGTGCGGGTGATCGAGATCGCGCCGGGGATGGTCCGCACCGAGGAGTTCTCGCTGAACCGCTTCGGCGGCGACGCGGCCCGGGCCGACGCCGTCTACGCCGGGGTGGACGCCCCGCTCACCGCCGACGACGTCGCCGACGCCATCGCGTGGACGCTCACCCGGCCGCACCACGTGAACATCGACCAGCTCGTGATCCGCCCGCGCGCCCAGGCCTCCAACACGCTGGTGGCCCGGGCGTAGTCGCCCTCGTCCCCCTTGAGCCCTTTGAGAAAGGCAGCTTCCATGAGCCACCCGATCGACGCCACCACCCCGCCGACCGCGCCCGTCGTCGTGGACATCCCGCACTGGATCGGCGGCCGGGCCGTGCCCGCCGCCACCGGTGCGCCGACCGCGCCGGTGACCAATCCCGCCACGGGGCTGGTCACGGGGGCCGTCCCGCTCGGGGGAACCGTCGAGGTCGACGCCGCGGTGGCAGCGGCGAGCGCCGCGTTCCCCGGGTGGCGCGACACCGCCCTGGGCCGCCGGGCGCAGGTGCTGTTCGCGTTCCGCGAGCTGCTCAACGCGCGCAAGGAGGAGGTCGCGGCGATCCTCACGGCCGAGCACGGCAAGGTGCTCGCCGACGCGCTGGGTGAGGTCAGCCGAGGGCTCGAGATCGTCGAGTTCGCGTGCGGCATCCCGCACCTGCTCAAGGGCGGGTACACGGAGAACGCCTCGACCCGGGTGGACGTGTACTCGATCCGGCAGCCGCTCGGTGTCGTCGGGGTGATCAGCCCGTTCAACTTCCCGGTCATGGTGCCGCTGTGGTTCGTGCCGCTGGCGATCGCGGCGGGCAACACGGTCGTGCTCAAGCCCAGCGAGAAGGACCCGTCGGCCTCCGTCTGGCTGGGGGAGCTGTGGCGCGAGGCCGGCCTGCCCGACGGCGTCTTCAACGTCGTCCACGGCGCCAAGCCCGCCGTCGACGCCCTGCTCGAGCACCCCGACGTGGCCTCGATCTCGTTCGTGGGCTCCACTCCGATCGCGAAGTACGTCTATGAGACCGGGACCGCGCACGGCAAGCGCGTGCAGGCCCTGGGCGGCGCGAAGAACCACATGCTCGTGCTGCCCGACGCCGACCTCGACCTCGCCGCGGACGCCGCGGTCAACGCCGGCTTCGGTTCGGCGGGGGAGCGCTGCATGGCGATCTCGGCACTGGTCGTGGTCGAGCCGGTCGCCGACGCGCTGATCGCGAGGATCACCGCGCGGATCGCCGGGCTCCGCACCGGCGACGGCGCCCTGCTTCGCGACGGGGTCGGGGCCGACATGGGCCCGCTCGTCACGCGCGCGCACCGCGACAAGGTGGCCGGGTTCGTGGCCGCGGGCGAGGCCGAAGGTGCCGAGCTCGTCGTCGATGGCCGCGGGATCGAGGCGGACGGCGCCCCGGACGGCTTCTGGCTCGGCCCGACGCTGTTCGACCGGGTGACGCCGGGGATGAGCGTGTACACCGAGGAGATCTTCGGACCGGTGCTGTCGGTCGTGCGGGTCGAGACCTACGACGAGGGCCTTGCCCTGATCAACGCGAACCGCTACGGCAACGGCACCGCGATCTTCACGAACGACGGCGGGGCCGCGCGGCGGTTCCAGAACGAGGTGCAGGTCGGCATGGTCGGGATCAACGTGCCGATCCCCGTGCCCATGGCGTACTACTCGTTCGGGGGCTGGAAGGCGTCACTGTTCGGGGACTCGCACGCGCACGGTCTGGAGGGTGTGCACTTCTTCACCCGCGGCAAGGTCGTGACCTCCCGCTGGCTCGACCCGAGCCACGGCGGGATCAACCTGGGCTTCCCCCGCAACGACTGAGCCGTATCGACTGAGCCGTATCGACTGAGCCGAACGGGTCGACTTCGCCGTCGCCACCCACTTCCGTTGACAGTGTGTCAACGGAAGTGGGTAGCGTGATCGTCGACGCACTGAACGACGTCCTGGTGCGCTCGGAATCGACGAAGGCTGGCAATGACACGGACCGGTGAGCCTGCTCGACAGCGTGCTCGGTCGATCAAGGCGCCCGTCGAGCGCCGGGAGGAGATCCGCGCCGCCGCCCGCGAGCTGTTCTCCGAGCACGGGATCGCCAAGACCTCCATCACCGACGTCGCCGAACGCGTGGGGGTCACGCGCGGGCTCGTCTACCACTACTTCGTCGACAAGGACGTCCTGGTCCAGGCCGTGCTCGAGGCCGATATCGCGGAGTTCGTCGAGAGCATCCGGGTCTGGGACGCGGCGCGCGAGGTCGGCAACATCGAGCGCGCGCTCACGGACTGCATCGCGATCTTCCGGCACCACCAGCGCGATGCCGGTCCGCTGCGCGCGGATCTGCACCGGGCCGAGAACGCGGGGCTGTACAACCAGTTCGTCGATCGGGCGGTCGTCGCCATCGTCGACTGCTTCAGCACGACCACGGTCGAGGCCTACGCCCGGCTACACCAGATGGAGATCGCGCACGTCCACGAGACGTTCTCCGTGCTGGTCTACGGACTCATCGGTCTGACCCGGTCCAAGCCCGACCTCGACGACCGCATCCTGATCGCCATCGTGCGGCAGACCCTGCACCTCGGGCCGAGCCCGCGGGCCGGCGAGCGCGACCTCGACTTTTCCCCACCCGCCCACGTCGAAGGAGACTGACGCTGTGTTCCTGTTCGAATCGATCCCGTGGTCCTCGGTACTCATGTGGATCGCGGTGGTCGCGGCGCTGATGCTCGCCAACGAGGCCGCGCGAGCCAACAAGTGGGTCGGACTCTCGCTCTTCCTGGTGCTGCCCGTCGTGCTGACGATCTTCGTGTGGCCCACAACCGCCGGCGAGGGGTCCAGCACCGGGACGTGGTTCCACTGGGTCAAGGTGTACTCCGCGCTGGCGGGGTGTCTCGGCTTCATGGCGCTGCGGTTCATCCCGGGCCTGATCAAGAACAAGTTCGCCCTGATGTTCCCGGCCGCGATCCTGGCCCTGAACATCTTCGAGGCGGTCATCCGCGACTTCCAGGTCTACGGACTCGACGGCCGGATCGACGGCGTCATGATGGTCGGCGGCCCGTGGAACATCATGAACGGGGTGGCCGGCCTGCTGAACCTCCTCACCATCTGCGGCTGGATGGGGATCTTCATCAGCCGGGGCAAGCAGAAGGACATGATCTGGCCGGACATGCTCTGGTTCTGGATCATCGCCTATGACCTGTGGAACTTCGCGTACGTCTACAACTGCGTGGGCGACCACGCGTTCTACGCGGGTGCGGCGCTGCTCGTGTCGTGCACGATTCCGGCATTCTTCATCAAACGCGGCGCGTGGCTGCAGCACCGGGCCCAGACGCTCGCGTTCTGGATGATGTTCACGATGGCGTTCCCGGCCTTTGTCGGCGAGTCCATGTTTGCGGTGAAGTCCTCGAACGATCCCCAGGCCCTCTTCGTCGTCAGCGCTATCGCCCTGGCCGCGAACATCGCCGTCGTGATCTACCAGGTGGTCAAGATCGTCAAGGGTCGCCGCAACCCGCTCACGGACGAGATCTACCGCGACCTGCCCGCCTACCAGAAGGTGGTCGAGGCCAACCGGCCCCTCGCTGCGGAGCCGCTCGAACAGGCCCTGGCGGTCTGACCCCGTACGAACTGCGCCCGGTGCCCTGCGAATCGCAGGCGCACCGGGCGCAGCTCGTCGCCCGAGCGGGCCGAGGTGGAGTCAGCTTCGCGGCGCGCTGAAGTACGGCTTCGCTGCGGGGCGGAACATGAAGACGACAGCGCCGACGGTGGCCACCAGCGAGATGAGGTTGGTGGCCGTACCGATGGAGAAGCCCTGCGTCAACGAGATCAGGGTCATGAGGGCGGACAGGCCGGCCAGGACGGTGAGCACGATCCGGGCCCAGTTGCGGCCGGCCTTCATCTTGAACACGAACAGGAGCTGGAGCCCGATGAGGACCAGCGAGAACACCAGGGCGACGACGAGGCCGACATTGACGGCGGTCTGGATCTGCGCCTCGGTGAGGCCGCTCGTGTCGGCGTCCGCCATCTCCTTGACGGCGGCGGTCTGGTCGGTCATCAGGTAGGACGCGATGCCGCCCACCAGAGCGACGGCGATGCTCGCGAACCAGAGCTTGACGGACATGAGCACGTCGGCGGGCGGTGCGAGCCGAGGCTGGCCCATCTCGTTCGCGGTCGGCCCCGAACCGGTCGGATAGGTCGGCATGCTGGTCATGAATCCCCCAGGGGTGTCGGTAGCAGGAAAGCAAACACCCGTAACGTAGCGGGAATCCGTCAGCCCCGGCGGCGTCGACAGATTTGCGTCAGCCGACGGCGACCCGCACGTTCCGGAGGTAGCCCCTGGTCTGGTCGCCACCGTCGGGCTTCGAACCGATCGTCAGCGGGCTGGAATTGCCGATTGTCCCGATCGCGATCGAACGGCTCGTGGTCGCCCCGTCCACGGTGATGGACAGGGTGCTGCCAGACCGTCGGCAGGTGATCGAGTGAAAGGCTCCGTCGAGCACGTTCCGGGAGCTCGCCACGTATTTCTCCGTGGCCCCGGCGCCCTTGAAGAAGCACGTCGGCTGGGGTTTGAGCTCCATCTTGTACGAGCCGCCCGAGGTGGACGCGAGGCCCTTGCGCATCAGGTCGACGTCCCGCGCGGCGGAGGTCGGGACCCGGGTGTCCCAGGCGACGTCCAGGCTGAACGAGAAGGGCTTGGTCCCGGGGTTGAGGCTGCTCGCGGTCTTCACCGTGATGTGGCCGGTCGTGAACAGGTACGAGGACCCCTTCTGGCCGACCGTCACGCCGGAGCCGAACGTGCCGTGGTTCTTCAGTCCGCTGCTGTCGTAGGCGGTCCGGCCCGAGGTCTCGTCGAGGCGGAGGCTGAGCACGGTCTGGGATGCAGCCTGCGCCGAGGTCGCGAGACCGAGGGCGCACAGGATTGCGACGAGGAGGACGGCGGGGGAGCGGCGCGTGTTGCGCAGGGTGCGAGACATGGCTTCGCCCTTCGTTTGACGGATGTGGAGTTGACTCCGGTCGCCGCCCTGGGGTGATCACGCCCGGCGCGACCTGCGTTCCTCGCGAGCTGTAACCAAGGTTCCACCGCCGGGCGAGACGTGCATCTTGGCCGCCGGGGCAGGCGGTGACCGGGGCGCAGTAGACTCGTCGCACAGGCGTCGACCCGGCCATCACCGGTGAGCCTCCGGAAGAACGGGACCCGTGCACGGTCCCCGGTAGAACCGGACGGGTGGCCCGTCATAGCCGGCTCAAGTGGTCGTCGGAGGTTGCGGCGGCAAGCGGGGTGGTACCGCGGCACGTGGCTCAGGAGCCGGGTGTCGTCCTCGTGGCAAGCATTCTCGACGCCACCGACCCAGGAGCCTTCGCAGCCATGGCCTACCCGATGCACCGTCCGAGCGATCCGTCCGACGGTCCCCGCGTCGCGACCGCAGCCGTGTCACCCTCGCCGGACCTGCCCGCGCTCGAGCGGGACGTCCTGGCCTACTGGGCCGCGGACCACACCTTCCAGGCGTCGATCGACCAGCGCCCGGCCGGCGAGAACGGTGCGAACGAGTTCGTCTTCTACGACGGCCCGCCGTTCGCCAACGGCACCCCGCACTACGGCCACCTGCTGACCGGGTACGCCAAGGACCTCGTCGGGCGCTACCAGACGCAGCGAGGGCACCGGGTCGAGCGCCGCTTCGGGTGGGACACCCACGGGCTGCCGGCCGAGCTCGAGGCCGAGCGCATCCTGGGGATCACCGACAAGTCTCAGATCGACGAGATGGGCATCGCCGCGTTCAACGAGGTCTGCCGCAGCTCGGTGCTCAAGTACACCGACGAGTGGGAGGTCTACGTCACGCGCCAGGCGCGCTGGGTCGACTTCGACAACGACTACAAGACGCTCGACCTGAGCTACATGGAATCGGTCATCTGGGGCTTCAAGCAGCTCTACGACAAGGGCCTCGCCTACGAGGGCTACCGCGTGCTGCCGTACTGCTGGCGCGACGAGACGCCGCTGTCCAACCACGAGCTGCGGATGGACGACGACGTCTACCAGTCCCGCCAGGACCCCGCGCTGACCGTCGGCGTGCGCCTCGAGACCGGTGAGCTCGCGCTGGTGTGGACCACGACCCCCTGGACCCTCCCGGCCAACCTTGCCGTCGCCGTCGGCCCCGAGATCGAGTACGTCGTCGTCGCCCCCGGCGCGAGCAGCGCGCTCGCGGGGGATCGCGTCCTGCTCGGCGCAGCGCGCCTCGAGGCGTACGCGCCCGAGCTCGGCGAGGACGCCGTCGTGCTGGAGCGGCTGCGCGGCACCGACCTCGCGGGCCGGGCCTACACGCCCCCGTTCCCGTTCTTCGTCGACCCGGTCGTGCGTCCGAAGGCGCACCACGTGCTCGTCGCCGACTACGTCACGACCGAGGACGGCACGGGTCTCGTCCACCTGGCTCCCGGCTTCGGTGAGGACGACATGGTGGTGTGCGACGCGGCCGGGATCGCGCCGGTCGTGCCCATCGACTCGAAGGGCCGCTTCACGTCCGAGGCGCCCGACTACGCCGGCCTGCAGGTGTTCGAGGCCAACAAGCCGATCATCGCCGACCTCAAGGCGGGCACCGGGCCGCTGGCCGCCACGCCGGCCGAGCGGCGCGTCGTCGTCGTCCGGCACGAGACCTACGAGCACTCCTACCCGCACTGCTGGCGCTGCCGGAACCCGCTGATCTACAAGGCGGTCTCGAGCTGGTTCGTGCGCGTCACCGAGTTCCGCGACCGGATGGTCGACCTCAACCAGGACATCACCTGGGTGCCCGACCACATCCAGAACGGCCAGTTCGGCAAGTGGCTCGCCGGCGCGCGCGACTGGTCGATCTCGCGCAACCGGTACTGGGGCACGCCGATCCCGATCTGGGTCAGCGACGACCCGGCCTACCCGCGGACCGACGCCTACGGCTCGCTCGCCGAGCTCCGGCGCGACTTCGGGGTCGAGGTCACCGACCTGCACCGCCCGTACATCGACGAGCTCACGCGCCCGAACCCGGACGACCCGACGGGTGCCTCGACGATGCGTCGCATCCCCGACGTGCTCGACGTCTGGTTCGACTCCGGCTCGATGCCGTTCGCCCAGGTGCACTACCCGTTCGAGAACACCGAGTGGTTCGAGCACCACTACCCGGGCGACTTCATCACCGAGTACATCGGCCAGACCCGCGGCTGGTTCTACCTGCTGCACGTGCTCGCCACGGCGATCTTCGACCGGCCCGCGTTCCGCACCGCGGTCTCGCACGGCATCGTGCTCGGTTCCGACGGCCGCAAGATGAGCAAGTCCCTGCGCAACTACCCGGACGTCAACGAGGTCTTCGACCGCGACGGCTCGGACGCGATGCGCTGGTTCCTGATGGCGTCGCCGATCCTGCGCGGCGGCAACCTCGTGGTCACCGAGGAGGGCATCCGCGAGAACGTCCGCCAGGTCATGCTGCCGCTGTGGAGCACCTGGTACTTCTTCGCGCTCTACGCCGGCGCCGCGAACGGCGGCGAGGGCCTCACCGCGCGCGCCATCACGGCCGACGACGTCGCCGGGCTGGCCACGATGGACCGGTACCTGCTCGCGCGCACCCGGGACCTGGTGGACACCGTGACCACCCAGCTCGACGAGTACGACGTGCCGGGTGCGTGCGAGAGCGTGCGTGTGCACCTCGACATGGTGACCAACTGGTACGTGCGCACCTCGCGCCAGCGGTTCTGGGACGAGGACCCGGCGGCGTTCAACACGCTGTGGACCGCGCTCGAGATCCTCACCCGCGTGATGGCACCGCTCGCCCCGCTGCTGAGCGAGGAGGTCTGGCGCGGCCTGACCGGCGGCCGCAGCGTGCACCTGACCGACTGGCCGACGCCCGACGACGTGCCCGTCACCGAGGGGGCCGCGCAGACCGGCGCCGGACTGACCGACGCCGCGCTGACCGACGCCGAGCTGATCGACACCATGGACCGCGTCCGCGAGATCTGCTCGGTGGGCCTCGGGCTGCGCAAGGCCAACGGCCTGCGGGTGCGCCAGCCGCTGCGTGCGCTGCGGGTCGCCGCGCCGCACCCGGAGCGCCTGCGTCAGTTCATCGCGCTGATCGAGGCGGAGCTCAACGTCCGCAGCGTCGTGCTGGTCGACGTCGCGGAGGCGACCTCGAGCGAGTACGGGGTCTCGTCCCAGCTCAACGTCAACGCCCGAGCGGCCGGGCCGCGGCTGGGCCGGGGCGTCCAGGACGTCATCCGGGCCGCGAAGTCGGGTGCGTGGCAGCGGCTCGCCGACGGAACCGTGGAGGTCACGACGTCCGCCGGCGCCGTGCCGCTGCTCGAGGGCGAGTACGAGCTGCGCACCGTCGTCGCCGGCAGCGACGGCGACGAGCTGGTCGCGGCGGTCCTGCCCGGCACCGGATTCGTCGTGCTCGAGATCGCGCTCGACGACGCGCTGCGCGCGGAGGGCTTCGCCCGCGACGTCGTGCGGGCCGTCCAGGACGCCCGCAAGGCGGCCGGGCTGCACGTCACCGATCGGATCCGGCTCACCCTCGGGGTGCCGGCTGCCGAGCTGGCCGCGGTCGAGGAGCACCGCGACCTGATCGCACGCGAGACGCTCGCCACCGAGCTCAGCTTTGCCGCGGTCGCGGGCGCCGAGCTCGAGGTCGCCGTCGAACCCCTCGACTCCCGGACGGAAGGCCAGAAATGACCCGCGCCGACCGGTCCCGCCGGGACGCCGAGCGCGCCGCCGACGAGGCCGCCAAGGAGGTCTACCAGGCCATCTTGTCCCGCAACCCCGAGCACGACTTCGAGCCCACGCTCGACCGCGTGCGCGCGGTGTGCGACCTGCTGGGCGACCCGCAGAAGGCGTTTCGCACGGTGCACGTCACCGGCACCAACGGCAAGACGTCGACCGCACGGATGATCGACCGCCTGGTGCGCGAGCACGGCCTGCGGACCGGACGGTTCACGAGCCCGCACCTGACCAGCCCGCGCGAGCGCATCGCGATCGACGGGGAGCCGATCAGTGCCGAGCGGTTCGTCGACATCTGGCAGGACGTCGCGCCGTACGTGCACATGGTCGACACCCGGTCCGCGGCCGAGGGCGGTCCGCGGATGAGCTTCTTCGAGGTGCTCACCGTGATGGCGTTCGCGGCGTTCGCCGACGCGCCCATCGACGTGGCGATCATCGAGGTCGGCATGGGCGGCGGGTGGGACGCGACCAACGTCGTCGACGGTGAGGTCGCGGTCGTCGCGCCGATCTCGCTCGACCATGAACGCTGGCTCGGGCACGACCTGATCTCGATCGCGGGGGAGAAGGCCGGGATCATCAAGGACGGCGCATCGGTCGTCCTGGCGCGGCAGACCGAGGACGTCGAGGGGGTGCTGCTCGCGGCCGCGGCGGCCCGGGGTGCGCGCGTGGTGCGGGAGGGCGTCGACATCGACGTCACCGAGCGCACGGTCGCGGTCGGTGGCCAGCTCATCTCGCTGCGCGGGCTCGGCGGCATCTACACCGAGGTGTTCCTGCCGCTGTACGGCGCGCACCAGGCACACAACGCGCTGCTCGCGCTCGTGGCGACCGAGGCGCTGCTCACCGGTGGGGCGGCCCTCGACGGCGACGTGGTCGGGGCGGCGTTCGCCGACGTCGACTCGCCCGGCCGGCTCGAGGTGCTGCGCTCCAGCCCGACCATCATCGTCGACGCCGCACACAACCCGGCGGGGATCGAGGCGCTCGTGTCGGGCGTCGAGGAGGCGTTCGAGTTCACGCGCCTGGTCGGCGTCGTCGGGGTCCTGCAGGACAAGGACGCCGAGTCGGTGCTCGCCGGCCTCGAGCCGCTGCTCGCCGAGGTCGTCGTCACGCGCTCGTCGTCGCCGCGCTCGTTCGAGGTGGCCGACCTCGAGGACATCGCCAACGAGGTGTTCGGGGAGGATCGCGTGCACGCGGTCGAGCGGCTCGACGACGCGCTCGACCTCGCGGTGGCGCTGGCCGAGGGTGAGGAGCAGTACGGCGCGGGCGTGCTCGTGACCGGCTCGATCACCATGGTCGCGGACCTCCGGATCCTGCTCGGCCGGGGCTGACGGGTCGCGCACGGCGGGTCGTGCACCCGGGTGAACAAACGTGCATCTCTGGTGCACGAGTTCCCCTTGACGCCGGTTCGGCGCCCCGAAAAGGTGAACAGACAGGTGAGAGGCGCGCAGGCGCCCTCTCACCGCTGTCTCACCGGGCGGGTCACCGACGACACGCCCTGCTCTGGCTCGGACCCGCGCGCGACGCGCCGGTGAAGAAGGGATGTGCAGCGTGAAGAAGCTGATCAACGACCCGCAGAACGTCGTCGCCGAGTCCGTCGAGGGGTTCGGCTGGGCCCATGCGGACATCGTCGCGGTGAGCTTTGACCCCGACTTCGTCTCCCGCGCTGGCGGTGCGGTGGCCGGCAAGGTCGGCCTCGTCTCCGGCGGCGGCAGCGGGCACGAGCCGCTGCACGCGGGCTTCGTCGGGGTCGGCATGCTCGACGCCGCAGTTCCCGGCGCGGTGTTCACCTCGCCCACCCCCGATCAGATCGCCCCGGCGATCGCCGCCGCGAACGGTGGCGCAGGCGTGCTGGCCATCGTGAAGAACTACACCGGCGACGTGCTCAACTTCGAGACGGCCGTCGAGCTCGCGGAGGCTGACGACATCGAGGTCAGCACCGTGATCGTCAACGACGACGTCGCGGTCCTGGACTCGCTGTACACGGCAGGTCGACGCGGGGTCGCGGGCACGGTCTGCGTCGAGAAGATCGCCGGCGCAGCAGCCGAGCGCGGCGACAACCTCGCGGCGGTCACGGCCGTCGCCGAGCACGTGATTGCGAACGTCCGCACGATGGGCGTCGCGCTCGCCGCGTGCACCGTCCCGCACGCCGGCCAGCCGAGCTTCGACCTCACCGACGACGAGATCGAGATCGGCATCGGGATCCACGGTGAGCCCGGGCGTCGGCGCATCCCGCTCGCCCCCGCGGACGAC
This sequence comes from Pengzhenrongella frigida, assembly GCF_004168625.1. Taxonomy (GTDB): domain Bacteria; phylum Actinomycetota; class Actinomycetes; order Actinomycetales; family Cellulomonadaceae; genus Pengzhenrongella; species Pengzhenrongella frigida. The sequence goes on from NZ_SDWW01000012.1 coordinate 41,859, forward strand.
ATCACGGAGATGCTGCTCACGCCCGTCGCCGACGACCTCGCCCTGGCCGCGGGCGACGACGTGCTGCTGTTCGTCAACGGGATGGGGGGGACCCCCGCGTCGGAGCTCTACATCGTCTATCGTCAGGCGCGCAAGCTGCTCGAGGCCCGGGGGGTTCGTGTCACCCGGTCGTTGGTCGGCAACTACGTGACCTCGCTCGAGATGCAGGGTGCGTCGGTGACCGTCCTTCGGCTGGACTCGGAGCTCACGGCGCTGTGGGACGCCCCCGTGAACACGGCGGCGATGCACTGGTAGTCGACGAATCGGAAGGTTGAGCATGACCCTGGATGTGGCGTGGGCGGTCGACTGGACCCGACGGACGGCGGACGAGGTGTTCGCTCGACGGTCTGAGCTGAACGAGCTCGATCGACAGATCGGTGACGGCGACCACGGGGAGAACATGGCGCGCGGGTTCACCGCCGTCATCGCTCGGCTCGACGCGCTCGAGGAGCCTCTGGGCACGGTCGGCGACGTGCTCAAGCTGATCGCCACCACGCTCATGTCCAAGGTCGGTGGGGCGGCCGGACCCTTGTACGGCACCGCGTATCTGCGTGCCGCCAAGGTTTCGGCCACCCCCGCGCTCGACGCCCCGGGCGTGGTCGCGATGCTCGAAGCGGCTCTCGAAGGGATCGTCGCGCGGGGCAAGGCCACGACGGGCGAGAAGACCATGGTGGATGCCTGGTCCCCCGCGGTCGAGGCCGCCGTCGCGGGTTCGACCGGCGGTGCGGACGCCGCGGCCGTGCTGGTCTCGGCCGCCTCGGCCGCCGAGCTCGGTGCCGTCGCGACGATTCCGCTGGTCGCGACGAAGGGCCGCGCCAGCTACCTGGGCGAGCGCAGTGCCGGGCACCAGGACCCGGGGGCGACCTCGACCGCGATCGTCCTGCGGGCCGCGTCCGACGCGGCTGCCGCGCACGGCGCATGACCGCTCCCGTCGAGGCTGCGTCGACCGGCGGCGACGCAGGCCGTGCCCCGGTGGCGCTCCTGCTCGTCTCGCACTCGCGGGACCTCGCCGCCGGGACCCTTGAGCTTGCGGCACAGATGGCCCCGAGCGTCCTGCTGGTCGCCGCGGGCGGGCTCGAGGACGGCGGGATCGGCACGAGCTACGACCTGATCGAGGCGGGCCTGGGCCGCGCCGCCGACGGCGGGCGTTCGGTCGTCATCCTGACCGATCTGGGCTCGGCGGTCCTCACCGCGGAGTCGGTCCTCGAGTTCCTGGACGACGAGGTTCGCGCCCGGGTCCGCCTGGCCGACGCACCTTTCGTGGAGGGCTCGATCGCGGCGGCCGTCGCGGCCGACGGCGGCCAGGACGTCGAGGCCGTGCTCGGTGCCGCTGAGCTGGCGGGCGCGACCTTCGCCCGTTCGGGTGGCGCGGCACCCTCGGAGCACGGACCCGTCCCGGCCTCGATGCGGGCCACGGCCGTGCTGCGCAACCCGCTCGGCCTGCATGCCCGGCCGGCCGCGCAGCTCGCGCGAACCGCCGCAAGCTTCGAGGCGGTCGTCACGGTGAACGGCGTCGACGCCGCGAGCGTGCTCGCCCTGATCGGGCTGGGGGCGGTGGGTGGCCAGCAGGTCGTCGTGACCGCGGCCGGACCGCAGGCGCGTGCGGCTCTCGTGGCCGTGATCGACGAGATCGAGGCCGGGTTCGGCGAGGCGTAGCGACAGCGACCGTTGTGAGACGGCGTCGTCGGTGAGACGTGAATCACTCGAAACTTTACTGACTGCATATTTGCACTCGGTGTAGAGTTCCGGTCATGTCCTCCGTCTCCGAGTCGTCCGCGCCGCCCGCTGGCCTGCGCTCACGCAAGAAGGCGGCGCGCCGTGAGGCCCTCATCGACGCCACCCACCTGCTCGTCGAGCGCGAGGGGCTGGACGGCGCCACCGTCGAGGCGATCTGCGCCGAGGCGGGCGTCTCCACCCGGACCTTCTTCAACTACTTCGCCTCCAAGGACGACGCCGTGCTCGGCATCGAGCCGTGGGCGATGGACCCCGCCGTGGCGGACGCGTTCGCGGCCGGCGGTCCGACCGGGCACCTGATGACCGACCTCGAGGTGCTCGTCACCTGGCTGCTCGACAAGCCGATGATCGGCAAGGACCGGATCGCGCGCGTCATGGCGCTCGCGCAGCACGAACCTCGCTTGCTGCTGGCCCAGGTGGCATGGATGGAGAAGTCCCGCGGCGAGGTCGAGGCGCTCATCCGGCGCCGGCTCGGCCCCGACGTGCCCGCCGACCGGGTCGAGCTGATCGGCATCCTCGTGATGGTCCTCACCCGGTCCGCCTTCGTGCGCTGGGAGGCCACCGGGGGTGAGGGCGGTGCCCAGGACCAGCTGGCCGGCGTCGTGCACGACCTGCGCGGGCTCCTGGCCGAGACCTGAGAACTGCATCCCCTTCCCGATCGTCTTTGTTTCCCCGCGGCAACGGCGCCGACACCACCTGTCCCTAACCTGAACGAGGTCCCGATGGCTCCCGCCGCTCCCACCCCAACCCCCACCCCACCGGCAGACACGGCGCCTGCGCTGATCGTGCTCACCAAGCGCACCGTGTGGGTGATCTTCGCTGCCCTGATGGCCAGCATGTTCATGTCGTCCCTGGACCAGTCGATCGTCGGCACCGCGATGCCCACGATCGTCGGCGAGCTCAACGGCGTCGCGCACCAGGGCTGGGTCATCACGGCCTACATCCTGGCGATCGCGATCGTCATGCCGCTGTACGGCAAGTTCGGTGACCTGTGGGGCCGGCGGTACCCGTTCCTCGTCGCGATCGGGCTGTTCACCGTGGCGTCCGCCGGGGCCGGCTTCGCGCAGAGCTTCGGCGAGCTGGTCGTCTGGCGCGGGATCCAGGGGCTCGGCGGCGGCGGGCTCATGATCCTGTCGCAGGCGATCATCGCGGACATCGTGCCGGCGAAGGACCGCGGCAAGTACATGGGCCCGATGGGGGCGCTGTTCGGCGTCGCCGCCGTGATCGGGCCGCTCCTGGGCGGGTTCTTCACCGAGAGCCTCGACTGGCGCTGGTGCTTCTGGATCAACATCCCGATCGGGATCGCGGCGTTCGCGGTCGCCTGGAAGACCCTCAAGCTCCCGAGCCACCGGTCGGGCCGCAAGATCGACGTCGCCGGCATCTTCTTCATGGTCGTGGCCACCTCCGGCCTGGTGCTCGCCACGAGCTGGCAGAGCTGGAGCGGCAACGCGGGCTACGACTGGACCGATCTGTCGCTCCTCGCCCTGGTGGTCGGCACCGTGCTCTCGGCCGTCGTGTTCGTGTTCGTCGAGCAGCGCGCGGAAGAGCCGCTGCTGCCGCTGCACCTGTTCAAGAACCCCACGTTCGCCATCGCCACGTCAGTCGGCCTGGTGATCGGCATGGGCATGTTCGCCGCGCTCGGCTTCCTGCCGCAGTTCCTGCAGATGTCGACGGGTGCCGGGGTCACCGAGTCGGGCTTCCTCATGCTGCCGATGATGGTCGGCGTCATGGCCACCGCGATCGGATCCGGGATCGCGATCACCAAGACCGGTCACTACCGGATCTACCCGATCCTCGGCATGGGCATCGCCACCCTCGGGCTGGTCTGGCTGACCCAGCTCACCGGCGGCGTCAACATGCTGCTGTTCTCGGCGATGATCTTCGTCCTCGGCGCCGGGCTCGGCCTCGTGATGCAGACGATCGTGCTCGCGGTGCAGAACTCCGTCGACCCCCACGAGATGGGCACGGCGACCAGCGCGAGCAACTTCTTCCGCGAGATCGGCGCCGCCGTCGGTACCGCGCTGTTCAGCACGATCTTCGTGTCCCGCCTGGAGACCAACCTCGGTGAGGTGTTCGCGGGGGTCCCCGCCGGCGCCGGTGGAGCCAGCACCGACGGGCTCACCCCGGCCCTGGTCGCGGCCCTGCCCGAACCGCTGCACACGGGGGTCATCGACGCCTATGCCAACGCGCTCGCGCCGGCCTTCTGGTACCTCGTGCCGTTGCTCGCGTTCGGCTTCGTCCTCACGCTCTTCCTGCGTGAGGTCAAGCTGTCCGACGTGGCTGGGATGGTCGCCCGCGGCGAGGCGATCGCCGACGACGGCGCGATCGTCGAGGGCACTCCGGCTCAGCTCGAGCAGGTCGGCCGGCACCCGGCCGGGACCGACGGCCCGACCCTGCCGGAACCGCAGCGGGCGCCGGTAGCCTGACGCGATGACCTCCCCGTCCAGCGACCTCCCGACCGGGGCCCCCGGCACGAGCCGCCCGCCCTCGCCACAAACCGGGGGTCGGCGGTCGGTGCGCCGCACGTTCGCGGCGACGGTGCTCGTGCTCGAGGCCTTCGTGGTGTTCTTCGCCGCGCTGGTCGCGTTCGGGCTCCGGGCCGCCCCGACCGGGGTCGTCTGGGCGGTGGGCGGCACGTTGAGCCTGGTGCTCGTGGTCCTGTCCGGCATGCTGCGTCGGCCGGGTGCCTACCTGGCCGGCAGCGTGGTGCAGGGGCTGATCCTCGCGAGCGGGTTCGTGCTGCTCTTCGCGCCGGTGCGGGCCGCCTCGTTCGTCGGGGGGACCGCGCTCGGGGTCGGGATCGTCTTCGTCGCCCTGTGGGTGGTCGCGCTCCGACTCGGTGGGCGGATCGATCGCGAGAAGGCGGAGTGGGACGCGGCGCAGGGCGAGACAGCGCAGCGGGAGAAGGCGCAGCAGGACGGGGACGACGCAGGCCCGCTCGGCCGTTAGGGTCCTCGCATGACCGCATCCGCAGTGCCGACCGCTTCCACCGCTCCCGCTGTCGCGACCGAGCGCACCCTCATCCTCGTCAAGCCCGACGGGGTCCGCCGCGGCCTGGCGGGCGAGATCCTTCGCCGGGTCGAGGCCAAGGGCTACCGCCTGGTCGCGGTGGACCTGCGCACCGCCGGGTCGGACCTGCTCCAGGAGCACTACGCCGAGCACGCGGGCAAGGGGTTCTTCGCCCCGCTGGTCGACTTCATGGCGTCCGGACCGGTGCTCGCGGTGGTCGCCGAGGGCGAGCGCGTGATCGAGGGGTTCCGTGCCCTGGCCGGTACGACCGACCCCACGGGTGCCGCACCGGGCACCATCCGCGGGGACCTCGGCCGTGACTGGGGGAGCGCCGTGCAGCAGAACCTCGTGCACGGTTCGGACTCCCCGGAGTCGGCCGCGCGCGAGATCGCGCTCTGGTTCCCGACCCTCTGACCAGGACCTTCTAGGCTGCCCTCGTGCACCTCAAGACCCTCACCCTGCGCGGGTTCAAATCGTTCGCCTCGGCGACGACCCTGAACTTCGAGCCTGGGGTGACGTGCGTCGTCGGGCCGAACGGCTCGGGCAAGTCGAACGTCGTCGACGCGCTCGCGTGGGTGATGGGTGAGCAGGGGGCCAAGTCGCTGCGCGGCGGCAAGATGGAGGACGTCATCTTCGCCGGGACGGCCGGGCGGCCGCCGCTCGGCCGGGCCGAGGTCTCGCTCACCATCGACAACGCCGACGGCGCCCTGCCGATCGAGTACAGCGAGGTCACGATCTCGCGGACGCTGTTCCGCAACGGCGGGTCGGAGTACGCGATCAACGGCTCGTCGTGCCGGCTGCTCGACATCCAGGACCTGCTCTCCGACTCCGGGCTCGGACGCGAGATGCACGTCATCGTCGGGCAGGGGCAGCTCGACGCCGTCCTGCGCGCCACCCCCGAGGAGCGTCGCGGCTTCATCGAGGAGGCCGCCGGGGTCCTCAAGCACCGCAAGCGCAAGGAGAAGGCGCTCCGCAAGCTCGAGGCGATGCAGGCCAACCTCACCCGGCTCGGTGACCTGACCGGTGAGATCCGTCGCCAGCTCGGGCCGCTCGGCAAGCAGGCCGAGGTCGCCCGTCGTGCCCAGGTCGTCCAGGCCGACTTCCGGGACGCCCGGGCCCGCCTGCTGGCGGACGACCTCGCCCAGCTCAGCTCGACCCTCGAGCAGGAGATCGCGGACGAGTCGGCCCTGGCCTCTCGGCGCGGCGAGGTCGGGCAGGCGCTCGACACCGCGCGCGGCCGGCTCACCGCGCTCGAGCAGCTCGCCGCCGAGGCCAGCCCGCAGCTCTCCGCCGCGAGCGAGGTCTGGTACCGGCTGTCGTCGCTGCGCGAGCGACTGCGCGGCACCGCGACCCTCGCCTCCGAACGGCTCCGGCTCCTCGGCTCGGCGGCCGGCGAGGTGGAGCATCGCGGTGACCCGAACGACCTGGACGCGCAGGCCGCGCGCGTGCGTGCCGCGGAGGCGGAGCTCGTCGCGGAGGTGGAGCTCGCCCGGACCGCGCTCGCCGAGGCCGTCGCCGCCCGCGCGGATGCCGAGGCCGCGTCGTCGGCCGCTGAGAAGGCGCTCGCCACCTCGCTGCGCGGTGCGGCCGACCGGCGCGAGGGGCTGGCGCGGCTCGCGGGGCACGTCGCCGCCCGGCGCAGCCGGGTCGAGGCCACCGAGAGCGAGCTGGGACGCCTGCGGAACACGCTGGCGGAGGCGGAGCAGCGGGGGAGTCGCGCCACGACCGACTTCGCCGCGCTGGAGACGCAGGTCGCCGGGGTCGAGGAGGGCGAGGAGGGCCTGGACAGCGACCACGAGGCCGCCGCCGACGCCGTCGAGGAGTCCGCCGCCCGCGTGGCCGCGCTCCGCGAGCAGCTCGCCGTGGCGGAGCGCGACCGCACCTCGCAGGTGGCCCGGATCGAGACGCTCGAGCTCAGCCTGACGCGCAAGGACGGTGCGGGCGCGTTGCTCGCGGCCGACGGCCTGGGCGGCACGCTCGGGTCGCTCGCCGCGCTGCTGAGCATCACCGCCGGGAACGAGAACGCCATCGCCGCGGCGCTCGGGTCGGCGGCCGATGCCGTGGCGGTCGAGTCGGTCGACGCGGCCGTGGACGCGATCCGGTGGTTGCGCACCGACGACGCGGGGCGGGCGAGCCTGCTCATCGGTGCAGCCGGTGCAGCCGGCACCGCCGGTGCGGGTGGGGCTGCGGAGCCCGAGCCGCCGGTCGGCGCCGATCGCGCGATCGATCTGGTGCGTGCCCCCGAGTCCGTGCGCGGCGCCGTGCAGGTCTTGCTCGCCGGGGTCGTCGTCGTCGACGATCTCGCGACGGCTCGGGCGATCGTCGCCAGCCGGCCCGACCTGACCGTGGTCACTCGCGGCGGTGACCTGCTCTCGCGCACGACCGCGTCGGGTGGGTCGGCCACGGCGCCGAGCGTCCTGCACCTGCAGGCCGCCCTGGAGGAGGCCCGCCGCGTTCTCGCCGAGGCCGCCGGACGCGGTGAGCGGGCGAGGTTTGAGCTCGTCGCGGCGGTCGAGGGCCAGACCGCGGCGCGTGCCGCCTACGAGGACACCCTCGACCGCCTGAACCAGTCCGATGCAGCCCTGGCCGCGGTGGCCGAACAGCTCGGGCACCTCGGCGCGACGGCCCGCGCCGCCCGCGCGGAGGCCGAGCGGGTACGCGGCTCGCTCGCGGTGGCCGCCGCGTCGCTCGCTGCCGATCAGGCCGAGCTCGCCGAGCTCACCGCACGGCTGGGCGCCGCCCAGACCGAGCCGGCCGAGTCCGAGGCAGCCATCGAGGAGGGCACGCAGGAGCGGGACCGGCTCGCGGGCCTGGCCACGGCGGCCCGCGGAGCGGAGACCGATGCGCGCCTGACGCTGCGCACGAGCGAGGAACGCGCCCGGGCCCTGTCGGGCCGGGCCCAGTCGCTCGAACGGGCGGCCCAGACCGAACGCGCCGCGCGGGTGCGGGCAGCCGCCCGGGAACGCGTCCGCGCCCACCAGGCCCATCTCGCCCAGGCCGTGCGCAGCGGCGCGCAGCGGGCGCTCGCCGAGCTCGAGGTCTCCCTGCACCGGGCGGGGCTCGAACGCGAGGCGGCGGAGGCGGCTCGGCAGGAGCGCGACGGCGCGCTCGTGGTGCTGCGCGCCGAGGTCGACGAGCTCACCCGCCAGCTGGCCGAGCTCACCGACGTGGCGCACCGGGACGAGGTGGCCCGCGCCCAGCAGCGTCTGCGGATCGTACAGCTCGAGATGCGCGCCGTCGACGACCTCGGCCTCGATCCGCAGATGCTGCTCGAGAGCTTCGGGCCCCACCTGCCGGTTCCCGTGCTCGCCGGCGCGGACGACGCGCCGCGGGAGGTCCCGTACGTGCGCGAGCAGCAGGAGAAGCGCCTGCGGGCCGCCGAGCGCGCGCTCGCGCTGCTCGGCCGGGTCAACCCGCTCGCGCTGGAGGAGTTCGCCGCGCTCGAGGAGCGGCACAAGTTCCTCACCGATCAGCTCGCGGACCTGAAACGGTCCCGCGCGGACCTGCTCGAGATCGTGCGCGAGATCGACGAGCGCGTGGAGCAGGTCTTCGCCGACGCCTATCGGGACACCGCCGCGCAGTTCGAGATCGTCTTCCCCCGGCTCTTCCCGGGTGGCGAGGGGCACCTGGTGCTGACCGAACCGGGTCAGATGCTCACCACGGGGATCGAGGTCGAGGCGCGGCCGGCGGGCAAGAAGGTCAAGCGCCTGTCGCTGCTGTCGGGTGGGGAACGGTCCCTGACCGCCGTCGCGCTCCTCGTGGCGATCTTCAAGGCCCGCCCCAGCCCGTTCTACGTGATGGACGAGGTGGAGGCCGCGCTCGACGACGCGAACCTGGGTCGACTCCTCGAGCTGTTCGTCGAGCTCCAGGAAGACAGCCAGCTCATCGTCGTCACGCACCAGAAGCGCACGATGGAGATCGCCGACGCGCTGTACGGCGTCACGATGCGCGGCGACGGCGTCACCACGGTCGTCAGCCAGCGGATGCGCGAGAGCACCCGGACCTGATCCGGACGCGTGGCGGTCGGGCTGGCGGGCGAGTGGTTGTCGAGTGAGTTCGGTCACCGCACGGCCCTGCCGGCGGGTGAGCGGACGTCGGACGGGAGATACTGGAGCCATGGTCTCTCTTGTCGTCTGGACTCTCGTCGCCCTCGCTGCTGCTGTGGTGGTGCTGGTCGTCGCGAGCCGCGGCAACGACGGCAGCCGGTCCGGCGGTCCGCGCGAGGTCCTGACCGACGTGCGAGCCGGCCTGGCGTCGTGGCGCTCGCGCAAGACCACTCCCGAGGCCACGGCCAGGGTTCTCGAGCCCGAGCCGGTGGATGCGACGTTCGACGAGTTCTTCGCCGCCGCCGAGGTGGACGACGACGCCTATCTGCAGCTCGACGACCTGGCCGACACGCTCCTGCGTGCGCGCGACCTGGCGTCCCGCGGGGTCGGCCTCGTCCGGCGCTGAGCCGCCCCGCCGACAGCCCCGCAGGCGTTGCTCGCGAATCTCCGCGGCGCCCACGGCGAAGGTCCTGACAGACTGACCCGGTGAACGACACCCTCGATCTGCTCCTCGCCATCGGCCTGCCGACCCTCGCTGTCCTGGGTACGGCCGTCGCCCTCGTCGCCCGACGCCGGAGCTCCGGCCCGACGTTGCCGAGCGCGCCGGCTGACACGGCGCCTGCGCCCACGGGCACGGCGCCCGCGCCCACGGGCACGACGCCTGGGTCCACGGCGACCCTGCCCGAGGACGTCCTGGCGCCTGACGCCGGCGTCGCCGAGGCGCCCCCGACGCCTGCCCCCACGCTCGAGGTGCCCGAACCCGTCGTCGGGCGCATGGCCCGGCTGCGGGGCCGGCTGGCCCGATCGGGCTCACCCCTCGGTGCTCGTCTGCTCGCGGTCCTCTCGCGCGACCACCTCTCCGAGGACGACTGGGACGAGCTCGAGGAGACCTTGCTGCTCGCGGACGTCGGTGCGGGGCCGACCGGCGAGCTGATCGACGCGCTGCGCCGTCAGGTGCGGGTCGACGGCGTGCGGGAGCCGGCCGCCGTGCGCGCCCTGCTGCGCGAACAGCTCATCACCCTCGTCGACCCGGCACTCGATCGGACCCTCGCCACCGCGCCGGGCCTCGGCGAGGACGGCCTGCACCGCCCCGCCGTCGTGCTCGTCGTGGGGGTCAACGGCACGGGCAAGACCACGACCGTCGGCAAGCTCGCGCGGGTCCTGGTGGCCGACGGGCGCACCGTCGTGCTCGGCGCGGCCGACACGTTCCGCGCCGCCGCCGCCGACCAGCTCGAGACCTGGGGGGCCCGGGTGGGGGTGCCCACCGTGCGCTCCGACCGCGACGGCGCCGACCCGGCCGCGGTCGCGTTCGACGCCGTGCGCAGCGGCCGCGAGACCGGGGCCGACGTCGTGCTCGTCGACACCGCCGGTCGGCTCCAGAACAAGGCCGGCCTGATGGACGAGCTCGGCAAGATCACGCGGGTCATCACGCGGGAGGCGCCGCTGACCGAGGTGCTGCTCGTGCTCGACGCCACCACGGGCCAGAACGGTCTGAACCAGGCGCGCGTGTTCGCCGAGGTCGCGGGGGTCACCGGGATCGTCCTGACCAAGCTCGACGGCACCGCCAAGGGCGGGATCGTCATCGCGGTCCAGCGCGAGCTGGGGGTCCCGGTCAAGCTCATCGGGCTCGGCGAGGGCCCCGACGACCTGGCCCCGTTCGACGCGGCCGACTTCGTCGACGGGCTGCTCGGGGACTGACGCCTCACCCGGCAGATTGCCCCGTACGGGTGCCGCGAAACGCAACGTTTACCTGGCTGCACTCCTTGTCACGCCCCGGTAACACCACGGGCACTGTCGGGTAACTCCTCTCCCAGAGAGTAATGACCGTCCGGCCGAGCGGCCGGCGAAGGGAGAGGCGATCCTCATGGATTTTGCGCTGGATACAGGCAACACAGCGTGGATGTTGACGGCTTCTGCACTCGTGCTGCTGATGACGCCTGGTCTGGCGTTCTTCTACGGTGGCATGGTGCGGGGCAAGTCCGTGCTCAACATGATGATGATGAGTTTCGGCGCCATGGGCGTCGTGGGGCTCATCTGGGTCCTGTGGGGCTACTCGGCCACGTTCGGCAGCGACATCGGTGGTTTCATCGGCAACCCGCTGGACTACTTCGGCCTCGACGGCATGACCGATGACCAGAGCCTGATGGCAGCGGCCGGCGTGCCCGCGCTCGTTGCCGTGGCGTTCCAGGCGACCTTCGCCATCATCACGATCGCCCTCATCAGCGGTGCCATCGCGGACCGCACCAAGTTCAGTGCGTGGCTGATCTTCGCCGGCATCTGGGTGACCATCGTCTACATGCCGGTGGCCCACTGGGTGTGGGGCGGCGGCCTGCTCGGCGCCGAGGGAATCACCGTCGACATGGGCCTGTCGGTCCCGATCGACTTCGCCGGTGGAACGGTCGTGCACATCAACGCCGGTATCGCCGGCCTCGCGCTCGCCCTGATCCTCGGCAAGCGCAAGGGCTTCGGCAAGGAGCCCATGCGGCCCCACAACCTTCCGTTCGTCATGCTCGGTGCGGCGCTGCTGTGGTTCGGCTGGTTCGGCTTCAACGCCGGCTCCGAGTTCGCCGCGGACGGCGTCGCCGGCCGGGCCTGGCTGAACACCCTGATCGCCACCTGCGCCGCGATGCTCACCTGGCTCCTCACGGAGCGGCTGCGTGACGGCAAGGCGACCTCGCTCGGTGCCGCGTCCGGCGTCGTCGGCGGTCTCGTCGCGATCACCCCGGCGGCCGCAGCCGTCGACACCTTCGGTGCCATCGCGATCGGCGCCATCGCCGGTTCGCTCTGCGCCCTGGCCGTCGGCCTCAAGTACCGGTTCGGCTACGACGACTCGCTCGACGTCGTCGGGGTCCACCTCGTCGGTGGTCTCACCGGCACCATCCTGATCGGCCTGTTCGCGACCGACAAGAACTCCACCTGGTACCCCGAGGGCGCCATGAACGGGCTGTTCTACGGCGGCGGTCTGACGCAGCTGGCCACCCAGGTGATCGCGGCGGTCGTGGTCGTCGTGTTCTCCTTCATCGTGACGTACGTGATCGGTGCGATCCTGCAGGCAACTATCGGTATGCGGGTCAGTGACGGCGACGAGGTCGGCGGCATCGACCTGGCACAGCACGGTGAGACTGCGTACGAGGCCCTGGGTGCTCGCGTGACCATGACGGAGGTGAAGGCATGACCAAGCTCGTGACCGGAGTGATCCAGCCCCATCGGCTGGATGATGTGAAATCGGCCCTCGAGGCGGCCGGTGTCCGCGGGATGACCGTGAGCGAGGCGAGCGGCTACGGCCGGCAGCGCGGCCACACGGAGGTCTACCGCGGCGCGGAGTACACCGTGGACCTGGTCCCGAAGGTGCGCATCGAGGTCTTGGTGGCGGACGAGGACACGGCCACCGTGACCGCGGTCCTGATCAAGGCGGCGCAGACCGGCAAGATCGGCGACGGCAAGGTCTGGGTGGTCCCGGTCGAGGACGTGGCCCGGGTCCGGACCGGCGAGCACGGCGTGGACGCGCTGTAAGCATGACCGCATCGCGGGCGCCGGAAGGCGACACAGAGGGCCCCGCGGCGCCCGAGGTCCCGCACCCCCGCACGGGGGTGCGGGACCTTCGGGTCCAGCGCATGGAGCTCGCCACCCGGCTGAGCGGGCCCGGGTCCGACGGCGTCGCTCGTCGCGCCGCCGTCGCCGAGCTCGTCACGACCCGGCTGACCGAGCTGTGGGAGACCGCGGTGGCGGACTTCCCGGCGGACGACGGCGGTACCTCGGGTGCCCCGATCACGGGGATCGCCCTGAGCGCCGTCGGGAGCATCGGGCGGGGCGACCCAAGCCCGGCGAGCGACCTCGACCTGGTGCTCGTGCACGACGGCCGGGGTCACAGCCCGGCCCAGCTCGCGGCCCTGGCCGAGCGGCTCTGGTACCCGATCTGGGACGCCGGGCTCGACCTCGACCACTCCGTGCGCTCGCTCGCCCAGTGCCGCCAGGTCGCCTCCAAGGACCTGCCTGCCGCCGTCGGACTGCTCGATCTGCGGCCCGTGGCGGGCGACGCCGTCGTCGCGCACCGGGCGAAGTCGGCCCTGCTCAGCGACTGGCGCGGGGCGGCCCGCCGCCGGCTGCCCGAGCTGCTCGGGTCGACCCGCGAGCGCGCCGACCGGCACGGCGAGCTGGCCTACCTCATCGAGCCCGACCTGAAGGAGGCGCGCGGCGGGATTCGCGACGCCGTCGTCCTGTCCGCCCTGGCTGCGACCTGGCTCACCGACCGCCCGCACGGCGCGGTGGACGAGGCCCACGCCCACCTGCTCGACGTGCGCGACGCCGTCCAGGTCGTCACCCGCCGCCGCACGAACCGGCTGCTGCTCGCCGACCAGGACGAGGTCGCCGCGATGTGCGACTTCGACGATGCCGATGACCTGCTCGCGAGCCTCGCGGAGGCGGGCCGCATCGTCTCGTACGCGCTCGACACCACCGTGCGGCACGCCCGCCAGGCCCTGCAGCGCCCGACCGTGTCGCGCCGGCCCGTGCTCGTGCGCGGGCGCCGTCCGGCACCGAGCCTGCGCTCGGTCGGCCTCGGCCTGGTCGAGCACGACGGCGAGCTCGTGCTCGGCGTGGATGCGCGGCCCGCGACCGACCCGCTGCTCTCGTTGCGCGCGGCGGCGACGGCGGCCCGCACCGGCCTCAACCTCTCTCCGGTCACGGTCGCGAGCCTGACCCTGACCCCGGCGATCCCGGTGCCGTGGCCGCGGCCGGCCCGGGAGTCGTTGCTCCAGCTGCTGGGCACCGGCTCGGCCCAGATCCCGGTCTGGGAGGCGCTCGACCTCGCCGGCGTCGTGACGACCTGGATCCCCGAGTGGGCCGCCGTGCGGAACCGGCCCCAGCGGTCGGCGATCCACCGGCACACCGTGGACCGGCACCTGATCGAGACCGTCTCGCGGGTCACCCGGACGTACCAGAGCCACGAGGGCGCGGACGTGATGCTCGTGGCCGCGCTGCTGCATGACATCGGCAAACGGCCCGGCTCCCGGGACCACTCCGTGGAGGGGGCCCGACTGGTCGAGCCGATCATGACGCGGATGGGCTTCGCTGCCGACCAGATCGCCGACGTCACCCGGCTGGTGCGTCACCACCTCACGCTCGCCGACCTCGCCACGACCCGCGATCCGGAAGCCCCGGAGACGGTCGAGGCGTTGCTCGACGCCGTCGACCACCGGCCCGGGATGCTGCGGATGCTGCGCGCCCTGACGGAGGCGGACGCCTCGGCCGCGGGGCCGACCGCCTGGACCGCGTGGCGGGCCCGGCTGATCGACGACCTGACCGGCAGAGCCGCGGCGACGCTGGCGGGTACGCTGAACCGTCCGTGATCTCGAACGAACGGTGAGGATGTAGCGGTGTTCGCCACGCTGTCCGATCGACTGACGTCGACCTTCAAGAACCTGCGTACCAAGGGCCGGCTGTCGGAAGCCGACATCGACGCCACGGTGCGGGAGATTCGACGCGCCCTGCTCGACGCCGACGTCGCGGTGAGCGTGGTGCGCGAGTTCACCGGCAAGGTGCGCGAGCGCGCGCTCTCGGTCGAGGTGTCCGGCGCGCTCAACCCTGCCCAGCAGGTCGTCAAGATCGTCAACGACGAGCTCGTCGCGATCCTCGGCGGCGCGAACCGCCCGTTGGTCTTCGCGAAGACCCCGCCCACGGTCATCCTGCTCGCGGGCCTGCAGGGTGCCGGCAAGACGACCCTGGCCGGCAAGCTCGCGCTGCACCTGCGCAACCAGGGCCACACGCCGCTGCTCGTCGCGGCCGACCTGCAGCGCCCCAACGCCGTCACCCAGCTGAAGATCGTCGGGGAGCGGGCCGGCGTCCCCGTCTTCGCGCCGCACCCCGGCACCCAGGGGCACGCCGACGAGAGCCAGGCGGTGGCGGGCGACCCGGTCGCCGTCGCGCGCGAGGGCCTGGCGACCGCGGTCTCCCGCCAGCACGACATCCTCATCGTCGACACCGCCGGCCGGCTCGGCGTCGACGCCGAGCTGATGCAGCAGGCCGGCGACATCCGCGACGCCCTCGACCCGGACGAGATCCTGTTCGTGATCGACGCGATGATCGGGCAGGACGCGGTCGCCACGGCCCAGGCCTTCGCCGACGGCGTCGGCTTCACGGGCGTGGTGCTCACCAAGCTCGACGGCGACGCCCGCGGTGGCGCGGCACTCTCGGTCGCCTCGGTGACCGGGCGCCCGATCCTGTTCGCGTCGACCGGCGAGAAGCTCACCGACTTCGAGGTGTTCCACCCGGACCGGATGGCCTCGCGCATCCTCGACATGGGCGACGTGCTCACCCTGATCGAGCAGGCGGAGAAGGCGTTCGACGCCGATCAGGCCGAAGAGCTCGCGGCCAAGCTCGCCTCCGGCACCGGATTCACGCTCGAGGACTTCCTCGTGCAGATGCAGCAGCTCAAGCAGATGGGGTCGATGAAGAAGATGCTGGGGATGCTCCCCGGCATGGGCCAGATGCGTGAGGCGATCGACAACTTCGACGAGCGCGAGGTCGACCGGGTCGAGGCGATCGTCCGCTCGATGACCCCGGGGGAGCGCCGCAGCCCGAAGATCATCAACGGCTCCCGCCGCGCCCGCATCGCGAAGGGTTCGGGCACGACGGCGACCGACGTCAACCAGC
Organism: Pengzhenrongella frigida; assembly: GCF_004168625.1. Taxonomy (GTDB): domain Bacteria; phylum Actinomycetota; class Actinomycetes; order Actinomycetales; family Cellulomonadaceae; genus Pengzhenrongella; species Pengzhenrongella frigida. The sequence continues at coordinate 57,338 of NZ_SDWW01000012.1, forward strand.
TGCTCGAACGGTTCGAGGGTGCGCGCAAGATGATGGCGCAGATGGCCAAGGGTGGCGGCATGGGCCTGCCCGGGATGGGCAACCTCCCGGGGATGGGCGGCAAGAAGGGCCGAGGGCGCAGCGCGCCGCCGGCCAAGGGCAAGAAGGGCAAGTCCGGGAACCCCGCCAAGCGCGCCGAGCAGGAGCGTCTGGCGGCGGCCGGTCCAGCGCCGGCGGCGCCGAAGGGGTCCGCGTTTGGCCTGGGATCCAAGCCCGCGTCGACCGACACCGACGGCCCCGCGGCTCCGCTCGAGCTGCCCGCCGGCCTGGAGAAGTTCCTCGGTCGCTGACCTGACCGCACGCAGTTGGGTCCGGGCCGCCGATCTGGCACAATGACCCGCTGTACCCGGTGCGGCGGACCCTCTAGCCGCCGCGACCGTGTCCTTAGGCCTGACGGCCCCCCTGCCCCCACGGGACGGGACGCCGGGTCATCCCAGCAGAAACCGGAGAGACCACCACCGTGGCCACCAAGATTCGTTTGAAGCGCTTTGGCAAGATCCGTCAGCCGTACTACCGCATCGTCGTCGCGGACTCGCGCAAGAAGCGCGATGGCCGAGTGATCGAGGAGATCGGCAAGTACCACCCCACCGAGGAGCCCTCGCTCATCGAGATCGATGGCGAGCGCGCGCAGTACTGGCTCGGGGTCGGCGCACAGCCGACCGAGCAGGTCGCCGTCCTCCTCAAGATCACGGGTGACTGGCAGAAGTTCAAGAACCTCCCGGGCGCCGAAGGCACCCTGAAGGTCAAGGAGCCGAAGCTCGACCCGAAGGCCGCCATCGAGGCCAACGCGGTCGCCGCCGAGAAGTCCAAGGCCAAGGCCTCGGAGAAGCGGGCCAACGCGGCCGCTGCTGCGGCCAAGGCTGCCGAGTCCGACGCGGACAAGCAGGCCTGATGCTCGCGGACGCGCTCGAGCACCTGGTGCGCGGCATCGTTGATCACCCGGACGACGTCCAGGTGTCCGCGAAGCCGCTCCGCCGGGGCGAGCTGCTCGAGGTCCGGGTCAACCCCGAAGACCTCGGGCGCGTGATCGGTCGAGGCGGCCGGACGGCGCGTGCACTGCGCACCGTCGTCGGCGCACTCGCCTCGGACGGACCGGTTCGGATCGACGTCGTGGATGTCGACCGACGCTGATCGCGTCCGCACGCACCTGCAGTACCGAAGTACAGCGAGCACCAGCACGAACCGAGAGGCCCGGTCCCGGAACATCGGGACCGGGCCTTTCGTGCAGACCACCTGTCGCGCAAGTCGGAGGAAACCCATGCAGCTCACGGTCGCCCGGATCGGCCGCGCCCACGGGCTGCGCGGCGAGGTAGCGCTGGACCTGCGCACCGACGTGCCGCAGGAGCGACTCGTCGTCGGCGCCGTCCTGGCGACGGCACCGGCCACCGCCGGGCCGCTGACGATCGCGCACGTCCGCTCGCTGCACGACAAGTGGTTCCTCACCTTCGAGGAGGTGACGGACCGCACCGGCTCCGAGGCGCTGCGCGGCGTCGAGCTGCTGGTCGAGTCGACCGCGAGCGACGAGGACGACGCCTGGTACCCGCACGAGCTCGCCGGGCTGCGCGCCGAGCACGTCGACGGCCGCACCCTGGGGACCATCGCGGGGCTCGAGCACCTGCCGGCGCACGACATGCTCGTGCTCGTCGAGGAGTCCGGCGCCCGCACGCTCATACCGTTCGTCCGGGCGATCGTGCCGGTCGTCGACGTCGCCGGTGGCCGTGTCGTGCTCGACCCGCCCGGCGGGCTGCTCGCCTCCGACGTGGCCAACCTCGTCATCTCCGATGAGACGTCCGGCCCCGGCGAGGCCTGACGTGCGCATCGACATCGTCTCGATCTTCCCGGAGTACCTCGCGCCGCTCGAGCTGTCGCTCGTGGGCAAGGCGCGCACGTCCGGGCTGTTGGACGTGCACGTGCACGATCTGCGCGACTCGACCACCGACCGGCATCACACGGTGGACGACACGCCCTTCGGGGGCGGGGCCGGCATGGTGATGCGGCCCGACGTGTGGGGGGTGGCGCTCGACGGCCTGCTCGGCGAGGCCTCCCACCTGCTCATCCCGACGCCGTCGGGCACCACCTTCACGCAGCGGACCGCCGAGGCGCTCGCGACGCAGGAGCACCTCGTGATCGCGTGCGGCCGGTACGAGGGGATCGACGCCCGCGTCGCCGAGCACTACCGCGAGCGGGGCATCCGGGTCAGCGAGGTCTCGATCGGCGACTACGTGCTCAACGGCGGCGAGGTCGCGGCGCTGGTGCTGGTCGAGGCCGTGGCCCGCCTGCTGCCCGGCGTCGTCGGCAACCCGCAGTCGCTGGTCGAGGAGTCGCACGGCCTGGCCGGGCTGCTCGAGTACCCCGTGTACACCAAGCCACCGTCCTGGGCCGGGCTCGAGGCGCCCGACGTCCTGCTGTCCGGTCACCACGGGCGCGTCGAGCGCTGGCGCCGCGACCAGGCGCTGACCCGGACGGCCGAGCTGCGCCCGGACCTCATCGCCGCGCTCGACGTGGCGATGCTCGACCGCGCCGACCTGGCGCGGCTCTCCGAGCTGGGCTGGGCCGCCTCTGGCGGCGCGCTCCACCCGACGACTGTGGCAGAATGACCGGTCGGTGTGTTCCGGTCGCGTCTCTGCCACAGGGGTGACGATCACGATCTCTGGTCCACCCGCGTAATCCACGCCATCGGGACGCCCTTTCGCGGGTGTCCCTGACAACGCGCCTGACCTGTGGCAGCGCGAGGAAGCGAATGACATGCATACGCTTGATTCCGTCGACGCAGCATCGCTGCGGACCGACATCCCGGCCTTCCGTGCCGGTGACACCCTCAAGGTCAACGTCAAGATCGTCGAGGGAACTCGTTCCCGCGTCCAGATCTTCCAGGGCATCGTGATCTCGCGCGCCGGTGGCGGCGTGCGGGAGACCTTCACCGTGCGCAAGATCAGCTTCGGCTGCGGCGTCGAGCGCACCTTCCCGGTGCACTCCCCGGCGCTCGAGTCGGTCGAGGTCATCACCCGTGGTGACGTCCGCCGCGCGAAGCTGTACTACCTGCGCGCACTGCGCGGCAAGAAGGCGAAGATCAAGGAGAAGCGGGAGACCGTCCCGGCCAAGTAAGACCGCCGGACGCTCGACCAGTTCGCCCCGACGGGCGGTCACCGATCCTGGTGGCCGCCCGTCGTCGCGTCGGATGTGCCCCGTGCGGCGAGCAGTGGCACAGTAAGCGCGTGATCGAGCATCCCGAGTCCGAGACCCCGCGCGATCGCACCGCATCCCACGAGGCTCGGCACGCTCCACCGCAGCGGCAGCGCGCCAGCTCGTGGCTGCGCGAGACCGTCATCATCCTGGTCGGCGCCCTCGTGCTGTCGCTGATCATCAAGACCTTCCTGGTCCAGGCGTTCTTCATCCCGAGCTCGTCGATGGAAGACACGCTGCAGGTCGGCGACCGGGTGCTGGTGAGCAAGCTCGCACCCGGGCCGTTCGACGTCCGGCGTGGCGACATCGTGGTGTTCAAGGACCCCGGCGGATGGCTCCCGGCGACGCAGGCCGCGGAGCGCACGGCCCTGCAGGACGCCCTCAACTCGGGGCTGACCTTCATCGGGCTGCTCCCGCAGGACTCCGGGGAGCACCTCATCAAGCGCGTGATCGGGCTGCCCGGCGACCAGGTGGTGTGCTGTGACGCCGACGGACAGCTCACCGTGAATGGTGTCTCGATCGAGGAGCCGCAGCTCAAGCCCGGGTCGGTGCCGAGCGAGGTCCCCTTCGACATCGTCGTCCCCACCGACAGCTTCTGGGTCATGGGCGACAACCGGCAGAACTCGCGCGACTCGCGTGCACACCTCGGCGATCCGGGCGGTGGCAGCATCCCGCAGGCCAACGTCGTGGGCGTCTCGTTCGCGCGGGTGTGGCCGGCCAACCGCATGAGCCTGCTGCGGAACCCGACGGCCAACTTCGCGGGGGTCCCGGAGCCGTCCTCGTGATCGCAGCGATCCGCAGGCACCTCCCATGGTGAGCCCGGCCGTCGTCGTCCGCCCGCAGGCCGTTCGCCCCCCGGCGCCGTCCCTGCGGCACGAGCGGGCCCTGCTCGGCGCTGGGGCGCTGGTGGTGGTGGGGATGGACGAGGTGGGCCGCGGCGCGCTCGCCGGGCCCGTCAGCGTCGGCGTCGTGGCCGTGGCGGCCACGACGCGGACCTGCCCGCGCGGGGTGGCGGACTCGAAGCTGCTCACGGCCGCGGCCCGGACCGCGCTGCTGCCGGCGCTGTCCCGGTGGGGACTGGCTCGCGCCGTCGGGCACGCCTCGGCGGCCGAGATCGACGCGTTCGGCCTCATCGTCGCGCTGCGACTGGCCGGGCAGCGCGCGCTCGCGCAGGTGGCCGACCTGATCGGCCCGGCCGCGGTCGTCCTGCTCGACGGTTCGCACGACTGGCTGTCCACCCCGGCCCAGGGTGAGCTGTTCGCACCGCCGACGGTTTCGGGCCCGGAGACGCCCAGCCCCGTCGTGCACATGCTCGTCAAGGCCGACCGGACGTGCGCGTCGGTGGCCGCGGCGAGCGTGCTCGCCAAGTGCGAGCGCGATGCGCTCATGACCGAGCTCGCCGCACGGCATCCCTCCTACGGGTGGGAGAACAACAAGGGTTACGGCTCACCCGAGCACCTCGCGGCGCTGCGGACGCACGGCGCGAGCCCGCTGCACCGGGTCAGCTGGCGGCTCCCGCTCGAGGACGAGCTGGAGCCCGCCGGGCGTCGCTCGGGCCCCACCGGCACCATCCACCCCATCGATGGGCCATGATGGGGTCGTGAGCGCGGAGGACCTGGAGAACTACGAGACCGACATGGAGCTGGCCCTCTACCGCGAGTATCGCGATGTGGTGGGCTTGTTCTCGTATGTCGTGGAGACCGAGCGACGGTTCTACCTGGCGAACCAGGTGGACCTGCAGGTCCGCTCTGCCGCGGGCGAGGTCTACTTCGAGCTCAGCCTCGGCGATGCCTGGGTGTGGGACGTGTACCGCTCGGCCCGGTTCGTGAAGTCGGTCCGCGTCGTGACCTTCCGGGACGTGAACGTCGAGGAGCTCGCCAAGGCCGAGCTCGACCTCGGCGAGAGCGGTCCGTTCCCCAGCTGACCGGCCCTCGCCGCCCGACCCCAGGGCGCGCCCTCGCGCGGTGTTCCACCCCCGCGCTCGTGCACCGCCCGGTCGCGAACCGCCGCCCGGCACGGTGGGGCGCGGAGGTGGTCGCGTGCGAGCCAAGGACGCGGTGGGACGGTACGGCGAGAAGGTCGCTGCCGGGTACCTGGCCGATGCCGGCTGGGAGGTGCTGGACCGCAACTGGCGCGGCCGGGACGGGGAGCTCGACATCGTCGCCCGCCGCGCCGGTGCGCTGATCGTCGTCGAGGTCAAGACCCGGCGCGGGCTCGGCTACGGGCACCCGGCCGAGGCCGTCACCCCGCGCAAGCTCGCCCGGCTGCGCCGCCTGACGGCGCAGTGGCTCGCCGCCCACGACGTGCGTCCGGCGTTCATCCGCATCGATGTCATCGCGGTGCTCGTGCCGCGCCGCGGGGCCGTGCAGCTCGAGCACCTGGTCGGGGTCGTCTGATGGGGCTCGGCCGCACGCTCGGGGTCTCGCTGCTGGGGCTCGCCGGGCACGTGATCGAGGTCGAGGCGCACCTGGCCGCGTCCGTCCCGGGCTTCTCGCTCGTGGGGCTGCCCGATGCCGCCCTGGCCGAGTCCCGCGACCGGGTGCGCGCCGCGGTGACGTCGTCCGCCATCCGATGGCCGCAGCGCAAGATCACGGTCAACCTCTCGCCGGCCTCCCTGCCCAAGTCCGGGTCGGGGTTCGACCTCGCGATCGCGGTGGCGATGCTCGCGGGCGCCGAGGTGTTCGATGCGGCCCGCGTCGTCGACATCGTCCATCTCGGCGAGCTCGGGCTCGACGGTCGTCTGCGGCCGGTCCGCGGCGTGCTGCCGGCCGTGGCGGCGGCGGTGGCGGCCGGTCACCCGACGGTGGTGGTGCCGCTGGCGAACGCGGCCGAGGCGGCCCTCGTGCCCGGGGCGATCGTCCAGGCGGCCTCGAACCTGGCCGAGGTGGCCTGGCGGTACGGCGCCGAGATCGCCGAGCCCGTCGCTGCGGGCACCCCCGTGGCGGTCGTGCTGGCCGGACGGCGTGCGCAGCCCGACGTCGATCTCGCGGAGGTGCTCGGTCAGCACCAGGCGAGGGCGGCGCTCGAGGTCGCGGCGGCGGGCGGGCACCACCTGCTGATGGTCGGGCCGCCGGGGGCCGGCAAGACGATGCTCGCCGCCCGCCTGCCGGGCCTGCTGCCCGATCTCACCGAGTCCGAGGCCGTCGAGGTCACCGCCGTGCACTCGGTCGCCGGGACGTTCGACCCGGGCGAGGGGCTGCTGCGCCGACCGCCGTTCGAGGACCCGCACCACACCGCGACCCCGGCGGCGATCGTGGGCGGCGGCTCGGGGATCCCCCGCCCGGGGGCGGCCTCCCGGGCTCATCGTGGGGTGCTGTTCATGGACGAGGCCCCGGAGTTCTCCCCCCGGGTGCTCGAGACGCTGCGTCAGCCGCTCGAGCACGGCGAGCTGGTGATCCACCGGGCGGGCGGCACGGCGCGCTACCCCGCCCGGTTCCAGCTCGTCCTGGCGGCGAATCCCTGCCCGTGCGGCCGAGCCGTCGGCAAGGGGCTCGACTGCACCTGCGCACCGATGGCACGCCGGCGCTACTGGGCCCGGCTGTCCGGCCCCCTGCTCGACCGCGTCGACCTCCAGGTCGAGGTGCACCAGGCCTCCCGGGCCGAGATCGACGGGGTCGGGCGCGGCGAGTCCAGTGCGGTCGTCGCGGCGCGGGTGGCGGACGCGCGCCAGGCCCAGGCCCACCGGCTGGCGGGCACGGGGTGGAGCACGAATGCGCAGGTCCCGGGCCATTGGATCCGGTCAGCGCTCGGGGCGGACCGCTCGCTGCTGGTCGACCTCGACCGGGCGCTCGATCGAGGGCTCCTGAGCCTGCGGGGCGTCGATCGCGTCCTTCGGGTCGCCTGGACGCTGGCCGACCTCGCGGGGAAGACGGCGCCCGGCCGGTCCGAGATCGGGCAGGGACTCCTGCTGCGCACGCGCGGGCAGGTGGGTGCATGACCGGCCCGCGCGCGACCCACGAGAGCCCTGGCGGGGCCGACGGTGTCGACCCCGAGACCGTGGCGCGCGCCGCCTGGAGCCGCCTGGTGGAGCCCGGGGACGACGTCGCGGGGGCACTCATCGCTGCGCTCGGGGCCGTCGACGCCCTCGACTGGGCCCGGAGCGCGACGCCTGACAGCTTCCGCTCGGCGCTCGATGTGCTGCTCGAGCGCACCGGACCGCTCGCGGAGGTGGGCCGGCGTCGGCTCGCGGCCGCGGTCGCCCGCTGGGCCCCGCGGTGGGAGGGCCTCGACCCGGGCCGCGAGCTGCGCGCGCTCGCGCGGCTCGGGGGAGTCCTCGTCCACCCGGGGACACCGACGTGGCCGACCGCGCTCGACGACCTCGGCCCGGCGGCCCCGCCGTGCCTGTGGGTCCGGGGCGGAGCGGACCTCGACCTCGCCCTGCGTCGGTCGGTGGCGCTCGTCGGAGCCCGTGCGGCCACCGGGTACGGCGAGCACGTCGCGGCCGACCTGGCCGCCGGCCTGGCGGAGCGCGGGTTCGCGATCGTCTCGGGCGGGGCGTTCGGCATCGACGCCGCGGCGCACCGGGGCGCGCTGGCGGTCGGTGGTCGGACGATCGTCGTCCTCGCGGGCGGTGTGGACCGCCCCTATCCGGCCGGGAATGCCGCCCTGCTGGCACGGGTGGTCGAGTCCGGGGGCTCGGTGGTGAGCGAGGTCCCCCCGGGGTGCGTGCCGAGCAAGAGCAGGTTCCTGCAGCGCAACCGCCTCATCGCCGCCGGCGGCCAGGCGACCGTGGTCGTCGAGGCGGCCTGGCGGTCCGGTGCGCTGAACACCGCCGGGCACGCGGCGGCGCTCCTGCGCCCGGTCGGCGCCGTCCCCGGGCCGGTCACGTCGATGTCCTCGGCGGGGTGTCATCGGCTGCTCCGCGACGGTGCCGCGGTGTGCGTCACCGACGCGGCTGAGGTCGCCGAGCTCGCGGGGGTGGCCGGGACGGATCTGGCGCCCGAACGGTTCGGCGTGTCGGCCGAGGTCGACGGTCTCGACGAGTCGGCCCGCAAGGTGCTCGACGCCCTGCCCGTGGTGCGACCGGCGTCGCCCGAGTCGATCGCCCGGGCCGCGGGGCTCAGCGTGGCGGCCGTGCTGGCCGCCCTGGGACCGCTCGAGCTCGAGGGGCTGGCCGAAAGAGAAGGTCCCTGCTGGCGGCGTCTTCGACGGTCCCGACCAGTGGCTTGAGCCACGTTCGAGTGTGATTTGCGTCACAGTTCACCCGGAAAGCCCTGTCGTGACCAGGGCGAATCGGATCTTCGGGACGAACGGTGCAGGGGAGGGGAACCGGTTCGAGAAGTCATCCTTGTCCCGCGGCCGGTCGACCGCCACCGTAGGGACATGCGCACACCCGCCACCAGCAGCGCGCACAGCGCTCGTGCGGTGTGGTCGACCGAGCTCAGTGCGCAGTTTGCTACCTACCTGACCGCACAGCGCGGCCTGTCCCCGCACACGGTGCGGGCCTACACCGGTGATCTCGAGCATCTCTTCGGGTTCGCGCAGACGCTGGACCGGGTCTCGCTCGACCAGGTCGATCTGGCCGTGCTGCGCTCCTGGTTGGCCTCGATGGCCGCGGTCCCGCTCAGCCGCGCGACGCTCGCTCGGCGCGGAGCGGCGGCGCGGACGTTCTTCGCGTGGGCCCAGCGCACCGGGCGGGTGGGTACCGACCCCGCGCTCCGGCTCGCGTCCGCCCGGGCGACGGTCACCCTGCCGACCGTGCTCGGCGTGGAGTCGGCGGCGCATCTGCTCGACGTCGCGCGCACCCGCGCCGACGACGGCGATGCGATCCACCTGCGCGACTGGGCGGCCCTCGAGATGCTCTACGCGACGGGCGCCCGGGTCGGGGAGCTCGTGGGGGCCGACATCGACGACGTGGACCTCGAGCAGCGCACGATGCGGGTGGTGGGCAAGGGCGACAAGGAGCGGGTGGTCCCGTTCGGTGTGCCGGCTGCGCGCGCGCTGCGCCAGTGGCTGACCGACGGCCGGCCCCGTCTCGCGACCGGGAGCTCCGGCGCCGCGCTGCTGCTCGGGCGTCGCGGTCACCGGGTCGACCAGCGGCAGCTCCGGGAGGTGTCGCACGAGGTCTCCTCGCTGGCCGGGGTGGACGACGTCGCCCCCCACGCGCTGCGCCACAGTGCGGCGACCCACCTGCTCGAGGGCGGCTCTGACCTGCGCGCGGTCCAAGAAGTCCTGGGGCACGCTACGCTCGCGACGACCCAGCGGTACACGCATGTGTCCGCCGATCGGCTTCGAAGCTCGTTCCAACAGGCACACCCACGAGCATGAGAACGAGGCAGCGTTCATGAGTGCTCAACCGGAGCAGATTTCCGGCGAGACCGCGGTCTCGCTGACCTCGGTCGTCCCGCGACCGCGGTTCTCGTCGAGCCCGCTCATCGGCGAGCGGACCGGGACCCGTGGGCGACCCGTCGGCGGGGCAGCGGACGTCGATCTCGACGTGATCGTCGACGACGTGGCCGACACCTCCGTCGTCGACCTGATCGCGACGGCCTGGCGGGAGTTCAAGGTCACCGGTGACCGGGCGCTGCGCGAGCGGCTGATCCTGCACTACGCGCCCCTGGTCTCCTCCGTCGCCGGCCGGCTGGGCATGCGCCTGCCGAGCAGCGTCGAGCAGGCGGACCTCGTCTCCTACGGCATGTTCGGCCTGATCGATGCGATCGAGAAGTACGAGCTCGACCGGGCCGTGAAGTTCGAGACCTATGCGAGCGCGCGCATCCGGGGCGCCATCATCGACGAGCTGCGCGCGATCGACTGGATCCCGCGCTCGGTTCGGACCAAGGCGCGCGCGGTCGACCGGGCCTACGCCGAACTCGAGGGCGAGCTGCGGCGCACCCCGAGCGAGTCCGAGATCGCGAGCCGGCTCGAGGTGGGCGTGGGCGAGCTGCGGACGGTCTTCGCGCAGCTGTCGAACGTGAACGTCGCCGCGCTCGACGAGCTGCTCGGCGCGGGCGCCGAGCGCTCCGACAAGGTCTCCCTGATCGACACCCTCAAGGACCACCACGCCCCGGACCCCGCCGGTTCGTTCGAGGCCCAGGAGACGAAGTTCCTGCTGGCGCGCGCGATCGAGCAGCTGGGGGAGCGCGAGAAGATCGTGCTGGTCCTGTACTACTACGAGGGCATGACGCTCGCGGAGATCGGTCGGGTGCTCGGGGTGACCGAGTCGCGGATCTCGCAGATGCACTCCGCAGCGATGATCCGGCTCCGGGCCAGGCTCACCGACTCCGAACGCGGCTGACCGCCCGGCCGGGTCACGGGTCGGCGAGCAGGACCACGGGGCCCGCGGTGCGCACGAGCGTCAGCGGATCGAGGTAGACCTCGGCTCGCCGCACGCCCCAGTGCAGGCAGGTGGCCGGGGCGCAGTGGCCCGGCATCGCCTGGATCACGCCGACGGGCTCGCCCTGGACCACGGGCATGCCCGCGCTCACGGACCACTGGACGGGTTCCAGGCTGGAGCGCAGGCCGTCGGGGTGAGCGATCGTCAGCACCCCGCGATCGACGACCGTCCCGGCGAAGGCCACGGTGCCGCTCGCTGGTGCGCGCACGTCCTGGCCGACCGCGCCGGCGAGGTCGACCCCCCGATGCCCGGCGGCCCAGATCTCGGCCGGGGCCGCGAACACCCGCGCCGTCGGCGGGTCGCCCGCCAGCGGCAGAACGTAGACGACCGTTCGCGCCCCGGCCCCCGCCCCGGCCCGGTCGCTCGACGTCGACGCGGCCCGAGTCCCGGCCGGAACCAGGCCGAGGGCCAGGGCGGCGACGACCACGCCGACCCCCGCCGCTGCTCCAAGTGTCTGCATGGGCCTCACGCTGGTCGGTCGTGTCCCGATCGGCGCCACCGGCGCGTTCGCACGGTGTGCACCGGGGTCGTCGGGGCGACCAGGGGTCGGGTAAGGTAGCGCGTGCGACCGGCTTGTGCCGGCCGACATCGCGCGCCACCCGCCCGTCGCCCTGCAGTCCGAGCCTCATCGCCCGGCAGCAGAGACCGGGCGTCCGCGCTGGCAGCGGTCCGGGGCACTGTCCCGGCGCCAGCACGGATGTGACGCCAGGGGCACCGGCCGACTGGCCGGAGCCGACAACCGGAATGCGGGTCCTCTTCGGACTCGCCTTGTGCGCGCACGCCGTGAGGGTGCGCGCCGAAAGGACGTGCCATGGCCGTCGTGACCATGCGTCAGCTGCTCGAGAGCGGTGTCCACTTCGGACACCAGACCCGCCGCTGGAACCCCAAGATGAAGCGCTTCATCTTCACCGAGCGCAACGGCATCTACATCGTCGACCTGCAGCAGTCGCTGTCCTACATCGACAGCGCGTACGACTTCGTCAAGCAGACCGTTGCCCACGGCGGCACGATCCTGTTCGTCGGCACCAAGAAGCAGGCCCAGGAGCCGGTGGCCGAGCAGGCCACCCGTGTCGGCATGCCGTACGTGAACCAGCGCTGGCTCGGTGGGATGCTCACCAACTTCCAGACCGTGAACAAGCGCCTGCAGCGCCTCAAGGAGCTTGAGCTCATCGACTTCGCCGACGTCGCCGGGAGCGCCTTCACGAAGAAGGAGCTGCTGATCATGCGTCGCGAGCGCGACAAGCTTGCGAAGACTCTCGGTGGAATCCGCGACATGACCAAGGTTCCCTCGGCCGTGTGGATCGTCGACACCAACAAGGAGCACCTTGCCGTCGACGAGGCGCGCAAGCTCCACATCCCGATCGTCGCGATCCTCGACACCAACTGCGACCCCGACGTCGTCGACTACAAGATCCCCGGCAACGACGACGCGATCCGCGCCGTCTCGCTGCTCACCCGCGTGATCGCGGACGCCGTGGCCGAGGGCCTCATCCAGCGTCACTCCGGCCGCAACGCCGGTGCCGAGGGCGCGACCGAGGCTGAGCCGCTCGCCGAGTGGGAGCGCGAGCTCCTCGCCGGTGCCGAGGCCGGCCTCGCGGCCGGTGCGGTTGCCGCGACCGAGGCGCCGGTCGCCGAGGCCGTCGTCGCCGAGCCCGTCGTGACCGAGGCCGTCGTGGCCGAGGTTGCTCCGGTCGAGGTCCCCGTGGCCGCGGCCGTCGTGGCCGAGGTTGCTCCGACGGAGGCCCCCGCGGCCGAGGTCGTCGCCGAGGTTGCTCCGGTCGAGGCCCCCGTGGCCGAGGTCGCCGCCCCCGAGGCCAACGCACCGAAGTCTGAGTAAGCCCCCACCCCGACGAATCAGCATCGACGAAGAACGGACATTTCTCATGGCGAACTACACCGCCACTGACATCAAGGCGCTCCGCGAGCGCACCGGTGCCGGCATGCTCGACGTCAAGAAGGCGCTCGACGAGGCTGATGGCGACGCCGAAAAGGCGCTCGAGCTCATCCGCGTCAAGGGCCTCAAGGGCGTCAGCAAGCGTGAGGGCCGGTCGGCCTCCGACGGGCTGGTGACCGCGGTCGTCACCGCCACGCCGGACGGCGAGGGTGAGGTCGGGATCCTGGTCGAGGTCAACTCGGAGACCGACTTCGTCGCGAAGAACGTCACGTTCACGGATCTGGCGGCCAAGGTGCTCGCCGCGGCGGTCTCCTCCGCTGCGCGCGACGCTGACGTGCTGCTCGCGGCCGAGGTCGACGGCCGGACGGTCTCGGACGTCGTCGACGACGCACAGGCGACGCTCGGCGAGAAGATCGTCGTCCGTCGGCTCGCCCGGGTCGCGGGGGAGAAGGTCGCGGTCTACCTGCACAAGGTGAACAAGGACCTTCCTCCGCAGGTGGGCGTGCTCGTGGCGACCGACCTGGCCGGGGCGGACGTGGCGAAGGACATCGCGATGCACATCGCGGCGTACTCGCCGATCTACCTCACCCGGGACGACGTCCCCGCCGAGACGGTCGCTTCCGAGCGGCACATCGCGGAGGAGACCTCGCGCAACGAGGGCAAGCCCGAGGCTGCGCTCCCGAAGATCATCGAGGGTCGCCTGAACGGCTTCTTCAAGGACACGGTGCTCGTCGAGCAGGCGTTCGCGAAGGACCAGAAGAAGACCGTCGGCCAGGTCCTGACCGAGGCCGGCGGGACCGTCACCGGTTTCGCGCGGTTCCGCGTCGGAGCCTGATCTGAGCTAGAAAGGGGTGGCCCCGGTCCTTGCGGACCGGGGCCACTTCGCTAGGTCGGGTGGCACCAGACGTGCCCGACGAGCATCACCGCAGCGGTAACCGGCAAGTGGAGGACACGTGGCGCAGGAACTCGAGACGACGGCCGTCCGCGGCGAAGCGGCCACCCGCCGCGTGCTGCTCAAGCTCTCGGGGGAGACCTTCGGCGGGGGCGCGATCGGTCTCGCGCCCGACGTCGTCCGGCGGGTCGCCGCGGAGATCGCGGTCGCGGTGCGCCGGGGAGTCCAGGTGGCCGTGGTCACCGGCGGTGGCAACTTCTTCCGGGGCGCGGAGCTCTCCGCGAGCGGGCTGGACCGCGCACGCGCGGACTACATGGGCATGCTGGGCACCGTGATGAACGCCCTCGCCCTGCAGGACTTCCTCGAGCAGGCCGGTGTGAGCACCCGCGTGCAGACGGCGATCACGATGGGCCAGGTGGCCGAGCCGTACATCCCGCTGCGCGCCATCCGGCACATGGAGAAGGGCCGCGTCGTGATCTTCGGCGCCGGCGCCGGGATGCCGTACTTCTCGACCGACACCGTGGCCGTCCAGCGCGCCCTCGAGACGCACTGCCAGGAGGTGCTGATGGGCAAGAACGGCGTCGACGGCGTCTACACGGCCGACCCGCGCACCGATCCCTCGGCCGTCCGCCTCGACCACCTCACCTACATGGACGCGCTGAAGCAGGGGCTCGAGGTCGTCGACTCGACGGCGTTCAGCCTGTGCAAGGACAACGGCGTGCAGATGCGCGTGTTCGGGCTGGGTGAGCCCGGCAACGTCACGCGCGCCCTCCAGGGTGAGAAGATCGGCACGTTGGTCACTGCTGACTGAACGCCCGCCAGACATCACGACCCGAAGCACGCGAAGCACGCGAACAAAGGAGCACCGGTGATCGACGAGATCCTCCTCGGAGCCGAGGAGAAGATGGACAAGGCGATCGAGGTCGCCAAGGAAGACTTCGCGACGATCCGCACGGGGCGGGCGAACGCGTCCATGTTCGCGAAGATCTTCGTCGACTACTACGGCAGCCCCACCCCGCTGCAGCAGCTCGCCTCGTTCAGCACGCCCGAGGCGCGCACGATCCTCATCGCCCCGTTCGACAAGACCTCCACCGTCGCGATCGAGAAGGCCCTGCGGGAGTCCGACCTCGGTGTGAACCCGACGAACGACGGCAACTCGATCCGCGTGATGCTGCCGATCCTCACCGAGGAGCGGCGCAAGGACTTCGTCAAGCTCGCCCGGGCCAAGGCCGAGGACGCGCGCATCTCGGTGCGCAACATCCGACGCCGTGCCAAGGAGCAGCTGGACCGGATCGTCAAGGACGGCGACGCCGGCGAGGACGAGGTCGCCCGCGCCGAGAAGGAGCTCGAGGTCCTCACCAAGAAGCGCGTGGAGAACATCGACCACGTGCTCGCGGCCAAGGAGAGCGAGCTGCTCGAGGTCTGATGACTGAGCTAGCCCACCCCGCCGCACCCCGCTCGGCCACGCGCTCCGGTCGTGACCTGCCGGTGGCGACCGTCGTCGGACTCGGACTCCTGGCGGCGGTGATCGCCTCGCTGTTCATCCGCAAGGAGGTGTTCGTCGCGGTCGCCCTGGTGGCGGTCGGGGCGGCGCTCTGGGAGCTCGGCCAGGCGTTCGCGCGACGTGACATCCACCTCCCGCTGCTCCCGCTGCTGGTCGGCTCGGTGGGCATCCTCGTCTCGGCGTACGTCGCCGGCAGCGAGGCGCTGCTCGTGTCCTTCATGCTCACCGCCGGTGGTGTGGTGGTCTGGCGGGTCCTCGACGGCGACGGTTCGGCGGCGATGAAGGACTCGACCGCCGGGATCTTCGCCGCCGCGTACCTGCCCTTCCTCGCGGGCTTCGTCATGCTCATGCTGTCGATGCCCGACGGCGCGCGGCGGGTGCTGCTGTTCGTCCTGCTGGCCGTGGCGAGCGACGTCGGCGGCTACGGCGCCGGGGTGCTCTTCGGGCGCCACCCGCTCGCGCCGTCGGTCAGTCCCAAGAAGACCTGGGAAGGGCTGGGCGGCTCGGTCCTGCTCTCCTGCGTGGTCGGGGCGGTCGGGATCGGGTGGGGGTTCTCCGCGAACCCCTGGATCGGTGTCGCCCTCGGCCTGGCGACCGTGACCACGGCGACGGTGGGGGACCTGTCCGAGTCGCTGATCAAACGCGACCTCGAGCTCAAGGACATGGGGAGCCTCCTGCCCGGCCACGGTGGCGTGCTCGACCGGATCGACTCGATGCTGCTGACCTCACCCGTGGTGTACCTCGTCCTGCTGGTCTCCTTGCCAGTCGGCGACTGAACCAAAGGAACTGAACTGATGACCGTGCCCACGACCGAACCGAGGACGACGCCCGTCACGCTCGACTTCTCCCCGAGCCGGCGCGGACCTCGGGGCAAGCCGCCACGCCACTTCGTCGACCTCACGCCCGAGGAGCGGATGGCGGCCGTCGAGGCCCTGGGCGAGAAGCCGTTCCGCGCCAAGCAGCTCGCGACGCACTACTTCTCGCACCTGACCTCGGACCCTGCCGAGATGACGGACCTGCCCAAGGCCACCCGTGACCTCCTGGCCGCGGACCTCTTCCCCCAGCTCCTGCGGCCCGCCCGGACCATGCAGGCGGACCGCGGCACGACCGTGAAGACCCTGTGGAAGATGTTCGACGACGCCAAGGTCGAGTCGGTGCTCATGCGGTACAAGCACCGGTCGACGCTGTGCGTCTCGAGCCAGGCCGGCTGCGGGCTGGCCTGCGCCTTCTGCGCGACCGGCCAGCTCGGTCTCACCCGCAACCTGTCGACCGCCGAGATCGTCGAGCAGGTGCGTTCTGCGGCGCGGTCGCTCGCCGACGGCGAGCTCCCCGGCGGCCCGACCCGGCTGTCGAACGTCGTGTTCATGGGCATGGGTGAGCCGCTCGCCAACTACCGATCGGTGATCGAGACGGTCCGTCGCCTGATCGCTCCGGAGCCGGACGGCTTCGGCATGTCGGCGCGCAACATCACCGTCTCCACGGTCGGGCTCGTACCGGCGATCGAGCGCCTGACGAACGAGGGCATCCCGGTCACCCTGGCGGTGTCGCTGCACGCGCCCGACGACGAGCTGCGTGACGAGCTCGTGCCGATCAACACCAGGTGGAGCGTGGCGCAGACCATCGACGCGGCGTACCGCTACTTCGAGGTCACCGGCCGGCGCGTGTCCATCGAGTACGCGCTGATCCGGAACATCAACGACCACGGCTGGCGTGCGGACCTGCTCGGTGACCTGTTGAACGAGCGCGGCCGCGGCTGGGTCCACTGCAACCCGATCCCGCTCAACCCGGTGCCCGGATCCAAGTGGACCGCGAGCGACCCGGCGGTCGAGAACGAGTTCGTCGCCCGCCTGCGCGCCAAGGGTGTCCCGACCACGATCCGGGACACCCGCGGGAGCGACATCGACGGTGCCTGCGGGCAGCTCGCAGCCGAGGAGGAAGCGTGAGCAAGGGGATGTTCCGCACCGTGTCGCGGCTGCGCTCGGGGTACGCGACCGACGAGGTCGACGAGTTCTTCGATCTCGCGCGGCGGGTCTACGAAGGGCAGGCCGCCGATCCGCTCACGGGGCGTGACGTGCGGTCGATGGCCTTCGACATCGTCCGCGGCGGCTACTCGACCGGTGCGGTCGACGCCGCCCTCGACCGCCTCGAGGCCGCCTTCATCGCTCGCAGCAGGCAGGAGTTCGTGGCCACGCGCGGTCAGCAGGCCTGGATGGAGCAGCTCGCTGACGGCGCGCGCACGCTCTACGGGCGGCTGACGCGTCCGGACGGCCAGCGGTTCGCCCCGGCGCACCGCGGCCGGCCAGGGTACGACCCCGCCGACGTCGACGCGCTGTGCAAGCGGCTCGTCGGCTACTTCGACTCCGGGGAACCGTTGACCGCGAACGACGTGCGCTCGGCGACGTTCCGTCGGCGCACCGGCGTCAAGGGGTACGCCGAGGAGCCGGTGGACGCGTTCTGCGACCGCGCCGTCGAGGTCCTGCTCGGGGTCGAGTAGCGCCGCGCACCACACGTCGTGCCCTGGGGGGCGTCCGGGAGACCGGACGCCCCTTCGCTGTCCCGGTCTCGGTCGAGATCTTTGTTTCTCTTTGCATGGTTGACAACCGAAGATGAACACAGGTATTGTCGCTCGAACCACAGGCGGTTCGTTCCACACCACTCAATGTCGAGGAGGCTTCGTGTTCGCAGAAGAGCGACAGCTGCTCATCGCCGAACTGGTGGCCGACAACGGCCGCGTGACGGTCAGCGATCTGGCCGCACGGTTCGGCATCACCCCCGAGACGGTGCGCCGCGACCTCGACACCCTTGAGGACGTCCGCCAGCTGCGCCGCGTGCACGGCGGTGCGGTCTCCATGAGCAGGCTGAGCATGTCCGAGCCGAGCATCGCCGAGCGGCAGACCCAGCGGCAGGACGAGAAGTCCCGGATCGCCGCCGCGGCCCTGGCCCTGGTCCCCACGAGCCGGACGGCGTCGATCATCCTCGACGCCGGCACCACCACCGCTCGGCTCGCCGATCGTCTGATGGCCTGGACACCGTCCAGCCCGGGGGACCAGCTGCTCGTGGTCACCAACGCCCTGCCGATCGCGGCGCTCCTCGTCGGGAACGACGAGATCCAGCTGCACATCCTCGGCGGCCGGGTCCGCGGCCTGACCAGCGCGATCGTCGGGGCGAGCACGACGAGCCAGCTCGAGGCGCTGCGCGTCGACATCGCGTTCATCGGGGCCAACGGCATCGATGCCGAGTTCGGCCTGAGCACCCCCGACACCGTCGAGGCCGCCGTCAAGACCGCGATGGTGCGTTCCGCACGTCGGGTCGTGGCGCTGGCCGACTCCTCGAAGCTCGACCAGGAGACCCTCGTGCGGTTCGCCGCGCTCCGCGACATCGACACCCTCATCACGGATGTACCGCCCTCCCCGAAGCTCGCCGCTGCACTTGACGCGGCCGACGTCGAGATTGTGATCGCATGATCATCACCCTGACCCCCAACCCGAGCCTCGACCGCACGATCGAGCTGGCCCAGCCGCTCGCGCGCGGGGAGGTGCAGCGGGCGCTGGCCGCCCACCAGGAGCCGGGCGGCAAGGGCGTGAACATCTGCCGCGCGCTCGAGGCGTCGGGGGTCAAGAGCCTCGCGGTGCTCCCCGGTGACCACGAGGACCCGGTGCTGCTCGCCCTGCGCGCCGAGAAGATCCCGCACCTCGGCCTGCCGATCGGCGCGACCTTGCGCAGCAACGTCGCGATCACGGAGGCGGACGGCACCACGACCAAGGTCAACGAGCCCGGCCCCGAGCTGACCACCGCGCAGCAGGCCGACCTGGTCGAGCTGGTGCTGCGGGAGGCCGCGGGTGCCAGCTGGCTCGTGCTGGCCGGTTCGCTGCCGCCGGGCTTCCCGGCGGACTTCTACGCCACCGTGACCAGCGAGCTGCGGCGACGCTACGGCGCCGCCGCACCCAAGGTCGCCATCGACTCCTCCGGCCCACCCCTCGCGGCAGCGATCGCTGCCGGGCCAGACCTGCTCAAGCCGAACGCGGAAGAACTGGCCGAGCTCACGGGGATCTCGGATGCCGACAGCCTGGAAGCAGACCCGCTCCTGGCCGCCGGTGCCGCCCGCACGCTGGTCACCGCCGGCGTCGGAGCGGTTCTCGCCACCCTCGGCTCGAAGGGCGCACTGCTCGTCACCGCCGAGGGAAGCTGGCTCGCGAAGAGCCCCAAGATCGTGGCCCGCAGCACCGTCGGTGCGGGGGACTCGGCTCTGGCGGGCTATCTGCTCAGTCACCTCACCGGCGCCACCCCGCCGCAGTGCCTGCGCCAGGCGGCCGCCCATGGCGCTGCCGCCGCCTCGATGCCGGGATCGACCGTCCCGGCCCTAAACCAGACCAACCCTGACGCCGTCACCGTGACGGTGTTCGCCACCCATCCATTGGAGGATGACCAGTGACTGCGTTGATCACCCCACAGCTCGTCGCCCTGGACCGGAACCTTGGTTCCGAGCCGGCAGAAGTCATTCGGCACCTCGCCGAGCTCGTCGTCACGTCCGGCCGCGCCACCGAGGTCGCGGGACTGTACGCGGACGCCCTCGCACGTGAGGCCAAGACGGCCACCGGGCTCCCCGGCGGGATCGCCATCCCGCACTGCCGCTCGACGGCGGTCACCGAGGCGACGCTCGTGATGGCGCGGCTGGACCCGCCGGTCGACTTCGGTGCCAAGGACGGCCCCGCGGACCTCGTCTTCTTCATCGCGGCGCCGGAAGGCGCCGACCAGGCGCACCTCAAGCTGCTCGCCAAGCTGGCCCGGTCGCTGCTCAAGCCCGCGTTCACGGGCTCGCTCCGTGAGGCACGGACGCCGGAGGAGGTCGTCGAGCTCGTGACGGCCGTCGTCAGCCCGGCTCCGGCCACCGTCGCTGCCGGCCCGCACGCCGCGCCGGTCGCAGAGAGCGCGAACGCGGGTACGGCGGCGTCGTCGTCGTCGCCCTCGGTCAAGCGCCTCGTCGCCGTCACCGCATGCCCCACCGGGATCGCGCACACCTACATGGCGGCCGACTCCCTCGTGGAAGCCGCCCGCAAGCTCGGCGTCGAGCTCCAGGTCGAGACCCAAGGCTCGGCCGGCCTCACGCCGCTCGACCCGGCTGTCATCGCCGCGGCTGATGCCGTCATCTTCGCCGTCGACGTCGACGTCCGCGGCCGGGAGCGGTTCGTGGGGCTGCCGGTCGTCAACGCACCGGTCAAGCGGGGGATCGACGAGCCCGGCAAGCTGATCGCTGAGGCGCTGGCCGCGGCCGAGAACCCGAACGCGCGCCGCGTCACGGGTGGCCTCGAGGCCGAGTCCGCCCAGACCGGGGAAGGTGGCGAGCACCTGGGTCAGCAGCTCAAGCGGGCCCTGCTCACCGGCGTCAGCTACATGATCCCGTTCGTCGCGGGTGGCGGTCTGCTGATCGCGCTGGGGTTCCTCCTGGCCGGCTACGAGATCGCGCTCGGCACCACCGCCGACGACGTGGTCAAGGGATTCACCCTCGTCGACCTGCCCCCCGAGGGACTGGTCTACTTCCTCGGCGCGGTCCTGTTCAAGATCGGGGCGCTCTCGATGAGCTTCCTGGTCCCGGCGCTGGCGGGGTACATCGCCTTCGCGATCGCCGACCGTCCTGGGATCGCCCCCGGGTTCGTGGCCGGTTCGGTGGCGGGCTTCATGGGCGCGGGCTTCCTCGGCGGCATCGTCGGTGGTCTGCTCGCCGGTGTGGTCGCCAAGAGCTTCGAGCGGCTGAACACACCCCGCTGGCTGCGCTCGCTCATGCCCGTGGTGATCATCCCGCTGGTCGCCTCGATCGTCGCGTCCGGCCTGATGTTCCTGGTGCTCGGTGGTCCGATCGCCTACCTCACCGAGGAGCTCAACGCCTGGCTGACCGGCATGACCGGTACCTCGGCCGTCCTTCTGGGCATCATCCTCGGCCTCATGATGGCGTTCGACCTCGGTGGCCCGGTGAACAAGGTCGCCTACGCGTTCGCCGTCGCCGGACTGGGTGCGGCCACGATCGACAACCAGGCGCCGTGGCAGATCATGGCCGCGGTGATGGCGGCCGGCATGGTCCCGCCGCTCGGCATGGCCCTGGCCACCGCGGTCGACAAGAAGCTGTTCAGCCTGGCCGAGCGTGAGAACGGCAAGGCCGCGTGGCTGCTCGGTGCGTCCTTCATCTCCGAGGGCGCGATCCCGTTCGCCGCCGCCGACCCGCTGCGTGTGATCCCGTCGTGCATGCTCGGTGCCGCCACGACCGGCGCGCTGGTGATGGCGTCCGGCGTCACGTCGAAGGCGCCCCACGGCGGGGTGTTCGTCTTCTTCGCCATCGGCAACGTCGCGATGTTCCTGCTGTCGATCGCGATCGGCACGGTGATCACCGCCGCCTCCGTCATCGCCCTGAAGCGGCTCGCGGTCAAGAAGGACGAGGCGTCGACCGAGGAGCCGGCCCTGGTCTCCGCCTGACCAACCGGTCGAGCTCGGCCGGTTCGGCTCGCCGCCCGCACAAGAAGGAGGACGCGCTGTGCAGAGCTACTCAGGAGTAGGTGTCAGCCCCGGACGCATCATCGGCACCGTCCGGCAGATGCCCCGACCCGTCAGCGAGCCCCCGGTCGGCCAGAGCCGACCGGCCTCGACGACGGCGGACGAGGCGGTGGCCGCGCTGCGGGCCGCGGCGTCATCCGTCCAGGCCGAGCTCAAGCGCCGGGCGGAGGTCGCCCAGGGCAACGCCAAGGCCGTGCTCGAGGCCACCGCCCAGATGGCCGTCGACCCGATGCTGCTCAAGTCCGCGGTCAAGCTGATCAACGGTGGCGCCACGGCGGAGCGGGCGGTCTGGGATGCCAGCGCGTCCGTGGCGGAGATGCTGCACAACCTCGGTGGCTACATGGCGGACCGGGCCACGGACGTCCTCGACGTCCGGGCCCGGCTCGTCGCCGAGCTTCGCGGGGTGCCTGCCCCCGGGATCCCGCAGTCCGACGTGCCCTTCGTCCTGGTGGGTGAGGACCTGGCTCCGGCGGACACCGCAACGCTGGACCCGGCGAAGATCCTCGCGCTGGTGACCTCCGGGGGCGGACCGCAGTCGCACACCGCGATCATCGCGCGGGCCCTGGGGCTGCCGGCGGTCGTGGCGGCGGTCGGGGTCGACGCGCTCGTCGACGGCGCCGTGGTCTACGTGGACGGGGCCGCGGGGACCGTCCACGTCGGGCCGACTGCCGACCAGGTCGCCGCCGCGCAGGCCTGGACCGCGGCTGCCGCGACGCTCACGGTCTTCGACGGCGACGGCCGGCTCGCGGACGGCCACCGCGTGCCGCTGCTGGCCAACGTCGGCGGAGCCAAGGACGCCGTGGCGGCCGCGGCCGCGGGTGCCCAGGGGGTCGGCCTGCTGCGCACGGAGTTCTGCTTCCTCGGTCGCGACCTCGAGCCGTCGGCCGAGGACCAGATCGCCGCCTACCGGGGGGTGTTCGAGGCCTTCGCGGGCAAGAAGGTCGTGGTCCGGACGCTGGACGCCGGCGCGGACAAGCCCCTGCCGTTCCTCACCGACGCGAGCGAGCCGAACCCCGCCCTCGGGGTCCGTGGATACCGCACGGACTGGACGTCGCCCGGCGTGCTCGAGCGCCAGCTGGCGGCCATCGCGGCCGCGGCGGAGGGGACGACCGCGGACGTGTGGGTGATGGCCCCCATGATCGCGACCGTCGACGAGGCGGCGCACTTCGCCGCGATGTGCTCCGCCGCCGGACTGACGACCCCCGGGGTCATGGTCGAGGTGCCGTCCGCGGCCCTGACCTCGGCGTCGATCCTGGGCGAGGTCGCGTTCGCCAGCCTCGGCACGAACGACCTCACGCAGTACGCGATGGCGGCGGACCGGCAGCTCGGCCCGCTGGCGGCGCTCAACAGCCCGTGGCAGCCGGCCGTGCTCATGCTGATCGGGCTCACCGTTGCGGGCTCGGTCGCCGAGGGCAACGGCAAGCCGGTCGGGGTGTGCGGGGAAGCCGCGGCCGACCCGGCGCTCGCCGTGGTTCTCGCGGGGCTGGGGGTCTCGACGCTCTCCATGACCCCCCGCGCGCTGGCCGCGGTCGCGACGGTGCTGCGCAGCGTGAGCCTGGACGAGGCGAAGGAGCTCGCCCGACTCGCCCTCGCGGCACCGAGCGCGACGCAGGCCCGGGCTCAGGTGCGGGCCGGCCTGCCGATCCTCGACGCCCTCGGCCTCTGACGGGCCGCATCTCAGTAGCCTCGTCCTACCCGCCCAACCCACCGCCGGAGGAAACATGTTCGAACGCAAGGCCACGATCGCCAGCCGCGTCGGTCTGCACGCCCGACCCGCCGCGATCTTCGCGGAAGCCGTCGGGGAGGTGCCGATCGACGTCACGATCGCGCTCGAGAGCGACCCTGAGGAGGATGCGATGGACGCGGCCAGCATCCTGTCCCTCATGAGCCTGGGGGCGTCCAACGGCGACGTCGTCGTGCTCCGTGCAGAAGGTGAGGGGGCCGAGGGAATCCTCGATTCACTCGTGCGGATTCTCGAAACTGACCTCGACGCGGTATAGTCTTTACTTAGTTGTCACTGTGACGCCGGCCGTTGGATCATCCAGCGGCCGGCCGTCCAGTCTTTGTGAAGGTTTCCTAGGGCTCCTCTATTTGATCTGATGCCCCTCGGGCGCGGAATACTCCGCGCTGAGTCGAAAGACCTTCGCTGACGCCTGCGGCCTGCGCCGAGATGGATTCCTTCTTCCGTGCGCAGCCCTGTGTGGTGACGACCTGACCCGTGCAGGAGAACTTCATATGCCCCTTGGCAGAAGCACGTCCGGTTCGAAGAATGGTGCCGAGCGCACCGTCGAAAAGTCCAGGAAACCGCGACTTCACCGTCGCCGGCTCAAGGTCTCGCACGTGAACGTCGTGGATCGGCCCATGCTGCGCAAAGCGCTGGGCGGCACCATCGTGGGAAACACGATGGAGTGGTACGACGTCGGTGTGTTCGGGTACCTGATCACCACGATGGGCCCGGTGTTCCTGCCCGAGGCGGACAAGTCCGTGCAGACGCTGTTCCTGCTGGGGACCTTCGCCGCGACCTTCATCGCCCGACCGATGGGTGGGGTCTTCTTCGGCTGGCTCGGGGACAAGATCGGTCGCCAGAAGGTCCTGGCGATGACCCTCATCATCATGGCTGCCTCGACCTTCGTCGTCGGGCTGCTGCCCGGCTACGGGGTGCTCGGCATCTGGGCCGCGGTGCTCCTGGTGGCCACGAAGCTGGTCCAGGGCTTCTCGACCGGTGGCGAGTACGCCGGGGCCACGACGTTCGTCAGCGAGTACGCGCCGGACAACCGCCGCGGCTTCGTGGCGAGCCTGCTGGACATGGGCAGCTACCTGGGCTTCGCGATCGGCGCCGCGCTGGTGTCGGTGCTGCAGCTCACCCTGGGGCAGCCCGCGATGGAGGAGTGGGGCTGGCGCCTGCCGTTCCTGATCGCCGGACCGCTCGGCCTGATCGCGATCTACTTCCGGATGAAGATCGAGGAGTCGCCGGCCTTCCAGGCGACCCTCGACGCGCAGTCCGCCGCCACGGCGACCGCCACGTCGCAGGACGACGCCGCGCTCAAGACCCCGATCGGCATCTTCAAGGCCTACTGGCGCATGATCATGGTCGCGATGGTCATCGTGGCCGCGGCGAACACGGTCGGCTACGCGCTCACGTCGTACATGCCCACCTACCTCACGAGCACGCTCGGCTACGACGAGGTGCACGGCACGCTGCTGACCATCCCGATCCTGGTGCTCATGTCGGTGTGCATCCCGTTGGCGGGCCGCCTCTCGGACAAGATCGGGCGCCGTCCGGTGCTCTGGATCGGGTCGTTCAGCGCGGTCGTCCTCTCGGTGCCGGCCTTCCTGCTGATCGGCCGGGGTGAGATCTGGTCGACCCTGCTCGGCCTGGGGCTGATCGCGTTCCCGGTCACGTTCTACGTGTCCAACATCGCCTCGGCTCTGCCGGCGCTGTTCCCGACGGCGAGCCGCTACGGGGCCATGGGGATCGCGTACAACTTCGCGGTCGCCATCTTCGGCGGGACGGCGCCGTTCATCATCGACGCGTTGATCGTGGTGACGGACGACGACATGATGCCGGCGTACTACCTGATGGCGACCTCGGCGATCGGTGCGGTGGCGATCTACTTCTTGCGGGAGTCGGCCAACCGGCCGTTGCCCGGCTCGATGCCGAGCGTCGACACGCTCGAAGAGGCCCATGAGCTGGTGGCGACCCAGGATGACAACCCGCTGCTCGACATGAACGAGCTGCCGTTCGACCACACGTACGAGCTCGCCGTGGTCGACGACGCGCCCGTGCTTGCGCTGGGCGTGCCCGACGACGTGCCCGAGCCGGAGTCCGTCCGGGTCTAGTGGTCGTGCCCCGCCGCACGCGTCGGCGGGGCACAATGCGCGGATGAGCCAGCGCAGCGTTGTCCTGCTCGGGTCGACCGGGTCCATCGGGACCCAGGCGATCGACGTCATCACCCGCCACCCCGACCGGTTCGCCGTGACCGGGATCAGCGCGGGTGGTGCCGACCCGGTCGCCCTGGCCCGGCAGGCGGTCGCGCTCGGGGCGAGCACGGTCGCGGTCGCGGACCCGGCGGCCGCCCCGGCGCTGTTCTCCGCCCTCGCCGATGCCGCGTTCGCCTCCGGCCGCACGTCGGCGGGGGTCGAGGTGCTCGTCGGGCCGGACGCCGCCACGGAGCTGGCCGGACGCAGTTGCGACGTCGTGCTCAACGGGATCACCGGGTCGGTGGGGCTCGGGCCGACGCTCGCCGCGCTGCGGGCCGGCACCACCCTCGCGCTGGCGAACAAGGAGTCGCTGGTCGTGGGCGGTCCGCTCGTGGCCGCGGCGCTCCAGCGCCCCGACCAGATCGTGCCGGTCGACTCGGAGCACTCCGCGATCGCCCAGGCCCTGCGGTCCGGGACGCATGCGGAGGTCCGCCGGCTGATCCTGACGGCGTCCGGCGGTCCGTTCCGGGGCCGGACGCGCGGTGAGCTCAAGGAGGTCGCTCCGCGCGAGGCGCTCGCGCACCCGACCTGGTCGATGGGACCGGTCGTGACGATCAACTCGGCGACCCTGATGAACAAGGGCCTGGAGCTGATCGAGGCGCACCTGCTGTTCGGGGTGCCGACCGACGACATCACCGTCGTGGTGCATCCGCAGTCGGTGGTGCACTCCATGGTCGAGTTCGTGGACGGCTCGACGATCGCCCAGGCCTCGCCGCCCGACATGCGGCTGCCGATCGCGCTCGGGCTGTCGTGGCCCGAGCGGCTGGACGACGTCGCCGCACCGTGCGACTGGACCTCCGCGCGTGCCTGGACGTTCGAGCCGCTCGACGAGGTGGCCTTCCCCGCGGTGGGCCTGGCGCGTGCGGCGATCGCGGCGTCGGCGACCCACCCGGCGGTCTACAACGCGGCCAACGAGGAGTGCGTGGCGGCGTTCCTGGCGGGGCGGATCGGGTTCCTCGACATCGTCGACACGGTGGCCGCCGTGCTGGGCGAGCATGACGGCGCGGGCCGGTCGGCCGGCCTCACGCTCGAGGACCTGCTGGCGGCCGAGGACTGGGCGCGCGCGCGGACGAACGAGCTGCTCGCCCAGCGCTGACCCCCGGGGGTCAGTGGTCGGTCAGCCGGGCCAGGACGCGGGCGAGCCCGCTCGGTCTGCGGGTCAGCCGCTCCTCGGCATCGGCAGCGACAGCGGCCGCGAGCCCGGCGTTGACCCCGAGCCACCGCGCCGGCTCGGGCTCCCACCGCGGCGAGCGGTGGTCGACCCAGGGGAGCCGGGTCAAGGGTGAGTCGTGGCCGGTGATCAGGTCCGCGAGCGTGCGACCGGCGAGGTTGGTCGTCGCCAGTCCGTCACCGACGTAGCCGCCGGCCCAGGCGAGCCCGGTGCGCGCATCGAGGCCCACGCTCGCCTGCCAGTCGCGCGCGATGCCCAGCGGCCCGCCCCAGGCGTGGGTGATCGCGGTCTCGGCGAGCTCGGGGAGTAGCTCGACGAGGGTGCGGCGCAGGTGCGCCTGCACACGCTCCGGGTGGTCGAGCGCCGGGTCGATCCGTGAACCGCGGTGGTAGGCCCCGCGGCCGCCGAACGCGATCCGGTCGTCGGCCGTGCGCTGGCCGTAGATGACCAGGTGCCGGTGGTCGGAGAAGGTCTCCCCGCGCGCCAGGCCGATCCGGTCCCACAGCTCGGCCGGCAGCGGCTCGGTCGCGATCATCAGCGAGTAGACGGGGATGACGTCGCGGCGGCTGCCCGGCAGCTGCGAGGTCCAGGCCTCGGTGGCGCGCACGACGTGGCGCGCACGCACGGTGCCGTGGTCGGTGACCACGGCGCGCGGCGACAGGCGCAACGCCGTCGTGCCCTCCGCGATGAGGACGCCGCGCTCCGCCACCACGCGGGCGAGGCCGCGGGCCAGCCGGGCGGGCTGGACCCGCGCGCAGTCCGTGGTGAACGTCCCGCCGAGCACGTGGGTCGCCGCGAGCCGGCTGCGGGCTGCGGCCGCGTCGAGCAGCTCGAGGTCGTCGCCCCAGTGCGCGGCCTCGTCGGCCTCCGCCCGGGCGCGCTCGAGCTGGGCCGCGGACCGCGCGAGCCGCAAGGTGCCGCCGTAGGCGAAGTCGCAGTCGATCTCCTCGAAGGCGGCGACCCCACCCACCTCGACCACGGTGTCCCGCATCGCGGCCCGCATCGCGTTCGCCGCCGGCGCGCCGTGGTCCCGCGCGAGCGCCGACGCCGACGCCGGGAACAGCGCCGAGCACCAGCCGCCGTTGCGACCGCTGGCACCGAAGCCGGCGAACTCCCGCTCGACGAGGACGATCCGCAGCTCCGGGTCGGCCTCCGTGAGGTAGTAGGCCGTCCACAGCCCGGTCAGGCCGGCGCCGACGACGACGACGTCGGCCTCGGTGTCTCCCTCGAGCGGGGGCCGGGGGGTGAGGTGGTCCCCGTCGTCGGCGACCTGGTCGAGCCAGAGGGAGAGGCGACGTGCGTCCGTCATCCGCTGATCATCACAGGCGGGTCCACGCCTCGCTGAGCACACCGCGCAGGATCTGCTCGATCTGGTCGAACTCGGCCGGTCCGCACGTGAGCGGCGGGGCGAGCTGGATGACGGGGTCGCCCCGGTCGTCGGCGCGGCAGTACAGGCCGGCGTCGAACAGCGCCTTCGACAGGAACCCCCGCAGCAGCCGCTCGCTCTCCTCGTCGTTGAACGTCTCGCGGGTGACCTTGTCCTTGACGAGCTCGATCCCGTAGAAATAGCCGTCGCCGCGCACGTCACCGACGATCGGCAGGTCGAGCAGCTTGTCCAGCGTGCGGCGGAAGATCGGCGCGTTCTCGTGGACCCGCGCGGTGATCCCGTCCCGCTCGAAGATGTCGAGGTTGGCCAGCGCGACGGCCGCGGAGACCGGGTGACCGCCGAAGGTGTACCCGTGGTAGAACGTCGTCGAACCCGACTTGAACGGCTCGAAGAGCTTGTCGGACGCGATCATCGCGCCGATCGGGGAGTACCCGCTGGTCATGCCCTTGGCGCAGGTGATCATGTCCGGCACGTAGCCCAGGTCGTTGCACGCGAAGATGTCGCCGATCCGGCCGAACGCGCAGATGACCTCGTCGGAGACGAGCAGGACGTCGTACTGGTCGCAGATCTCCCGGACCCGTTCGAAGTACCCGGGGGGCGCGGTGAAGCAGCCGCCGGAGTTCTGCACGGGCTCGAGGAACACCGCGGCGACGGTCTCGGGGCCCTCGAAGACGATGGCCTCCTCGATGCGGTCCGCGGCCCAGCGGCCGAAGGCCTTCGGGTCGTCGCGCAGCTCCGCCGGGCCACGGTAGATGTTGGTGTTGGCCGCCTTGTGCGCACCGGGGACCAGGGGCTCGAAGGGCGCCTTCATCCCGGGGATGCCTGTGATGGACAGCGCACCCTGCGTGGTGCCGTGGTACGCGATCGCGCGAGAGACGACCTTGTGCTTGTTCGGCTGGCCCTGCAGCTTCCAGTACTGCTTGGCGAGCTTCCAGGCCGTCTCGACCGCCTCGCCGCCGCCGGTGGTGAAGAACACCCGGTTGAGGTCGCCGGGTGCGTGCTGCGCGAGCCGCTCGGCGAGGTCGATGGCGTTCGGGTGCGCGTAGGACCACAGCGGGAAGAACGCGAGCTCCTCGGCCTGCTTGCGGGCGACCTCGGCGAGGTCGGCGCGCCCGTGCCCGAGCTGGACCACGAACAGCCCGGAGAGCCCGTCGATGAGCTGGTGACCGGTGTCGTCCCAGATGTGGTGACCCTGCCCCCGCACGATCGTGGGCACCTCGTGGTCCCAGCTGCTCTGCCGGGTGAAGTGGCCCCACAGGTGACGGCGCGCGGCGTCGTCGCGCGGCGTGCCGGCGGGAGTGACGGAGTGGGCTGCAGTGCT
Organism: Pengzhenrongella frigida; assembly: GCF_004168625.1. Lineage (GTDB taxonomy): Bacteria > Actinomycetota > Actinomycetes > Actinomycetales > Cellulomonadaceae > Pengzhenrongella > Pengzhenrongella frigida. The sequence continues at coordinate 86,586 of NZ_SDWW01000012.1, forward strand.
CATCGGGTTCCCCAGTTGTAGAGCTGCTTGCGGAGCTTGAGGTAGACGAAGGTCTCGGTCCCGTGCACGCCCGGCAGGGTGCGGATCTTCGTGTTGAGCACCTCGAGGAGGTGCTCGTCGTCCTCGCACACGACCTCGACCAGGACGTCGAAGCCGCCCGCGGTGATCACCACGTAGTCGACCTCGGGCATCTCGGCGAGCGTGTCCGCGAGGGCTTCGAGGTCGCCCTCGCACCTGATCCCGATCATCGCCTGCCGGGTGAAGCCGACCTGCATCGGGTCGGTGACCGCGACGATCTGGACCACGCCGGACTCGACCAGGCGCTGGACCCGCTGGCGGACGGCGGCCTCCGACAGGCCGACGGCCTTGCCGATCGTGGCGTAGGCGCGCCTCCCGTCCTCCTGGAGCTGTTCGATGATCGCCTTCGAGGTGGCATCGAGGGGGACGGTCGCGGAGGCGCGCGAGCGGGTGGTCATCGCACGATGGTGTCCTGTGAACGGGCCGAACGCAAGTGATTTCGCGGTAGAGCGGGGTTTTGACTGCTGATTTCGGCGTTCTGGATTGCAGGAACCGTTGATTTCGGGTCGATCTCGACTAGCCTCGAACCGCGGGCGTCCACCCGGCGACAGCCCGGTCGGTTCGAAGGAGATCGTTGTGACCGCCATGAGCACGGCACTGACCCCCCTGCAGAACTTCGTCGACGGTGCGTATGCGGACGCCGCGTCGGGACGCACCGCCGAGATCGTCGATCCGAGCACCGGCGCGGCCTATGCCACCGCCCCGGTCTCGGACGCGAACGACGTCGACCGCGCGCTGCAGGCGGCGAAGCGCGCCTTCGCGGGCTGGCGCGACACGAGCCCGGGGGAGCGGCAGCGCGCGCTGCTCCAGATCGCGGACGCGATCGACGCCCGCGCCGACGAGTTCGTCACGGTCGAGTCCCGCAACACCGGCAAGCCGCTCGCGCTGACCGCCAGCGACGAGCTGCCGCCGTCGAGCGACCACTTCCGGTTCTTCGCCGGCGCGGCCCGTATCCTGCAGGGGGTGAGCGCGGGGGAGTACCTGCCCGGGCACACCTCGTTCGTCCGGCGCGAGCCCATCGGCGTGTGCGGGCAGGTCACGCCGTGGAACTACCCGCTGATGATGGCCGTGTGGAAGATCGCCCCCGCGCTCGCGGCGGGCAACACGGTCGTGCTCAAGCCGTCGGACACCACGCCTGCCTCGACGCTCCTGCTCGCCGAGGTCGTCGCGGAGTTCCTGCCCGCGGGCGTGTTCAACGTGGTGTGCGGGGACCGGGACACCGGGCGTGCGCTGATCGACCACCAGATCCCCGACATGGTCTCGATCACCGGTTCGGTCCGGGCCGGCATGGAGGTGGCCGGCAGCGCCGCGCACGACGTCAAGCGGGTTCACCTCGAGCTCGGCGGCAAGGCGCCGGTGATCGTGTTCGCCGACGCGGACCTCGCGGCGGCCGCGGCGGGGATCGCGTCCGGCGGGTTCTACAACGCCGGGCAGGACTGCACCGCGGCGACCCGGGTGCTCGTGCACGCCTCGGTGCACGCCGACTTCGTGGCGGCGCTCGCGGAGCAGGCGGCCGAGCAGCGCACGGGGGCGCCGGACGAGGCGGGCGTCGCGTTCGGGCCGGTGAACAACGCGAACCAGCTCGCGCGGGTGCAGGGGTTCCTCGAACGCCTGCCGGACCACGCACGGATCCTCACCGGGGGGAGCCGGCAGGGCACGACGGGGTTCTTCCACGAGGCCACGGTCGTGGACGGGCTGCGGCAGGACGACGAGGTGAGTCAGATCGAGATCTTCGGCCCGGTGATCACGGTCCAGACCTTCACCGACGAGGCCGAGGTCGTGGCCCTGGCCAACGCGGTCGAGTACGGGCTGTCGAGCTCGGTGTGGACGAAGGACCACGGCACCGCGATGCGGATGTCCCGCGCGCTCGACTTCGGGGTCGTGTGGATCAACACGCACATCCCGTTCGTGTCGGAGATGCCCCACGGCGGGTTCAAGCACTCGGGGTACGGCAAGGACCTGTCGATGTACAGCCTCGAGGACTACACCCGGATCAAGCACGTCATGACGAACCTCGCGGGGTGAGCGCGGGCTGAGCGCGGGGTGCGAGAGGGCGCGGGGTGAGCGCGCGCGGGGACTGCGCGTGTTTCCGGCGTGCGACGCAGATGACGTATCCGGCTGCGAATGTTCCGATCGTGCAACATTTTCGTTGCTAACTGTGATGTCAGCCACGAAATCCCTTGTGCTCACGGGGTTCGAGTGTCAGCATCCCCTCTACGGCGTGGTGCGTTCTGCCGCGCGAGATTCTCGACTCGAGACCGGAGCCCGACGATGACCCGTGCGCAGGACCTCCCCGCCGACCCGCTGATCCGCGCCCTCGTCCAGCAGGCCCGGCAATCCCAGCGCGGCTCCGTGTCGCGGCGCAGCGTGCTGGCGGGCGCCGCGGGGATGGCCGGCGTCGGGGCCCTGCTCGCCGCGTGCGGAACGGGCGGCACCCCGAGCGGGAGCGGTTCGGGTTCGGGGGGCGCCGCGGGCAAAGACGTCTCGGCCACGGACAAGAACGTCTACTGGGCGAACTGGACGCTCTACCTCGACTACGACGAGGCCACCCAGAGCTACCCGTCGCTGGACGGCTTCCAGGAGCAGTCCGGCATCACCGCGCACTATGCCGAGGACATCGACGACAACGACACCTACTTCGGCAAGGTCCAGGGGCAGCTGGCCAACGGCCAGGACATCGGCCAGGACATCGTCACGCTGACCGACTGGATGGCCGGGCGGATGATCCGCCTGGGCTACACCCAGGAGCTGGACGCCGCGAAGATCCCGAACTCGGTCAACCTGCTCGAGAGCCTCAAGACCGTGGACTTCGACCCGGGGCGCAAGCACTCCCTGACCTGGCAGTCCGGGTTCGGCGGCGTGGTGTGGTCCAAGGAGAAGGTGCCCGGCGGGATGCGCAGCGTCTCGGACCTGTGGAACCCCGAGTACAAGGGGCGCATCGAGGTGCTCTCCGAGATGCGCGACACCATCGGCCTGATCATGCTCGAGCAGGGCGTCGACATCTCCGGCACCTGGGGCGACGACGAGTTCTACGCGGCGCTCGCGGTGCTCGAGGAGAACATCGCCTCGGGCCAGATCCGCCAGGTCAAGGGCAACTCCTACAAGGAGGACCTCATCTCGGGCGACGCGGTCGCCGTCATCGGCTGGTCCGGCGACGTCACCCAGATCAACTTCGAGAACGACGACCGCTGGACGTTCGCGCTGCCCGACGCCGGCGGCACGCTGTGGTCGGACAACCTCATGGTTCCCGTCGGCGCGACGCACAAGGCCAACGCCGAGGCGCTGATGGACTACTACTTCGACCCGGCCGTCGCCGCGCAGGTCGCGGCCTACGTCAACTACATCTGTCCGGTCCAGGGCGCGCAGGAGGCGATGGCCGACGTCGACCCCGAGCTCATGGAGGATCCGCTGATCTTCCCGGACAGCGCCACGCTCGCGAAGTCGTTCGTGTTCCGCTCGCTCACCCCCGATGAGGAGACCAAGTACAACGGCGACTTCCTCACCGCCGTGGGGGCCTGATGGCGCTGGGCGTCGCCGGCCCCGACGCGGCGGCCACCCCGCAGGTGAGCGGCTCGACGTCGGACTCGGGGGCCGACCTCGAGCTCGTGCGGGTGACGAAGGCGTTCGGCTCGTTCCTGGCGGTGGACGACCTGACCCTGACGATCCCGTCGGGCTCCTTCTTCGCCCTGCTCGGCCCGTCGGGCTGCGGCAAGACCACGACGCTGCGGATGGTCGCCGGGCTCGAGCAGCCGTCGTCCGGCTCGATCTCGATCGGCGGCACGGACGTCACGGACCGCAAGGCGTACCAGCGTCCGGTCAACACGGTGTTCCAGAGCTACGCGCTCTTCCCGCACCTCACCGTCCTGGAGAACGTCGCGTTCGGGCTGCGGCGCAAGCACGTGCCCGACGCCGTCGCGCGCGCCGGGGAGGGCCTCGACCTCGTGGAGCTGCGGCACCTCGCGGATCGCAAGCCCGCCCAGCTGTCCGGCGGCCAGCAGCAGCGGGTCGCGCTCGCCCGGGCGCTGGTCAACAACCCCGCGGTGCTGCTGCTCGACGAGCCGCTCGGTGCGCTCGACCTCAAGCTGCGCCGCCAGATGCAGGTCGAGCTGAAGCGCATCCAGATCGAGGTCGGCCTGACTTTCGTGCACGTGACCCACGACCAGGAGGAGGCCATGACCATGGCCGACACCGTCGCGGTGATGAACGCGGGCCGGATCGAGCAGATGGGCTCACCCGCCGAGCTGTACGAGCTACCGCGCACGGCGTTCGTGGCGAACTTCCTCGGCCAGTCCAACCTGCTGCCCGGCACGGTCCGCGAGGTGCGCGACGGGTGGGTGGGGGTCGACGTCGCCGGTACCCGCGTCGTCGTGCCGCAGGCGCGGGCCGTCAGCCAGGACGGGTCGGTGCTCGTGGGCGTGCGGCCGGAGAAGGTCCTGCTGCTCCCCGCGAGCGAAGACCTGCCGGACGACGCGAACGTCATCGGCCCCGGCATCGTCTCGGACGTGTCGTTCACCGGGGTGAGCACGCAGTACCAGGTCGAGGTCCCGGGCCTGGGCACGTTCGGGGTGTTCGCGCAGAACCTCGCCGGGGGTGCGAGCGCGGCCGTGGGGGACCGGGTGCGGCTGGCCTGGGCGCCGGGCTTCACCTTCGGGCTCGACGGCGCCGACGACGCGTCGGACGGTGTGGACCTCGCATGAGCATCGCCGCCGCTCTCAGCAGCGAGAACGCGGCTTCGGTCGGCCCGGCGAGCGGGCCCGCGCTCGCGGCCGGTCCCACGCGCCGGGCCCGCAGCGGCGCGTACCTGCTCCTCCTGCCGGGCCTGGCCTACCTGGTCGTGTTCTTCATCCTGCCCGTCGTGGCCCTGCTGGCCACGTCGCTGTACGTGCCGGTCCCCGGGGGGGACGTGGGACAGTTCCAGCCCGCGTTCCACTGGCAGAACTACCCCGACGCGATCACGGCGTTCTGGCCGCAGATCGTCCGGTCGTTCGCGTTCGCCCTGATCGCCACCTTCGCGGCCCTGCTCATCGGCTACCCGATGGCGTACGTCATCGCGATCAAGGTGCGCGGCAAGACCCTGCTGCAGGGCCTGCTGCTGGTGCTGCTCATCGCGCCGTTCTTCACGAGCTTCATCCTGCGGACCGTCGCGTGGAAGCAGATCCTGGCGGACGACGCGTTCGTGGTGACCGCCCTGAAGTGGCTCCACCTCATGCCCGAGGACGGCCGGCTGACGGCGACCGCGTTTGCCGTCGTGGCCGGTCTGACCTACAACTTCCTGCCGTTCATGGCGCTGCCGATCTACGCGAGCCTCGAGCGCATGGACATCCGGTTGATCGAGGCCGGCGGTGACCTGTACGCGAGCGGGCTGAACACGTTCTGGCGCGTGACGCTCCCGCTGTCGATGCCGGGGGTCGTGTCCGGCACGCTGCTGACCTTCATCCCGGCGTCGGGCGACTACGTGAACTCGAGCCTGCTGGGCAACCCGGTGAGCACGTCGATGATCGGGCAGGTGATCGACTCGCGGTTCTTCCGGGTGTCCGACTACCCGACGGCGTCGGCGCTGTCGGTCGTGCTCATGGTCGCGATCCTCATCCTCGTCGGGCTCTACGTCCGGCGCGCCGGGACCGAGGACCTCGTATGAGCGCCCGGGCCGTCCTGCCCGGCGGGGAGGCGCCCGCGCGTCGTCGTCGTCGGGCCTGGTCCTTGGGCGATGCCATCGTGCCGGTCTTCGCGACGCTCGCGTTCGCCTACCTGATGGTGCCGATCGCCTACACGATCGCGTTCTCGTTCAACGACGCCGGCCGGTCGAACCTCGTGTGGCGAGGCTTCTCGCTCGACGCCTGGCGCAACCCGTGCGGCGCGCCGCAGGTGTGCCAGTCGCTGGTCAACTCGTTGCTGGTCGGGGTGATCGCCACCGCCGTGGCCACGGTGCTCGGCACCCTGATCGCGATCGCGCTGGTCCGGTACCGGTTCCGCGGGCGCGCGGGGGCGAACCTGCTGATCTTCCTGCCGATGTCGACGCCCGAGGTCGTGCTGGGTGCGGCGCTGCTCGCGCAGTTCCTGGCGGTGCGGGTCCAGCCCGGGTTCGGCACGGTCGTCATCGCGCACATCATGTTCTGCATCTCGTTCGTCGTGGTGACGGTCAAGGCGCGCGTCGCGAGCCTGGACCCGAAGCTCGAGGAGGCCGCCGCGGACCTGTACGCGTCGGCGTGGCTCGCGTTCTGGAAGGTGACGTTCCCGCTGCTCGTGCCCGGGATCGCGGCCGCCGCGCTGCTGGCGTTCTCGCTCAGCTTCGACGACTTCATCATCACCAACTTCAACTCGGGCAGCTTCACGACGTTCCCGAAGTTCGTGTACGTCTCGGCGACCCGCGGCATCCCCCCGCAGGCGAACGTCATCGGCTCGATGATGTTCTTCCTCGCCTTCGCCCTGGTGCTCGCCGTGCAGCTCATCGCGGCGGTCCGACGGCGTCGGGCGGCCGCGATGTCGTCAGCCCTGTCCTAGGCGCACCGGTCGCCGTCCTGGTGCCCGGTTGGTCCTCGTTTCGAGAAGGAGTTCGTCGTGCGGATCTTGGTTGTCGGCAGCGGTGGCGTGGGTGACGCGGTCGCCCGGATCGCCGCGCGGCGCGCGTTCTTCGAGCTCATGGTGGTGGCGGACTACGACCTCGTCCGCGCCGAGCGCACGGCCAAGGCGGCGAACGAGCGGGACCTGACCGCGCCGGTGGCGCCGCGGTTCGTCGCGGCCCGGGTCGACGCCTCCGACCCGTCGGCGGTCACCTCGCTCGCCCTCGAGCACGGCGCCACGCACGTGCTCAACGCGGTCGACCCTCGGTTCGTGATGTCCGTGTTCACCGGCGCGCTCGCGGCGGGGGCGGACTACCTCGACATGGCGGCGTCGCTGTCGCACCCGCACCCGGAGCGGCCCCACGAGCTGACCGGCGTGAAGCTCGGCGACGACCAGTTCGCTGCGGACCGCGGGTGGCGGGACGCGGGGCGGCTCGCGGTGCTCGGGATGGGCGTCGAGCCGGGGCTGTCGGACGTGTTCGCACGGTATGCCGTGGACCACCTGTTCAGCGAGGTCGACGAGCTCGGCACCCGCGACGGCGCCAACCTCGAGGTGCTCGACGACGACGGTGTGCCGATGTTCGCGCCGTCGTTCTCGATCTGGACGACGATCGAGGAGTGCCTGAACCCGCCGGTCATCTGGGAGGCGGACCGCGGGTGGTACACCGTGACGCCGTTCTTCGAGCCGGAGATCTTCGACTTCCCCGGTGGCATCGGCCCGGTCGAGTGCGTGCACGTCGAGCACGAGGAGGTGCTCCTGATGCCGCGCTTCCTCAAGGCCAAGAAGGTGACCTTCAAGTACGGCCTGGGCCGCGAGTTCATCGCGGTGCTGCGCACGCTGCACCTGCTCGGTCTCGACCGGACGACGCCGGTGCGGGTCAAGTCGGCCCACCCCGCCGCACCGGGCGCGGTCGACGTCAGCCCGCGCGACGTCGTGGCCGCCGTGCTGCCCGACCCCGCGACGCTCGGCGGCCGGATGCGCGGGAAGACCTGCGCGGGTCTGCTCGTCACCGGACTCGGCAAGGACGGTGCGCCGCGGGAGGTCTACCTGCACCACGTCATCGACAACGAATGGTCGATGGCCGAGTACGGCGCCCAGTGCGTGGTCTGGCAGACGGCGGTGAACCCGGTGGTCGCCCTCGAGCTGCTGGCGACGGGAGTGTGGACGGGGTCCGGCGTGCTGTCGCCCGAGGCCTTCGATGCGGTGCCCTTCCTCGAGCTGCTCGCCGCTGCCGAGCCGGCCGGGTACGGGTCGGCGTGGGGCCTGGAGGAGCGGGTCCCCGGGGTGTCCGCCGCGCGGTAGGTCCGCGCTTTCGCCGGCCGGGGTCCAGACTGCGCCGGCGGGTGGCCCTCCTCCTGGTCGACGCGTCGAGGGCGTGCGGACCGCCGTCATGATCTCCGGCCGGGGCCGGGTCTCGTCCGCAGGCGAATGTCGGTGGCCTCGGATAGAATCAAACACATGTACTGTGTCGCTTAGCGTGGATATGGCACGCTCAAGATTGTCCGCTCAGGACCACAAAGACGGAGTTGCGGCAGC
>NZ_SDWW01000013.1 GCF_004168625.1 Pengzhenrongella frigida
AGCTCGTACGCCTCATCGAAGAGCGCCAACGCCCCCGCCCCCGCCAGATCCGCCGCCACCACCAGCGCCAACGCCTCCACCTGCACCCGCACCACCGCCAACCGCTCCGCCACCGACAGACCCTCCGGCAGCGGCGGCGAGGTGGGCGGGAGCGAGTGGCCGGGCCGGAGCGGCGAGGCAGGCGGGAGCGGCGAGGCGGGCGGCGCGAACGGCACCTCGGGCAACGAGCGCTCACCTTCATCGAAGTCCACCGCGCACCCCCTCTCACCGACGACCGCATCACCGCATCCACATTCGCGGCAATTCCTGTGCCCCAAACACTACCGACCGCCACTGACATTGCCGGTCGGCTGCCAACGTCGGGGTCGGGCATTCTCTGAAATGTCGCTGAATCTGTGGATGAGCATTCAGAACAATGACCTGTGCACGGGTCGATCGCCTTGAATAGGAGCGATGAGGACGGGTCGGTGAGGATAGGGAGGTGAAGACGGGGGCAGCAGGGAAAGAGCGTCGGAGGCCGGCGCTGTCGACCTGCCAGACCCCCTGCCTCGTCACCACCGTGGTCGATCGGGGTGCCCCACGTCGCGAGTCGACCGGCCACGCCTCCGCCCGACCGCTACGGTCGAACTCAGAGGCGATCAGGAGGCTGCGATGCCGAACGTCCAGACGAGCGTGCTGCGAACCGCTACGGCCCTGAGCAACCGGCTGTATCGGCGGTCCGGGGGCCGGTTGATGGGGAGCGTGCACGGCGTCCCGGTTCTGCTGCTCACCGTCGCCGATCGCACGACCGGGGTTCCGCACACCACCCCGGTGCCCTTCGTCCAGGACGGGAGCCGGCTGGTCGTCACGGGGTCGGCCGGCGGGAGTCCGGACGAGCCGCAGTGGTTCACGAACCTGCGGCACGCGCATCGCGCCGTGGTCGAGGTGGGCAAGAAGCGGTACGACGTCATCGTCTCGATCGTCGGGCCCGACGAGCACGAAGCGTTGTGGGAGCGAGTCCGGACCCATTCGCCGTTCTTCGCCGGCGACCAGAGCACGGTCGACCGCCAGGTCCCGATGGCAACCCTGACGCGGACCTGGTAGCGGCCGACGTCCAGCACGTCCAGCACGGTCGGCACGGTCGGCACCAGGTCGCTGATGTGCGCGGCTGCGTGCGCTAGGGTCGCGGACCCATGGACGCCACCGCAGGAGTCGAGCTGGTCGCCGTCCCGCCGGGGATCGTGACGCTCTCCGACCGGCGCACGCAGCACCGCTGGTCGATCGAGCTCGAGCCGTACGAGCTTTCCGTCTACCCGGTCACGCAGGCGCAGTATGCGCAGGTCACCGGCCTGCGCCCGAGCGCCGCGCCGGGCGGCGACCGGGTACCGGTCGCCGGCGTCTCGTGGTGGGACGCGGTCGCCTTCTGCAACGCCGCGTCCCGACTCGAGGGGCTGACCCCCGCCTACCGGCTCCCCACCACGGGCGATCTCCCCACCCCGGGCGATCTCCCCACCCCAGGCGATCTCGACGAGATCGGGTGGGACGTCTCCGCCGACGGGTACCGACTGCCGTCCGAGGCCGAGTGGGAGCACGCGTGCCGGGCAGCCACGACCGGCGCCCGGTACGGCGAGCTCGACGAGATCGCCTGGTATCGCGGCAACTCCGGCGAGCGGATCCACGACGTCGGCGGCAAGCAGCCCAACGCCTGGGGCCTGCACGACCTGCTCGGCAACGTCTGGGAGTGGTGCTGGGACCTCTACGACCCCGAGGTCTACGGCACCTACCGCGTGCTGCGCGGCGGCGGCTGGTTCGACGAGCACTGGAGCTGCCGAGCCTCGGTGCGGCGCCGCAGCCACCCGACCTTCCGGATCGACGACGTCGGCTTCCGCGTCGCGCGCTCCGTCGGGAGGGGCTGACTCAGCAGGTCGCCCAGGCGGTGCACCCGCTGCTCTCGAGGGTCGGCTCGATGGGCGTGTCGGTCGCGGGGCCCTCCTCGACCATGGTCGCGTGCGCGCCGTCCAGGCCCCGCTCCTCGAGCAGCCGGCCGTCGACCGGGTCGAAGACCATCACGAAGGTGCCGCCGAGGGCGTCGGTGTGCTCGAAGAGCGAGCCGGTCCGGCCGGCCGCGTCACTCACCCCGGGGGTGACCGAAGAGCTCGGCTGGGCGGCCATGACGGTCCACAGCGCCGTCCGCAACGCGGGCGAGGCGGGGGTACGGAGCAGGAGGTCGCGGGCCATGCTGACGACCTTGTCGTCGTCGGTGCCCACGCCGCGATCGGGCTCGACGCTGCCGCGGATCACGGCTTCCAGGGCCACGGGCTCGGTCGGCAGGGCGTACAGCGCGTCCCAGCCGATGAGCACCCAGGCGCCGTCGATCAGCAGGTTCCCCCATGCCCCTGGACCGACCCCCGACGCGTTCGCCAGATCGTCGTCGAAGACGAGCAGGCCGGGCTCGGTGTGACCGGCCCAGAACTCCATCCGCTCCACCTCGCCGGCGGCGTCGGTCGACTCCCAGATCGTGTGCCAGTACGGCGCGTCGGGCCAGCCCGGATCGACCGGCACGACGTCCACCAGGCTGAGATCCTCCGACGGGTCGGGGTCGGGGTCGGCACCGTCCTCCCCCGCCACCCGCAGGACTCCATTGCCGGCAGGGACGACGTCGGGCGACTGCCAGGGCTGAAGGGCGAGCGCCCAACCGGTCCCCGCCAGCACCAGGGTCACCGCAAGGCCGGCGCTCGTGCGGGTGGTCGCCCGGCGCCGACGCGCTCGCGACACGACCCGGGTGGTGTCCACCGTGAGGGCGGGACGGACCGCGTCGATCCGGTCGAGCAGATCGCGCGAGAAGTCGTCGCTGTGGGTCATGACCTGCTCCTTGGGTGTGGGGTTCCGGTGGTGTTCGCGGACGCGCTCTGCCTGGACTGGTCGAGCTCGCTGCGCAGGAGCGCCATCCCTCGCGACGCGGTCGACTTCACGGTGCCGACCGAGACACCGAGGTCCGCCGCGACCTCGCGCTCGGAGAGCCCGTCGAGGTGGCGCAGGACGACGATCCGTCGCTGCCGCGTGCTCAGGGTCGCCAGCGCCCGGACCAGCTGGTCGCGCTCCGCATGGCCCTCCGCGGCGCTGGCGACGGCGCCCTCGGGGACGTCCCGGGGATCCATCAGGACCTCCCGCCGACGCTTGCGCCACGTGTCGATCCGCAGATTCGCCAGGGTGCGACGCGTGTACGCCAGCGGATCACGCTGCCGCGCCGTCGACCACGACAGGTAGGTGCGCATCAACGCCTGCTGGACCAGCTCCTCGGCCCGGTGCTCGTCGCCGCACAGCAACCAGGCGGTCCGGGCCAGCCCGGGTGCGGCCCGCTCCATGAAGACGGTGAACTCGGCGTCGCGGTCGCCCGCACCAGCGGGGAGCCCGATCACCTCGGTGCCGACCGCCAGGCCGACCTCAGCGCCGACCTCCGTCGACTCCCCGTCAGGGGGCCCCTCTGCAGCTATCAGCACGCTCATGACTAGAACACGATCGGGCACACCCAAAGGTTGAGTCCTCGGCCGCGCCGCCCGAAGAGTCACCCGTTCAGCGCTCCAGGGCCCTCACAGCGGCCGATCGGGAGCGTTCTGACACCGCACTGATGCTCCTGGGTCGGGTTCGCGCTAGGATTTTGCCGGGCCGTGGGAGCGCTCCTACGCATCTGGCCCCGACACTGTTCTGAACGCACCACACTCGTCGAATGCAACAAGGACTCCGCACAGGTGCGGATGTCCGGCAGGACACGGAGCGCGACTGCGTCCGACCAACCCGGAAGGTGCTCCATGCGCTACGGCCACTTCGATGACGACGCACGCGAATATGTCATCACCACGCCCCACACCCCGTACCCGTGGATCAACTACCTCGGGTCCGAGCAGTTCTTCTCCCTGCTGTCCCACCAGGCGGGCGGCTACTCGTTCTACCGCGACGCGAAGATGCGGCGGCTGACGCGCTACCGCTACAACAACATCCCGTCCGACGCCGGCGGGCGGTACTTCTACATCAACGACGGCGGCGACGTGTGGACGCCGTCGTGGATGCCGGTCAAGGCCGACCTGGACCACTTCGAGTGCCGCCACGGCCTCGGCTACTCCAAGATCACGGGCGAGCGCGGCGGGCTGAGCGTCGAGTCGCTGTTCTTCGTCCCGATGGGTGAGAACGCCGAGGTGCAGAAGGTCACGCTGACCAACACCTCCGACGCGACCAAGTCCGTCACGCTGTTCTCGTTCGTCGAGTTCTGCCTGTGGAACGCCCAGGACGACCAGACGAACTACCAGCGCAACCTGTCCATCGGCGAGGTCGAGGTCGAGGCGTTCAACGGCACGAGCAGCGCGATCTACCACAAGACGGAGTACCGCGAGCGTCGCGACCACTACGCCGTCTACGGCGTCAACGCCGAGGCCGCCGGCTTCGACACCGATCGCGACGCCTTCGTGGGGGCGTACAACTCCCTCGGCGAGGCGGCCGTCCCGTTCGCCGGGAAGTCCACCAACTCGGTCGCGAGCGGCTGGTACCCGATCGCCTCCCACAGCCTCGAGATCACCCTCGAGCCGGGCGCGTCCACCAGCTACACGTTCGTCCTCGGGTACATCGAGAACCCGGACGAGGAGAAGTGGGTCCCCGCCGACGAGGCCGCCGGCATCAAGGCCCTGCAGGTCATCAACAAGACTCGCGCCCACGAGCTGCTCGCCCGCTTCGCCACCACGGAGCAGACCGACGCCGCCTTCGACAAGCTGGTCGCCCACTGGAACGAGCTGCTCTCCGGCTACTCCGTGACCAGCGGCGACTCCAAGCTCGACCGGATGGTCAACATCTGGAACCAGTACCAGTGCATGGTCACCTTCAACATGTCCCGCTCGGCGTCGTACTTCGAGACGGGGATCGGGCGCGGGATGGGCTTCCGCGACTCCAACCAGGACCTGCTCGGCTTCGTCCACCTCATCCCCGAGCGCGCCCGCGAGCGCATCCTCGACATCGCCGCCACGCAGCTCCCGGACGGCTCCGCGTACCACCAGTACCAGCCGCTCACCAAGCGTGGGAACGACGACATCGGGTCGGGCTTCAACGACGACCCGCTCTGGCTGATCCTCGGGGTCGCGGGGTACCTCAAGGAGACCGGCGACTTCGGGATCCTCGACGAGATGGTGCCGTTCGACAACGACGAGTCGCTCGCGGCCCCGCTGTTCGAGCACCTGACCCGCTCGTTCACGTTCACGGTGAACAACCTCGGTCCGCACGGGTTGCCACTGATCGGCCGCGCCGACTGGAACGACTGCCTCAACCTCAACTGCTTCTCCACGACGCCGGGTGAGTCGTTCCAGACCACCGAGAACCAGTCCGGCGGGGTCGCGGAGTCGGTCTTCATCGCGGCGATGTTCGTGCACATCGGCCCGGAGTACGCCGAGCTCGCCGAACGGCGTGGCATGCCCGACGTCGCCGAGGCGGCCCGGGCAGCCGTCGCCCAGGTGCGCGAGGCCACGCTCACGCACGGCTGGGACGGGGAGTGGTTCCTGCGGGCGTACGACTTCTACGGCAACAAGATCGGCACCGACTCCAAGCCCGAGGGAAAGATCTGGATCGAGCCGCAGGGCTTCGCCGTCATGGCCGGCATCGGCACCGAGGTGCCCGCCGACGGCGGCCCGAGCATCGCCGAGCGCGCACTGGAGTCGGTCAGCACGATGCTCGGCACGGACCACGGTCTCGTGCTGCAGTACCCCGCGTACCAGAGCTACCAGATCGAGCTCGGCGAGGTGTCCACCTACCCGCCGGGGTACAAGGAGAACGGTGGCATCTTCTGCCACAACAACCCGTGGGTGATCATCGGCGAGACCGTGGTCGGCAACGGTGCGCGCGCGTTCGACTACTACAAGCGCATCGCCCCGGCGTACCGCGAGGACATCGGCGAGGTGCACAAGCTCGAGCCGTACGTGTACGCGCAGATGATCGCCGGCAAGGAGGCCAGCCGCCACGGTGAGGCGAAGAACTCCTGGCTCACCGGCACGGCGGCGTGGAACTTCGTCGCGGTCAGCCAGCACCTGCTCGGGGTGCGGACCGACTACGACGCCCTCATCGTCGACCCGTGCATCGGGCCGGAGGTGCCGGAGTTCACCGTGCGCCGTCGGGCCCGCGGTGCGACCTACGTCATCACGGTGCACAACGGCGGCGGCAAGGGCGCGAGCTTGACCGTCGACGGCGTCCCGATCGAGGGCAACGCGATCCCGTACGCGCCCGCCGGGTCGACCGTGCAGGTCGAGGTCACCGTCACGGCCTGACCCGTCCGGCGCCCACCGAAGGGCCCGCGTGCTGCCGGCAGGCAGGGCGCGGGCCCTTCGTGTCTGTTGACGGGCGGAGCGCTCCTGACCCGCCGAGCTCTCCCCGGCCGGCGCAGCCTCGCCCCCGTGCCGGGGGTGCGGCAGACTCGTGGAGTGAATCTCGGATCCGACCCTGCACCCGTTCCCGCCCCGGACTACCCGGAGGTCGCGGCCACGGCCCTCCCGCCCGGCTGGGTCGCCGTCACCCCGCAGGCCGTCGACGCGGGCGACCTGCTCGCCCTGCTGCACCGGCACGAGCTCGTCGCGCACGGCAGCGCCTCGACCACCCGCGCCACCGTCGACGGCGACCTCAGCGCGGCGGGCCTGCAGACCCGCCGTCACCAGCTGCTCCGCGACGAGTCGGCCAGGGCACGGGCCTGGGCGACGATCTACGACCGGGCCGCGGGCCGCGTGCTGGTGTCCGTCGTGGTGGACCCCGACCTCGAGCCGCGCACGGCCGACCTGGTCGCCGACGCACTGTTCACCTGGGCGGCCTACGCCTCCGCCGACCTCGGGTTCGACCGCGGCCTGGCCGTCACCCAGATGGACAGCGGCGCCTTCGCCGACGACGCGCGGCAGCAGCGCTGGCTCGCCAACGCCGGCTTCACGCACACCCGGACCTGGTGGCAGATGAGCCGCCCGGTCACGCCGGCGGACGCCGCCCCCGAGGGTCGGTCCGAGCCGCACCCGGGCGTCGTCGTGCGCCGGGTCCGCCTGGCCGACGACGGACTCCCGGCCCAGGTCGACCTCATCACCGTGCACGACGTGCTCGAGGAGGCGTTCACCGACCACTTCAACCACCACGTCGAGACGTTCGACGAGTTCACCTCCCGGCTGCGCGAGGACCCGGGGCACCGCTGGGACCACTGGTGGATCGCCGAGCTCGTGGACGACTCGTCACCGGCCCCCCGGCCCGCCGGGGTGCTCGTCGGAGCCGTCTCCCCCGGCGCGGGCGACGCTCCGGACGGGAGCTACGTCGCCTACCTCGGTGTGCTGCAGTCCGCTCGTGGCCGGGGCGTCGCCCGGTCGCTGCTGACCGCGGTCGTCGTCGATGCCGCCGAACGCGGCCGTGACCGCGTCGGGCTCGAGGTCGACGCCGACTCCCCCACGGGCGCCGTCGACCTCTACACCTCGGAGGGTTTCCGCACGGCGTACATCACCCAGTCGTGGCACCGCGACCTTCCGGTGGGTTCCTGACCGAGCGACAGCCCTCACCGGGCACGCGTTTCGCTCAGCGGGGGCGCCGATCGGCCGATGGGGTCGTGAACCACGTCAGGATCGCCGCCTCGAAGGACACCCTCACCATGACGATGCCCACCCGGCCCACCCGTTCCGGCGCGATGAACCTGCTCCCGCTGGGGATACCGCTCAGCGACCAGCACTGGAACCAGCGCCACCGGCTCATCCTCGTCGTGCTCGCCCTGCACCTGCCGATCCTGGCCGCCCTCGCGGTCTTCGGCGGGCAGGGCACGCAAGCCGCGCACGGTGCCCATGGTGGCGGCGGGGGCGGCGGGATCAGCGCGATGGCCCTGCTCGAGTTCGGCGTCCTGGTCCTCCTGCCCGGCCTGATCGCCCTGGTGCCCGGCAACCGCACGCTCGCGTCCTCCGCTGCCGCCCTGGCCCTGCTCGGGACGTCAGCGACGATGGTCGAGCTGCTGGGGGGCGCGACGTCGGCCCACTTCAGCTTCTTCGTCAGCCTCGCGTTCATCGCGCTCTACCAGAGCTGGCCGGTCTACCTGCTCGCCGTGGCCTTCACCGCGATCCACCACGTCGCGATGGCCCTGTGGATGCCGATGAACCTGTTCACCCCGGGCTCTCCAGAGGCATCGAACCCCGTGATGTGGGCCCTGGTCCACGCGGTCTTCATCCTCGCCGGGGCCGCGGGCCAGGTCACCTTCTGGCGGTTCGCGGAGGCGTCGCAGATCGACGCCGCGGAGGCCGAGACCCAGGCCAAGAACGTGCTGGCGGAACAGCTGCTCAGCGAGCAGGAGGGAACCCTGTCGCGCGAGACGGCTGCGCGCGAGATCGCGGAGGCGCTCGACCAGCAACGCGCGGACCGCGCAGGCATCGACGCCCAGCTGGAGGTCCTGTCCGGGGCGACCCACACCGTCTCGGGTGGCGTCTCGGCGGCGGCCGAGGCCGTCAGCTCGATCGACACGGCGATCCGGGAGATCTCCGGGAACGTCACGAGCGCGTCGACCGTCGCGGGCGGCGCGGTGGGCCTGGTCCGCGAGACGAGCGACGCCATCGCCCAGCTGAGCAGCGAGGTGGAGCAGATCGGCCGCCTCGTCGACGCCATCGCCGGCATCGCCGCCCAGACGAACCTCCTGGCCCTCAACGCGACCATCGAAGCCGCCCGGGCCGGCGACGCCGGGAAGGGTTTCGCGGTGGTCGCGGCCGAGGTCAAGACCCTCGCCCGGGACACGGCGACCGCGACCGAGACGATCGGGGCCCTCTCGCTGCGCATCCAGACGGAGACCGACTCGGCGCTGGCGTCGATGGTCCAGGTCTCGTCCGTGATCGAGCAGATCAACGGGTACACCACGAGCATCGCCGCGGCGGTCGAGGAGCAGTCGGCCACCACCGCGCTGACGCGGGCGACCTTCGCCGACGTGGCCGAGGGCGCCACGAACATCGCCTCGGCGGTGCAGGAGCTGGCGAGCCGGACCTGAGCACGGCTCAGTCAGCCCAGCCGCGCGGCCCGTCGTCCGGGAGCGCAGCCGGGAGCCTGCCCGCGAGCGCGTCGGGGGCAGGTTCGGGCGCGAGGCGCGCGTGCAGCTGCTCGCGAATCTCCTCGGGGGTGTAGGCGCGACGGCGCCGGTCCGAGCGCGCCACCAGCACCCCCGTGGCGGCCACGCCCGCGAGCCCTGCCACGCCCAGCACTTTCCACCAACGCATGGTGGCAGGCTACAGCGGTGCCCCCGACGCCGATCGACCTCGACACGGCCCTCCACCAGACCCGGACCGGGGACGTGTGGCTGTTCCGGGGCCACGCGATCGCCGACCGCGCGATCCAGCTGACGACCAACAGCCCGGTCAACCACGTGGGCATGTCGGTGGTCATCGACGACCTTCCCCCGCTGATGTGGCACGCCGAGCTCGGCCAGTCCCTGCCGGACCTGTGGTCGGGCACCCACCACCGGGGCGCGCAGCTGCACGACCTGCGCGAGGCCGTCGTCGTGTGGGGCAACCGGTACGGCCAGCGGGCCTGGCTGCGCCAGCTCGACCCGGCCTTCGACCGCGAGATGGAGGACGCCGTCCTGCGCACGGTCGCCCGCCTGGACGGCACCCCGTTCCCGTCGACCGCGCGGCTCGCCTCCCGCTGGGCGGGTGGCCGGCTCCCCCGGCTCCCGCGGTTCCACCCGGTCGCACCCCCGGGGGACCTGGAGACCGCCTACTGCGCGGAGATCGTCGCCCTCACCTACGAGGCGGCCGGCCTGCTGCCGGTGGGGCGCCGGCCGAACTGGTACGACCCGGGCAAGTTCTGGAGCGGCGACGGGCTGCCGCTGTCCGCGGGGGCCCGGCTCGGCGAGGAGATCGCCGTGCAGATCCCGTCGACCGAGCATCACGAAGCGTCCCCGAGCGAGGCATCCCCGCGCGCTGCCGAAAGCAGGTGAACGGGGCCTCGTCGCACCGTGAATGACCCCACCGGGAACGGTCCGCGCTGAGTAGGGTCGCGGGATGGGGCCATCGCGACGGGGCATGCAGGACGTCGTCCTGGTCGAAGCCGGCGCCCAGGACGTCGTCCTGGGTGAAACCAGCACGGTCGCCGAC
Organism: Pengzhenrongella frigida; assembly: GCF_004168625.1. Taxonomy (GTDB): domain Bacteria; phylum Actinomycetota; class Actinomycetes; order Actinomycetales; family Cellulomonadaceae; genus Pengzhenrongella; species Pengzhenrongella frigida. The sequence continues at coordinate 10,092 of NZ_SDWW01000013.1, forward strand.
CCGTCCGGCCAGCCCGATCCCGGGACGCCTGGCCCCGAGCCCGCATCGCGGCCCGGGGCAGCCCGGGGGTGGCGGCCCCGTTCGCGCTGGTGGTGGACGGCGATCGCGGGCACGGCGATCCTCGTCGTCGCCGGCACCGTGGTGACGAACGTGCGCGAGAGCCGGCGCATGTCCGCCCTCGCCGGTGTGCCGGGAATCCTCGCCCCTCTCGACGGCCCCCTCACCGAGACGTGGCGTACCGGGGACGTGATGATCGCGGGCGTGTCCGGGTTCGCCGGGAGGCTGCTCGTGACGGAGATCGCTCCGGACGGGAGGGTGGACGTCGTCGCCCGCGAACCGGAGACGGGCGAGGAGGCCTGGCGCGTCGTGGCCAGCCCGGCCCCGGACCCGGAGGCGACCCTGAACGGCACCTTCCTCTCGGGCAACAGCAGCACCTGCACCCTCCCCCAGGTGCCGCCGACAGCGACGGCAGCGGCCCGGTCGCGGCCCGTCGAGGACGCGGCCACCGGGGTGGTCGCGTGCGTGGTCGTCGACGAGACCTCCACCTGGACGGACGACGCGTTCGGGGAGTCGATCTTCCCCGTCCGGGCCCACCTGCTGATGATCGATGCGATCACAGGTGACGTGCTCTCGGAGCGCCCGACCGACCCGACCACCAGCGTCGCACTGCTCGGGTCGGAGGTCGTGACGGCCCGGTTCGACGAGGCCGGCCACCTGGAGGTGACCTGCGGCGATGCGCTCGGCACCACGTCCCGGTGGACGTTCACCAGCCCGGACCCGGTGGGCGAGCAGGACGTCGGGCAGCGGTCGCTGTGGGTCTGGAGCGTCGAGGGCCGCCTCGTCGTCAACGCGTTGAGCAACGCCATGTCGGCCGGCGGCGGGTACACCAACAGCACCAGCTGGCTGCTCTCGGCCGACGGGGACGTGCTCCGGTCCCAGACCGACCCGATGGGGGGCGGCTTCAACCTGCTCGCCGGGGGTTCGATGATTGCCGAGTCGACCATGACCGCGGCGGGTGAGGCGACCACCACGATCACGGATGTCGCCTCCGGCCGGGAAGTCACCGTCGACGCCTTCCCCGCGGGCAGCACGCCCGACGACGGCTCGCTCCCGGGCGTCCTGCTGCTGCAGTCCGCGGACAACGAGACCCTGATCGGCTACGACCTGGCGGCCGACCGCGCCCGCTGGGAGGCTCCCGGCGCCGGGCCCGGCGGCAGCATCAGCACCCTCATCATCGACGGACGGATCGTGCGCTCCGACCAGAAGGGGCTCACCGCGATCGACGGGCGAACCGGTGAGACCGTCTGGACGACCCCGCTCACCGCGGAGATGGGCTCGATCGCCACGGACGGACGGCTCGTCCTGGTCGCGCAGAACAGCTCCACCGACGGCGAGGGGCAGGTTCTCACCGCCTACGGCTTGGACGACGGCCGCAAGCGCTGGGAGACCCCGCTCCCCGGCAAGCTCTGGCTCATGGCAGTCGACGGTCGGCTCTACGGCCAGCTCTACGGCGAGCTCTACGGCCAGTCCGGCAACAAGCTCGTCGCTCTGGGGTAGCAGCACCCCCCGCACCACCCAGGAGGCGGGCGGGGCCAGACTCGGTCAGACTCCGTCCAGAAGACACCGCACTCGAGGAGACACCGCGCCGAACGGCCACAGGGAGCCCACCATGCAGGACGAGCGACTGACCGTGATCGACCCGGACGAGTGCGCCTCCCTCCTGAGAGGGAGCCACCTCGGCCGGATCGCCCTGACGGACGGGGACCTGCCGATGATCCTGCCGGTCAACTTCGTCGTCGACGACGGCGACGTGGTCTTCCGCACGAGCTCGGGCAGCCTGCTCGCCGCGGCGGTCGCGCGGGAGCCGATGGCGTTCGAGATCGACGGCATCGAGGCCCGCACCCGGACCGGCTGGAGCGTGCTGGTGCGCGGGCACGCCCAGGAGGTCACCGATCCGGCTGAGGTCGTGCGCCTGGAAGAGCTGGAGCTGGTCCCGTGGGCGCCCGGGGACCGGCCGCACTACATCCGGGTGAGCGCGGCGCAGACGTCCGGCCGGCGCATCACGGTGCCACCTGTCCCTTCGGAGTACTGGGGCTGACGACCGCGTCGGCGCGGACGACCGCTCCGTCCAGGTGGCGGGGCCCACGGCAGGCGTGTGTCCACGAGTAGTCGGGTAGTGGGTTCGGCGCGGGTATTGAATGAGAGGAGCGCCGCCACCCGTGCGCGCGACGAAGGGCACCACGATGACCGGACCGGCGATCAGCGTCTCGGGTCTGCGGTTCACCTACGGCGCCCTGGAAGCGGTGAAGGGGATCTCGTTCGACGTCGCCCCCGGCGAGATCCTCGGCTTTCTCGGGCCGAACGGTGCCGGCAAGTCCACCACGATCAAGATGCTCACCGGTCAGCTGCGGCCCAGCGGCGGCGGGGCCCGCGTGCTCGGGATCGACGTCAGCACGGACGACCCCGAGCTGCAGGCGCGCATCGGCGTGTGCTTCGAGGAGAAGAACCTCTACCTGAACATGTCGGCCAAGGAGAACCTGGAGTTCTTCGCCTCCCTGTACGGGATCAAGGACCCCGACGCCGACGGCGTGCTGCGCCGGGTCGGTCTCGCGGACCGCGCGTCGGACCGGGTGAAGACGTTCTCCAAGGGCATGCGCCAGCGGATGATGATCTCCCGGGCGTTCATCAACTCCCCCGACGTGCTCTTCCTCGACGAGCCCACCGACGGCCTCGACCCGGCGACCGCTGCGGCGATCCGCACGACCATCCAGGAGGAGGCCGACCGGGGGGTCGCGGTGCTGCTCACCACCCACGACATGTTCGAGGCCGACCAGCTCTCGGACCGGGTGGCGTTCCTCAACGCCGGCGAGATCGTCGCGCTGGACACCCCCGAGAACCTCAAGCTCCGGTACGGCTCGCGCTCGGTGAAGGTGCGGCTGCGCGAGGGGGACGGGATCCGCGAGGAGACCTGGCCGCTCGACGACGCTGCCGCCGCGACCCGGCTCGGCGCGCTGATGACCTCGCCCGACCTCCTCACGATGCACACCGAGGAGGCGACGCTCGAGCACATCTTCATCCGGCTCACCGGCAGGGGGCTCGCGGGATGAACCGCCGGGTGACCCGCGCCGCGCTCGTCGCGTCGATCGTCCGCAAGGACTTCCGCGAGTTCTCCCGAGACACGCTGTACATCTTCCTGTCCGTGCTCGGGCTCGTCTTCTTCGCCCTGACCTACTACCTCGTCCCCGACACGGTCGACGAGACGATCACCCTCGGCATCCACCAGACCGGCCTGGACGAGCTCGTCGAGGAGTTCCAGACCGGCGCGGACGCGGCCGACGGGCTCGACGTCGTGTCGCTGGACACCGCCGACCACCTCGCGGCTGCCGTGGCGGGCGACCTCGCTGTGTACGAGACCGACGCGGGCGACGTCGTGCTCGTGGGGGCGGGCGCCGAGGCCGAGGCACCGGCGGGAGCGACGAGGCGCGACGTGACGGTCGGGATCAGCTTCCCCGACCGGTTCGTGGCGTCGATGGTCGACGGCGAGCGCCCGACGGTCACCGTCTACACCGGAACCGCCGTCCCGCCGGAGGTCGCGGGCGCGATGACGAGCTTCGTCCGGGAGATCGCCTACTCGCTCACGGGTCACGAGCTGCCGGTGGCCGAGCCCGACGCCGTCGTCCTCGGGCCGGACCGGGCCGGCGACCAGGTCTCCCTGCGCGACCGGCTCCGCCCGATGCTCGTGTTCTTCGTGCTCATGATCGAGACGTTCGCGCTGTCGTCCCTCATCGCCAGCGAGGTTCTCAACCGCACCGTCACGGCCGTGCTGGTGACGCCCGCCCGCGTCGGCGACTTCCTCGCCGCCAAGACGATCTACGGCACGATCCTCACCGGCGGCCAGGCCCTGATCCTGCTCGTCGTGCTGCGCACGCTCACGACCGCGAGCGCGGGCCCGCTGCTCGTGACGGTGCTGCTCGGCGCCGTGATGTTCACCGGCATCGCGATGATCACCGGATCGGCAGGGAAGGACTTCATCGGCACGCTGTTCTACAACATGATCTTCATCCTGCCGCTGCTGATCCCGACCTTCTCCGTGCTGTTCCCGGGGACGGCCGCCCCCTGGGTGCAGGTGATGCCGTCCTACCCGATCATCGACGCCCTCACCCGGGTCACCACCTACGGCGCCGGCTGGTCCGAGGTCACCGGCAGCCTCCTGCTCGCCCTGGGGTGGGTCGCGGTGATCTACGCCGGCGGCCTGCTGGTGCTGCGTAGACGGGTGCAGCGGCTGTGAGCCTGTCGAGGATCTGGACGGTGCTTCGCAAGGACCTGGCGCTCGGGCCGCGGTCCCCGTTGTTCCTGTACGCGATCACGCTGCCGGTGGTCCTCACCGCCGTCTTCCAGCTGGCGTTCGGCTCCCTGTTCGAGCCCGAGCCCCGGCTGGCGATCGTGGACGACGGCGGCTCGGCGCTGACCGCGGCGGTCCAGGACCGCGGCGGGATCGAGCTCACGGTGCTCGACGGCGCCGCCGAGCTGCGGCGGGCGGTGGAGGCGAACGACGTCGACGTCGGCCTGGTCCTGCCGGCCGGGTTCGACGAGGCCGTCCGCTCCGGCGAGCAGCCGCCGCTCGAACTGTACGTCAGCGGCGAATCCTACGCCTCGAACCGGGCGATCCTCAGCGTCACGATCCTCGATCTCGTCCGGGAGATCGAGGGCGGGACGCCGCCGGTCGCCGTGCAGCTCCGCCAGTCGGGCGAGGCCGGACTGCCCCTGGCGATCCGGCTCGTGCCCGTGCTGGTGATGTACGCGCTGTTCGTCGCCGGCGCCTTCCTGCCCGCCTCGAGCCTGGTCGACGAGAAGGTCCACGGGACCCTCACGGCCCTGCTCGTCACCCCCGCGAGGATGAGCGAGATCGTCACCGCCAAGGCTGCGCTGGGTGCGCTGATGGCGTTCGTGATGTCGATCGTCACGTTGCTGCTCAACGACTCGCTCGGCGGCAACTGGCCCGACGTGCTGGCGGTCGTGCTGCTCGGCGCCGTGTTCGCTTCGCTCCTGGGCCTGATCATCGGCCTGCTCGCCAAGGACGGCGCGATGCTCTTCACCATCATGAAGAGCAGCGGCATCCTGCTGTTCGGACCGGTCATCTTCTACCTGTTCCCCGACTGGCCGCAGTGGATCGCCCGGATCTTCCCCACCTACTGGGCGATCGATCCGATCTGGCGGGTGGCGGTGCTCGGCGACGGGCTGGGCGACGTGTGGGGGTCGATGGTGATCGCCGTCGGCCTCGGCCTCGTGCTCGTCGCGGTGGTCGTCCGGCTCTCTCGACGCACGCTCGCCCAGCTGGGCACGGCGGCGTAGGGGTCGACCGCGCTACGCCGACCGACCTCAGCCGACGAGCTGCAGCGTCCGGGGCGAGAGGGCGACGGCGACCGTCTGGCCCCAGGTGGCGGTGAGCCGGTCGGCCTCGAGCCCGTCGCCGAACACCACGAGCGCATCGGACTCGACCACGAGGCCGACGGTCTCGCCCTCGGCGAGCAGCCCGTCGGTGAGCGACACGCCGGTCGCCGGCGACGGCCAGGCCTCGCGCACGAACCACGCCAGGGATCGGTCGTGGATCCCGGGCAGCGCCGGCGACTCGCGCCGTTCCCGCTGGATCGAGGCTGCCCAGCCGGTCGCCCCCGTGCCGCTGGCCACGATCAGGCCCGACGACGAGTGCCGCTCCGACGCCTCGGTGGCGAGCACGACGAGCCGGTAGCGGGCGGACTGGTGGCTGGGGTGCCCGATGAAGACCTCGTTGAGGGCGTCGAGGTGCTGGCCGTCATCGAGCGTGGCGCGAACCATCGCGCGCTCCTGCACCGGCGCACGGCCGGCCGCCACGGCGCGGAGCAGCCGGGCCGCGGCGGCCGGCCGGTGGGTCACGAGGACCCCGGCGTTGCGGCCCGGTTCGGGATCGATCCCGATCAGTCGCTGGCCGTCGAGGTACTTGGCCGTGTTCGCGACAAGGCCGTCCTGCCCGACGACGACGCACACGTCGTCGGGCTCGAACCCGAACCGGTGCAGGTCGGTCCGCTCGACGTCGCCGCGCCGCCATTCCGCGGGGATCGCGGCGCGCACCTGGCGCAGCGCGTCCTGCTGGGCGTCGTGGCGGTCCTGCTCCGCCGCGAGCGTCCGCCCCCGGGTGCGCAGGAAGAACTCGGCCTGCCCTCGGGTGCCGTGCCGGTCGAGCAGCTCGTCGAGCTCCGTGCGGCGGTGCGCCACCACCACGCGCGGGACGAGTGCCATCTCACGCCTGCTTCGAGCCGACCAGGCCGGCCAGCACACCGGTCACCAGATCGGGGGTGATCGTCAGGTTGGCGATGTTCGGCAGGTGCCCGGCGAGGTCGCGGACCGCGATCGTGGCGAGCACGGTGCTGTCCACCCCGGCGTACGCGGCCACCCGGGCGGCCTCGGCGGCGGCCTGGGCCTCGCCGACGACCCGTGCGCTGTGGGCGTCCGCCTCCGCGACCAGGCCCTGCCGCTCGGCGGCACCGTTCGCCGCGATCAACGCCGCGGCCGCGGCCTCCTCGGCGCGCGTGCGCGCGTTGGTGCCCTCCTGGGTGACCAGCACCTGCTCGCGCACGGCGAGCTCGATCCGGTTGGCCAGCTCGTTCTCGGCGATCGCCCGCTCGCTCTCCACGGCCAGCGCGCGCCGCTCGAAGGTGGACTTGTCGGCCTCGGTCTGCGCCTGCTCGCGGGCGGGGGTCTGCAGGAATCGCTCCATGTCCGCGTCCGCCCGCACCGACCTGACCCGCGCACCCAGCACCGCGATGCCGGTCGAGGCCAGCCGCTCGTCAGCCTGCAGCCCCTCGGTGATGGTCAGCCGCAGGGCCCCACCGCCGGCGACCACCGCCTCGCGCAGCGTCATGGTGGCCATGGCGTCCATCACCTGACCGGTGGCGAGCTCGGTCAGGATGTGGGCGACCTGCTCCAGCGGGGTACCCGTCCAGACCCCGGAGTCGGGGTCGATCGCGAAGTCCAGCCGGCCGGCCACCAGCGCCGGGTCGGCGAACCGGAAGCTCACCGTGACCTGGACCGCCACGTCCTGGAAGTCGGCGGTCCGGGCGTGCGCCACCATCGGCAGCTCGCGGTCGTCGACCGGGATCTCGCTGATCACCGCGGACAGGGGGCGGAACCAGAACGCGAGACCTGCGCCGGTGTGCCGGACCCGTCCGGCGTTGAGGTGCAGCACGTGGGAGGTGGTCGCCGTGCGCAGGTGCCGCACGAACGGGTACCGCTTGATGGTGGCCTTGAGCTGTCCTCGGGTCCGTCAGGAATCATCAGTTATCGTCAAAGTGACTATAACTTCCCGCTCTTGTTCTCGTCAAGGTGACGAGATAATGTCGGGGCGTGCCCCCCTCCACCCGCCCCGCCGACGACCTCGCCGGCTTCCCGCCGGTCGCCGCGACGGTCGACCTGGTCGCGCTCACCGTCCGCGACGACGCGCTGCAGGTGCTGGTGGTCACCCGGACCGGGGACCCGCACGCCGGCGAGCTCGCGCTGCCCGGCGGCTTCGTCCACCCGGACGAGGACCTGGATTCCGCCGCCGCGCGCGTCCTGGTCGAGGAGACCGGGATGCGTCGACCCCCGGGCCACCTCGAGCAGCTCAAGACGTACGGCGCGCCGAACCGTGACCCGCGCCTGCGGGTGGTGTCGGTCGCCTACCTCGCCATGGCCCCCACCCGGCTGGATCCCCGGGTGCGCGGGGACGCCGCGGTCGCGGCCTGGGTGCCGGTCGAGCGAGCCCTGACCGCCCCCCTCGCGTTCGACCACACCACGATCCTCACGGACGCGATCTCCCGGGCTCGCTCCAAGCTCGAGTACACGTCCCTGGCGGCCGCCTTCTGCGGCCCGGAGTTCACCGTCTCGAACCTGCGCCGGGTCTACGAGGTGGTGTGGGGCGTGCGGCTCGACCCGCGCAACTTCCACCGCAAGGTCTCCAGCACCCCGGGCTTCATCATCGACACCGGCCACACGGTCATCGACGGCCCTGGACGCCCGGCCGCGCTCTACCGGCGCGGGCCTGCGACCATGCTCGTGCCGCCCCTGACGCGCGAGCAGCCGGACACCTGACCGCCCCGACAAAGGCAACCCATTGCCCCATTCATTTCTCAATTGAATGGGCATCCGGTGCAGATCATCGGAATACCTGATTTGACATCGGGCACATTGGAACTTATAGTCACAATTCACCCATGGGCGCCTTGACGGCCATTTCTGGCGGGCGCAGTCCGGTCCTGACGACGTGGATTCACCTTGTCCTCGTCCCACCCGGAAAGCACGGTGGTCCCTGTCAGTACCAGCCCCGCGGAGCGCACGCTCACGCTCCCGCAGTCGACCGCGCTGATCATGGGCAGCATCATCGGCGTCGGCATCTTCTCGCTCCCGTACTCCTTCGCGTCCTACGGGCCGATCAGTCTCGTCGCCATGGGCCTGGCCACCGTCGGCGCGGTCGCGCTCGCGCTCATGTTCGCCGTGATGTCACGCCGCCTGCCGGCAGCCGGCGGACCGTACGCGTACGCCCGGGCGGGCTTCGGCAATGCCGTTGGGTTCGCCAACGCGTGGTCGTACTGGATCGCCACCTGGGCCGGGAACGCCGCTATCGCCGTCGGCTGGGTGTACTACGTCGAGCATTTCGTGAACCCCGGCGGCGCGGTGGGCGGGTCCATCGCGATCGCCCTCGTGGGCCTGTGGGTCCCGGCCGCCGTCAATCTCACCGGGGTCCATCACATGGGCCGGGTCCAGGTCTGGACCACCGTCTTGAAGTTCGTCCCGCTGGTCATCCTCAGCACGTTCGGCCTGTTCTTCATCAAGGCCGGGAACTTCGTGCCGTGGAACCTCAGCGGGGACAGCAGCCTGTCGGCGATCGGCGGCGCGATGGCGATCGCGCTGTTCAGCTACCTCGGCGTCGAGACCGCGGCCGTCGCCGCCGCCAAGGTCCGCGACCCGGAGCGCAACGTCGCCCGAGCGACCATCTTCGGCACGCTGGCCAGCGCCGTGGTCTACCTGCTGTCGATGGTTGCCGTGTTCGGCATCGTGCCCGCCGACGCGCTCGCGCTCGACGCCAACAAGGCGTCGTACTCGGTCGCGGCCAACCTCGTCGCCGGCGGTGGGTCCTGGGCCGGCAACATCGTCGCGTTGGCCGTGGTCGTCTCCGGCCTCGGCGCCCTGAACGGCTGGACCATGATCACCGCCGAGGTGCCGTTGGCCGCCGCGCAGGACGGCCTGTTCCCGTCCCGGTTCAGCCGCCTGTCGTCGCGCGGGGTCCCGGCGTTCGGCATCGTGTGCTCCACGGCGCTCGCCTCGGTCGCGGTCGTCATCGGCTACATGGGAACCAGCGGCTCGACGGTCTTCACCACCCTGGTGCTCATGGCGGGGATCTCTGCGGCCGTGCCGTTCGCGTTCTCGGCCCTGGTCCAGATCACGTGGCGCTGGCGGGACGAGCGCGGACAGGACCACGGCTCGCGCCGCAGCGCCCGGTTCGCGCTCGACGTGTCGGTCGCGGTCGTCGCGCTGATCTTCTCGATCGCGTTCCTGTTCTACTCCCGCAACACCGGCAGCACCTGGTATGTGGTCTGGGGCCCGTACCTGATGGCCGGTGGCGCGTTCGCCGTCGGGATCCCGGTGTACCTCGCCCGACGAGGACGGCTGACCCCGGCCGTGCCCGCGCGGGCCTTGGCGGACGGCGAATATGTCACGGTTGGGTCACGGTCGCGTTAGGATCGACCGCTCCCGGGGATCGTCGCGGGTGCGCCCGAGGTGGATCGCCAAGTCCTGCCACCACCGACGGCTCCACGAATACCGCTGGCAGGAGCGGGGGAACCAAGCACGACGGGCATCGCCAGACGGTGTCCTTGGGGTGAAGCCGATCGGAACCTCGACCGGCCGGGCGCATCTCCCGCCCGAACCCGACAGCTCACCCCGCAGGCGGCTGGAGAGGCCCCCATGCCCGAGAGCTCACTGCCCGTCCGCCACCGCGCGGCAGGCCGCCCCACCACCGCGCTGACCGACCTGGCGCACACCGCCAGCGGATCGGTCGCGCGCGCCGGACGCCGGACCGCCGTCGTCCTCGCCGGATCCGGGCTGCTCGCGTCGGTGTTCGCGGCGCCCGCCGGCGCCACCCCGTCGGCCGTGACCGTCGACTCGGTCGCCACCGTCGACTCGGCCGCCACCGTCGACACGTCCGGGCTGACGGCAGGCGCGCGGGCCGCCCTGCTCACCGCCCCGGTCGTGATCGTGCCGACCGACGTCGCATGGACGCTCGACGTCCCGGCGCTCACCGTCGTCGCCGACCCCGAGCCCGAGCCAGAGCCCGAACCGGTCCGCGCGACGCCGACGGCCAGCACGCCCGTCGGCGCCGACGCTCCGTCGAGCGCGAACGGCAGCTCCGTGATGGAGATCGCCTCCCGGTACCTCGGGGTCCCGTACCTGTGGGGCGGCGGCACGCCGAGCGGCTTCGACTGCTCGGGCTTCACGTCCTACGTGTGGGCGCAGCTCGGGGTCACGCTGCCGCACTCCTCGGCGTCCCAGCGCAGCTCCGGCACCGTCGTGTCACGCGCCGACGCGCAGCCGGGCGACCTCATCGTCACGCCCGGCCACGTCGCGCTCTACGCCGGCGACGGCATGCTCATCGACGCGACCCCCGGCAGCGTGATCCGGTTCCACAAGGTCTACCAGTCGAACCCGGTGTTCATCCGCGTCGGCTGACCCGCGGTGCGACCGGGGCGACCGATCGCCTCAGGGGTCGCGAGCCTCAGGGGGTCGCCGCGTCGGCGAGCGCGGCCTGATAGGTCGCCAGGTCCGACCCGCCGGCGGTGAAGGTCGCGGTCGCGGCCGTGATCGCCTCGAGCACGGCGTTCGAGGTCGCGGCCCCGTGGGTGAGCGACGGGACGATGCGGTCCCGCCCGAACGCCCGGATGGACGACTGCTGGTAGGAGCTGAAGTCCGCCGGATCCGCGTCGCTGCGCGCGGGGATCGACCCCTTGGCCCGGTTGAATGCGGTCTGGCCCTCGACCGAGCCCACGGTGTCGAGCCAGGCCGCCGCACCCGCCCGATTCTTCGCGCCCATCGGCAACGTGAACGAATCCGCCAGGAAGCCGAAGATCCCGACCGTGCCGGGCACCGGGAAATAGGAGAAGTCGACGCCGGGAACCTCGCCGTGCTCCTCGAAGGCCGCCACCGCCCAATCGCCCATCACGGTGAACCCGGCGGCCCCGTCGATCACCTGCTGGGTCGTGTCCGGCCAGTCCAGGTCGTCGCGATCCGCGGGGGCATAGCTCATCAGCGTCTGGAAGTCGGCCAGCGCGGCCGTGACCTCCCGGCCGGACCAGTCGGTGGTGCCGGTCCACAGACCCTCATACCGCTCCGCCCCCAGGTCGGCCATGAGGACGGTCTCGAGCAGGTTGACCTGCGTCCAGGTGGTGCCGACCGCGAGCGCCGTCCGGCCGCTCGCCCGCACCGCGTCGAGCGCGGGGAACCACGCGGCGATGCTGCCGTAGGTCGCGTTCGGGTCGACGCCCGCCGCGGCCAGCACGCCAGGGTTGGCCCACACCATGTTGGACCGGTGGATGCCCGCAGGCACCGAGTAGATCTTGCCGTCGACCTGGAGCAGCCGGATCAGGTCGGTCGGGAACGCTCTGCGGAGGCCGAAGTCGTCGTACAGCGCGCTGACGTCCTCGAGCTGCCCGGCGGTGATGTAGTCGGTGAGCTCCGCGCCGGCATGGGCCTGGAAGGTGTCCGGCGGGTCGCCGGCGAGCAGCCGGGTCTTGAGCTGACGCTTGGCGGCGGTACCCGCACCACCCGCAACCGCCCCGCCCTCGAAACTGTGCTCGGGGTGCTGCTCGTCGAAGACCCCCACCAGGGCGTCCAGGCCGCGCTTCTCTGAGCCGGCCGCCCACCAGGTGACGACCTCGACCGGTCGGTCCGGGGAGGGCTGCGCGCCCGGGGCCACGTCCCCGGTGCAGGCCACCAGGACGACGGCGGCAGCCAAAACGGCGGATATCGCCACAAGGCGCCGCATCAATTCTCCTCGGAACATCATTGTCAGGACAGCCATTCTACCCGGACGGCGTGGATTTCATGGGTGCTGCGCCGTGTGAAAGAGCATTCCTGCAATATCGCTCACCTGACGGCGCACGATGCCGATGAAGGATCGTGACCGATCGCCGACGACGCCGCGGAAGCTCCCGCCTGCTGGCGATCTATGCCGCCGCGAGCCTGGTGCCGGTCAGCATCCTCGGCGCGGTGCTCGTGCAGGACTATCGGGCCAGCGGTCTGGAGCGCGGACGAGACCAGGGCCGAGCCCAGGCCGCTGTCATCGCGGAGATGGCCATCGCCCCCGCCCTCAGCGGCCTACCCCTGTCCGAGGGGCTCTCCTCGGACGAGTACTCGCGCCTGCGGTCGGCCACCGACCTGTCGGTGTTCAGCGGCTCGGTGTCACACCTGCGCCTGCGGACCTTCCGCGGCCTGGTCGCCTTCTCCGACGACGGCGCCGAGGAGGACGTCGTGCCGGCCGAGGATCCGGCCTTCCAGGTTGCCGCCGCCGGCGGGACCGACGTGCGCATCATCGGCGGTGAGGGTGACACCCGCACCATCCGGGTGCTGCAGCCGGTGATCTCGGCCTCGACCGGGCAGTGGACCGGGGTGCTCGAGCTCTACCTCCCGTACGACGCCATCGCTGCCGGCGTCCAGGCTGAGACCAACCGAGCCATCCTGCGGCTCGGCGCCGGCCTCGGCGGGCTCTACGCGGTGCTCGCCCTGATCTCGTGGTGGACCACCCGCTCGCTGCGCCGGCACGCCGCCGCCCACGAGCATCTCGCCCTGCACGACCCCCTGACCGGCCTGCCCAACCGTGAGCTGTTCCGCCGGACGGTCGAGCGCGCCCTCGTCAGCGCCCACCGTGGCGAGTCCGGGGCGCTCGTGCTCATCGACCTGGACCACTTCAAGGAGGTCAACGACACGCTCGGCCACCCCGCTGGGGACGAGCTGCTGCGTGTCGTGGGCCACCGTCTCGCCGACGCGCTCCGCACGGACGACACCGTCGCTCGCCTGGGTGGGGACGAGTTCGGTCTCGTCCTGCCCGGCAGCAGCGACCCGGCGGAGACCGTCGCCCTGCTCACCCGGGTGCGCGAGGCGCTCAGCCAGGTGGTCGTGCTGGACGGGGTCGCGCTCACCGTCCAGGCCAGCTTCGGCGTCTGCTTCTACCCCGGCGACGCGGTCACCCTCGAAGGGCTGCTGCGGCACGCGGACGCCGCGATGTACCAGGGCAAGCACGGCCCCACGGGCGTCGTCGTGTACGAGCCGACGACGGCGCGGCCGGCGGCGCACGGACTGGTGCTGCAGCGCGAGCTGCACGACGCCCTCGAGCGCGACGAGCTCGTGCTGCACTACCAGCCCAAGATCGACCTGGCCACGGGCCGCACGGGCTGCGTCGAGGCCCTCGTGCGGTGGCAGCATCCCGTGCGCGGGCTGCTACCGCCGGCGGAGTTCCTGCCCGTGGCCGAGCGTTCCGAGCTCATCGACGCGCTGACCTCGTGGGTGCTGCGCCGCGCCCTGGCCGACTACGCGGCGTGGACCGCCGCCGGGCACGACTGGACGGTCGCAGTGAACGTGTCCGCCCGGAACCTCGCGTCGCTGGACTTCGCCGATCTGGTGGCCCAGATCCTGGACGAGTCGGGGGTGCGGCCCGAGCGCCTGCAGATCGAGGTCACCGAGACCGCGCTGACGTTCGACACCGAGATCGCGGAGGGCGTGGTCAACGCGCTCGCGGCCCAGGGCATCTCGATCGCGATCGACGACTTCGGCGTCGGCTACACGAGCCTGTCCCAGCTGCGCACGCTCACGGTGGCCGAGCTCAAGATCGACCGCGAGTTCGTGCTGGGCCTCACCGACAACGAGCACGACCGGGCGATCGTCCGGTCCGTGATCGACCTGGGACACAACCTCGGCTGCCGGGTCACCGCGGAGGGGGTCGAGACCCAGCAGATCGCCGACTGGCTCGTCGCGGCCGGATGCGACCTCGCGCAGGGCTATCTGTGGCTGCGGCCGGCGCCGTGGCCGGAGGTCGCCAGCCTCGCCACGGGTCGCGAGGAGCCGATGGTGAGCTCGACCCGCGGGTAGCCCCGCCCAGGTCAGCGGCCGTTCTCGTCCCTGCGATCACCTCAACTCGAGGAGATGCCACCCGATGAGCCAGGTGACATCTCGGCGTAAGGGGGCGGTGCTGTGCATGGGCCGCACGCGCGCATCCGAGGGTTCCTCCAGAACACGTCGGACGTGTTCGCGATCGTCGACCCAGACGGTGAGATCAGCTACTGCTCGCCCTCCCTGGGTCGCGCCCTCGGACTGCCCGCGCCCGGCGGGATCGGACTGCGCCTGACTGACCTCCTCGGCGAGGAGGAGGCCGGCGAGGCCGAGGCGATCTTCGCGGGCTTCGTCGCCGGCACGACGGCGACCCAGGTGATCACCGACTGGCACCTGCGGCACAGCGACGGTACGACCGTGGCGTTCGAGGTGCTGTCCCTCAACCTGCTGGCGGACCCGCGGGTGCACGGCATCGTGCTGACGATGCGGGACGTCTCCGAACGGCGGGCCCTCGAGGTGCAGCTCACGCACCAGGCCCTGCACGACCCGCTCACGGGCCTGCCGAACCGCGCACTGTTCCACGACCGTGCCGAGCACGCCCTGGCGCGCGGGGCGCGGTTGGGCATCGTGGTCGCGATGCTGGTGCTCAACGTCGACGACTTCAAGGGCATCAACGACGCGCACGGCCAGACCACCGGTGACGGGCTGCTGATCCAGGTGGCTGCCCGGCTGCGAACCACGCTGCGCGAGGGCACCACCGTCTCGCGGTCCGGAAGCGACGAGTTCACGGTCCTGGTCGAGGACCTCACCGGGGTCGCCCAGGCCGAGCGGTTCGCTACCCGGGCGCTGCAGGCCTTCGCCGCCCCGTTCACCGTGGCCGGCCGCGTGCTGCGCGTGAGTGCCAGCATCGGGCTGGTCGTGACCGGGGGCACCCGTGACCCGCTCGACGTGACCGAGGTGATGCGGTGCGCGAACCTCGCCCTGTACGCGGCGAAGGACCGCGGCAAGGGCCAGGTCGTGCTCTTCCACAAGGATCTGCACCTGCGGATGCTGGAGCGGCTCGAGCGCCGCACCGATCTCGAGCGCGCTATCGACGCGGACGAGTTCGCGCTCCGCTTCCAGCCGATCGTCTCGATCGAGACCGGCGCGATCGTCGGCTGCGAGGCGCTCGTGCGATGGCAGCACCCCACCCGGGGCCTGCTCCCGCCCGCCGAGTTCATCGAGCTGACCGAGGAGACCGGGCTGATCGTCGAGCTCGGCCGGTGGGTGCTCGCACAGGCGTGCACGCAGCTGCAGCGTTGGGCGCAGGCCGGGCACTCCGAGCTGAGCATGTCCGTCAACGTCTCGGCGCGCCAGCTGCACGAGGACGGCTTCGTCGAGGACGTGCGCCACGCGCTGCGCCGGCACCACGTGCGGCCGGGTCAGCTGGTGCTCGAGCTCACCGAGAGCATCTTCGCCGTCGACGCGTCGGCGATCTCCGAGCAGCTGCGCGCCCTGCGCGAACTCGGGGTGAAGATCGCCATGGACGACTTCGGCACCGGGTACTCGAGCCTGTCGTACCTGCAGAAGTTCCAGATGGACATCCTCAAGATCGACAAGTCGTTCGTCGACGCGCTCGGCAACGGTGACCCCGATGCAGGCGCGCTGGTCAGAGCCATCATCTCGCTGGCGCACGCACTGCGCCTGGAGGTGGTCGCGGAGGGGATCGAGCAGCCAGGGCAGCGTGACGACCTGGCGGCGATGGGCTGCGGACTCGGGCAGGGGTACCTGTACTCCCGACCGGTCGAGGCTGACCAGCTGGTCGCGCTGCTGATCGACGGGTCCGCCTCAGACCCCGCGCGGCGGCTCCGGTGACCCTGCTCGCGGGCGGGCTCACGGTGCACCGTCAGCACGTGGTGCGTCCAGACCGCTCCGTGCTCGGCTACGCGGTGAACATCGTCGTCGGGCGCACCGCCGGCGCGGGCGGCGAGGACCGCCTCGATGCGCTCGTGGACGAGAGGTACGCGACGCTCGACCTCGCCGCGCTGGCCGGTGGTCACCTCATCTTCGTGTGCGCGACCCCCTCGATGCTCCGCGGCGAGTGGCCCCGCGCGGACCTGCCGGCCGGCGTGGTGATGGAGGTGCCCGCCCGGTTCGCCGAGCTCCCGGAAGCAGCGGAACACCTCGGACGCCTCCGGGCCGCCGGACTTGGCCTGGCGCTGGCGGACTACGCACCGGGCCCCGGCCCGGACGCCCTGCTCTCCCTGGTCGACTTCGTCAAGGTCGATCTCGGGCGGGGCGACGTGTCGTCAGCGGACGCGGTCGCTGCGGCACGGACCGCCGGGGTCCCGGTGATCGCCGAGCGGGTCGACACCGAGGCGGCGGTGAAGTTCTGCGTGCAGCACCGGATCGATCTTCTGCAGGGGCCGCTCTTCCGGCGCGACGCCACCCCGACCGCCCATGCGTTCACCGCCGGCGAGCTGCAGTGTCTCGAGCTCGCCGGCCTGTTGCGCGCCGACGAGGTCGATCACGCCCGGGTGATCCGGGTCATCGCCTCAGACCCCGAGCTCTCGATGCGGGCGCTCCGGCTCGTGAACTCCGGTGCGGTCGGCCCACGACGCCGGATCGACTCCATCCGCCGCGCTGTCGTGATGCTCGGGCCGCAGCCGCTGACTGCCCTCGCGATCACCTCCCTGCTCGGGGCGCGCGCACACCCGCCCGGCGTGTGGTTCATGCTCAGCCGCGGCACCGCATGCCGATCGCTCGTCGGTATCGACGCGGCGTACACGGTCGGGCTGCTCTCCGCCGCCGCTGCGCAGCTGCAGGTCGCACCCGCCGATCTGGTCGCCCACACGGGGGTGTCCGACGACGTCGGCGACGCTCTGGTCTCGTTGTCGGGGCCCTACGGCCCGGTCCTCGCGGCGGTTCTCGCCCACGAGGAGAACGACGTCGCGGGGGTGGAGGCGACGGGGTTCGCCCCGGGCGACGTCGCGCGCGCGTACCTCGACGCCCTCGCGGACGCCCACGCCACCGCCGCGGCCCTGGTCGGCTGAGCCACCGGCTGCTGTCCCCCGGGATCTCGTGGCGCACGATTAGTCGTGCGAGACTAATGGGATGTCGTCGATCCGCGTGTTCATCCTCGGCTCGCTCGCTGAGCGCGGTGAGATGCACGGGCACCAGCTGCGCCTGCTCGGCGAGGAGGAGCACATCCACATGTGGACCGACTTCACGGTCGGGGGCATCTACGGCGCACTCAAGCGGCTCGCGGCCGACGACCTGATCGAGACGGTCCGCACCGAGCGCGTCGGCAACCGACCCGAGCGGCAGGTGTACGCCATCACGCCCGCCGGACGCACGACGCTCGCCTCGATGATCCGCACGACCCTCACCGAGTTCAGCCTGCGGCCCGACCCGTTCGACCTGGCGCTCACCCGGCTGGACGCCGCGGCGGTGGACGCGCTCCCCCAGATCCTCGCCACCCGCCGGCACGCGATCGCGGCCACCATCGCCGCCAAGCAGGCCAAGTACGAGCGCGCTGCCCCGCACCTCACCGTCGCCGAGCGTCACACGATGGCGCACCACCAGTTCCGGCTGCGCGCCGAGCTCGACTGGACCGATTCCCTGATCGCCGACCTGCCCGCGATCGTCCAAGACGAAAAGTCCCGAAAGGACTCCTGACCTTGCCTCAGACCACCACCGTGGCCAGCACGACCACCCCCAGGCGCGCCTGGCGCGCGCTCGGGGTGCTGCTCATCGGGATGTTCATGTCGCTCCTCGACGCGACGATCGTGAACGTCGCCCTGCCGACGATCCGCACGAGCCTGGACGCCTCCGAGGCGACCCTGTCGTGGATCATCTCCGGCTACGCCCTGGCCTTCGGCCTCGCGCTCATCCCGGCGGGCCGGGTCGGCGACCGCTACGGGCACAAGTGGGTCTTCTTCAGCGGGCTCGCCCTGTTCACGGCAGCGAGCGTCGCCTGCGGCCTGGCGACCGATGGCACCCAGCTCATCGTCGCGCGCGTCGTCCAGGGGCTCGCCGCCGGCATCTACCTGCCGGCGGTGACCGCCTACATCCAGCTGCTGTTCACCGGCCGCACGCGCGGCAGGGCCTTCGCGATCATGGGTGCCGTCGTCGGCGTCTCCTCGGCCCTCGGGCCGCTCATCGGCGGGCTGCTCATCGAAGCGTTCGGCGACACGAACGGCTGGCGGCTGGTGTTCGTGGTCAACCTGCCGATCGGGATCGTCGCCCTGGTCGCCGCGGCGATCCTGCTGCCAACGGGTTCAGAGCGCCAGCTCCCCACGGGTACAGAGCGCCAGCTCCCCACGGGTACAGAGCGCCAGCTCCCCACGGGTACAGAGCGCCAGCTCCCCACGGAAACAGAGAACCGCCGCGCCGCGGGCGGCGTCGACGGCCTCGGCCTCGCACTGCTGTCGGGCGGGCTCATCGCGATCCTCGTGCCGCTGATCGAGGGGCAGGACCAGGGCTGGCCGGCCTGGACGTACGTGTCGCTGGTCGGCGGCGTCGCGCTGATCGCGCTGTTCGGCGCGTGGGAGGTCGCCGTGGCCAAGCGCGGGCGGAGCCCCCTGGTGCCGCCCCACCTGTTCTCGCACCCCGCCTTCACCGGCGGCGTGATCCTCGCCCTCGTCTACTTCGCCGCGTTCGTCAGCATCTTCTTCACGATCTCGATCCTGTGGCAGGCCGGCCTCGGCCACACCGCGCTCGAGTCCGGGATCGTCTCGATCCCGTTCGCGATCGGCAGCATCATCGGCGCGTCCCAGAGCGGCCGGCTCGCCGCGGCGATCGGGCGGCGCGTGCTCGTCATCGGGACCGCCATGGTCGCGGTCGGGCTGAGCGCGCTCTGGCTCGTGCTGCTGCTCGTCACGCCCGGCGACGTGACGCACTGGGACCTGCTGGCGCCCCTGCTCGTGGCCGGGACCGGCAGCGGGCTGTTCATCGCCCCGAACGCGCAGTTCATCATCGCGACCGTCGACCGGCAGGAGGCCGGCGCAGCGAGCGGGGTCATCGGCGTGATGCAGCGGCTGGGCAGCGCGATCGGGATCGCGATCATCGGCAGCGTGTTCTTCGGCACCCTCGTGCTCCCGACCCAGGGGCCGCCGACCGCCGACGACCTCGCGATCGCCTTCACCCACAGCGCGACCGCGGCGCTCGCCGTGAGTGCTGCCCTCGCGGTGGTCGCGTTCCTGCTCGTGTTCGCGCTCCCGAAACGGGTCGGGTCCGGTGCGCCGGCGGGCGCTGACAGGTCCGGCGTCAGCGCCCGCTGAGCTGTGCCGCGCGGAACGTCGCCGCACTGACCTCGAAGATCGTCTCGAGGCCGTCCTCGTCGTCCCACTGCTCGCCGACCTCGGCGAAGCCGTACTGCAGCACCAGGGCGCGGGAAGCGTCGTTGCCGGGACTGATCGTCGCCCGCACCGTGCGCACCGCGGGCTCGCGGGCACCCCGGTCCAGGAGGGCCTCGAGGGCCGCCCGTGCGTACCCCCGGCGACGGCAGCCGGGGTCGACGGAGTAGCCGACCTCGACCATGCCCGTGGCATCCGGCGGGCCGTGATAGCCGGCCCGCCCGACGGCGATCTGCGCTGTGACGTCCCAGATCACGCGCGTCACCCAGTCCGCGCTGGTCGGATCGTCCTCGATCTGTCGGCTGCGCATCCGCCACACACCTGCGTCCGCGCCCTCGACGAAGAAGCGGGTCAGCGCGATCGGCGCGGCAGCGTTCGCCGCGGCCAGGTCGCGGGCCGCGAGCGCGTGGATGGCCGCCGCCGGGAGCTGCACGAGCCGGATGTCGGGAGCAGTGGTCACCCCCCGAGTATCCCGTCCGCCGGGCGCGCCCAGCGAACGCTTTTTCCGACGGCAACCCTCCCGCGCCGACACCAAAGAAAGTAGGAATCATTCGCAATTCCGCGGTGCGGATTTGACAGCAGGCAATTTCTCAGGGTTAACTGGATGCAGTTCGTCGAGGTTCGTGTCGCTCTTTTCGGCAACGCTCCGAACAACAATCCGCACATCCCCTGGGTTCTGGCGCCATGCGTCCGGGCCCGCACAACTAAGGAGAACTCATGATCGTTCTTGGAATCGTCCTCGTCATCGTCGGCTACCTGTTGCCGCTTCCCGTGCTGACCACCGTCGGGGTCATCTTGGTCGTCGTCGGAGCGGTCCTGGCCATCCTCGGCGGCACGGGCCGCGCCGTCGGTGGACGTCGCCACTTCTGGTGAACGCCCCGGCGCGGGCAGCTCTATCCGCCCGCGCCCACAGGCCGGCAACGGTGGACCGAATCACCGGTGCAGGTCTTTGCTCGACGAACACACACATTTTCAGGTACCGACGAGAGGAATGACATGGGTATCGGCTTCAGCATCTTTCTGCTGGCCGTCGGAGGTATTCTCGCCTTCGCGGTCGAGACGACCGTGGCGGGGATTGACGTTCAGATCATCGGCTGGATCTTGATGGCCGCAGGAGTCCTCGGGCTCGTGCTGACGATGGTGCTGCTCACGCCCCGACGCCAGCGCGCGGCGACCCAGCCCGCGGCGACGAACCTGCCCGCAGGGACGACCCGACGCACCGTGACCGAGACGCCCCGCGTGGTCACGGTCGAGCCGGGGACCACCGCGCCGCCCACGATCCCGGTGACCGAACGCGTTGTTCGGGACGAGACGATCTGACCAAGCGGCAGCGCGACTGCACCGCCGGGCCCGGGCCGGGCACGGCGGTGCAGTCACGCCGGGATCCCCGCGGTGCAGCTCAGGACGAGACGTCCGCCGTGACGAACCTGCTCCACGCGAGCGACCCGAAGATCGCGACCCAGGCGGCCTGCACGGCCATCCCCGAGCTAAGCACGCCCCAGTCCACCTCGACCCGCAGGAACTCGGCGAAGTCGAGCCAGTGGTGCGTGAGCAGCGCAGGGTGGATCGCGGCGAGCTGAGGGAGCGTGTCGAGCACCGCGGAGACGATCGCGACGATCACGGTCGCGGCCATGGCGCCGACCGGCACCTCGGTCAGGGTCGAGAAGAACAGCCCCACCGCGACCAGCCCGGTGAGGGACAGCGTGACGTACGCGGCGACGCCCGCGACCCGCAGCACGCCGTCGGCCAGCGGGATGGTGGTGCCCGACAGCAGGGTGACGTCGGTGAGCCCGAAGAACGCCGCGCCGACCGCCAGGGCGACGAGGCCGATCGCGAGCACGGCCGCCGCGACGAAGGTCATCGTCGCCACCGCCTTGACGGCGAGCAGGCGCGTGCGAGAGACCGGCACCGCCAGCAGGTAGCGCAGCGTGCCCGACGACGCCTCCCCCGCGATCGCCTCACCCGTCGCGATGCCGATGGTGAGCGGCAGCAGGAACGGCAGGCACATGATCAGCGCCGCGACCACGAGGAACAGGCCGTTCCCGGTCACCCGACCGACGAACCCTGGCCCCTGCCCGGCGAGCGCAGAGTCCCGCGTGACGAACAGGACGAGGCCGAGCAGGAGCGGGACGGCCGCGAGCCCGGCCAGGAGCGCCTGGTTGCGCCGCCGGCCGAACACGAGCCGCAGCTCGCTGCGCACCAGCCGTCCCCAGGCACCGCGGACCGGGGTCGACGACGGCCTCAGCTCGGCGGCGTCGGCCGAGCCGTCCGCCAGGACGTCAGCGTGCGACATCGAAACCCTCCCCGGTCAGCTCGACGAAGAGCTCCTCGAGGCTTGGTCGTCGAACCTGCAGCCCGACGAGGTCGAGACCGGCGTTGACGATGGCCGCCGACACCTCCTCGGGTGCGGTGGCACCCAGCAGCGCGTGCAGCGTGACGCCGTCGGCCAGCACCTCGGCCAGGCCGAGCCCGGTCAGCACCTCGGCCGCGGCCCCGACCTGCTCGCCGGCGGTCGTGACGGTGACCCGTGCGACGCCACGTTCGGTCAGCACCTGGCGCTCCCCCTGCACGAGCAGCTTGCCGCGGCCCATGATCCCGAGGTGCGTGCAGACCTGCTCGATCTCGGTGAGCAGGTGCGAGGACACCAGCACCGTCGTGCCGGCGTCCGCGAGCTCGCGGATCAGCAGCCGGACCTCGCGGGTGCCCTGCGGGTCGAGGCCGTTGGTCGGCTCGTCGAGCACGAGCAGCTCGCGCGGTCGCAGCAGGGCCGCGGCCAGGCCGAGACGCTGCTTCATCCCGAGCGAGTACTGCCGGTACGGCTTGGATGCGGCCGCGGTCAGCCCGACGCGCTCGAGCGCCTCGTCGCTGCGGCGGCGCGCGGTGCGCGGATCCGCCGTCGCGTCGCTCGCGTCGAGCCGGGCCAGATTGGCCCGCCCGCCCAGATAGGGGTGGAACGCGGGGCCCTCGACGAGGGCGCCGACGCGCGGCAGGACGTGCCCGGCGCCGTCGGGCATGGGCTCGCCGAGCAGCCACGCGACGCCGCTGGTCGGGCGGACGAGCCCGAGGAGCATGCGGATGGTCGTCGTCTTGCCCGAGCCGTTGGGCCCGAGGAAGCCGTAGACCGAGCCGCGCGGCACCCGCAGCCCGATCCCGTCGACCGCGAGCTGGCCGGACCGGAACCGCTTGGTCAGCCCCTCGGTCCGGACCGCGAGCGCCGTCACGTCCGAGGCGTCCAGCTCGACGTCCGCGCCGGCCGGCTCGGTCGAGCCGGCCGGCCGCAGCCGGTCACGCGGGACCGACGACGAGCGGGTGCCCGACGCGGTCACCGGTGTGCTCGTCACGCCATCGCGCGGAGGGTCTCGGCGGGCACGGCCCCGACCAGGACCCGACCGTCGTCGGTCACCAGGACGCTCAGGAGCGTCGAGCTGAGCAGCCGGCCCTCGGGCACGGCGGTCGTGAGCTGGTCGTACAGGACCGACGTGTCGAGGGTCGGGATCGACGGCGAGCCTGATCCGTCGCTGGGCATGAACTCCTCGATCAGGTCCTGCGCGCTCTCGGAGCCGATGGTGAGCTCGGCGCCGGGCACGGTCGCGAGCGCGGCCGGATCGCCCGCGATCAGGCTGGCCACGTCCAGGCCGGACCAGGTGGTGACGGTCTCCCACCCGGTCCCGGTGATCGAGACACCCTCGGGGAGGGTCCCCGGAGCGGTCTCGGGTTCGGCGCCGGTCATCTCGGGCAGCGGGACGACGACGTCCTTCACCGCGGCGCCCGCGGGCGCCGAGAACGCGAGGACCGCGTCGTCGGGCGTGGTGAAGGCGACGTCGGTGAAGCCGATCTCGAGCGCCGGGGAGGAGGAGTCGGTGCTGCTCCAGGTCTGCACCCGCAGCGGGGTCGAGGTCTCCGCGTCGATCGCGACGACGACCTTGCCGATCAGCGTGCTGGCGTCCTTCGGGGTGACGACCAGCTGGTAGGCGTCGCGCCCGGCGACGGTCGTCTGGTCGCCCATCGCGACCGTGGAGTACTGCTCGACCTGGGCGAGGGCCGCGCGGGCCGCCTCGTCCGGGGTGGGCAGGCCGCCCGCGACCTCGGGCAGGGTGCCCGCGCGGGCGTCGTCGGCGAGGGCGTCGAAGCGCGCCTGGTCGGCGGCGCTCAGCGTGTAGTGCACGACGGCGTCGTCCGAGCTCGAGTACGTCCACGCCTCGGCGCCGTCCTGGACCACCGAGTACTCCGAGGCGGACCCGAGCAGGGCCACCCGCGACCGCTCGGCGCCGTCGGTCCACACCCGCAGGGTGGAGCTTCCGCCGAGGAGGGCGATCGGGTCCGCGCCCGTCATCTCGGCGAGCGGGATCTCGGGCAGGCCGAGGCGCGCGGTGTAGACGACCGTGCCGGACAGCGGGACGGGTTCGGCGGCCGCGATGGTGGTCACGAGCTGGCCCGGCGTCACGTCCGGCAGGACGGACTCGTCGGCGGACGCGAGCAGCGGCGGGGCGAGGAAGGCCCCCGTCACGGCGACAGCGACGACGGCGGGAACGGCCCACCGGGCGCGGGAGGAGGTGGGGCGAGGGACGCTGGCTTCGGTCATAGGAGCACTCTGCGCCACCCTCCCTGAGACCACGCTGAGAGCCATCTCGGCCAGGTGCGGGCGCTCGGGTGACATGCTGCGGTGGTGCGGGTCCTGGTGGTCGACGACGAGCGCGGACTTGTGCGTGCGCTGACGCGCGGGCTGACGGCGGAGGGGTTCGCGGTCGACGTCGCCTACGACGGCAACAGCGGGCTCGAGCTCGCGACGGACAACGACTACGACGCGATCGTGCTCGACGTGATGCTCCCCGGGCGCAACGGCTACGACGTGGTGACCGCGCTGCGTGCGCTCGACGTGTGGACCCCGGTCCTGATGCTCAGCGCCAAGGACGGCGAGCACGACGTCGCCGACGGGCTCGACGTCGGCGCGGACGACTACCTGACCAAGCCGTTCTCGTTCGTCGTGCTCGTGGCGCGCCTGCGCGCCCTGGTGCGCCGCCCGGCCGAGGCGCGGCCCGCGGTGCTGACCGTGGGCGACCTCACGCTCGACCCGGCGGCGCGGACCGTGACCCGCGCGGGCGAGCTGGTGCCGACGACGATGCGCGAGCTCGCACTGCTGGAGTACCTCATGCGCCACGCCGACCGCGTGGTCGGCAAGGTGGAGCTGCGCGACCACGTCTGGGACGGCTCGGGCGAGGACCTCAACGTCGTCGAGGTCTACGTCGGCTACCTGCGACGCAAGCTCGGCCGGGAAGCCATCGCGACCGTGCGCGGTGCGGGCTACCGCGTGGCGGGGTGAGTCGGGTGGCCGGCCGGCCACGGCGCGGCTGGGCGGGATGGCCGCGGCGCGGATGGGCTCGATGGTCGCTCCGGGTCCGGCTGACGCTGCTGACGGCCGGCCTGCTGTGCGTGACGCTCATCGTGGGCGCCGTCGTGCTCACGGCCGTGCTCTCCCGCAGCCGGGTCGTGGCGCTCGACGACCTGGTGCGCGAGCGGGCCGCGACGATCGCCGGTCTGGCCAGCGACGACCGCCTCCCGCAGACCCTCCCCGTGGCCGAGCCCGGCGAGATCGCCCAGCTGCTCGACGCTCGCGGCCACGTGCTCGCCTCCTCTCCGAATGCCAGCCGCACCCTGCCCGTGCTCCCTGCCACCGAGGTCGCCGCGCTGCAGCGGCGGGCCGGCGACGAGGTGGCGGCGAGCGGCACGAGTGCGAGCGCCTACGACCGCCAGGCGCGGGTCGCCGTCCTCGCGACCAGCTACCAGGGAGCCCCGGCGACCGTCGTGGCGACAGTGCCCCTCGGTGAGGTGCAGGGGCTGCTGCGCGCGCTGCGGGTCTCGCTCGGCGTGGTGGTCCCGCTGCTCACGGCCCTGCTCGCCGGGGCGATCTGGATCGTGCTGGGTCGCGCCCTGCACCCGGTCGAGCAGCTGCGCCGCGCCGCCGCGCAGGTCGCCCTGTCCGGCGGGCCGGGGTCGTTGCCCGTGCCGCGGTCCGACGACGAGCTCGGCGCCCTGGCCCGGACCCTGAACGAGATGCTCGACCGGATCGAGGTCGGTGCCGCACGTCAGCGGGCGTTCGTCGCCGACGCCGCCCACGAGCTGCGGTCTCCGCTCGCCTCGCTGCGCGCGAGCATCGAGGTCGCCCGCACCCACCCCGCCGCGTACACCAGTGCCGAGCTCGCCGAGGACCTCGAGGGCGAGGTCCTGCGCATGCAGGCGCTGGTCGACGACCTGCTGCTGCTCGCCCGGGTCGGCTCGACGCCGCTGGTCCGCGCCGACGTCGACCTGGCCCGCCTCGCGCAGGTCGCCGCGGAGACGTCCCGCCCGGCGTCCGCCGTCGGCATCCCGGTCCGGATCGAGACCACCGGCGCCGGGCACGCGCGGGGCGATGCGGCCGCAGTCGGCCGGGTGGTGCGCAACCTGCTGGACAACGCGGTGCGGCACGCCGGGACGCGCGTGCGGGTCACGGTGGCGGACGGCGTCGTCACCGTGGAGGACGACGGCAACGGGGTGGCCGAGGCCGACCGCGAGCGCGTGTTCGAGCGCTTCGTGCGGCTCGAGGAGTCGCGGCAGCGCGAGGCCGGGGGCTCCGGTCTCGGGCTGGCGATCGCCCGCGAGATCGCGCGGGAGAACGGGGGCGACGTCGTGCTCGCGAGCTCACCGCTCGGCGGCCTGCGGGCGACGCTGCGCCTGCCGGTGGTCGACGTCGGGAGCGCGCCGCTCGGTGGACAGCTCGGTGGATAGCCAGGTCAGGACGGGCCGCGCCCCGCGGATCGGGGACCGTGCCGCCGCACGGTGCGCGCCCGAGCAGGAGTCGCCGGGACGACGGTTGGTCCCCCTCCGTACAGCCGCACGCGGTTGCGGCCGGAGTGCTTCGCCTCGTACAGCGCGACATCGGCGGCGTGGAACACGTCGTTCATGGTCGTGCCCGACGCCGGGTAGACGGCCACCCCGGCACTGAGCGCGCAGCGGATCGTCCGGCCCGCGACGAGGATCGGATTCTCGTCGCACCGCCGACGGACCTCTTCGGCGAAGGCGAGGCCCACCGCGGCGTCGGCTCCCGGGAGCGCGACGAAGAACTCTTCCCCGCCCCAGCGGGCCACGAGGGCGTCGGCCGGAGCAGACTCGGCCAGTCGGGTCGCGAGCGCGACGAGCACCGCGTCGCCGGTGAGGTGCCCGAACTCGTCGTTGATGTCCTTGAACCGGTCGACGTCGAACAGGACGGCGACGAGGGGGGCATCGCTTTGCTCGGCGGCCCCGACGAGCGCGTCGAAGGTCTCGACCATGTGGCGGCGATTGTGCAGCCCGGTCAAGGAGTCACGGCTCGCGAGCTCGACCAGGTCGGCGCGCAGCGACTCGATGGTCGCGACCTGCCGCACCATCTGATCGTGCGCCGCGGCCAACCGGCGGCTCTGGTTGTTCGCCTCGGTGACGTCGCGCGCGACGAGCACCGTGCCGAGGTCGCGGCGATGGCGGTCGATCAGCGGGAAGCCGCGGACCTCGAACTCCGACCGGCCGCCGGGGAACTCGACCACGAGGGCGACCTCGCGGTCGTCGCTGGTCGTCATCCTGTCGCCGAGGAGGTCGCGGGCGGGCAGCCCGATCAGATCGGCGGGTGCACCCGGCTCGACTCCCCGCACGAGCCGGTCCGCGGCCGGGTTGAGGTCGAGGAACTTGCCGGCCGGGCTGATGACCACGACCGCGTCCCCGATCTGGTCCACGATCAGCGCTCGAGCGACCGGCGCGAACGTGAACAGGTCCTGCCGGAAGACCGCGTACCAGACGATCGTGCCGGTCACCGCGAGTCCGAGCGGGGTCGGGTCCAGCGCTCCGGTCCGACCGCCGATCCCGCCGAGGATGAACACCAGGTTCACCGTCATCGGGACGAGGGCCGCGACGAACACAGCCAGGCGTTGCGCGCGGAACGCGTCCGACGCACGCCACCACGCCCATCCGACGAACCCGAGGCCGAGGAACATCTCGACGAAGGTGAAGACGGTGTCCGCCCAGAAGGCCGGGCCGTAGGTCCACGTCGCGGCGCCCGTCAGCTGCGCGGCGCCGGGCCCGCCGTAGACCAGCAGGTGCCACGGGTTCGTCAGCGCCGCCACCGTGATGAGCGCGGGCTCGACGAGCAGCGCGAGCACGAGGGCGCGGGTCGGCACCCACTGCGGTCGGGCGACCGCGAACCCGAGACCCAGGAACGCCGCACACAGGGCGCTCGGACCGGCGAACGCGGCCAGCGTCGCGATCGCGGCGACGGACTCGTTGCTGCTCCCCCGCGACAGGGTGAGGCTCACGGACCACCAGCTGGCCCCCGCCATCACCACCGTGAGCGCGGCCCCGAGGGTCAGGTTGTGCGCCCGCTGCCGCCAGGCCACCACGGCGATGATGGCGCAGGCCACAGCTGCGACGGCGTACGAGGCCGCGATCGGATCGCGCACGTCCATGTCGGGCTACCTCCGGCCGGACAGGCCTCGAGCCCCCCTGAGCACGGACCTGTCCCCTCACTGATCGACCGGGAACGCACCGGGATGAGGGACTCGCCCGCGGCTCACGGCGGGGCCGGCGGGACTCAGCCCCAGAAGCCGGGAGCCCCCCAACCGCCCCAGTCGCCCCAGCTGTCCCAGACACCCGGACCGACGACGTCGCCGAGGCCGTCGGTCGGGGCGACGGTCGGGACGTCGGTCGGGACGGCAGTGGGGACAGCTGTCGGGACGTCCGTGGGCACGTCAGTCGGGACGTCCGTGGGCACGTCCGTCGGCAGGTCCGTCGGCACGTCAGTCGGCACGTCAGTCGGCAGGTCCGTCGGCACGTCAGTCGGCACGTCCGTCGGCACGTGCGTCGGCACGTCGGTGGGCACGTCACCGGGCACGTCACCGCCCCCTCCGGTGGGGGTCGGCGTCGGGCGGGGGCCAGCGGGCACCTCGACCACCGGCGGCGGGGCGTCGCTCGACCCGGGCCGCTCGGGCACGGCCGGGGTGACCGTGCCGGTCGGGGCGGCGACCAGCAGCGGGGACCGGGCGCCGGCGGCAGGCGACGGGTCGTCGCTGGCGACCGGCCCGCGGATCGCCGGGTTCATCAGGAGGCCGGACCCCGTGGCACCCGTGGAGCTGGTGGATCCACGGCCGGCAGGAACCCAGGCCGGACTGGGCCCGGCGAACACTCCCGGAGCGGCGGCACCCGGCGCAGACGGCTCGACGGCCAATTCACCGGCAGGCTCGGCCTCGATCGCCGACGGTGGGGTCGGCCGTGCCGACGGCGAGATCGGCCGGATGAACGACGCCGTCGCCCTCGTCCCGGGATCGGCGCCGCTGCTCGCCACGACGGCGGCTCCGGCACCGGCGAACAGGGCTGCGGCGGCGATGGCGACAGCCTGGGTGATCTGCTTCGCGGGATCGGATCTCTTCGATGCTGCCATGCTTCGAAACTAGGACGGATCACCCATAGGCGTCTATATCACCAGGCGATCGGCGGGCAGGTTTCCCACAGAAGAGGACTCCTGTCTCAGCTCGAACCGTACGACCCGCGCGAGGCCGGCTGGACCGGGATCGGCTGGATCGTCGTGCTGGTCATGGCGCGCCAGGCGGGCGGCGCTGCGCAGCCGGGACCGCCCGGCGCCGGACGTCCCGGAGCAAGATCACCCGAGATGTCACGGTAGATTCTTCGGGTGGCTCCGACATTCGACGAGGACGACAGCCGAGATCGGCTGCTCTCACTCTGGGACGCCGGGCAGAACCTCACGGCCGCGGCCACCAACCGCAGCGACCTCGAGGCGGCTCTGGCGGCGGCCCAGCGCGAGTACGAGGCCGCCCTCGCGCGCCGCAGCGCGCTCCTCGGCGCACTCGCCGCCGTCCAGTCCGCGTACGCCGTCGCGCACGTCAACGCAATCGCGGTCGGGTGGTCGACGACCGAGCTCAGCGACGCCGGGCTGCCGACACCGCCGGCACGCCACAGCGGTCCGCGCGGGACTCAGCGCCGAGCCGCCGCAGGGACGTCAATCGCGGCGCCGTCAACCGCAGCGCCGTCAACCGCAGCGCCGTCGACCGCAGCGCCGTCGACCGCGGCCGCGCTGCCGATGGAGACGTCACCCACCCCACCGTCGCCGTCGGGCACCGACGCGACCGACCCGACCGCACCCGTCGAGGGCGCTCACGAGCGATCGAGCTGGGACACGGAGCAGACGGCGTTCCTGGTCACCTCCCGGTCGAAGGACAACCCCGTCTGGTACGAGTCGATGCGGCAGAGCCCGATCTCGCCGCGGGGCGACGAGCCCGACCGCGACGCGCGCCTGCCCTGAACCGCTGAGCCCGGCCGAGACCGGCTTCAGGCGGCTGCGGGTAGCGATGCCTCGATCAGCTGGAGGATCTCGGGCGCGTCAGGCTCGGTCGTCGGCCGGAACCGGTGCACCGTCCCGTCAGGGGTGACCACGAACTTCTCGAAGTTCCACTTCACGCGGCCGGCCTTCCCGTTCGCGTCGGGGGTCTTGGTGAGCTCGGCGTACAGCGGGTGCTGCGACTTGCCGTTCACCTTGATCCGCTCGAACATCGGGAACGTGACCCCGTAGGTGAGCGAGCAGAACTCCTTGATCGCCTCGTCGCTGCCGAGCTCCTGGAGGAACTGGTTGCTCGGGAACCCCAGGACGGTGAATCCACGGTCGCCGTACGTCTTCTGAAGCTCCTCGAGCTTCTTGTACTGCGGCGCCAGACCGCACCGCGAGGCCACGTTGACGATGAGCTTGACCTGGTCCGAGTACTGCGCGAGGGAGGTCGACTCGCCGTCGATCGTGGTGAGCGGGATGTCGTTGAGGGTCATGACCTGCACCAACGCCACCACGCCAGGGAAAAGTCCCCGTCACCGCCCGGTCGCACCCTCATCGCTGCCGCTCGGACCGCCCGAGCCGCCAGTAGCCCATGAACGCGACCTGCTTCCGGTCGATCCCGTGCTCGGTGACCAGGCACCGGCGCAGCGACCGGATCGCCGCCGACTCTCCCGCCAGCCACGCGTAGAAGCCCCGGTCCTCAGAGCGGTCGGCGCAGTCCCAGAGGATCTCGTGGTCGACGTCGATCTCGGGGAGCGGCTGCGCCACGGCGGCCCGCGCCGGCTGCCAGTGCTCGGGCTGACCGGCCAGCCAGCCGCGGACGGCCTGCTCCAGCCGGGCCCCCACCGGTGCGTCTCGGCGCGGCAGCCACGTGACCGCGACCTGCTCCCCGACCGCCACGGGCAGCACGTCGTCGGCGGACGGGACCTCGAGGAAGACCGTGGCCGCGAACCCGGCCGGCAGCGACTCGAGGATGGCGCAGATCGCGGGGACGGCGGTCTCGTCGCCCGCGAGGAGCGCGTGCGTGGCGTCTCCGGGGTGCCAGTCGATCCCCGAGGGCTCGGCCCCGCTGCGCGCGTCGGGTCCGACCACCATGACGCGATCGCCCGGCCGGGCGGTCGCGAGCCAGCGGCCGGCCGGGCCGAGCGGGGCGGCGTCGGCCGGATCAGCGAGCTCAGCAGGATCCCTGTCGGCCGCGTCGCGGTGGTCGACGAAGTCGACGTCGAGCTCCAGCGACTCGGCCCGAAAGCCCCGGACCGTGTAGGTGCGGAACGGGTTCTGGTCCTGTGCCGGGAGGGCGCTCCAGCGCTCGTGCCAGGTCGCCGAACCGTCGACGCCGCCGTCGTCTGCCAGCCCGGCACCGAACCGGCCACCGTCGAGCGGGAAGAGGATCTTGATCCGTTGGTCGTGTCCGCCGACGCCCCAGAACTGCAGGTCGTCGCCGGTGAACGTCACCCGACGGAAGTGGGGGCTGAGCTGCCGGATCCGGTCCACCTGCAGGACGAACGGGCTGTAGGCGGGTCGATCGGCCACGGCCGCCCGCGCTCGGGCGGCAACCGGTAAGGTAAGCATTGCCTAAGTATGCCTGACGATCGACGGAAGACCAGACCTCGGGGCGGCCCGGATCTCACGGCACGAGGGGCCGCACCTCGCGGGCGACGAACCGGACGAAGTCCTCCGGATCGGGGTCGTCGGCCGTCGGCTGCAGGACGACCGCCGTCGCTCCGGCGTCGGCCCATCGACGCACGGCCGCCGCCACGACCGCCGCGTCCCCCGCCACCCCGACCTCCTGGGTCAGGTCGTGCCCCCAGTCCCGGTGCGACGCCGCGAGGCGCTCGGCGGCCCCCGGTCCGGTCGCCGCCAGCACGAACACCGTGACCCGGTGCGGCTCGGTCCGACCGCCGGCGATCCGCCCCTCGTCGATCAGCACGCGCGCCGCGCGCACCGCATCGGGGCTCGTGCCGCCGGTCAGGATCGTCGCGTCGGCGACCTCCCCGCTCAGCCGCAGCGATCGCGGGCCGCTCGCCCCGACCGCCAGCGCGGGCGGGTCGAGCGGCGGCCAGTCCAGGCGTACTCCGTCCAGCTGGACGTACCGCCCCGCGAAGGTGACCTCCTCGCCGCGCAGCAGCGAGCGCAGCACCGTCACGTGCTCGCGCAGGAGCGTGACCGGGGACTCGACCCGCTCCCCCACCTGCGCCATCCAGTCCTGGACGCCGTGCCCGACCCCCATCGCGACCCGGCCGGGGAACATCCGCTCGAGCGTGGCGATCTCCATCGCCGTGAGCGCGACGTTGCGCAGCGGCACCGGCAGGAGCCCCACCGCGACCCGCAGCCGGTCGGTCCAGGCCAGCGCGGCCGCCGCGCTCGCGATGCCGCTCTCCCGGAAGCAGTCCTCCCACAACCAGAGCTCGTCGAGCCCGGCCCGATCCGCCGCCTGGGCCACCGCACGCAGCCGTTCGGGCGGGAGCTGGGGCAGGAACACCGCACCGAGGAGCGTCATGCACCCCATCCTTGCGTGTTCCGTCGGGCTGGGTAGGGTCGCTGAGGTGGGGCGTCGGGAGATGCAGGACGTCGACCTCGCGGGTGGGGAAGCCGGCGAGGGCCCCGACGCGGCCCCGCCGCTCGGGTCGCGGATCCGGTCGCGGTCGGCGCACTCCTCCCGGTCGACGCGGTCCTCCCGATCGGCGCGGTCCCGGTGGTGGTGGGCCGCCGCCGCCGGACTTGCCGTCGCCGTGGTCGGCAGCGCCCTGGGCGCCGACCGGCTCGAGCGCAACCGGTTGGCCGCGCTGGACGGCATCCCTGACCTGCTCGCCCCGCTCGACGGCGCGGTCACGGACGTCTGGCACAGCGACGTGTCCCTGTGGCCCGGTGTGCGGCAGTCCGGCGGGCGGCTCGTCGGGGTGGAGAACCGCCCCGGGGGGAACGTCGGCGTGGTCGCGCTGGACCCGGGGACGGGCGCGACCCTCTGGCAGGCCGCGCCCCGACCGCGCGGCACGTCGACCGCCGGGACCACGTGCGCGCTGCCCGCGACCGACGTCGTCGTGTGCCTCGTGGCCGACCAGACCCGGGCGCGCCTGCTGGTCATCGACGCGGCGACCGGGGTGGTGCGGTCCGACACCCCGACCGACACCGGCGCCGCGATCGCCGCTCTCGGGGCCGACCTCGTCGTCGGGCACGTCGATGCCGACGGCGTCGTTCGGGTCGCGCGCACCGATGCGCTCGGGCGCGCCTCGCGCTGGACCTTCGACGGCGCGCACCCGGTGCTCACCGACGCCTTCGGGCGCCAGGATGTCTCGCTCGACGTGGTGGACGACCTCGTCGTCGTGGGCGCCGCGGGCAGCTCGTGGGTGCTCTCGGCCGACGGCGGCCTGCTGCACACCTGGGCTGCCGATCCCGACCCCGCCGCCGTCGCGAGCGGCCGGGTCCAGGTCCTGCACGACACCCGCGTGGTCACCGAGCCGGCCACGACCGACGACGGCGGCCGGGGCACCCGGGTCGTGGACCTCGCCAGCGGCCGCGCCTTCACGGTGAGCGGCTCCCCGGTCCACCCCCGGCCCGACGACGGCTCGCTGGCCGGGCTGATCCTCGTGCAGCCCCCCGGCGGCCGGTCGCTCGTCGCGTACGACCTCGCGACCGGCCGGGCGCGCTGGTCCGCGGGTGGCACCGCCGGCCGCGGCGTCATGGTCCTCGACGGCCGGGTCGTGCGCGCCGACGCCGACGAGCTGCAGTCCCTCGACGGGCGCACCGGGCGAAGCGTCTGGGCCGTGCCCGTCGGCCAGACCGCCCAGAGCACGCTGTTCAGCGACGGGCGCCTGGTGCTGCTCGCCCAGCCGGACCCGGAGCGGGGGATCGTGCTGGTGGCTCACGGGCTCGACGACGGCCGGGTCCGGTGGGAGTTCGACCTCGCGGACGACCAGTACCTGGTCACGGTCGACGGCGGGCTGTACGGCCTGTCGAACCGGGAGACCGTGGCCCTCGGCGTCGCCGGCCGGTAGCGCTGGTCAGCCGACCCACCGGGCTACCGGTCAGCCGACGGGGTACACGATCCGGGTCTGCCACCGGCTCGGGTCCGGCTCGCTGTCCGGGCCGACCAGGTACTCCTCCCACATCTCGTCGGACGGCGTCAGCCCCTGCTCCCGGAACCACGCCGACAGGTCCTCGTACGACCCGGTGTGGATGGCCTCCACGATCGATCCGCTCGGCAGCGTCTCGGCGACGAGGCCGGACGACGGGGTCAGTGGCCGCCCGACCGGGAACCCGGCGACCACGTCCACCGTGTCCGTGACCGGCCCCCGGTACAGCGCGATCGGCGGCCCCGCCGGCGCCGCGCCCTGCCGGGCCAGCTCGGCAGCCACCGCCTCGAACGCGCGCCCGAAGAAGTCGGACAGCGCGTCCATCGCGACCACCTCGTGCATCCCGACGATGGGCTGCGGCATGCGCTCTTCTCGTTCGACGTTCATGGTGGACTCCTCGGTGGGTGAGCCGACCGCGATCGGGCCGGTCCCTCAGCCGGACCCGATCGGGCCGGTACCCCCAGCCGTACCGGCTGACCCACCCGTGGCTGTAGGGGCGAAGGTCCCCGCATCTCGACCCGGACGTCACCGGACCGCCCAACGGGTGAATTTGTCGGATTCGGCCCGTTGCGTACGGCCGCACGCGCCAAGGTGTCGCAGGATCACCTCGCGCAGCGGGGTGCTGGGCACCAGCCAGCGGCACGTCGTGCCCGGTGGCGGCCCGAGGGGAGCCACGGATGAGCACGGTCCTGATCGTCGACGACGAGCAGCGCATCCGCGCCCTCCTCACCCGGGCCCTGGCCCTGGAGGGCCACAGCGTGGTCGCCGTCGGCGACGGGGAGGGCGCGCTCGACCGGCTCGCCGACCACGACGTCGACCTCGTGCTGCTGGACCTGATGATGCCGCGCTGCAACGGGCTCGACGTGCTCTCGACGCTGCGCCAGCGCCGCGACGAGACCCCCGTGATCGTGCTGTCGGGCGTGACCGACGTCGCCACGCGTGTGCAGGCCCTCGATCACGGCGCGGTCGACGTCGTCGGGAAGCCGTTCTCGCTCGTCGAGCTGCTCGCGCGGATGCGACGCCACCTCGTCGTCCCCCGGCGCCCGGCACCGATCGAGCAACGGTTCCTGCGCGCCGGCGGGATCCGGCTCGACCTCGATCGACGCTGCGCCGGGCTGGCGGACCGCGAGGTGTCGCTCACCGCGCGGGAGGCCGCGCTGCTCGCGCACCTGATGCGCCGACCGGGGCAGGCGTGCCGACGCGAGGAGCTGCTGCGCGACGTCTGGGGCCTGGATTTCGACCCCGGGAGCAACGTCGTCGAGGTGTGCGTGCGACGCCTGCGCAACAAGCTGCAGCCCGATCCGCCGATCGAGACGATCCGCAGCGTCGGCTACAGCTTCCGCGTCCGATGAGACCGGGGCAGACAAGCCCGGTCCGGCAGCCCCCGCCGACGACGACCGGCCCCCATCTCTTCGCGGCGTGGATCGCGGTCGTCGCGGTGTGCGCGCTCGGGATGGCCGCGTGGCCGGAGGTTTCCACCGTGCCGTGCTACGT
This sequence comes from Pengzhenrongella frigida, assembly GCF_004168625.1. GTDB lineage: Bacteria > Actinomycetota > Actinomycetes > Actinomycetales > Cellulomonadaceae > Pengzhenrongella > Pengzhenrongella frigida. Next base: position 45,440 of record NZ_SDWW01000013.1, read on the forward strand.
CGTGTGGGCGTCGTTCGTCGTGCTGTCCGGCCGGGGCGACTGGCCGCTGCGCCGGACGGTCACGGGCCTGGCCGTCGCCACGGTCGCGGCCGGCGCCGCCGTCGCGGCACAGGCCGTGCGCGACGAGCTCGACTGGGTGGGCGCCGCCCAGGTCCCCCTGATGACCGTGCTCGCAGCGCTCGTGGTGTGGCAGGTCCGGCTCCGCCAGGGCGCGATGGCGGCGCTGACCATCAGGGCGGAGCACGACCGCTCCCTGGCCGCGGAGCGCGATCGGCTGACCCGGCAGACGTCCCACGAGCTCCGCACCCCGCTGACGATCGCGCGGGGCTACCTCGAGCTCGTCGCGAGCCGAACGGTGGACCCCCAGCAGCGCCTCGACCTGGCCGTGATCGACGACGAGCTGGGCCGGATCACCCGGATCACCGACCGGCTGGTGCGCGCGATCCTGCTGCCGACCGGCGTGCCGACCCAGGTGGACCTCGATCTGGTGCTGCGCCAGACGGTGGAGCGCTGGGCGCAGGTGGCCGACCGGCGGTGGGTGCTCGAGGCCGCCGCGGGGACGTTCGACGGCTCGGCGGAGGGGATCCGGGCCTGCCTGGACACGCTGCTCGAGAACGCGGTGCGGTACACCCGGGCCGGCGACACGGTGCGCCTCACCGGGCTGCGCGACGGCGGCCGGATCGAGATCTCCGTGGCCGACTCCGGCCCGGGGCTGGCCGCTCCGCTGATCGCGGCGCTCAACTCTCCGGTCGGGACGGGCACCGCGGCCGGACGCGACGACCTCTCCCAGACCGGTCTCGGGCTCGGGCTCGTCCGCAGCGTCGTGACCGCGCACCGCGGCCGGCTGCTCACCGGGACCGCGCGCGAGGGCGGCGCGCTGGTGCGGATGACCCTCCCGGTCGCCGATGCGGACCGGGATCCCGGGTTCGTGCACCCCCCGACGCCGGCCGAGGTGCGGGCCGAGGTGGCCGTCTGAACCGGCCCTCGTCAGGGGGCTTTGACCACGCCGTACCGCGCGAGGGTGCGCAGCCGCGCCTCGGCATGGTCGACGACGGGCTCGGGGTAGTCGCGCCCGAGCTCGACGCCGACCGCGAGCAGCTCCATCGGGGGCGCCGCCCACGGGGCGTGGATCGACGACGTCGGCAGCGCCGCGAGCTGCGGGAGGTAGCGGCGGATGAACGTGCCGTCCGGGTCGAACTTCTGGCTCTGGCTCACCGGGTTGAAGATCCGGAAGTACGGCTGCGCGTCGCAGCCCGTCGACGCGGCCCACTGCCAGCCGCCGTTGTTCGCGGCGAGGTCGAAGTCGATCAGCTGCCGCGCGAAGTAGCGCTCGCCCCTGCGCCAGTCGAGGCCGAGGTCCTTGGTCAGGAAGCTCGCGACGACCATCCTGAGCCGGTTGTGCATGTAGCCGGTCTGGTTGATCTGCGCCATCGCCGCGTCGACCAACGGGTAGCCGGTCCGGCCCTCGCACCAGGCGGTGAACAGCTCGTCCGCGTGCGGCCCGGTCTCCCACACGACGCCGTCGTACTCGGGCTTGAAGCTCCGGCTCACCACCCGTGGGTGGTGGTGCAGGATCTGGTGGTAGAAGTCGCGCCAGATCAGCTCGGACAGCCACACCTGCGCGCCGCGCGCCGCCGGCCCGGGCCCGGTCCGCTCCCACGCCACGCGCACCAGCTCGCGGATCGAGACCGTCCCGAACCGCAGGTGGACCGAGAGGTAGCTGGGGCCCTTGACGGCCGGGAAGTTGCGGGTGTCCTCGTAGTCGCCGATGCGGTCCAGGAAGTCGGCGAGCAGGTGCTGAGCGCCGCTCGCGCCCGTCGGGACCCGCAGCTCGTGGAGGTTGGTGCGCTCGAACCCCAGGGACTCCAGTGCGGGTGGCCCCGCCGTGACGCCGGCGGGCAGGTCCGCGACCGGCGGCACGGGCGCCAGCGCGGCGGCGTGCGGTGCCACCGGGTACGCCTCGAGGACGTGCGGCTCGAGCTGCTTCAGCCACGCGTTCTTGTAGGGCGTGAAGACGCTGTACGGCTTGCCGGCGAGCGTGAGGACCTCGCTGCGCTCGAACACGACGTGGTCCTTCGACGTGCGCAACGCGATGCCGGTCCGCTCGAGGGCGTCGGCCACGGCGGCGTCGCGCGCGAGCGAGGCGGGCTCGTCGTCGTGGTTGGCGTAGACCGCCCGCACGTCCAGGGCCCGGGCGAGCGCAGGGACGGCATCGATCGCCGAGTCGTGCACGACGAGCAGCCGCACGCCCGCCCGGCCGTGGTCGTCGCCCAGGTCGGCGAGGTCCCGGTCGAGCTCCACGAGGCTGTCGTGGATGAACTCGACCCGCCGGTCGCGGCTCGGCAGCGAATCGAGGATGTCGCGGTCGAACACGAACACGCACCACACCTCGCGAGCGGCGAGGAGCGCCCGGTGCAGGGCGGCGTTGTCCGTGGACCGCAGGTCGCGGCGGAACCAGACGAGCGCGCGGTCGATCGTGGGGGCCATGGTCCGCGAGTCTGCCGCAGGATGTCGCCGGGTCCGCTGGGGCTTTGACAGGTTTCACCCGAATCGTACGATTGAAGGACTCCCGGGCTCACCGGTGTGGACCTGAGCCGGTCGGGCACAGAGAGACGTCGAACGTTGAGGTGATGGCCGCGCCTGCCGCCGGCGGGCGGAAGCCGTCGAGGTGACGGGGTGCAACGATGCGCAGATCTCCCGGCCGATTCGGGCCGCTCGTGCGCCGCCTGCCTCCCCGGCGGAGGTTCTTGATCGCGCTCTTCGTCGCCGTGGTCGGGGTCGTCCTGCTCGTCGGAGCGGTGCTGCTCGCGATCGGGTACCTGACGCGGCGCGACGTCCTGTTCCGCGGCCAGAGCGATCCCTACCCGCAGATCTTGGCCTGGGGGCTCCTCGTCAGCGTCGCCCTCGCCGTACCCCTGCGCTACCTGCTCGGGGGACGCAGCCTCGCCGACGGCTACGCCGACGCGCAGGACCAGGCCACGCTCGACGGCCTCACCGGGCTGCGCAACCACTGGGCCTTTCGGGAGATGCTGCGCCACGAGATCGCCCGCACCCAGCGTTTCGGCGGGTCGTTCACGCTGGCGCTGATCGACGTCGACGACTTCAAGTTCGTCAACGACAGCCTCGGTCACCAGCGGGGCGACGAGATCCTGGTCGCCCTCTCCCAGGCCCTGAGCTCCGGTCGGTCGGTCGACCGGGCCTTCCGGGTCGGCGGCGACGAGTTCGCCCTGGTCATGACCCACACCGGCCTCGACGGCGCCGTCCATGCCATCGACCGGCTGAAGCGGGTGGCCCTGGAGCAGATGGGCGGAACGACGATCAGCGTCGGGCTGGCCGAGTTCGACCCGATCAGCATCGACACCGACGCCCGGACCGACTCCACCGTGCTCCGCGACCGGGCGGACCGGGCGCTGTACGAGGCCAAGCGCCGCGGTCGCAACGAGGTGATCACCTTCCGCGAGATCGCGGAATCGGCCCCGATGCGCACCTCGGCGGCGACCATCATCGCGGTTCGCCGCCTGCTCGCGACCCGGCGGATGGGAGCCGCGTTCCAGCCGATCTGGAACCTGGACACGCACCGCGTGTTCGGGTACGAGGGCCTCGCCCGGCCCGCCGTCGAGTACCGGCTCGGGAGCCCCGAGGACGCCTTCTCCGGGGCCGCCCGGCTTGGTCGCGTCGACGAGCTCGACGCGCTGTGCCGCTCGGCGGTGCTCTCGCACGTGCAGGACTTCCCCTGCGATGCCCTGCTCTTCCTCAACCTGGCCCCGGAGGTCCTCGAGCACGGCGTCGACGCGGGCGTGCGCCTGCAGCAGGAGGTCGAGGCCGCCGGGCTACGCCCGAGCCGGGTCGTCCTCGAGCTCACGGAGTATGCGAGCGAGCGGATGGGCCTGGTCTTCGCCCCGGTCCAGATGCTGCGCGACCTGGGGTTCCGCCTGGCGCTGGACGACGTCGGCTCCGCTGACGTCGGGCTCGGGCTGCTGGGCCGGATCCGGCCCGACTACGTGAAGGTCGATCGCGCCGTGGTGTGCAGCGCGCGCGACGGCGGTTCCGGCCGGGCGGTGCTCGCGGCGATCGTCGCGTACGCCGCCGAGTCCGGCGCGATCGTGATCGCCGAGGGCATCGAGACGGAGGAGATCCTGAACCACCTGGTGAGCGCGGCCCGGACGATCAGCCGGCGGGCACGGTTCGTCGGCGGTCAGGGCTACCTGCTCGGCCGGCCCGAGGCCGACCCCTGGGGCGATCCCGAACGCACCTGGCCGCTCGCCAGCATGGTCTAGAGCATGGTCTAGCGGCGGGAACGGTGGTCGCGCGGCACCCCCGCGCCCTAGGCTCGGAGCACCAGTTCCGCTCGATACAGGGGGCACACCATGACCACCACTCCGGCGTCCGGTTCCACCTCGAGAGTCTCCGGGCGCGCGATCGGCGGGCTCGTCATCGCCGCCGTGCTCCTGGTCTGGATCCTGTCGAACCGGGCGGAGGTCGAGGTCTCGTTCATCTTCACGACGGCGGTCGTCCCGCTCTGGTTCGTCCTGGCGATCGCGGCGGTGCTCGGCGTGGCCGCCGGGTTCCTGGTCGGCCGCAAGCGGTACCGCAGGCGCTAGCCGCCGAGCCAACTGAGCAGGCGCTAGCCGCCGAGAGAGAGCAGGCGCTATCCGCCGAGCCAACTGAGCAGGCGCTAGCCGCCGAGAGAGAGAGCAGGCGCTAGCCTGCCGAGCGAAGAGCAGGCGCTAGCCTGCGAGCCCCGCTATTCGTTGGGCCGCCGGCCCGGCGCGTGTGTTCGCCCCGATCAGGAGTCGTCATGGGTCTGCCCGCCAGCCAGCTGGGTCCGCAGGAAGAGATCGTCATCGAGACCCGCGAGCACCTCAAGCACCTGCTCGTGGCGGGGCTGATCTGCCTCGCCGCGGTCGTCGGCCTCGTCCTGGTGCTGAGCGTCGGGCCGTCCGACGGGTTCTGGGCGTGGCTGGACTCCGCCGGCTGGATCGCGTTCGCGGTCGTCGTCGCCGTCTTCGGGGTGTGGCCGTGGCTCCGGTGGCTGACCCGCACCAGCACCTTGACGAACGAGCGGCTCGTGACCCGGGACGGGGTCGTCCGGCGGACCGGTCGCGACATCCCGCTCGAGCGGATCAACGACGTGGCGTACGACCAGGGCCTGCTCGATCGGATGGTCAAGTGCGGGACGCTGCGCGTGTCCGCCGCGAGCCAGGAGGGCACGGCCGTGCTGCGTGACATCCCCGAGATCCACGAGTTCGTCCGCACCATGAACGAGCTGGTCCGCGCGGCGCGCAAGGAGCGCCGGCTGGAGTAGCTCCGACCCGGCACGAGTCGCCCCCGATCACCTCAGCCGAGAAGGCGTTGCCCGAGGTACTCCCCCTCCTGGCAGCCACCGGGGACGGCGAACACGGCCGACCCGATCGGCGTCGTCCAGGTGTTCATCAGGTCGAGCTCGTCCAGCCGCCGCGCGATCGGCACGAACTGCGCGGTCACGTCGCGCTGGAAGGTCACGAACAGCAGGCCGGAGTTCGACAGCGCCGGAGGTGCCGGCGGGTCGTCGAAGTTGTACCCCCGGCGCAAGAACCGTTCGTCGGGGTTGTCCGACCGGGCCCGGCGGATGTGCGCGACGGTGTCGATGACCGTGAAGCCCAGGTCGTTGACCGCGTCGAGGTCCGGCTCGTCGTGCTCGGCCGTGCCGGTCAACGGCGCCCCGTCGGACAGCCGCCGTCCGACGGCGATCTCCCGGCCGGAGCGGTCCAGCGCGTCCCACGTGTCCAGGTCCATCGCGATGCGGCGCACGACCATCGACGTGCCACCGACCAGCCAGGCCGGGGTGTCGGCACCGGCCTCGTGCCAGATCAGCGCGTCGTCGGTCCCCGGCACGAGGTTGCGCGTCCCGTCGACCTGCCCCATGAGGTTGCGCATGGTCGTCCCCGGGGCGGTGGTCCCCGCGCTGCGGCGAAACCCGCGCTGGACCCAACGCACGGTCGTGAACGTCCGAGCCTGCCGGGCCAGGACCCGCATCGTGTGCGCGACGGTGAGCTCGTCGTCGGCGCAGATCTGCACGACCAGGTCGCCGCCCGACCACGTGTCCTGCAGCCGGTCCACCGCGAGGGCGGGCAAGGGCGCGAGCCACGGCGGTCGGGCGGCCTCGAGGTCGCACGCCGTGAACACCCCCGGCCCGAATCCGACGGTCGCGGTCAGGCTCGCCGGGACTCCGGCCAGCTCGGGCTCGGTGTCCCCCAGGCCGGGGCGGCCGGCGGTGAGGCGGCCGAGGTCGTCGGTCCAGATCCGCATCAGCCGCACCAACGCGCCGCGGTCCACGCCGGCCACCAGGTCGAAGGCGACCAGGGACACGAACGCCGGCGGCGGCGTGCCCACTCCGGCCTGCCGGTCGCCAGTGAAGGGCACGACGGCGGACCCGGCAGCGGTGGCATCGACGGCGGTGGCATCGACAGCGGTGGCGTCACGGGCCGGGTCGACCGCGGGACCCGTCGAGGTCGAGGCGTCCCACGCGGCACGTCCCCCGAGCGCCAGGGCCGCGCCGCCCAGGACCGCGGCACCCCCCTGCAGGAACGTCCGGCGGTCGGGACCGGATCCGGTCATGACGCCGCGGGGGTCGGGGTCGCTCCGGGCGCGCCCGGGGTGCTCGTCGCGTCGCCCTCGTAGGTCTCGTTGCCGCCCTCGAAGGTGCGCGCCGGCGCCGTGAACGTGAGCTCCGACCCGTCCTGCGCGGTGAGCGTCACGCTCACCTCGTCGCCCGGTCTCACCGCGGTCGTGATCCCCATGATCATCACGTGGTCCCCACCCGGCGCGAGCTCGTGGCTGCCGTTCGCCGCGACCGTGAAGCCACCCTCCTTGGGTCGCATCACCATCTCGCCGGCGTCGTTGGTCGCCATCTCGTGCAGCTCCGCGCGCGGAGAGGCCGTCGTGGTCGCCGAGACGATCCGCACCTCGACGTCAGAGTCGTTCACCACCGTGCCGAACGCCGCGGTCATGCCCGTGTCGGCGGCCTTGATCCACGGGTCCGTGATCGAGAGGGCGGCCGCCTCGTCGGGCGGGCCCGACGACGCCCCCGGGGCTCCCGACGCGCGGTCGACCGCGGCCGGGTCGGAGGTGCTCGTGCCACCGGCGCACCCCGCGAGCGCGAGCGCCAGCCCGAGGCCGAGGAGTCCGGCGCCGAGGCGATGTGCAGGGCGAGGGCTGACGGTCGTGCGGGTGCGAGTGGTCATCGTCGGAGTGGTCATCGTGGGAGTGGTCATGGGAGAGAGCCCTTCAGGCGGGGGGTGATCGAGTCGGGGCGATCGAGGGGTGCAGTGCGTCCGGTGCTCGTGCGGGCGGGCGGTCCTCACTCCGTCCGGTGCCGGCGGCGCCACAGCAACGCGACGCCGCCGGCACCCAGCAGGACCGCGACGCCGCCGACGACGACAGGACCGACCCCGCGAGGCCCGGTGTCCGGATCGGACCCGTCCACGGAGGACGACGGCGGCTGCGGCGTCGTCGTCGTGCCGGCTGAGGAGTCAGCTGGAGAGTCGACCGAGGAGTCGGGCACGGCCGCCGTCGGCGTCGCGAGGGGCGACGGCGACGCGACCGGGGACTCGGCTTCCGCGGGCGGCGGCTCGCCGGGCGCGATCGAGAACCCGAAGGCCCCCTGGATCGGATGGCCGTCCCCCGACACGACCCGCCAGGCGACGGTGTAGGTCCCCTCCCCCAGGCCAGGGGGCAGCGGAGCGCTCACCAGCGCCCCGGCGACGACCCCCTCGGTGTCCAGGACGACCTCGCCCGCCGGCCCACGCAGGATCACCTGCGAGGAGATGTCCATGACGTCCTCGCTGAACCTCAGCGTGAGCTCCGCGGGAGCGGTCGCGACCACGGACGCATCTGCGGGAACCGTCTCGATCAGCTGGTCGTGCGCCGCGGCCGGCAGAGCCGTGAGGACCACCGACGCGATCAGTGCACCGAGCGCCCCGGCCCGGCCGCTCCAGTGCACCCGTCGTGCGTGCGGGCGGACCGTCCGGCGGGGGGTCGGGCGGGGGGTCGGGCGGGGGTTCGGCCGGGCCGAGGATCGGTTCGGCACGCGATCTGGGCAGGCACTGAGAAGGGCAGCGGGCATCGAGGTCGTCCTTGGCGTCGACCCAGCTGCACGCCTCACGGGTGAGGTGTGCAGGGGTGCGGGTGCGGATGGCACGCGGCCACCGCAGGCGAGCAGGCACGACCGAGCCAGCGCCGATCGTCGTCGGCGAAGGAAGGGACCTCTCAGGCGGTGGCGGGCTCCACCGGAGGGCCGCGCCGGGGCCGGGACCGCACCCGGCCGGGTGCGAGCGGAACGAAACCGGGCGCCCGCGCCGGTTCGTGGAGCGGTGACGCGACGACCGGACCGGCGACCCGCAGGCCGAGCAGCGGGACGACGGCCCGCAACCAGTGCAGCGCACGCCGGGCCGCACCATCGGCGCCGACGAGGAGTGCGGCAGTGACCAGGATCGCCGCGGCGTGGGCCACGAGCATCCCGACGGAGGACACGCCCGCGTGGACGTGCAGCAGCGGGCTCGCGGCAGCCAGCCCGACCGAGGCAGCGCCGCCCTGGACGAGGTCCGAGGCGAGGCCCGGGGCGCCGCCGTGCGCGTGCCCCGAGGAAGGGGCGGGATCGACCACGACCGACAATCCGGCGGGCGACAGGAACGACAGCACCGCGTGCACGGCCACCTGGAGGACGGCCAGGGCGGGCAGCAGGGTCCACAGCCGCAGCTGCCGGCGCGCCAAGGCCGTGGCGGGGAGGAGCACGAGCGCCCCGAGGGCCACCAGCACGAGCGTCGACGGAAGCGCCCCGCCCCCCAGGGCGTGCGCACCCGCACCCAGGGACAGCGCGACGGCCGACGTCGTGATGGCGCGGCCACCGCGAATCGCCGCGCCGCCGCCAGGCTCCTCCATGCGCGTCAGGGTACCCGCCGCCCCGGACGATGGTCCCGGCACAGCGCCGTCGACCGTGTGATGATGGGCGGCTGATCCGGCCGATGATCGGGCCACCCGCCCGCTCATCCGAAGACACCGCGCGCGAACCCCTGGATGCGGGCAGCCGAACAGGAGACGCCCGATGAGTGCTCGACGCGGATCCAGATCCTGGTTCAGCCGGCTGCCGACCCGCTGGACCTTCCTGCTCCAGCTGTTCGCGACCTTCATCGGGACGCTCGTCGTCGTCGGCGCGGGGCTCTACGCGATGCAGGCCCACGATTCCCGGGCGATCATGATCGCGGACGGCGCGGACCGCCACCAGGTGCGCAGCGAGCAGATCGAGGCAGCGTTCGCGTCCACGCCCGAGGGCGACGACCCGTGGGTCCGGGTGCGCGAGTCCCTCGCCCGGATGACGGCGCCGCCGGAGGTCCGACGGGTCCGGCTGATCACGGATCTCGGGACAGCCGTCGGATCGAACCCGGCTCAGGACGAGCCGGTCCGTGATCGCGGACCCGTCGTCGCGGGCGTCCTGCGCGACGGCACCCCGGCGTTCGAGTCGCGCAGCAGCAACGGCTTCGAGATGTTCGACTACCTCTCCCAGGTCGAGCTGGGCGGCGTCGCGTTCGTCCTCGAGGTCGAGGTCGCACCGGACGTGCTCAGCCGACAGCTCGCCGCGCTGCGGCTCGCCTCCGCGCGCGCACTGGCCCTGACCGCCGTGCTGTCGCCGCCGCTCCTGTACTTCCTGGGTGGTCGCTCGCTCGCGGGCCGGTTCAACGCGGCGCAGGACCGGGCCACGCTCGACAGCCTCACCCGGCTGCGCAACCACCGCGCCTTCCAGGAGGCGCTCCGCGCGGGCGTCGCCCGGGCCCGCCGCTTCGGCGAGCCGCTCGCCCTGGTGCTGGTCGACGTCGACGACTTCAAGTTCGTCAACGACAACCGTGGGCACCAGAAGGGCGACGAGGTCCTCGTCAGCCTCGCGGCGGCGCTGCGCACCGGACGCGAGCAGGACCTCGCCTTCCGCATCGGGGGCGACGAGTTCGCCGTGATCCTGCCGCGCACCGGCCGTCGCGAGGCGCTGGGCGCGATCGAACGGATGCGCCACGCGGCCGTGCAGCGCATGGGACGGACCACCATCAGCGTGGGTGTCGCCGAGCTCGGCCCGACCGACGCCGACGCCCACGCGCTGCGCGAGCAGGCGGACCTGGCGTTGTACGAAGCGAAGCGTCGCGGCCGCAACCAGGTCGTGGCCTACGACCAGATCGCGGACTCGGCGCCCGCGCGCACCTCCGCGGCCACGATCGCGGCGGTACGCCAGCTGTTGACGACACGGCGGATGGGGGCGGCTTTTCAGGCGATCTGGAACCTCGACACCCACAAGATCATCGGCTTCGAGGGGCTGGCGCGCCCCGCGGCGGAGTACGGGCTCGACGGGCCCCAGGACGCGTTCTCGGGTGCTGCCCGGCTCGGACGGGTCGATGAGCTCGACGCCCTGTGCCGTGCGGCCGTCCTCGCGCGGGTCGCGGACTTCCCCGCCGAGGCGCTGCTGTTCCTCAACATCGCGCCGGAGGTGTTCGACCACGGCGGCGGCGTCGGCGAGCGGCTGCGGCGCGAGGTCGAGGCCGCGGGCCTGCCGCCGGCGCGGGTCGTCATCGAGCTCACCGAGCACGCCAGCGAGCGCATGGACCTCGTGATCGACCAGCTCCAGGAGCTGCGCGACCTCGGCTTCCACCTCGCGCTCGACGACGTCGGCGCGGGCGACACCGGCCTCGGGCTGCTCGGGCGGGTAAGACCTGCCTTCGTCAAGGTGGACCGGTCTGTGGTGTGCAGCGCCGGCGAGGGTGGTTCTGGACGCGCGGTGCTGGCGGCGATCGTCGCGTACGCCGCCGAGTCCGGCGCGATGGTGATCGCGGAGGGAATCGAGACCGAGGCCCTGCTGCAGGTGGTGCGTTCGTCGGGCACCGGCGGCCGGCCGGTCCGGATCGTCGGCGGGCAGGGCTACCTCCTCGGACGTCCCGCGGTCGCGTCGTGGCCGGTGGCCGAGCTCACCCCGTGGCCGCTGCCCGACGTGCAGCCGCTGCCCGACGCGCAGCCGACGCGCGCGTAGCCGCCCCAGCACGCCGGGCGGGCACAAGGTCGGAGAGATCGACGCCCTGCACGCCCTACGGTGATCCTTGACGACCTGCGAGAAGGAGCCTTGTGACCATCACACCGATCGATGCCACGACCACTGCCGCCTGGGAGGCCCTGACCGCCCACCAGACGAGCCTCGAACCAGACCTGCGCGCCTGGTTCGCTGCCGATCACGACCGGGCGTCGCGCCTGACCCGCACCGTGGGTGACCTGCACGTCGACCTGTCGAAGAACCTCGTCACCGACCAGACGCTCGCCCTGCTGGTGCAGCTCGCCGGCGAGGTCGGCCTCGCGGGGCGGATCGACGCGATGTTCGCGGGCGAGCACATCAACGTCACCGAGGACCGCGCGGTGCTGCACACGGCCCTGCGCCGACCGGCGTCGGCCACCCCGCCGCTGATCGTCGACGGCCAGGACGTCGACGCCGACGTGCAGGCCGTGCTGGCCCAGGTCGACGCGTTCGCAGACAAGGTTCGCAGCGGCGCGTGGACAGGGGTGACCGGGGCGCGCGTCGCCACGGTCGTCAACATCGGCATCGGCGGTTCGGACCTCGGACCGGTGATGGCGTACGAGGCCCTCAAGCCGTACGTCGCCGACGGGCTCACGGTGCGGTTCGTGTCCAACATCGACCCTGCCGACGTCGCCGAGACGGTCAAGGACCTCGACCCGACGACGACGCTCTTCATCGTCGCGTCCAAGACGTTCGGCACCCTCGAGACCTTGACGAACGCCCGGTTGGCCCGCGCCTGGCTCTGGGAGCAGCTTCTCGCCGCCGGCGCGATCGAGGACACCGAGGCGGCCCGCACCGAGGCCGTCGCCCGGCACTTCGTCGCGGTGTCGACCGCGCTCGACAAGGTCGCGGAGTTCGGCATCGACCCGGCCAACGCGTTCGGGTTCTGGGACTGGGTGGGCGGCCGGTACTCGGTCGACTCCGCCATCGGGACCTCGCTCGCGATCGCCGTCGGCCCGCACAACTTCCGCGCGTTCCTCAACGGGTTCCACACCGTCGACGAGCACTTCCGGACCGTCCCGTTCGAGCAGAACGTGCCCGTGCTGATGGGGCTGCTCAACGTCTGGTACGTCAACTTCCTCGGCGCGCACACGCACGCCGTGCTGCCGTACGCGCAGTACCTGCACCGGTTCGCGGCCTACCTGCAGCAGCTGACCATGGAGTCCAACGGCAAGTCGGTCCGCTGGGACGGCACGCCGGTCACCACCCAGACCGGCGAGATCTTCTGGGGCGAGCCCGGCACGAACGGGCAGCACGCGTTCTACCAGCTGATCCACCAGGGCACCCGGCTCATCCCGGCGGACTTCATCGCGGTCGCCACCCCGGCCCACCCGTTGCGTGACGCCGGTTCGCCCGGCGGCGAGGCCGACGTGCACGAGCTGTTCCTGGCGAACTTCTTCGCCCAGACCAAGGCGCTCGCGTTCGGCATGACCGCCGACGAGGTTCGGGCGGCCGGGGTGGCCGAGGAGATCGTCCCGGCGCGCGTGTTCAGCGGCAACCGGCCGACGACGTCGATCATGGCGCCCGCGCTGACCCCGGGCGTGCTCGGCCAGCTCATCGCGCTGTACGAGCACATCACGTTCGTGCAGGGGATCGTGTGGGGCGTGGACAGCTTCGACCAGTGGGGCGTCCAGCTCGGCAAGCTGCTCGCGGTCGAGATCGCGCCGGCCGTCGCCGGCGACGCGGACGTGCTGGCGACCCAGGACGCCTCGACCCGTGGCCTGATCGAGTACTACCGCGCCAACCGCACGTAGTCAGTCGGCGGGGCCCGCGATCAGCGTGATGGTCGCGGTTTGCGTCGTGCCCGTGGCCGACGACGTCCAGGTCACGTCGACCTGGTCGCCCGGGGTGTAGCCGGACAGCAGGGCGGCCAGGGTGTCGGCGCTGTCGACCGTGATCCCGCCGAGCGCGGTGATCGTGTCGCCCGCCACGAGCCCGGCGGCGGCCGCCGGGGTGTCGGCGAACACCCCGGCGACCGCGGCGCCCGCCGAGGCGGTCACCTCCGGGGCCGTGGTCACGCCACCGCGGGCCGAGCCCATGGCCGGGGCGCCGCCCCACCCCGACGTCTCGGACGTGTCGGTCGAGCCGATCTGCACCCCGAGGAAGCCCGGCAGGCCGATCGTGATCGTGTCGGTGTCGACCCCGGAGCGGATCAGGTCGGCCGTGGCGAGCGCGTCGTCGATCGCGATCGCGTAGCCGGTGATCGCGGCCGAGCCCGACGACGCGGCCGTGGTCATGCCCACGACCTCGCCCTCGGCATCGAGCACCGCGCCGCCGGAGTCCCCGGCCACGACGTCGGCGTCGATCTCGATGAGGTCCGTGAGCGTGTGCCCCGCGGTGGTCCCCTCGCTCTGCGTCGTGATCGTCTCCGCGAGGGCCGTCACCGTCCCGGCCGCCGCGAGCAGGTCGCCGCCGCCGTCCGCGTTGCCGACCGCGGCGATCGCCTGCCCGACGGCGGCACCGCCATCGTCGTCGATCGCCGCGGTCGCGAGCCCCGCGGCGTCATCGAGCTGGAGGACGGCGACGTCGGCGGTCGCATCGGTGCCGACGACCTCGGCGGTGTACACCTCTCCGGTCGACTCGACGGTGACCTCGACCGTCGTCGCACCCGAGATCACGTGGTTGTTGGTGAGGATGACGCCGTCGGCCGTGAGCACGATGCCGGTGCCGGCGGCCGACGCGTCCTGGTAGCCCAGCGTCGTCACGATCGTCACGAGCCCGACCTGCTGGGCGGCGCTGGCCGCGGTCGACTCCACGGTCGTCGTGTCCGGCGGAGACTGCGTGCCCGTGCCGGCACCTGCGCCCGGACCGCCGCCGTCGGGGCCGGGCCAGCCGGTCGGCGGACCGTCCAGGGTGGTCGCGGCGGCCGCGCTCTCGTCGACGGTCGCCGTCTCGGTCTCCGCCACCGCCGTGCCCGACCCCTCGGACCACGCCACCGCGCCCGCGAAGAGCCCCAGCGTGAGCGCGGCACCGGCGGCCACCAGCGCGGTTCCCCGGCGACGGCGGCGGCCGGAGGCGTACAGCGCGTCCGCGGTCCGCACCTCCTGAGCCAGGGTGGGCGCGATCGGCCCGTCCGGGACCTGCGTCTGCTGACCGTCGTGCTCATCCATCGGTGTCCTCCTACCGTGCCGGCCTCGCCGTGGGGCCGCACCACCGATCCAACGACCGCAACCCGGCAGCCCGCTGTGCGTGACCTGAGCCGCAGCGAAGCATCTCGCTCGATGCCCGGCCGAGACCCGGGCACGCGGCGGGGCGCGGCCGACGGCGCCTACGCTCGTGAGATGAGCACCACCGGCACTGCCGCCACCACCCGCGTCGACCGCTGGGTCTGGGTGGTGCGCCTGACCCGCACGCGCGCCCAGGCCGCGGCCGCCTGCCGCGCCGGGCACATCCGCATCAACGGCGACCACGCCAAGCCGGCGAGCGCCGTGCACGTCGGCGACGAGATCCGGCTCCGCGGTGACGGCGTCGAACGGATCGTCGAGGTCGTCCAGATCATCGAGAAGCGCGTCGGCGCACCGGCGGCCGCCCTGTGCTTTCTCGACCGCACGCCACCACCCGTGCCGCGCGAGCACGTCGCCATCGCCGCCCAGCGCGACCGCGGCGCCGGCCGCCCCACCAAGCGCGAACGCCGCGAGATCGACAAGCTCCGCGGCCGCTCCCCCGAGACCCTCCCGCACCCCTGACCTGCCTCCCGGTCGGGCGCGGGGAGGGGGATCAGAGGGATCAGGGGGCGAGCTGGGTGAGGAAGGTCTTGAGGAGGGGACCGGCGGTGGTGGAGCCGTAGTCGCCGTCGGCCACGAAGACCGCGACCGCGAGGTCACCCTGGATCGCGATCATCCACACGTGGTTGCGCAGTGCGCCCGCCTCGCCGTACTGGGCGGTGCCCGTCTTGGCGAGCACCTCGGCACCGGGCACGTCGAGCAGGAAATCGGCGCCGCCGTCGGTCACCACCGCCCGCATCATCGTGCGCAGGCTCGCCGCCTCGTCAGCGGTGAGCGCGACCGCAGGCGCGGGCGCCTCGGGCGCGGTCGGCCCGACCAACCAGGGCACCACCGTGGTGCCGTTCGCGACCGACGCCGCCACCGTCGCCATCCCGAGCGGGGAGACCTGCAGCCGCCCCTGGCCGATCATCGACGCGGCGTGGTCCGTGCCGGTCGAGTCCGTCGGGACGGTCCCGAGGGACTCCGGGTAGCCGATGTCGGCGTCCAGCCCGAGCCCGAGCGAGGCCCCGGCCTCGGCGAGACCGGCCTGCCCGACGAGGTCCCGAGCCCCGATGAACGCCGTGTTGCACGAGTTCGCGACGGCGGTCTGCAGGCTGATCGGCCCGTTCGCGGCCGCCGGGTAGCCCGGGAAGTTCTCGAACGTGCGGCCGTCGACGTCGATGCTCACCGGGCAGCTGACCTCGCTGTCCGGGGTGAGGCCGGCGCGCAGCAGGGCGAGCGAGCTGACCACCTTGAACACCGAGCCGGGCGGGTAGGTCCCGACGGTCGCCGTGGACAGCCCCTCGCTCCCGACGCCGTTCGCGGCCGCGAGGACCTCGCCGGTCGAGGGGCGGATCGCCACGATCGCGCTCGCGGGGCCGACGTCGGCCAGCACCGCCTCCGCGGCATCCTGCACGGTCGGGTCGAGCGTCGTGACCAGCGGCTCGCCGGGGGTGGCCGGGACGACGAAGACATCACGCGTGGTCGCGCCATCGGCCGACGTCACCACGACCGTCTGACCGGGCAGCCCGGCGAGCTGCGCGTCGTACTGACGCTGCAGCCCGGACAGGCCGACGATGTCACCCGCCTGCACGCGCCCGGCGGACTCGTCGACGATCTCCGCCGTCGCGGGACCGGCGGTGCCGAGGATCGCCCGCGCGAACAGCCGGCTGTGGGCGAGCGGCAACGAGTCGGGCACGCCCAACGCTCCGTCCACCGCCTCGAACGCGGCCAGGTCGACCCCCGGTCCGTCGGTCCGCACCACGAGCCCCTCGACGAAGGCCTTCTCGCCGGCGGCGGCCACCCGCTCGGCGTACGCCTGCGGGTCGAGGCCGAGGATCGCCGCGATCAGCCGGGCCGAGGCATCGTGACCGGCCGGATCGACCCTGGTCTTGTCGAGCCCGAGACGCACCACCGCCCGCGCCTCGACGAGCACCGCGCCGCCCGCGCCGAGCACGGACGCCCGCTCGGAGGTGCTGGCGTCGCGGCGCAGGCTGAGGGTCTCGCCGGGCAAGAGGTCGGGCGCGATCAGATAGCTGGACCACTTCGCCTGCCAGACATTCTCGACCAGGTCGAGCGTGGCGGTGGTCGAGTAGGTCCAGTCGGTGTCCGACTCGTCGAGGTCCCACGTGAAGCCGAGCGCGGCGGTCGCGGTCGCGCCGTCCTTCGCGAGCGTGACCTTCCCGACCTCCACGGTCGGGTGCAGCGGGTCGAGGCCCGCGAGCGCGGCGGTGAGCTGCGCGGTCGCCTCGGTCGGGGTGGCGCCCGCGAGCTCGACCTCGGTCAGGTCGCCCGTGGCGAGGCCGGTGGCGAGCGCGTCGGCCGCACCGTCGGGCGTGGGTGCGGCGGGCGAGCAGGCAGTCACTCCCACCAGAATCAGCGCCCCGGCCGCGAGCGCGGCCGCCGTCCGAGACCGAGCCGTTGATGTGCGCATGACGTGTGAGCCCCCGGGTGCCGCCGCGCCGCTGCGCCGGTTCCCTCGTGGGAGACGGCACGGGCACGGCCGATCCAGAGAGTATCTGTTCCGGTCCGCTGCATCCGTCGTACCGGCCGCAGCGCTCGCACCGGGTGCACCGACCCACCGACGAGGACCGCCCCCCGTGGCTTGGGGGGCACGGGGGGCGGGGCTCAGGCACGCGGGTCGAGACCCGCGGGTTCGGGTCCGCGGATCAGGTCCGCGGGTTCTGTCAGGTCGACGAGCTACTTGCCGACGGTGGCGTTCCCGGAGACCGCGCCACCCACGGTGACGTGCTCGCCGGCACCGGCAGCCGCCTCGGCGCCGGTCGTGCTGGACGCGGGCACCTCCGGGAGGGCGTCGAGGGTGCGACGAAGCTCGGCGCGGGCACGCGCCTGCGCGGAGATCTCCGCTCCGACGACGCCGTCGACCTGGGCGTCCGCAGCGACTTCCTGACCGAAGGCGGCCGCGTCCGGCAGGTCCGCCGCACCAGCACCGGCCACGCCCGCACCGACCTCGGCGTCGTCGGTACCCGTCGTCGCGGCAACCTCGGCGCCCGCGTCGGTTGCGGCGTCGGTCGAGTCGACCGACGCGTCGGTCGCGGCCTCGGTGTCGACCTCGGCGGTCGCCTCGGTGTGCTCGACGACGGCCACCTGCGTGCTCTCGGGGGCGTCGGTGACCTGGTCGGCCACGGCCGAGGCACCGCTGACACCGCCGACCGCTCCTGCGGCCACGGCCAGACCGGCGACGGCGTTGCCTGCGACGTTGAGGCTGGCGAACTTTGCCAGGACTGCGGCGAGTGCGGTGGTGCTCATGGTGGCTCCTTCAACTCTGGTGCCGCATCGACCGACGCGACACCTCGGGGTGCGGCACGAGTGCCGCTCTCGGAAGGGGTGATCGCCCATCGCCGCCCCAGGGGTACGGCCTCGGCGCCACCAACCTCAGCCCGCACCCACTCTCGACCGTGTCAGGGGGCGGGGGTGGCCGATGCCGCTGCCTTCCGGGCGGCGGACCCCAGGTCGACCGCTGCCGTCGGCGGTATGACCGTGGGGGGCGAGACGGCCGAGGATCCGCTGGTCGTCGACCGGAGCAGACCGTTCGCCTGGGGCACTGCGGACGGTAGGTCCGGCGGCGTCTGCGCGCCGACGCCGGACGGGACGCCGGACGGGACGCCGGACGGGACGCCGGACGGAAGACCGGTGGACGGGATCGGCACAGCGGGGCGCGCGGGAACGTCCACGGTCCCCGGGCGTCCCTCAGCAGACGACCCGTTGCCCGCTCCGTTCACGCCGTTCAAGCCGTTCA
Organism: Pengzhenrongella frigida; assembly: GCF_004168625.1. Classification (GTDB taxonomy): domain Bacteria; phylum Actinomycetota; class Actinomycetes; order Actinomycetales; family Cellulomonadaceae; genus Pengzhenrongella; species Pengzhenrongella frigida. The sequence goes on from NZ_SDWW01000013.1 coordinate 63,483, forward strand.
AGCCGTTCAAGCCGTTCAAGCCGTTCAAGCCGTTCAAGCCGTTCAAGCCGTTCACGCCGTTCAACCCACGCAACCCGTCGGACCCGGTCGACCCGGGCGGCTCGGTCGACCCGGGCACCTCGGTCGACCCGGGCACCTCGGCACCTGACGCGGTCGGGACGCCGGTGGTCGGCGTCGGGACGACGCGGGCCGGCTCGGGCAGGTCCGGATCGCCGACCGGGTCGGACGTGAACAGCCCGACCACACCCGAGACCACAGCGCGCGCCGGGAGCTGGACGGCGTCGGGCACGGCATCGATCGTGGCCGCGCCACCGACGGACGCGACCGCGACCCCGGCGCCGAGCACGATCTTGGCCGCGAGGCCGAGGCCCACCACGGAGCGCCACCGGTTGCGCCACCCGGCGCTGCGCCCCGCCCGGGCGGGGCGTGGCCGAGCGGCGACGGGGTCGAGCGAGGGAGGTGCCAACCCGTCCCGCAGCAACGCGCTCAGCGCGACACTCGGGCGCGGCGCGGGATCGGCGGCCGTGGCCCGCAGCGCCGCGACGAAGGAGGTGAGCTCGGCCTCGGTCGGGGGCGCCGGCCGGCCGGTCACCACCAGCTCGTCGGTGTGCTCGAGCGCGCTCATGCTCTGGTGATCGTCGAAGGGGCTCACAGGGGTACTCCCTCCACGGTCAGGTTTCGGCGCAGCGTGGCCAGCCCACGGCGCTGCAGGGCCTTGACCGCACCCGGCTTCTTGCCGACGACGTCGCTCACCTGGTCCACGGTCAGGTCACCGACGATCCGCAGCACGAGCACGTCCCGTTGATCGGGTGAGAGCTCACCGAGCAGCGCCTGCACGCGCTCCTCTCCGAGAGCAGCGAGCGCGTCGCTCTCCGCGCTCGGGGCGGAGCGCGCATCGTCGGCCGGCTCGTAGGGCACCGGCGTCGGTCGCCGGCCACCCCGGCGCCACCCGTCGACCACCCGTCGGTGCGCGATCGTGAACACCCACGACCGGAAGTGCGCCTGGTCCCCGTCGAAGCCCCGCACCCCGGTGAGGACCGCCACGAAGACCTCGCTCGTGACGTCCTCGACGTCGGCCACCCCGCGCCCGCGCAGGTACGCCGCGACCGGCCGCACCAGGTCCTCGTAGAGCAACGTGAACGCCTCCGCCGAGCCGACCCGGGCGCGCGCGAGCACCCCGTCGAAGTCGTCAAGCATCCGGACAGCATGCACGCCCGCGCGCACCGGTCGGTGCGTCGGCGGGTCCGGCGGCCACCCGCCGACCGGGGGATCCGGCCGCTGACCTGGGACCTCGGTCCCTCGAAACCGGCACCGGACCGTCCTACGTTTCAAGCATGGTCGAAGCAATTCAGATTGAAGTGTCACGGGATCCCGCGGACCCGACGCTCCCCGGGCCGACCGCCGTCGCCCTGCTCCAGGCCGTCGCCGACCCGATCCGCTGGGGGGTGCTCGCGCGGCTCGCCGACGGGCCGCACTGCGTCTGCGACCTGCAGTCCCACGTCCCGATCGCCGCCAACCTGCTGAGCTACCACCTGCGCGTGCTGCGCGACGCCGGGCTCGTCGTGACGTCGCGCCGCGGACGCTGGGTGGACTACACCCTGGCGCCGGATGCGCGTATGCGCCTGTGCGCCGCCCTGCCCCTGCCGCTCCCGGAGGGCGGGATCCGGCCGTGAGCATCGCCGAGCGGTTGCGCCCCACCACCGCGACCCGCCGCTGGGCGGGCCTGGGCGCGGCGGCTGTGGTGTGGACGGTCCTGTACGCCGTCAACCTGCCGCTGTGGAGCTGGTTGGTGTACGACGTCGTCGGGCTCGACCCGGCGAGCCGGCTCGGCTCGGGCGTGCACTTCTTCGTCTACGACTCCGTCAAGATCCTGCTCCTGCTGGTCGGCATCATCTTCCTGGTCACCGTCCTGCGCTCGTTCATGAGCGTCGAGCGCACCCGGGCCCTGCTCGGCGGCCGTCGCGAGGGTGTCGGCAACGTGATGGCCGCGGGGCTCGGCGTGGTCACGCCGTTCTGCTCGTGCAGCGCGGTGCCGGCGTTCATCGGGTTCGTCGCGGCCGGGGTGCCGGTCGGGGTGACGCTGAGCTTCCTGATCGCCAGCCCCCTGGTCAACGAGGTCGCGATCGCGCTGCTGTTCGGGCTCTTCGGTCTCGGCCCGACCCTGCTGTACGTGGGCGCCGGCCTGGTGATCGCGATCGTGGCCGGCTACGTGCTGGGCCGGCTCAAGGTCGAGCGGTGGATCGAGCCGTTCGTGTTCGAGACCCGACTGGGCGGCCAGGTGATCGACTCGACCGCCGGGCTCACCTGGGACGACCGGATCCAGATGGGCATCGAAGAGGTCGCCACCATCCTGCGCAAGATCTGGCCGTACCTCCTGGTCGGCATCGGCCTCGGCGCCGCGATCCACGGGTGGGCGCCGGAGGACTTCTTCACGCGGTACGCCGGCGCGGGCAACCCGTTCGCCGTGCTGATCGCGGTACTGATCGGGATCCCGCTGTACTCCAACGCGGCCGGGATCATGCCGCTGGTCGAGGCCCTGCACGACAACGGCCTGCCGATGGGCACCCTGCTCGCCTTCATGATGGCGGTCGTCGCGCTGTCCCTGCCCGAGCTGATCCTGCTGCGTCGGGTGCTCAAGCCCCCGCTCATCGCCACGTTCGTGGCCGTGACGGGGACCGGGATCGTCGCCGTCGGCTACCTCTTCAACGCCGTGCTGGGGTGACCTGAACCCGGACGGCCACCAACCCCCCGATCAACCGAACAGGAAGACGACCATGATCATCAAGATCCTCGGACCCGGCTGCACCAACTGCGTCAATCTCGAACGCGTCACCCGCGAGGCCGTGGCCGACCTCGGGATCGCCGCCACGATCGAGAAGGTCACCGACTACCCGACCATCGCCGGCTTCGGCGTCATGTCCACGCCCGGACTCGTCGTGGACGGCAAGGTGATCCTGTCCGGACGCGTCCCCACCGCCGCGCACGTGCGCGAGCTGCTCGCGCCGCTGGCCTCCTGATGGAAGCAACCCCGCCCGCGTCCGACGCCGCGCCGCCGGCCACCGTCGACGCGGCGGCGGCCCCCGCGCCGCGGGCCAACCGGGTGCGCGACCTGCACCCGGGCTGGTTCGCCGCCGTGATGGGCACGGCCATCGTGGCCGTGGCGACCTACCAGAACCCGGGTGGGGTGGCGGCCCTGACCCGCCTCGCGCACGTGCTCGGCGCGGGTCTGGCGATCCTCGCCTACGCCCTCGGTGCGGTCCTCGTGGTCGCGTACGCCGCCCGCTGGCTGCGGTACCGCGATTCGGCCCTCGCGGACGTGCGCCATCCGGTGCTCGGGGCGATGCTCGCCACGGTCCCCGGCGGGCTGCTCGTCCTGGCGGTGATGACCTCCGTCGTCGGCCCCACCGTGATGCCGGCCGGTGCGGTCACCGTGCTGACCGCCGTGCTCGCCCTCGCGGGGACGGCGCTCGCCCTGGTGTTCAGCGTCGCGTTCACGATCACGCTGTTCGTCGGCACGCTCCCGGCCCCGGCGGTCAACGGCGGCTGGTTCATCCCGCCGGTGGTGACGATCATCATCGCGATGGCCGGGGCCCCGCTCCTGGCCCACGTCACAGCGCCCACCGCGCGGCTGCTCCTCGTCGTCGGCTACGGCACGTACGGCCTGGGGCTCGTGCTGTTCCTGCTGGTCCTGGGGCTGCTGTACGACCGCCTCGTGCTGCACCCGCTGCCGCCGGCACCCCTCGCCCCGACCCTGTGGATCGGTCTGGGGCCGGTCGGGGTCGCGATCCTCGCGCCGCTCGCGCTGGCACGGGCCGGTCAGGGCACCTTCGGCGCCAGCGCACCCACCGTGATGATGATCGCGCTGCTGGCCGGGACCGCGCTGTGGGGCTTCGGCCTGTGGTGGTTCACGATCTCCGCCACCTTGCTGGTGCGGTACGTGCGTGCCGGCGCACTGCCGTTCCACCTCGGCTGGTGGGGGTTCACGTTCCCGCTCGGCGCGTTCACCGTGGCGACCCTCAGCCTGGGCCAGGCCTGGCAGGTGACGGCGATCGACGTCGTCGGGGTCCTGCTCTACCTCACGCTGCTCGGTTTCTGGGGCACCGTGACCGCCCGCACCGTCGCCGGTCTGCGCACCGGACGCATCTGGCAGCGCTGAAACACCGCCGGCGCCACCGCGGTCACCGCGGAGACGCCAGGAGCGCTGGGCGCGCTAGGCGCCGAGCGTGCCCCGCACGATGCTGTCCCCGGAGTGGGCCGGGACGCCGTCGAGCGGCTCTTCCGAGATGTCCACGATCGCGAAGTCGCTCAGGTCGAGCCCGGCCGGGACCGTGAAGCGGCCGTCGGACCCGGTCAGGACGCCGAGACTGACGAGGCGTTGCACCTCGCGGTCGATCAGCCAGACCTCCCGGAAGTCGCCGGCCACGGCCGGGCCGTCGAGCGTGACGACCAGGACGCGGCCGCCGTCGGGCTCCTCCTCGACCAGGGCCGTCCCGCTGGCGGCCCAGCCGGGCAGCGGGTCGAGGGCAGCGGTGGCGAGGACGGCGGGCTCGGCCGCGGGCGCGAACGCGTCGGACGCCCACAGCGCACCGCCGGCGCCACCGACGATCAGGCCCGCGGCCGTCGCCCCGGCCGCGGTGAACGCCGCGACCACCTCGCCCGGCTCCGGGCGGACCGCGGCCCGGGCCCGGCGCTCGTCGAGCTCGGTCACCGGCTCGAGCTCGGTCACCGGCGCCGGTTCACCCGGCGCGGCCGGGTCGCCACCCGGGGTCGTCGCGAGCTGGAGCTCGCCGCGGATGCGGTCCCACACGGCCGCCGACGGCGCCACGAGCGCGTCCGCGTCGGTCACCGATCGCCCGACCGCCACGACGGCGCGCAGGGACGCGACCTCGGCGGTGCACTCGGCGCACCCGGCGAGGTGGGTGCGGTCGGCGTCGTCGGCAAGGGGCTCCCCGAGCGCGACCAGCGCCAGCACCTCCGGGTCAACGTGTCTCACCATCCACCTCCAACCGGTCTCGCAGTCGCAGCAGGCTACGTCTGATGTGGCTCTTGACCGTCCCGAGCGGCAGGTCGAGACGCCGTGAGATCTGGTCGTGGGTCAGGTCGTCGAAGAACGCGAGCGCCAGGATCGTGCGCTGGGGCTCCCCCAGCCGGGCAAGCTCGTCGGCCACGGTCAGCCGCTCGGCGAGCCCGGCGGTCTCGGGCTCGGGCGCCGGTCCGGTCGTGCGCGCGACCGCGACCTCGTTGCGCCGATCCCGGGCCCGACGATGGTGCACGTCGGCGATCGCGTTCCGGGTGATCCCGGTGAGCCAGGCCGGCAGCGGAGACCGGCCAGGATCGAAGCCGGACCGCCCGCGCCAGGCGCTGACGAAGACCTGCTGGGTCACGTCCTCGGCGTCCGCGACGTCCCGCAGCGACCGGACCGCCAAGGTGTGGACGAAGGCCGACCAGCGCCGGTACGCCTCGGCCAGCGCCAGCTCGTCCCCCGCCGCGAAGGCGTCGCCGAGCTCCGCGTCCGTCCAGGTGGCGCGCGTCCGGATCTCGCTGACGTGACCGGGGGTGGTCAGGGCACTCCTCCTTTGCGGGGCCGGGCCGGCCAGCGGCGTGAGCGTCGGTGCCGCCGGGCTCCCGACCAGCGTCGCCATCAGTCCGCGACCGGGTCGGCGGTGACGATCACATTATCCGCGTAGCGCCCGATCGCGGGCTGAAAGACCCCTCCGCAGGTGACCAGGACGAGGCGCGGATCGCCGTCCCGGACGAAGATCTCGGCCCACGGCACGTCGGTCTTCGCCACCCGCCGGACACCGCTGACGGTGTACTGGCGGCGGGTGCCGTCCTGCCGGGTCACCTCGACGACGTCGCCCGCGACGAGATCCTCGAGCCGCGCGAACGGACCGAGCCCGGCCGAGGCGACGGAGTCGACGTGGGCCGCGATGACGGCCGTGCCCTCGTCCTGTCCGGGGGCTGCCCCGAACCGGTACCACCCGCCGCGCTCGGCGAGCGGCGGGACCTCCATCTGACCGTCGGCCTGGACGCCGACGGCGTCGATCGGCAGCTCGATGTCCTGCGCCGGGATCCGGAGCCGGGTCGGCGGGATCACGACGGGGCTCGGCACCGCGCCGAGGTCGGCGCTGGCCACGGGGACGTCCGGGACGGGGGCGGGGGTGGCCGACGACGACGCCCGGGGTGAGGGCGCGCGGGTCGACGAGGCTGTTGATGCCGCCGTCGCATCCTGCGGATCGCTCGGGGTGCAGCCGGCGAGGAGACCGGCGACCGCCACGACCGCGAGCGCGATGGCGAGGGTCGGCGTGCGACGACCGGTTCGGTGCGACATGGCGATCTCCGGGCCACAGGCGTGGGTGGGGTTCGGGCGGGGTCCCGCGGGGAAGGGGGTGCGGTGCCTGGCGGGAGGGGCAGGCACCGCACCCCTGGTTGAGGGGCGGGTGGTGGCTAGTCGCGCGGGAGGCGGACCGGCGTGCGCCGGACCATCAGCACGACGCCGCCGGCCGCGACCAGCAGAGCCGCACCGAGGAGCAGCGGGGCGGGCGACGCGGGCGAGTCGCTCGCGAGGCCGAGCTCACCGGACGGCACGCCGGCCGGCGCGCTGTGCAGGCCGGAGATCGTCTGGACGGCCAGCGCGAGGTTGTTCGCCTCGAGGCTGCCCCACGCGTACACGATCGTGTTGGTGCCCTCGACGACGCTCACGTCGGCCGGGCCGATCACCGGCGCGGTGGTGCCGGCCGCGGCGACCGAGGCCGAGATCGTGCCGGGCGCGAGGTTGAGGATCGACTCCTTCGGGTTGACCAGGCCGGAGATGACGGCCGTGCCACCCGCCAGGACGTCGACCGCGGGCGCCGCGGCGACGTGGCGGACCGTGAGACGACCCTCACCGGCCGCGGTGTTCGAGATGTCGTTGGTGAACAGCGTCGCCGTCGGTGCTCCGGCCGCATCCAGGTGGGCGACCGCGGTGTAGTCCATGTCCGCGGCGAGGGGCAGGTCGACCGGGCCGATCACCGGGGCGCTCGCGTCGGCCGCGTCCGCCGCCGTGATCGCCACGGTGTAGGTACCCGGCGCCAGGTCGAGCGGTCCGGCAAGGTCACCGGGAGCGAAGTTGTCGAGCGTCAGGGCGCCGTTGACGTAGACGTCGACGGTGAGGTCGGGCACGCCGTGCAGCACGGACAGCGAGGCGTTGCCCGCCGTGGCGGCACCGGCCGGCACGGCACCGACAAGAGCGAGCGTGAGGCCGGCTGCAGCGCCGGCGAGAAGTCGAATGCGCATGGGTTCCTCCTGTAGATGCCCCGCTGGGCGGGGGATGTTCTGACACAGGCACTACGCCGCGCAGGGGGCATCTGGATGCAGCAGGAGGTCGGACGGATTTTCCGGCCGCCAGGCTCCAGTAATCTGAGGGCCATGAGTCATAACCAGTCCGACCTCAAGGCCCCGCCCCCGCTACCCAAGGGCGGCCTGCGCATCGTGCCGCTCGGCGGTCTCGGCGAGATCGGCCGGAACATGACCGTCTTCGAGCACGAGGGCCGCCTGCTCGTCATCGACTGCGGGGTGCTCTTCCCCGAGGAGCACCAGCCCGGGGTCGACGTCATCCTCCCCGACTTCACCTGGATCCGGGACCGCCTCGACAAGATCGACGCGATCGTCCTGACCCACGGCCACGAGGACCACATCGGCGGCGTGCCGTACCTCCTGCGCGAGCGCGGCGACATCCCCGTCGTCGGTTCCGAGCTGACCCTCGCGTTCATCGAGGCCAAGCTCAAGGAGCACCGGATCCGCCCGACGACCGTCCAGGTCAAGGAGGGCGACCGCCGCAAGTTCGGAGCGTTCGACCTCGAGTTCGTCGCCGTCAACCACTCCATCCCCGACGGCCTCGCGGTCGCGGTCCGGACCAAGGCCGGCCTCGTGCTCAACACCGGCGACTTCAAGATGGACCAGTTCCCGCTCGACGGCCGGATCACCGACCTGCGCGGCTTCGCCCGCCTGGGCGCCGAGGGCGTCGACCTGTTCATGACCGACTCCACCAACGCCGAGGTCCCCGGGTTCGTGGCCTCCGAGATGGAGCTCGGCCCGGCCATCGAGGCCGCGTTCCGCAACGCCCCGCGCCGCATCATCGTGTCCAGCTTCGCCAGCCACGTGCACCGCATCCAGCAGGTCCTCGACGCCGCGCACGCCAGCGGGCGCAAGGTCGCCTTCGTCGGCCGCTCGATGGTCCGCAACATGGGCATCGCCCGCGACCTCGGCTACCTCAAGGTGCCGCGCGGCCTGGTCGTGGACTTCAAGGCGCTCGACGGCATGCCCGACAAGAAGGTCTGCCTCATCGCGACCGGCTCGCAGGGTGAGCCGATGGCGGCCCTGGCCCGCATGGCGAACGGCGACCACGTCATCAACATCGGCGAGGGCGACACCGTCCTGCTCGCCAGCTCGCTCATCCCCGGCAACGAGAACGCGATCTACCGCGTCATCAACGGCCTGACCCGCCTCGGCGCGAACGTCGTGCACAAGGGCAACGCCAAGGTGCACGTCTCCGGGCACGCGGCCGCCGGCGAGCTCGTCTACTGCTACAACATCGTCAAGCCGCGCAACGTCATGCCGATCCACGGCGAGTGGCGCCACCTGCGGGCCAACGCCGATCTCGCCATCAAGACGGGTGTCGCGCCCCAGAACGCGGTCGTCGCCGAGGACGGCTACGTCCTCGACCTGGTGAACGGCAAGGTGTCCGTCACCGGCCGCGTGCCGGCCGGCCTGATCTACGTCGACGGCATGACGGTCGGCACGGTCACCGAGGAGTCGCTCACCGACCGCCGCGCGCTCGCCGAGGACGGCGTGGTCACGATCGTCGCGCTCATCGACCCCGACACCGGGGTGCTGAGCGAGGAGCCGGACTTCCTGACCCGCGGCTTCGTGCACGACGCCAAGTCGTTCGACGCGCTCACCCCGATCATCAAGGAGACGCTCGCCAAGGCGGCCAAGGACGGCGTGCGCGACTTCGGCGAGCTCGAGCGGCTGATCGACCGGGCCGTGAGTCGCTGGTTCCAGCGCACCAGCCGGCGTGGGCCCGTCATCATCCCGGTCGTCATCGAGGCCTGACCGCCACGACCCCCACCGAGGGTGCGGCAGCGGCACGTCCCGCTGCCGCACCCTCGGCTTTCGGTCCCGTGTCGGGGAGGGCCGCACCATTTCGCCACGCTGGAAATGGTCACACCACCTCGTGACGCCTGTCGCGGCCTACACTGACACGCGTGATCTTCAAGGCCGTGGGCGACGGGCGCCCCTACCCCGACCATGGACTCGTGACGCCCAAGCAGTGGGCGGAGGTCCCGCCCCGGCAGGTCCGGCTCGATGAGCTGGTGACCACCAAGAAGATGCTGAGCCTGGACAACCTGCTCTCCGACGACTCCACGTTCTTCGGGGACCTCTTCGCGCACGTCGTCCAGTACCAGGGCGTGATGTACCTCGAGGACGGTCTGCACCGCGCGGTCCGCGCAGCCTTGCACCAGCGCCCGATCCTGCATGCGCGCGTGCTTGTCCTTGCGTAGTCACCGGGTTCCACACCGATCCGCTAGGTTCAGCGCGTGAACGAACCGCAGGGTCCAGAGCGCGCCAGGGTGCTGCGGCGCCGACACCGCCACGAGCGGCAGGCAGCGCTCTTCGGCGTCCTCATCACGACCCTCATCGTCGTGGCGCTCGGCGCGTTCGCGATCTTCACCGACGCGATCCCCGCCCCGTTCGCCCGGGGCTTCACCACGGCCGCGCCGGAAGCCGGCGCGCTGACCGAAGCGCCGCCGTGCCCCCCGGAGGGAACGCTGCCCGTCGCCTACCAGGACGTCCAGGTGAACGTCCTCAACGCCACCCGGCGCGCCGGCCTCGCCACCGAGACCGCGAACGCGCTCACCAGCCGCGGGTTCATGGTCCTGACCACCGGCAACTCGACGACCGCCCCGTCCGGGGCCGCCCAGATCAACTTCGGAGCGACCGGCCTCGGGGCGGCCTACACGCTCGCCGCCCAGATCGAGGGGGCGACCCTGGTGCTCGACGCACGCGTGGACGCGACGGTCGACCTCATCGTCGGCGCGGAGTTCGCGGCCCTGCTCGACCCCACCACGATCGTGCTCGATCCCGCCGTCGCGCTGACCGGCGTCGAGGGCTGCGTGCCGCTCGCCGACGCCGTGCCCGCGCCGGCCCCGGTGCCCGCGGTGACGGACGCACCGGCCGCCGCCGCGGGCTGAGTCGTCAGCGAGCGATCTCGGCGCCGCTCGGCACGGACGCCGGGCTGGCGATCTCCTGGCTCGTCCCGCGCCAGCGGGAGGTCGCGCGCATCACGTGGTAGATCCCGATCGCGGCCGCCGTACCGAGCGCGATCCCGCCGAACTCGAGGCTGCCGGACGTCCAGGTGAAGTTCGCGATGCCGATGACGAGCGCCACGGCCGCGGTCGTGAGGTTGACCGGGTCGGCGAAGTCCACCTTGTTCTGCACCCAGATCCGCGCCCCGAGCACGCCGATCATGCCGTAGAGCATCGTGGTGGCACCGCCCAGCACGCCCGCCGGGATCGTCGCGATCAGCGCGCCGAACTTCGGCGACATGCTCAGCACCAGCGCCGCACCCGCGGCGACCCAGTAGGCCGCGGTCGAGTACACCCGGGTGGCGGCCATGACGCCGATGTTCTCGGCGTACGTCGTCGTGCCGGACCCGCCACCGAAGCCGGCGAGGGTCGTCGCGATCCCGTCGGCGAACAGCGCGCGCCCGATCACCGGGTCGAGGTCCTTGCCCGTCATCGCCGAGACCGACTTCACGTGGCCGACGTTCTCCGCGATGAGCACGAAGACCACCGGGAGGAACAGCCCCAGCACCGAGAGGTCGAACGACGGTCCGACGAAGTCCGGCAGCCCGATCCAGCCGGCCGCGTTGGCCGCATCGAAGTTGACCTCGCCCCGCACCATCGCGACCGCGTACCCGACGAGCACGCCGACCAGGATCGCGAGCCGGCCGAGCATGCCGCGGAAGAACACGCTGCACAGGATGATCGCGGCGAGCGTGATGAGCGCCGTGACCGGGGCCTGCTCGACGTTGGCCCACGCGGTGGGCGCGAGGTTGAACCCGATGAGCGCCACGATCGTGCCGGTGACGATCGGCGGCATGACGACGTCGATCCAGCGGGCGCCGGCGAAGTGCACGAGCAGGCCGACGAGCGCGAGCAGCACGCCCGTCATCAGCACGCCCCCCAGCGCGACGGACTCGCCGCCGGAGGCCATCGCGGCGGTGATCGGCGCGATGAACGCGAAGCTCGAGCCGAGGTAGCTCGGCAGCCGGTTCCGGGTGATCAGCAGGAACAGGATCGTCCCGAGCCCGCTGAAGAACATCGTGGTCGCCGGCGAGAAGCCGGTGATGATCGGGACCAGGAACGTCGCCCCGAACATCGCCACGACGTGCTGCAGGCCGATCCCGATCGTGCGCGGCCAGGTCAGCCGCTCATCGGGTCCGACGACCTCACCCACCCCGATGGTTCGACCGTTCCCGTGCAAGCGCCATCCGATGCCGTTCGCTGCCATGTTTTTCCCACCTCGCCGCACGCCGGGCGCCCAGTGCGCACCGGCCGGGGCCGCTGCTGCACCGGGGGGCGGGCAGAACGCGACCAGGGGAAGGGTAGCGACCCCGGATGCGGTGCTGCACGGGTGTGTCATGCTCAAAAGACACGTCTCATGCAGCACCGGGGGCCGAGATGACCGATCAGACCCAGGATGACCCGCTCTTGGGGATCTTCGCTCCCCTCGCCGTCGCGGCTCCCGCATCCACCGCGCCGGCACGACGGACCGACGTGCTCGGCTGGGTCTCCCTGATCGCCGGCCTGTGCGGGTTTAGCCTGGTGCCGCTGCTCGGCTCGATCGTCGCGATCATCACGGGGCACCTGGCCCTCGCCCAGGCCCCGTACCCCGATGCGGCGGGATCGAACCTTGCACGGGCCGGGCTCTGGCTCGGGTATCTCGCGCTCGCCCTGCTCGTCCTGGGCGTGACGGCATACCTGCTGATCATCTTCGTGAGGAGCAGTACGCAGTAGGTGGAGACCCAAGTGACTGCCGGGCACCGCGAGGTGACCCGACCGGCCCGGTCGCGCCGGTCGTTGTGGATCGCGTTCGCCGGCGTGCACGCCTGGCTCGCGTTCGTGGGGATCGTCTGGATTCCCCAGCGGGCCTTCTGGGACCTCGACCTGTACCGGTACTGGGTCGCGGTCGGGCTCGACGCCAACACGTGGCCCGTGCTCGACGGTCCCTGGGTCTACCCGGTCGGGGCGCTGGTGCCGATGCTCGTGCCGGCGGTCGTCAGCACGACGTCCACGGCCGGGTACGCGCTCGGCTGGTGCGTGCTGGTCACGGCCCTCGATGCGGTCGCGGTCGCGGCCCTGGCCCGCCGGGGGCGCTCGGGCGCGTGGTGGTGGCTCGCGTTCCTCGTGCTGCTCGGGCCGGTCGCCGTCGGGCGGATCGACGCGATCCTCGCCCCGATCGTCGTCGTCGCGCTGCTCACCGCGCGCGAACGCCCGCGGGTGGCGGCCGCGCTGCTGACCGCGGGTGCCTGGATCAAGGTCGCGCCGGGGGTGGTCCTGCTGCCGTTGGTGATGATCGTGCGCCGACCCGTGCGCGACGTCGTCGTGCCCGCCGCCCTGGTCTGCGCGGGGGTCGTCGGGGCCGTCGCCGCCGCCGGGGGGCTCGGCCACGTGGCGAGCTTCCTCCAGGAGCAGGACGCGCGCGGGCTGCAGGTCGAGGCCGTCGCCGCAAGTCCCTGGGTCCTGGCCTCGCTGGTGCGCGACGACGTGGCGATCGTGCTCAACGACGAGCTCATCACCTGGGAGATCGTCGGGCCGGGCACGATCGGCGCCGCCCGGACGCTCGACGTCGTGCTCCCGCTGGCCGTCGCCGCCCTGGCGCTGCTGCTGTGGCGCGCGCGCTCGCGGCCCGTCGACGTGCTCGTCTGGGGCTCGCTCGCGCTGACCACGCTGCTGATCGTCGTCAACAAGGTCGGCTCGCCGCAGTACGTGGGCTGGCTCGCGCCGCCGATCGCGGTCGCGCTCGCGATCCGCACCGCCTGGCCCGACGACGCCGCCGGCGCGCGCTCCCGCGCCGTGCTGCCCTGGGCCGCGGGCACCGTCTTGGTGATCGCGGCCCTGACGCAGCTCGTCTTCCCGCTGGCCTACAGCTCGCTCCTGACCGGCGGGGCGGCCGCGTCCACCGTGCTCGTCGTGCGCAACCTGGGACTCGTCGCCGTGCTGGTCGGTGCGTGCGTGATGCTCGCGATGCCGGGCTCCACCACCCGGACGCGTTGAGGTCAGCCGAGCTGCGGCGCGACCTCGCGCGCGACCAGGTCGAGGTGGTCGAGGTCGTGCAGGTCGAGCACCTGCAGGTACACCCGGGTGGCTCCGGCCTTCGCGAGCTCCGCGAGGGTGTCCACGATCTCCGCGGGCGTGCCCGCGACGCCGCTCGCCCGCAGCTCGGCCGGGTCCCGACCGATCCGCGCGGCCCGACGCGACACCTCGGCGTCGTCGGCCCCGGCGCACAGCACGAGCGCCGCCGAGTAGACCAGGTCGTCCGGGTCGCGACCCACGGCCGTGCACGCGTCCCGGACCGCCGCGAACCGGGCCGCGATCTCGTTCTTCGGGGCGAAGGCGGTGTTGAACTCGGACGCGAACCGGGCCGCGAGCGCGGGCGTCCGGCGCGGGCCGTGGCCCCCGACGATGATCGGCACCCCGGCGCGGGCGGGATCCTGGGCGAGCCGCTGGACGGGCTTGGGCAGGGCCGGCGAGTCGGTGAGCGTGTAGTGCTCGCCGGCGAAGCTGAAACGCTCACCCACTGGTGTGCCCCACAGGCCGGAGACGATCTCGAGCTGCTCGGTCAGCAGGCCGAACCGCTTGGGCGGGAACGGGATCCCGTACGCGGCGTGCTCGTCGGCGAACCAGCCCGCGCCGAGCCCGAGCTCGACCCGGCCGCCGGACATCTGGTCGACCTGCGCGACCTGGATGGCGAGCACACCGGGATGGCGGAACGTCGCGGACGTGACGAGCGTGCCGAGCCGGATCCGGGACGTCTCGCGCGCGAGCCCCGCCAGCGTGGTCCAGGCGTCGGTCGGGCCGGGCAGCGGATCGCCGTCGCCCATCCGCAGGTAGTGGTCGGACCGGAAGAAGGCATCGAAGCCGAGGGTCTCGGTGGCCTGCGCCAGGGTGAGGAGGTCGTCGTAGCTGGCGCCCTGCTGCGGTTCGGTGAAGATGCGAAGTTCCATGCGGACCAGACTTTCACGCCCGACGACCGGTACGGGCCACCCGAAACCGTCGCCCCGACGGCCCGAGAACTGGCAGGCTACGTGCGATGACCGCCCCGCCGAACGCACCCTTGCGCGACGCCCTCGCGGTGCTCGACTGGCGCCGGCGCACCGCAGCGAGCTACCGCGACGTCCGCCGGCTCGCCGCGACCGATCCGGCCGCCGCGCACGGCGGCTGGGTCGAGCGCCGCGACGAGATGTTCGCCGACCACCCGGCTTCCCCGCTGCTCCCGGCCGATCGCGCCCGCTTCACCGGGCTGCCGGTCCAGCGCTACGACCCCGCGTTCCGGTTCGAGGTCACGGTCGAGCCGGCCGAGCCGGCCACGTTCGCCACGGCGACCGGGACCGACGGCGTCGTCGAGTTCGACCGGGTCGGGCGGGTGCGCCTGGGTGACCTCGGCTCGCTCGACGTGTGGCTGCTGCGCTCGTACGGCGGCGGACTGTTCGTGCCGGTGAAGGACGCCCTCGCCGGGTCCGGCGGCGGCACGTACGGCGGCGGGAGGTACGTCCTGGACACCATCAAGGGGGCCGACCTCGGCGGGCGCACCGATCCGGACCCGGGGTCGAGCCCTCCGTCGGGCACCCTCGTGATCGACCTGAACTTCGCGTACAGCCCGTCGTGCGCCTACGACCCGGCCTGGGCCTGCCCGCTCGCCCCGCCCGGAAACGTGCTCGCCGCGCCGGTCCCTGTCGGTGAGCGGATCGCCGAGTCCCGCACGGTTTCGGGCCTGCGCCCGGGGACGGCAGACTCGTCGCCATGAGCACCGCGGGGGTCCGGAGTGCGATCACGGCGATGTGGGTGTGGGACAACGCCGTGAGCCCCGCCGACGACGACGAGGGGCGGGGGTACGCCCCGGCCTCACCCGACCGGCTGGCCGCGTTCGCCACCGCCGGCGAGCTGCAGGAGGTCTACCTCGCGGCGCCGTCGGCCGGGAGCGAGGGGCCGGTCGCGGAGTCGTTCGGTGAGACCTGCGGGACGCTGCACGCCGTCGGCGTCGAGGTCAGCGCTCTCGGCGGCGACGCCGAGTGGCTCGCGGCGCCCGGCCTCGTGGAACCCTGGCTCGCCCACGCGCGGGGCCTGGGGTCGTTCGACCGGGTGCAGCTCGCCGTCGAACCCTGGGCCCTGCCGGGCTGGGCGGCGAGCAAGACCGCCGCCCTCGCCGAGGTGCTCACCCTGCTCGACCGGACCCGATCCGCCGGGAACGGGCTGCCCGTGGACATCGCGGTGCCCTGGTGGCTCGCGCACGAGCCGTTCACCGACCTCACCGCCCCCGAGGGCACGACGATGCTCGAGGACGCGACGATGCTCGACGCCGTCCTCGCCCGCGCCGACCGCGTGTCGATCCTCGCGCTCGCTGATCACGCCAGCGGCCCCGACGGGATCCTCGCGCTCGCCTCGCGCGCGGTGCGGGCCGCGGTCACCGCGGGCCGCGAGTTCACCATCGGGGTGGAGACGTGCTCCCCCGAGGTCGCGGGCGGGGCGCAGTTCACCTTCTTCGACGAGGGGCCGGTCGGCCTGCTCCGGGAGGCCGGGCTCGTTCGCGCCCGGCTGGGCGAGGTCGCCGGGTACCGGGGCGTGGCCGTGTCCGACCACCGGGCCTGGCGGCGGCTGCTCGGCGTCTGACCGACCGCACGTCGACCGTTCGACCTGCGCCCTACTCGCAGCCGACGCCGTCCCCGTCCCCGTCCAGGTGGGCGGCGTACCCGGGCTCACCGACGTGGACCGGGGCCGCGCCCGCGGCCCGGGCTGCGGCGCAGTTCTCGAAGGCGGCCTCCGCGGGGGCCGGGACGGGTGCCGCGTCCGGGGCCGGGGCCGGCTCCGCTGGTGCTGGTGCTGGAGCCGGTGCGGCTGCTGCTGCGGCAGGAGGCGCGACCCCGGTCGGCAGCGGCTGGTCCGGGCACGTCGACAGGACGCCGACCATGGCGTCCCGCTCGGCCTGGGTCACCCAGAGTCCGTAGGCGTACTTCACGCCGACCTGGCGGGCCACGTACTCGCAGCGGAACGGCTTGTTCGGCGGCAGCCAGGTGGCGGTGTCACCGTCGCTCTTGCGCGCGTTGAGCGGGCCGTCGACGGCGAGCAGGTTGCGGAAGTCGTTGGCGAACTGGGCGCGCGTGGCCGCGTCCCACTGCTGGGCGCCCTTCTGCCAGGAGTCCGACAGCGCGACCACGTGGTCGATCTGCACCGCGCTCGAGGTCGACTCGCCGCGTCGGAACGCGATCGCCTGGCCGCTGTACGGATCCGCGAGGTCCCCCGTGAGCACCACGCAGTCGTTCGTACCCGGCTTGTGCACGATGTTGGTGAGGTCGCGATCCAGGACGTCGTTGCGCTGGTCACAGCCGTTGCGGTCGGTGTCCTGCCAGCTGGCCCCGTACTGGTCGCGGGCGTACCCCGTCTTCGGCGCACGCCCCTTGACCTCGAGCAGCAGCGCCGTCGCGAGCGCACCCTGCGCGGCGGTGCCCGGCTCCGGCGCCGCGGAGGCCGCCGGGGGCGCACCGGGGGCTGCCTGCGCGGCCGACGACGACGCGTCGTCGGGCAGGGGCGCCGTCGGGCTCGACCCGGTGGCGCTCGTGGTGGTCGAGAGGGCGGGGGTGGTGCCCTGCGCGGGCGCGCACCCGACGAGGACCCCGACCAGGCAGGCCGCCACCAGGCTCGCGAACCCGGCCGTCCGCGCCGTCGGCCGCGCCGCCCGGGTGCCCGAGGTCGGACGGCGGTTCCCCGAGGGGTGGGTGATCGGCACGCCGCCAGCGTGCCGCGTGCCGACCGGATCTCCTCGCCGGGCGCGCCGCCCGGCGGCGATGGACCTGAGAAAGTGCCGTTTTCGTGCAGGTTTGTGCTCGCGTCGGACTCAGTCGCCGCCCCCTGCCACGCCGGTAGGGTGACGACCCGGCAACGAAAGGGACCATCGCTCATGAACCCGCTCGTGTGGATCGCACCAACCTGCCTCTTCCTCGCGGCGGCCTGCTTCATCGTCGGCGGACGGCTCGTCCACCGAGCGCGCAGGGTGGACCGGGTGCAGCTGCCCGCGCGGCTCCGCAGCCGGGTCTGGCTCGGCCCGGGATACTCGCTCGTGCTCGAGTACCCCGGTCCGGACGGACAGCCGCGGATCGGATCGGCGTTCGCGTTCATCCGCCGAGGGCTCGGGGCCACGCCGGCTTTCGGCGGCTGGGTCTGGGTGAACCGCGCGGATCCGGCCGACGTCATGACCCGACCGGGCGGGCGCACGGCCCCGGGCGGAACCGTCCTGATCGGTGGCGCCATCTTCCTGTTCGCCAGCCTCGGCACCGGGCTCGCCGCGGTGATCGTGGCGAGCACCTCCGCCATCGGCGGCCCGTGACCCCACCGAGCGCATCGTCGCCCGAGGTCGTGCCACCGCGCCCGCGCCCCGCTCGTGCTCGGCGCCGCACCACCCGCGGCGATCGCGAGATTCTGGCCCTGGGTGCCGTCGCGCTGGTTGGCTGGCTGGCGTTCCGCATCGTCGGCGGGCACGCCCGGCTGGCCGAGACCCTGTTCGTGACCTGGTCGCTGTCCGCCGGTCAGGTGTACGCGATCCTCGCCTGCTCCGCGGCGCTGCCGGTCCTTGCCTGGTTCGAGCTGATGCGCGTGCTTCCGCTGCTGCCCTGGCAGGGTCTGACCGACCGGGTCCGGCCCCGGATGCGGGCGGCAGCGCTCGCCACCGTCCCGGTCGCCCTGCTGATCGACGCGCCGGGCAAGTACGGCGCGTCCGGGTGGTCGGATCGGCTCGTCGTCCACCTCGGGTACGTGCTGGGGACCACCGAGGTCGTCGCGAGCGTCACGATCTTGGTCGCGGCCCTGCCGACGCTGTTCGTGACCGTCTTCCTGGGCCTGTGGCTGTCCTCGCATCCCGGTCGCGGCTGGACGACGGCGGCCTACGTCGGCGTCGTGGCGTGGCTGACCGGGGTCGCGTTCCTCGGGTGGGCGATCGGACCGCTGTGAGGCGGCGGTCGTCGTCGGGCACGTCGACGGCACGACGGTGCGCAGCGTCACACCCGGTTCCCTGACCGATCGGTTGACACCTGACCGATCGGTCACGCACGCTGGGTCCATGCTTCGTCGTACCGGTGCAGACACCAAGCGCGAGATCCTGGCAGCCGCCACCAGGCTGTTCAGCGACCACGGCTACCGGGGTACCTCGCTGGCCGACATCGCACACGAGATCGGCTACTCCAAGGCCTCGGTCCTGTATCACTTCGCCAGCAAGGAAGCCCTCCTCGCGGAGCTGATCGCCCCCGCAGCCGCCGACCTGCAGGCGCTGCTGGAACGGGTGAGCGATCTGCCCGTGCCGCAGGCCCGCAGGTCCGTCATCGAGGGCTTCGCCGCCCTGACGGTCACCCACCGGGATGCGGTCACGATCATGCAGACCGGGGAGCGCCTCGTGCTGGAGGATCCGCACTTCCGCGCCATCGGGCCGCTGTACGAACGGCTCCTCGGCGTGCTGGAGGGCGACGAGCACGACGCCGAGGCCCGGGTCGCGGCCTTCATGGTCGTCGTCGGCACCGCCTTTGCGTGCACCGGCCGCGCCGACCTGCCGCCCGAGCAGCTGCAGCCCGCGCTGGTCGCCGTGGCGCTGCGAGCGCTCGGCCTGCCGGCGGACGCGCCCCCGGGCTGACCGCCACCCCCCACCTTCACCCGTCTTCTGCTTTCCCACCCTCGTCTCGGACGACCGGTCCTCACCTCTTGGAGTTCACGTGGCAACCCTGCTCTACCGGCTCGGCCGTGGTTCATTTCGGCATCGAGGGATCGTCCTGACGGTCTGGATCGCACTGCTGGCCGGGTTCGGTCTCGGCGCGGCGTTCCTGTCCGGGCCGTCGACGTCCAGCGTGACGATCCCCGGCACCGAGGCGCAGCGCGCCCTGGACTCCCTGGCCACCGAGTTCCCCGGAGCCGCGGGCGGCAGCGGCAGCATCGTCATCGCCGCACCCGACGGCGGCACGGTGACCAGCACCGAGGGCCAGGCGGCGATCGCGGCGATCGCGGCCGAGGCGAGCCTCCTGCCCGACGTCGCCGCCGTGCTCGATCCGGCGCAGACCGGGCAGGTCTCGCCCGACGAGTCCATCGCCGTCGTCCGGGTGCAGTTCACCAAGCCGGTGGACGAGCTGGCCGCGAGCACCAAGGAGGCCTTCAACGCCATCGGCGCCGCGGTGCAGGACGAGGGCTTCACGGTCGCGCACGGCGGCGACATCGCCTCCGGCGAACCCGCCATCGGCGGTGCCGAGGGCATCGGTGTGCTCATCGCCGCCCTCGTGCTGGTGCTCACCTTCGGGTCGCTCGTCGCCGCCGGCATGACGCTGCTCACCGCGCTGATCGGGTTGGGCGTCGGGGTCGCCGGGCTCTACTCGCTGTCCGGGATCGTCTCGTTCAGCTCGATCACCCCGATCCTGGCCCTGATGCTCGGCCTGGCCGTCGGCATCGACTACTCGTTGTTCATCGTCTCCCGCCACCGCCACAACCTGCTCGAGGGGATGCGGCCGGACGAGGCGGCCGGCCGGGCGGTCGCCACGGCCGGCTCCGCCGTGGTGTTCGCCGGAGCCACGGTGATCATCGCGCTGGCCGGGCTGACCGTCGTCGGCATCGGGTTCCTGGCCAAGATGGGTCTGGCCGCCGCGGCCACCGTGCTGGTCGCCGTGCTCGTCGCCCTCACCCTGTCCCCTGCGCTGCTGGGCTTCGCCGGACGCCGGGTGCTGCCTCGCAAGCTGCGCGATCCCGAGGCGGCCCGCGCCGCGCTGGGCGACGAGGAGTCGCCCAAGCTCCTGGGCCGTCGCTGGGCCGAGTTCGTCACCCACCACCGCGCCGTCGTGCTCATCGTCGGGGTGCTCGGCCTGGGCGCGCTGTCGATCCCGGTGCTGTCGATGCAGACCTCGTTGCCCGACGCCGGGCACGCGCCCGCCGAGTCGACCGCCCGGATCGCCTACGACCTGACGACCCGGGGCTTCGGCGAGGGCAGCAACGGACCACTCGTCGTCGTCGTGGATGCCACCAGCCCGGACACCCTCGCCGCGGACGCGGCGACCGTCACCCAGCTGCTCACCGACACGCCCGGCGTCGTCGTGGTCACGCCCCCGACCATCAGCCCGAGCGGGACCACGGCCCTGCTGCAGGTGGTGCCCGCCACCGGCCCGTCCGACCCGGCGACCGCCGACCTCGTCCACGCCATCCGCGACCGGGTCGCCGGCTCGTCGTCGGCCACCGTGTCGGTCACCGGATTCACCGCGGTCGGTGTCGACGTCTCGCAGAAGCTCGCCGACGCGCTCCCGATCTACCTGCTCCTGGTGATCGGCCTGTCGTTCGTGCTGCTCATGGTGATGTTCCGGTCGATCCTGGTGCCGCTGAAGGCCACGCTCGGCTTCCTGCTCACCGTCGGCGCCACCTTCGGCATCGCGGTCGCCGTGTTCCAGTGGGGCTGGCTGTCCGAGACCGTCGGCCTGTCCCTGCCGGGGCCGCTGCTCAGCTTCATGCCCATCCTGATCATCGGGATCCTGTTCGGCCTCGCCATGGACTACGAGGTCTTCCTGGTCTCGCGGATGCGAGAGGACTTCGTGCACGGCGCGTCGGCCCGCGAGGCGACGGTCAGCGGGTTCAGCCACGGCGCCCGAGTGGTCACCGCGGCCGCCGCGATCATGATCTCGATCTTCGCGGCGTTCGTGTTCAGCGAGGACTCCACGATCAAGTCGATGGGCTTCGGCCTGGCCACCGGCGTGGCGATCGACGCCTTCATCGTCCGGATGACCCTGGTGCCGGCGGCGATGTCCCTGCTCGGCGACCGGGCGTGGTGGCTGCCGGGCTGGCTCGGCCGCCTGCTGCCCGACGTCGACATCGAGGGCAAGAACCTGCGCGCGGACGACGACGCGGCTCCCGCCGGCGAACCCGTCGCGAAGGCGGTCTGAGGTTCTGGCGAGGCCCGGAACGACGAAACCCCCTGCGGGAGCCTCAATCGGCTCCCGCAGGGGGTTTCGTCACTGCACGTGCAAGTTGGTTGACCAACTCGTGGCGGTGGCGGTGGGATTTGAACCCACGGTGGAGTCTCCCCCACACACGCTTTCGAGGCGTGCTCCTTAGGCCGCTCGGACACGCCACCGCGGGGAACGATACCGGCTCGGGGCGGGTTGACCGAATCGACGGACATTCCGCCGTCGGCGAGCCCGGTCGTAGGCTCACCGAGTGACGCTCCCGGACCTGACGCCCGCCTCGACGGCTGCCCGCGCGGTCGAGGTTCTGTCCGGTCTGCGCCTCGCCGTCCTCACCGGTGCGGGCCTGTCGACCGACTCGGGCATCCCGGACTACCGCGGGCCCGACTCGCCGCCCCGCACCCCGATGACGTACCAGCAGTTCGTCGCCGACCCGGCGTTCCGCCGGCACTACTGGGCCCGCAACCACGTCGGCTGGGCGCACGTGCACCGGACCCTGCCCAACGCCGGCCATCGCGCGTTGACGGCGCTCGAGGCGCGCGGCGTCGTCGTCGGCGTGATCACCCAGAACGTCGATCTGCTGCACGAGGAGGCCGGCACCCGCAACGTGATCGACCTGCACGGCCGGTACGACCGGGTGATCTGCCTGTCCTGCGCCACGGTGATCAGCCGGACCGAGCTCGCCGGCCGGCTCGACGCGCTCAACCCGGGCTTCGCGGAGTCGATCGGTCGCGTCGCGGACATCGAGATCGCGCCCGACGCCGACGCCGTCATCGAGACGACCGCGCACTTCACCGTGGCCGACTGCGACCGCTGCGGCGGCCTGCTCAAACCCGAGATCGTGTACTTCGGCGAGAGCGTGCCCAAGGAACGGGTCGCCCGCGCGTTCGCACTCGTCGACAGCGCCGATGCGCTCCTCGTGGCCGGGTCGAGCCTGACCGTGATGTCCGGGCTGCGGTTCGTCCGGCACGCGGCCAAGACGGGCCAGCCGGTCGTCATCGTCAACCGAGGCGCCACCCGCGGCGACCCGTTTGCCACGCTCAAGCTGGACGCGGGCACCTCCGAGACACTGACCGAGCTCGCCGAGACCCTCCCACCCCTCCCCTGACCGCCCGCCCCCCTGGCGGTCAGGCGCGGTGGGTGGCGAAGAAGTCGCGCAGCAGGGCGCCGCACTCCTGCTCGCGGACGCCGCCGATCACCTCGACCCGATGGTTGAGCCGCCGGTCGCGCACGACGTCCCACTGCGACCCGCACGCGCCGGCCTTCGGGTCCCACGCGCCCAGGACCAGCCGCGGGACCCGCGCGAGCACCGTCGCCCCGGCGCACATCAGGCACGGCTCGAGGGTGACGACGAGCGTGCAGTCGTCCAACCGCCAGCGGCCGAGCGCCGCCGCGGCCGCCCGCAGCGCGAGCACCTCGGCGTGCGCCGTCGGATCGCCGTCGGCCTCGCGCGCGTTGTGGCCACGCCCGAGCACGACGCCGTCGGGCCCGACGACGACCGCGCCCACCGGGACGTCGGCCGTCGCGAGGGCGTGCTGCGCCTCGGCGAGGGCCAGGCCCATCCACCGCGCGTCGTCGTCCGACCAGGTCACGGCCCCATCCTTCCGCACGCCGAGGAGCCTGGCGGCGCCATCGTCGGGCCGCAAGGGGCGGGTGACCGTCCCGGCGCTGACGACCGGTAAGTTGTGGGCCATGCGCCTGCACGTTGCCGATCACCCGCTCGTTGCCCACAAGCTCACCGTTCTGCGCGACGAGAACACGGCTTCGCCGACGTTCCGCCTGCTGGTCGACGAGCTCGTGACCCTGCTCGCCTACGAAGCGACGCGGGAGGTTCGCGTCGAGCCGCACGCGATCGTCACCCCGGTCACCGCGACCGTGGGCATCAAGCTCGCCGATCCACGGCCGATCGTCGTCCCGATCCTGCGCGCCGGGCTCGGCATGCTCGACGGCATGACCCGCCTGCTGCCCACGGCCGAGGTCGGCTTCCTCGGCATGAAGCGCGACGAGGAGACGCTCGAGGCGATCACCTACGCGAACCGGCTGCCCGACGACCTCTCAGGGCGGCAGTGCTTCCTGCTCGACCCGATGCTCGCGACCGGGGGCACCCTGGTGGCCGCGATCAACTACCTGTTCGAGCGCGGGGCGCGCGACGTCACCGCCGTCTGCCTGCTGGCCGCACCCGAGGGGCTCAAGCTCCTCGAGGACGCGATGGGCGACCGGCTGGATCTCAAGGTGGTCGTCGCCGCGGTCGACGAGCGGCTCAACGAGAAGTCCTACATCGTGCCGGGCCTGGGCGACGCGGGCGACCGGCTGTACGGCGTCGTCTGACCTGCGGGCCGGCCGGCCCGAGTAGACCGGGGCGTCCTCGCCCTTCTCACTGACTGAGATGCCCCGCGAAATCCCTTGGTCGTGTGGGTACCTCCTGCGACGATGTGGGCATGTTCACGCCCCTGCCCGCGCCCGACGCCGCCCCGGCGTCCCTTGGCGTCGCTGCAGCCGCGTATCGAACGTGCTGTCAGTCCTGACTGCTCTCCAGTCCGACTGATCCGCGCCGGCACCCGCGCACCCGAGGCGCCGGCCCCCCACCCGATGGAGACTTCCGTGACCACTCACGTGCGCGCCCAGCACCGCCACCCCTCCCCGCCCGCCCTACCGGACGCACGCGCGCTGCCGAACGCCCGCGCCGCTGCCCGACCGGCCACCACGACCGAGGTCGCCGGTGCCCCGAAGGAGCCGGGGTTCGTGCTGCACGTCGGCGTCGACGAGTCCTTCGGTCACGGTCCGCAGGCGCTGCGTGACCTGATCGAGGCCGCCGAGACGCTGCAGGAGCTGGCCCGCGACCTCCTGCCGAAGGCCAACACCTTCACGACCCTGTCCCTGACTCCGCCGGCCGCCGACTGACGGCGACGGGTCGCCAGGCGGCGGCCCGTCGCGACCCGGCCGTCAGAAGGCCGCGATGACCTCGCCACCGGGCCAGCGCTGGGCGATGAACGCGGCGACCTCGGGCGAGTGGAGCAGCTCGTCCAGGCTGACGAGGGCCGCCTCGTCCTTGTTCTCGGACCGCACCGCGAGGAAGTTCGCATACGGGTTGCCCTCGCCGGCCTCGATGAGGATCGAGTCCGTGGCGGGGTTCAGGCCGGCCTCGAGCGCGAAGTTGCCGTTGATGATCGCGATGTCGACGTCCTGCAGGGCCCGGGCGAGCTGTTCGGGTGCGGTCTCGACGAGCTCGAGGTGCAACGGGTTGTCCTCGACGTCGAGCAGCGTCGGCGCCGCATCGCCCGTGTCGGCGAGCGTGATCAGGTCGTTCTCGACGAGCAGGTCGAGCGCCCGGCTCTGGTTGCCGGGGTCGTTGGTGATGCCGACGGTGGCGCCGTCCGGGATGTCCTCGACCGAGGTCACCGTGTCGGAGTAGACCGCGAGGGGCTCGATGTGGACGCCCTCGAAGTGGTCGAACCCGTACCCCTGCGCGTCCACCTGAGCCTCGAAGTACTCCAGGTGCTGGAAGTAGTTCGCGTCGATCTCACCCTCGGCGAGGGCGGTGTTCGGCAGCACGTAGTCGTTGAACACCTCGATCTGCAGGTCCAGGCCGGCGTCCGCGGCGAGGTTGTCCTGGACGAACTCGAGGATCTCGGCGTGCGGGGTCGGGCTCGCCCCGATGACCAGCGAGGTGACCGTGCCGTCGGCGGAGAGCGTGCCGGCCGTGGCCTCGGCGGCGGGCTCGGCGGTGTCCGCACCGCACCCGGTCAGGGTCAGCGCGGCGACCGCGAGGAGTGCGGCGGTGCCGAAGGCGTTCGCGTGCTTCAACATGGAGGGTCCTTCCACTTCAGGTTCCCCGAGCGGGGCGGGCAAGGCTGGTTCAGCGGTGGTCGAGGCGGCGCGCGAGGGCGTCGCCGATCACCTGCACGAGCTGGACGACGACGACGATCACGACGACGCAGGCCACCATGACCTGCGTGTCGAACCGTTGGTAGCCGTACGAGATCGCGAGGGCACCCAGTCCCCCGCCGCCGATCACGCCGGCCATGGCCGAGTAGCCGATCAGCGCGATGACGGTCACGGTGAGCCCGGCGACCACGCTCGGCAGCGCCTCGCGGATCAGCACGGCGCGGGCGATCTTGATGCGGGTCGAGCCCATCACCCGAGCGGCCTCGACCTTGCCGGGGCTCACCTCGCGCAGCGAGGTCTCGACCAGCCGGGCGAAGAACGGCACGGCCCCAAGAGTCAGCGGGACGACGGCGGCCTGCCAGCCCAGGGACGTCCCCACGACCCAGCGCGTGAACGGGATCACCGCGATCATGAGGATGAGGAACGGCAGCGACCGACCGAAGTTGACCACCGCGCCGACGATCGAGTTGACGATGCGCGACGGCGCGAGCCCGCCGGCAGCGGTCGCGTGCAGCAGCAGCCCGAGCGGGAGCCCGAGCAGCGCGGTGAGCAGCGACGAGACGGCGACCATCTGCAACGTCTCGAGCGTCGCGGTCGGCAGCTTCTGCTGGATCACGGGGTTGGCGAGGAAGTCGCTCCACCAGCTCATCGGGTCACCTCCGCGTGCACGCCGGCCGAGTGCAGCCGGCTCAGTGCCTCCTCGACGCGATCGTCCGGCAGGTCGATCTGCAGGCGCCCCACGCGTCGCCCCGCGAGCGTCTCGATCGTGCCGGCGGCGATCTCGGCGTCGGTCCCCAGTGCGGCGACGGCCGCGAGCACGACGTGCGTGGCGACGTCGTCGGTCGAATAGGCGACCTCGACGAGTGAGCGTTCGACGCCGAGCGGCAGGTCGGGGACGGGGATCAGCTCGCGCGCCAGGTGCGAGCCGTACTTGCCGACGACGTCGCCGAGCGCGCCGTGCTCGACGACCTTGCCGTGCCCGAGCAGCGTGACCGAGTCACAGATCTCGCGCACCACGGCCATCTCGTGCGTGATGATCAGCACCGTGATCCCGAGCCGGTCGCGCAGGTCGCGGATGAGCCCGAGGATCTGCCGGGTGGTCGCGGAGTCGAGGGCCGACGTCGGCTCGTCGCACAGCAGCACGGCTGGCTCGGTCGCCAGCGCCCGCGCGATGCCGACGCGCTGCATCTGACCGCCGGAGAGCTCCGCCGGATACGCATCCGCGCGGTCGGCCAGCCCGACGAGCTCGAGGAGCTCAGCGACCCTCGACGCGCGCTGCGCGCGGGGGACCCCGGCGATCTCGAGGGGGTAGGCCACATTCCCCGCGATGGTGCGCGAGTCGAGCAGGTTGACGTGCTGGAAGACCATCCCGATCCGGCGCCGTGCGCTGCGCAGCTTGGCCTCGGGCAGGCCCGAGAGCTCCTGCCCGTCGATCGTGACGGTGCCGGAGGTCGGCCGCTCGAGCAGGGTCAGACAGCGGATCAGCGTGGACTTGCCGGCGCCGGACCGTCCGACGATGCCGTGGATCGCACCGCGCGGCACATCGAGGTCGATGCCGTCCAGGGCGACGACGTCGGCCCCCTTGGCGGGGTAGATCTTGCGCAGCGCCCGGAGCTGGATCTGGGGCTCGGTCATGACTCTCCTAGCGGTGCAGCGGGCCGAAGAACGGTGGCCGGCCGGACGCGCCGCGCGGGGCGACGAGCACCGGAGGCCGATGGCCCGCGTGCGGGTGGGGCGGGAGTGCGAGGTGGGACGGAACGTAGGGCAGCGGTTCGTCCTGCAGGCCGGCCGGCGCCCGTCGGGCGCCACCGTTCGCTCAGCTCAACAGCTGTGGCGCGGACCCGGGCCACACATTCGCGCCGCGGCAAGGGCCGCGGGCGAGCAGGTCGTGAGGTGGCCGGACATGACGCCATTGGACCACAGGCTGAGACGCCGGCCGTCCACGTTTCACCTGCCGGAACGTGTCAGACCCTCGGTGCACGATGGCGATCCTCACCGGGACCCGGCGGTTCGTACCGCGTGGCCACGCCGGTTGTCCACAGGGATACGCACATCTGGGGGTAACTCAAGGAGCCGACCACAACATCTAGCGGTCACATGGCAGCGCGCCTGCGCGCCGTGACCGCAGTCCGTCGTACCCCGCGGGCCGCTAGCCCGTCTCTTGTCGCTATCGACTGCGACGTGGGCCACATTCGCGGTTTCGGGTCCGAATCCGGGATCCGTACGGTGGCGTGATGAAGATCGTCATCGCAGGTGGACATGGTCAGATCGCTCTCCGACTCGCCCGGCAGCTGGCCGACCGCGGTGACGAGGTGCTCGGCCTCGTGCGCAACCCGGACCACACGGCCGACCTGGCCGCGGCGGGCGCGCGCGCCGTCGTCGCCGACCTCGAGCGCGACTCGGTCGCGACCATCGCCGCCCACCTGACCGGCGCCGACGCCGTCGTGTTCGCGGCCGGCGCTGGCCCCGGCAGCAGCGCGGAGCGCAAGGACACGGTCGACCGCGCCGGGGCGGCTCTCCTGGCCGACGCCGCGGCCCGCGCCGGGATCCGCCGGTACGTGCTCGTGTCGTCGATGGGAGCCGGGGCCGAGCCGCCCGCCGGGACGGACGAGATCTTCACCGCGTACCTGCGCGCCAAGACGGCCGCCGAGGAGGACCTGCGCGGCCGTGATCTCGACTGGACGATCCTGCGGCCGGGCGGCCTGACGAACGAGACCGGCACCGGCCGCGTCCGTCTCGAGCCCGAGGTCCCGTTCGGTCGGGTGGCGCGCGACGACGTCGCGGCCGTGCTCGTCGCCCTGCTCGCCGAGCCGCGCTCGGCGGGCCGGACCCTCGAGCTCACCGAGGGCGACGTCCCGATCGCCGCCGCCCTCGAGGCGACCCTCTGAACGGACGCGACCCTCTGACGGTTCGGGTGCCTACGCCGGGGTGATCGGGGTGAGGTGGTCGGCGGTCACGCTGACCCGGACCGTGGCGTCGGTGGCGTCCGCGACCTGAACCGCGAGGACGACGCTCGCGGTGGCACCCGGCGTGAGGTCCCCGAGCCCGCACTGGAGCCCGCCCTCCGCGGGGGTGCACGGGGAGCCGTCGTCGGGCACGACTCCGGCAGGCAGCTCGACGGTCGCGCTCACGTTCAGCGCGGTCGCAGAGCCGGTGTTCTGCACCGCGAAGGCAACCGCGCCCGACCCGTCGTCGTCGACGATCAGGGTCGGCGCACCGCCCGCGGCGAAGTCGAGCACGGGGGCGAGCACCGGTGCCGGCGAGACCGTGAGCGGGACGTCGGTGCGGCCCGCCTCGGCGCCGTCGCGCAGGACCGACACGGCGAGCACGGCCTGGCCGACGGCGGCCCCGTCGCTCGCCCGCAGGGTCAGCGGCAGCGGCGCCGCCGTGCGGGGGGCGACGTCATCGGTCGCGCACCGAAGCTCGTGCGGATCGGCCCCCTCGCGGCAGGTCCAGCTCCCCGCCGCGGTGCCGTCCCACCGGATCCCGGCGGGCAGTCGGACGTCGAGGCCCACCCCGCGCGCGTCCAGCCCACCCGCGTTGCG
This sequence comes from Pengzhenrongella frigida, assembly GCF_004168625.1. Classification (GTDB taxonomy): domain Bacteria; phylum Actinomycetota; class Actinomycetes; order Actinomycetales; family Cellulomonadaceae; genus Pengzhenrongella; species Pengzhenrongella frigida. The sequence goes on from NZ_SDWW01000013.1 coordinate 92,145, forward strand.
GATCGGCAGCATGACGGTGACCGCGTCTCCCACGGTCAACACCGCGCCTGGCACCACCGGGTCGAGGGTGATCCGTGCCGGCGCGGGCGCGATCGTGGCGCGTGCGACGACGGAGGGCCTCGCCTCGCCGCTGACCACCGTGAACGTGAGATCTGCCTCGGTCACGGCGACCTCCTCCGCCACCCAGATCTCGAGGCTGAGGCTTCCCCCGGCCGACCCCGACAGCTCGGCGACGGTGCACACGACGGTGGTGACCCCCTCGGTCCCGCACACCCAGGGCAGGTCGGTCGGGGTCGGCAGGTTGGTGTACCCGAACCCGGCGGGGAGCACGAGCTCGGCCCGGAGGTCCCGCGCGGGCGACTGCCCGGAGTTCGCGATGCTGAACGACACCACGCCGCTGCTCCCGGCGGTCAGCGCCACGGCGCTCGCCGGAGCGGCGACCGTCAGCTCGGCCGGGGTCGGTGGCGGGTCGGGGGCGGGGGGCGGGTCCGGTGCTGGCGGCGGCGGGTCGGGGGTGGGAACAGGGGTCGGGGTGGGGGTGGGGGTGGGAACAGGGGTCGGGGTCGGTGCGGGGACTGGGGTCGGGGCCGGCGGCGTGGCCGGAGCTTCGGGTGCGGCAATGGCATCGGCGGCCGAGGCGTCGTCGGGCTCGGACGCCGACCTGGTGCCTCCTGCCGAGTCCGCCGAGTCCTCGGGTGGTGCGCCCACGGTCTCGATCAGCTCGATGGCGCTCGACTCCGCCGGAGTCTCGCCCGCGCCGACCGGCACCTCCGCGCCCGGGAGCGCCTCGCCGGCGCCCGCGGCCTCGAGGAGCTCGTCTGCCAGCGCACCGGCGGTCTCGGTCGGGGTCGCCTGCGGGGCGGCAAGGACCTGGCCCGGGTCGGCGCCGATCATCGGGCCGGCCGCTCCCGCGATCGCCAGGGATCCGGCCACCAGCCCGGCTGCCATCGCGCCCACGACGCTCAGCGGGATGCCCGCGACGAAAGCCGCGATCCCGCCGGTGGCCGCGGCCGCTCCGGTGGCCGTTCCCACGGCGACTGCCGTTCCGGCGACGGCGCCGGCCGTGACCGCCGCACCCGTGACGGTTGCGGCCGCGGTGCCTGCCGCCACCGCTGCCGTCCCCGCGGTGACCGCCGCGGTCCCGCTCGCCACGCCAAGAGCGGCACCCGTCCCGGCTGCGGTCGCCCCCACTGTTGCCGCCGCCGCCGCGCTCGCGGTCGCAGCACCCGCCGTCGCAGCACCTGCCGTCGTCGCGGCCATGCCGGCGGTCGCCGCAACGGAACCCGCGCCAGCCGTGGCCGCCGCCGCACCGGCCGAGGCCGCCGCCGTCGTCGCACCCGTGACCGACGCGCCCGTGACTGCCGCGCCGGAGGCCGCTGCACCCGTCGCTGTCGCACCGGTCGCCGAGCCGAGCGCGGC
>NZ_SDWW01000014.1 GCF_004168625.1 Pengzhenrongella frigida
TCCAGCACGACCTCGGCGCCGCAGGCCCGCGCCGCCTGGCGCGCCCCGGCCGACACGTCGAGCGCAACCACCTGGGCGCCGTCGGCCACGGCGATCATCACCGCCGACAGCCCGACGCCGCCGCAGCCGTGGACCGCGAGCCAGTCGCCGGCGCGGGGCCGGGCGTGCACGGTGACGGCGCGGTAGGCGGTCGCGAACCGGCAACCGAGCGCGGCCGCGGTCACCGGCGACATGCCGACGGGCAGCCGGACCAGGTTGACGTCCGCGTGGTCCAGCGCCACGTACTGGGCGAACGACCCGGCCTGCGTGAACCCGGGCTGGGTCTGGCACTCGCACACCTGCCCTTCCCCGGCCGCGCACGCCGCACACTCGCCGCACGCGCACACGAACGGCACGGTCACGTCGTCGCCCACACGCCAGTCGCGCACCGCCGGGCCGACCTCGGCCACGGTCCCGGCGAGCTCGTGCCCCGGCACGTGCGGGAGCGTGATCCCGTCGTCGTGCCCCTGCCAGCCGTGCCAGTCGCTGCGGCACACGCCGGTCGCGGCGACGCGCACGACGACGCCGTCGGCCGGGCACCCGGGGATCGGCACCTCGCGGACCACCAGCGGGCCGCCGAACTCCTCGAACACGACCGCACGCATCAGCGGAACGCCGAACGCGGCCGGGCTCGCCGTCCCGAGATCCGTGGCTCCCGGGCTCGTCGACCCAGAATCGACAGCCTTCGGGTTCGTGGACCCGACCACCTGGCCCGTCGGGATCGTCGGCGAAGACGTCGGCGGGGGAGTCGTCAGTGCGGGACTCGTCAGTGCGGGAGGCGTGGTGGCGGCGTCGGGCATCATCGGGTCAGCGTGCACCAGGTCCACCGGCCGGCGAGCAGCGTTCCACTGACCGGCATGGCTCGCAGCGTCGCGTCGTCGGCGTCGAACGGGTCGACGTCGACGATCGCGAGGTCCGCGACGTCCCCGACCTCGACGCCCGCCCGACCCCCGGTCGAGGCCGCGAGCGCGACGTCCAGCGGAAGCTCCTGCTCGGGGTGCCACGCCTCGCGGTCGTCGCGGGAGCGGTGCACCGCCGCGGCGATCGCGAGCCACGGATCGAGCGGCGCGACGGGCGCATCCGACCCGAGCACGAGCTCCGCGCCGGCCGCGAGCAGGTCGGCGTAGGCGAACGCGCGACCGGTCTGCCCGGGCCAGTGCCGGTCGGCGACATCCCGGTCGTCGAGGGCATGCTCGGGCTGGATGCTCGCGACGACGCCGAGCGCGGCGAACCGGACGAGGTCCGCGGGCGCGAGCAGCTGCGCGTGCTCGATGCTGCCCCGCGCGCCGGTCGCCTCGAACGCGTCGAGCGCGAGCCCGACCGCGCGATCGCCGATCGCGTGGATCGCACACGTCAGCCCGAACCGGGTCGCCGTGGCCATCAGCCGGGTGAGCTCTTCCGGGCCGACGGCGAGCACCCCGTGCGGCGCCGTCGTTCCCTCGAGACCGGGGTACACCTGGTGGCAGAACGCCGTGCGGGTGTTGAGCGAGCCGTCGCTGATCACCTTGAGCGGCCCCTGGGTGAGCAGCCCGTCCGAGCCGGGCACGACGTCACCGGTGGCGAACTCACGCAGTCCCGCCTGGTCGAGGTGCTCGGGCCAGGTACCCGCCGCGACCCGCAGCGCGTCCGCGCCCGCGTCGATCCGCCGACGCCAGGCGACCAGGTTGTCGGCCAGCTCGTAGTCGATGACCGAGACGACCCCGCGCGCGGCGGCAGCCCGCGCGGCCTCGTCGACCCAGGCGTCGAGCACGGGGGTCGGCACCGCACTGATGGCCTCACTGAGCGCGAACCACTCCTGCTCGCGCATGATCCCGGTCGGGTGCCCGACGACGCCGTGACGCGCCAGCGCGGTCACGTTCAGCCACCCGCAGTGCAGGTCACCGGACACGAGCACGACCGGGGTGTCCGGCAGGCCGGCCGCGCGCAGGCCGTCGTCGAGCATCGCGGCGCTCGGGGCGTCCGGCCAGAGCCCGTCGCGAAACCCGAACCCGATGAGCGGCGCACCCGGGGCGAGCGGGCGGTCCCGCAGGCGCGCGACGACGAGCGCAACCGTGTCGGCCGCGGACCGTGCCCCCGACACGTCGAGCCGCTGCCTGGCCAGCGCCCACTGGGCGAAGTGCACGTGCGCATCCCGAAGCCCGCGCATCACGGTGCGCCCGCCGAGCTCCACGCGCTCGGGCTCGTCGGCGCCGTCAGACACGCCCGGCCCGCCCGAGCCGTCAGACCCGCCCGACCCGCCCGGACGACCAGCTGCCGCCGCGGCGATGCTCACCACCCGACCGTCTCGCACGAGCACATCGACGAGCTGGGTCGACCCCAGCAGCCGTCCACCGCTCAGCAGAACCGAACCACTCACCGTGACCGCCACCCCGTCCTCCCCACGCCGCACCGGCTCTTCCGCGCGACTCATCATGACGCTCCGAGTTGTCATACCAATGCCCAGCCGCGACGACGCCGCATCCCCGACGCCGTTCGGTGCCCGGTGCTGACAGCCGCACCTGGGGCGAGAGTGGCCACCGGGGCAGATGAGACATCCCACCGACCACACGGCGACACTGCAGCCCCACGCGCGGCTGTCCACACCGCGCACCCTGCCCGAGCATGCGCCTGCGGACCCCGGACCCGGCCCGGGCCTACCGCAGGGGGTGGCCGGTGAGGCGCTCGTACGCCTCGTGGTACCTCGCCTGCGTGCGCTCGACGACCTCGGCCGGGAGCTCGGGCGGCGGCGTCGTGCCCGCACGGTCCCAGCCCGACGCCGACGACGTCAGCCAGTCGCGCACGTACTGCTTGTCGAAGCTCGCCTGCGCGCGGCCCGGGGCCCACGTGTCCGCCGGCCAGAACCGCGACGAGTCGGGAGTGAGCACCTCGTCGCCGAGCACGATCGCGCCGGCGTACGGGCCCTGGGTCGCCCGGCCGAACTCGAACTTCGTGTCCGCCAGGATCAGTCCGCGTCCGCGGGCGATCGCCTCGGCCCGGCCGTACACCGCCAGGGTGAGATCGCGCAGGCGCGCCGCGTCGTCGGCCCCGATCGCGCGCGCGACGACGTCGTAGCTCACGTTCTCGTCGTGCTCGCCGACGGCGGCCTTGGTCGCCGGGGTGAAGATCGCCGCGGGCAGCCGTGACCCGTCCACCAGACCGCCGGGCAGCGGGACCCCGCACACGCTGCCGCCGTCGGGCCCGCCGCGGCGGTACTCCACCAGCCCGGAGCCGGTCAGGTAGCCGCGGGCGACGCACTCGACCGGGAACATCTCCAGGCGCTGGCAGATCATCGCGCGCCCGGCAACCTGCGCCGGGACGTCCAGGCTCACGACGTGGTTCGGCACGAGGTCGCTGAGCTGGTCGAACCACCACAGGCTGAGCTGGGTCAGCACGACGCCCTTGCCGGGGACGGGCGAGGGCAAGATGTGGTCGTACGCGCTGATCCGGTCGCTCGCGACCACGAGCACGACGTCGCCGTCGGGGTGCGGCGCGGCCGGCAGGTACAGGTCACGGACCTTGCCGGCGTAGGTGTGGGTCCAACCCGGCAGGTCGAGGGCGGTTCCGGGCACAGGCGCAGGTGGCTGGATCACGGGAGTCATCCTCCCGCATCGGCGGACGGCGGTGCAGCGCGCGCCACCTGCCGGTCGGCCGAAGCCGGTCCGGGACGAGGCGAGGCGCGGCGCGGCGAGCGAACCTTCGGCTCAGCGTCGGTCAGGACGCGGTCGACACCGCCAGGGCGATGTCCGACCGGTGGTGCGAGCCGGGCAGGGCGATCTGCTCGACGCCGGCGTACGCCGCCGCGCGGGCCGCCGCCAGGTCCGGGCCGACACCGACCACGGAGAGCACGCGTCCCCCGGCGGCGACGAGCGAACCGCCGTCGGAGAGCGCCGTGCCCGCGTGCAGCACGTGCACCCCCTCGACCTGCTCGGCGGCCTCGATCCCGGTGATCGGGTCGCCGCCGCGGGCCGACTCGGGGTACCCGTGCGCGGCCACGACGACGGTCACCGCGGCCGCCTTGCGCCAGCGCAGCGGCGGCACGTCGGCGAGGTGCCCGGTCGCCGCGGCGTGCAGCACGCCCGCGAGCGGGGTCTTGAGCCGGGCGAGCACCACCTGCGTCTCGGGGTCGCCGAACCGGGCGTTGAACTCGACCACACGCATGCCCCGACTCGTCATCGCGAGGCCGACGTAGAGCACGCCGGTGAACGGGATCCCGCGGCGGGCCATCTCGTCGACGGTCGGCTGCGCGACGCGCTCGAGCACGTCGGCGACCAGGCCCTCGGGTGCCCACGGCAGCGGCGAGTACGCGCCCATGCCGCCGGTGTTCGGGCCGGCATCGCCGTCGTGCGCGCGCTTGAAGTCCTGCGCCGGCGCGAGCGGCACGACCGTGACACCGTCGGTCAGGCAGAACAGCGAGATCTCCGGCCCGTCGAGGTACTCCTCGATCAGCACGGTCCCGCCGGGCTTGTCCAGGCAGGACGCGGCGTGCGCGAGCGCCTCGGCCCGGTCGGACGTGACCACCACGCCCTTGCCGGCGGCCAGACCGTCGTCCTTGACGACGTGCGGCGCGCCGAACGCGTCGAGCGCGTCGGCGACCTCGGCGAGGGTGGTGCACACGTGGGCCATCGCGGTGGGCACCCCGGCGAGGGCCATGACCTCCTTGGCGAAGGCCTTCGACCCCTCGAGCACGGCGGCCTCGGCGCTGGGGCCGAAGCACGCGATCCCGGCGTCGCGGACGGCGTCGGCCACCCCGGCGACCAGGGGCCCCTCGGGGCCGACGACGACGAGATCGGCACCGAGGGACGTCGCCAGCGCGGCGACGGCGGCGCCGTCGAACGCGTCGACGTCGTGCAGCTCGGCGAGCTCGCCGATCCCCGGGTTGCCCGGGGCGGCGTGCAGCTCGTGGGGCGCACCCCCGTCGGGCCCGACGGCGAGTGCGCGGACGAGGGCGTGTTCGCGGGCGCCGGTCCCCACCACAAGAATCTTCACCCGGACAACCTATCGGCCCGGCAGACCCCCGGCAGACCCCTGGCAGACCCTCAGCCGACTCCGAAAAGCCCCCGCCGAGAAGGTGAATCCCGTCCGAACACGCCGTTGTAGTCGGACGGGAATCACCCCCTCGGCGAGGTGGGTCGAGGCGGGTCAGCCGGCGGCGAGGCGGCTGCGCAGGGCGTCGAGCTGGGTGGTCATCTCGGCCGGGAGGGTGGCGCCGAACTGGGCGAAGTACTCCTGCGTCAGCTCGCACTCCGCCAGCCAGGACGCCGGGTCCACCTCGAACAGCGCCCGGACGGTCGCCGCGTCCAGGTCCAGCCCCGTGAGGTTCAGGGCACCGTCGGCCGGGAGGTACCCGACCGGCGCGGGGACCGCGTCCGCCGTCCCCTCCACCCGGCGCAGGATCCACTCGATCACGCGCGAGTTCTCCCCGAACCCCGGCCACAGGAACTTCCCGTCGGCGCCCTTGCGGAACCAGTTGACCTGGAAGATCAGCGGTCGGCCGACGTCGCCGAGCACGTCCCCCATCTCGAGCCAGTGGCCCCAGTAGTCGGCCATGTTGTAGCCGCAGAACGGCAGCATCGCGAACGGGTCGCGGCGCAGCGCCCCGACGGTCCCCTCCGCCGCCGCGGTCTGCTCGGACGAGATCGTGGCGCCCATGAACACCCCGTGCGCCCAGTCGAGGGACTGCGCCACGAGCGGCACGTTGGTCGCGCGCCGCCCGCCGAACAGGATGGCGTCGATCGGGACCCCCTCGGGCGCCTCCCACTCGGGCGCGATGGTCGGGCACTGGCTCGCCGCGACGGTGAACCGCGAGTTCGGGTGCGCGGCCGGGGTCGTGGACGACGGCGTCCAGTGGGCGCCGCGCCAGTCGATCAGGTGCGCGGGGGCCTCGTCGGTCAGGCCCTCCCACCACACGTCGCCGTCGTCGGTCAGGGCGACGTTGGTGAAGATGGTGCGTTCGGTCATCGTCGCGACGGCGATCGGGTTGGTCGAGTGCCCGGTGCCGGGCGCGACGCCGAAGAAGCCCGCCTCGGGGTTGATCGCGCGCAGCCGACCGTCCGCGCCCGGTCGCATCCACGCGATGTCGTCACCGATCGTCTCGACCTTCCAGCCCGGGATGGTCGGCGTGAGCATCGCGAGGTTCGTCTTGCCGCACGCCGACGGGAACGCCGCGGCCAGGTGGAACGGGCGGCCCTCGGGGGAGGTCACCTTGAGGATGAGCATGTGCTCGGCCAGCCAACCGCCGTCGCGCGCCATCACCGAGGCGATCCGCAGGGCGAAGCACTTCTTGCCGAGCAGCGCGTTGCCGCCGTAGCCCGAGCCGTAGGACCAGATCTCGCGGGTCTCGGGGAAGTGCGCGATGTACTTGGTCTCGCTGCACGGCCAGGCGACGTCGAGCGGGCCGCCTTCTTCGCCGTCGGTGCCGTCCGCCTCGACGAGCGGGGCGCCCACGGAGTGCACCGCCGGCACGAAGTCACCGTCGGCCCCGAGCAGGTCGAGCACGGCCGCGCCCATCCGGGTCATGGTGCGCATGCTCACCGCGACGTAGGCCGAGTCGGTCAGCTGCACCCCGAGCTGCGAGATCGGGCCGCCGAGCGGTCCCATCGAGAACGGCACGACGTACATCGTGCGGCCGCGCATCGACCCGGCGAACACGCCGGTCAGCTCGGCGCGCATGACCACCGGCTCACGCCAGTTGTTCGTCGGGCCGGCATCCTCGGGCCGCTCGGAGCAGATGAACGTGCGGTCCTCGACGCGGGCGACGTCCGACGGCGCGGAGCGGGCCAGGTAGGAGTCCGGTCGCAGCACCGGGTCCAGGCGCAGCAGCGTGCCGCGGTCCACGAGCAGGTCCGTCAGCCGTGCCCACTCCTGGTCCGACCCGTCGCACCACTCGATCCGGGCCGGCTCGGTGAGCGCCGCGACCTGGGCGACCCAGGCGCGCAGGGCGGCGTGCCTGGTCTGGACCGGCTCACCCCCGCCGAAGACGGGCTGCTCGAGACGGGTCCGGCGAGTGTTGGCTACGGAGCTATCCAGGAGCGTCATGCGATCGGCCTCTCACAGCGGGGGACATCTCGGCGTGTTGTTCTTCCACCCTCCGCTCGAGGCGCACACTTTTCCACCCGAGTTGCCGAGAAGAATCGCCGTTCTTGCTCTAGCGTCAAGTCATGGTCCCCACCCCGCGCTCCACCCCCCTGGCCGACGACGACGGCGCCGACGGCGACCCGGCGGTCGACGCGGGCGCTGCGGCACCCGACCTGATCACCCTCGGTCGCCGGATCCGACACTTCCGCACGGAACGATCCTTCACGCTCGACCGGCTGTCCGCCGCGGTCGGCACGGCCTCGAGCCAGCTCTCGCTGATCGAGAACGGGCACCGCGAGCCCCGCCTGTCGCTCCTGCGCGCCATCGCTGCCGCGCTCGACGTGCCGCTCGCGGACCTGCTGGCCGCCGAGCCGCCGAGCCGCCGGGCCGCGCTCGAGATCGCCCTCGACCGGGCCCAGCGCGGCTCGCTGTACGCCTCCCTCGGCCTGCCGCCGGTCCGTCCGGGCCGCAAGCTGCCGGTCGAGGCGCTCGAGTCGCTCGTCGGGCTGCACACCGAGCTGGCCCGGCGCGCGAACCAGTCGATCGCCACCCCGGAGGAGGCGCGCCGGGCGAACACCGAGCTGCGGCTGTGGATGCGGAGCAAGGACAACTACCTGCCCGACATCGAGCAGCTCGGCGAGGACATGGTGCGGGCAGCCGGGTACACCGTGGGGGCCGTCACGCACCGGGCGGTGGCACGGATGGCCGAACAGCTCGGGTTCACGATCATCCACGTGCGCGACCTGCCGCACTCGACCCGGACCGTCACCGACCTCGCGAACGGGCGGATCTACCTGCCGCCCGCGTCGATCCCGGGCGGGCACGGCCTGCGGTCGCTCGCGCTGCAGGCGGTCGCGCACCGGGTGCTCGGCCACGAGCGGCCGGCAAGCTACGCCGACTTCCTGCGGCAGCGGGTCGAGATCAACTACTTCGCCGCGGCCGCGCTCATCCCCCGCACCGCGGCGCTCGACTACCTGTCCGCGGCGAAGAAGGAGAAGGACCTGGCGATCGAGGACTTCCGCGACGCGTTCGGCGTCACGCACGAGGCGGCCGCGCACCGGTTCACGAACCTCGCGACCGTCCACCTCGGTCTGCCTGTGCACTTCCTGCGGGTGGGCGACGACGGCGCGCTGTACCGCGGGTACGAGAACGACCGGGTGGGCTTCCGCACGGACCCGACCGGCGCGATCGAGGGGCAGCTGGTGTGCAAGCACTGGGCGGCGCGGGCGGCCTTCGCCCGGCGGGACCGCACCACCGAGTTCCACCAGTACACCGACACCCCGAACGGCACGTTCTGGTGCACCACCCAGACCGGGGCGACGTCGTCAGGCCCGTTCTCGATCACCGTGGGGGTGCCGTACGCGCACTCGAAGTGGTTCCGTGGCCGCGAGACGACCCGGCACACGGTGTCGCGCTGCCCGGACGACACCTGCTGCCGGCGCCCGCCGGCCGACCTGGCCTCGCGCTGGTCCGACCAGTCCTGGCCGAGCGCGCGCCTGCACTCGCAGATCCTCGCGCCGCTGCCGCAGGGCAGGTTCCCGGGGGTCGACGACACGGACCTGTACGCCTTCCTCGAACGGCACGCCACGAGCTGACCGCCGCCCCGCACCCCACCGGCGGCGGCCTGCGGTCAGCCCAGCAGGTCGTGCCGGGTGATGGTCGCCTCGCGGTCGGGTCCGACGCCGATCGCGGAGATCCGCGTCCCGCTCATCGCCTCGAGCGCGAGGACGTACGCCTGCGCGTTCGCCGGCAGCTCCTCGAAGGTCCGGCAGCCGGTGATGTCCTCGGTCCAGCCGTCGAACTCCTCGAGGATCGGCACGGCGTGGTGGAAGTCGCTCTGGTTCATCGGCATCTCGTCGTGCCGCACGCCCGCGACGTCGTACGCGACGCAGACCGGGATCTTGTCCAGGCCGGTGAGCACGTCGAGCTTGGTGAGCACGAGGTCGGTGAGCCCGTTGATGCGGCCCGAGTAGCGGGCCACGACGGCGTCGTACCAGCCGCAGCGGCGCGGCCGCCCGGTCGTGACGCCGAACTCCCCACCGGTCTGGCGCAGGTGCTCGCCCATCTCGTCGAGCAGCTCCGTCGGGAACGGGCCCTCGCCGACGCGGGTCGTGTACGCCTTGATGACGCCGACGACGCGGTCGATCCGGGTCGGCCCGATGCCCGAGCCGGTGCACGCGCCGCCCGCGGTCGAGCTGGAGGACGTGACGAACGGGTAGGTGCCGTGGTCGACGTCGAGCATGGTGGCCTGACCGGCCTCGAAGACGACGATCTTGCCGTCGTCGAGCGCGCGGTTCAGCACGATCGACGCGTCCGCGATCATCGGGCGCAGGCGCTCGGCGAACTTGAGCAGCTCGGCCACGGTCTCCTCGACCGTGATGGCGCGGCGGTTGTAGACCTTCACGAACAGGTGGTTCTTCTGCTCGAGGGCGCCCTGGACCTTCTGGCGCAGGATGTGCTCGTCGAACAGGTCCTGCACGCGGATGCCCACGCGGGAGATCTTGTCCGCGTAGGTGGGCCCGATGCCGCGGCCGGTCGTGCCGATCTTGCGGCTGCCGAGGAACCGCTCGGTGACCTTGTCGAGCGTGCGGTTGTACGGCGCGATGATGTGCGCGTCGCTCGAGACGAGCAGGCGGCTGACGTCCACGCCCCGCTCGATGAGCGCGTCGAGCTCCTGGAAGAGGACCTCGAGGTCGATCACGACGCCGTTGCCGATCACCGGGGTGACTCCCGGCGACAGGATGCCCGAGGGGAGCAGGTGCAGCGCGTACTTCTCGTCCCCGATCACGACGGTGTGGCCCGCGTTGTTGCCGCCGTTGAACTTCACGACATAGTCCGCGTGCGAACCGAGCTGATCGGTCGCCTTGCCCTTGCCCTCGTCGCCCCACTGGGCGCCGATGACTACGACGGCTGGCATCTGATTCCCACTCTCGCCCTGCCTTGGTGGCTGGCACCCGGTCGAACCGCGTCAGCCGGGGCCCGGACGGCAGTGGCCCGGAACCCCGGATAGAGGTTACCTGAGGGCACGACGGCGGCGTGGGCCCCGTCTCAGCGCAGCGGCCGGTCAGCGCTGCGCAGCCGGTCAGCGCAGGGCGGCGACCTCCGCCGGGGTCGTGCCCGAGTCGAGCAGGAGCTGCGCGCACCGTTCGGCCTCCGGGGCCTCGCCGATCGCGGCGGCCGCCTCCGACAGGGCGAGCACGGCCCGCAGCACGCCCTGGTTCGGCACGTGGTCGACCGGGACGGGTCCCTGGCCGCGCCAGCCCGCGCGGCGCAGCGCGTCGAGACCGCGGTGGTACCCGGTGCGGGCATAGGCGTAGGCGGCGACCGGGTCGGACGCACCGCCGCCGGCCGGCGCGAGGGCCTCCTCCGCGAGCAACGCCCACAGGTACGACGACGCCGGCTCGTGGCGGACGACGTCGCGCACCTCGGCCCCGGCCGCGAGCGCCGCGCGGGCCGCGGTATCGGGGTGCGTGGCAGGCAGGAGCACGGGGGCCGGGCCGTCGAGGAGGTTGCGGGAGGTCGGGTGTTCGAGGCTCATCGGGACAGTGTGGACCGTCGCAGGGCGGCGTGCGGCCACGTCCGGCCCCGGCGCGACCAGGATTCGCGGCCGAGAACCTGACCACGAGCGGCCCGGATCGTCTAGCGTGCGAGCGAGGTCCTATGTCCGAAAAGTGGTCGCGGACGCGGTCACGCAGCGCACCGACGTCAGGAGCACCGTGGCAGATGCAGACGGCCCGCCGGGCGACGCACCCGACCCCATCGACCCGGCCGCCCAGCCTGAGGTGGCCGACCCCGTCGAGACGGTCGCCCCGACGTTCGGCCCCGGCGCCGTCGAGCCGGGCACCGTGCACGTGTTCGTCGGCGCGGACCGGACCCGGATCGTGCTCGCGGGCGAGATCGACACCGAGCTGGCGGACGACCTCCATGACGCGGCCGCCGCCGCTGAGCACGCGCACCAACCGATCGAGATCGACGCGCACCACGTGACGTTCATGGACTCGTCCGGGGTCGCGTTCCTGGCTCGGCTCTCGACCCGCAGCACCACGCCGGTCCGGCTGATCCGCGTGCCGCCCACGGTTCGCTTCCTGCTCGAGGTCACCCGCATCGGCGAGCTGCTCGACGTCGTCGACGACGACGACCCCGGCACCGAGCTCTAGCGCCGACGGCGCCTCGAGCACCGCCTGACCGCCTGATCGCCTGGACCTGACACGACAACGTCCGAGCGCCGACGTCCTCTCGGACGCCCGCGCTCGGACGTTGGTCGCGAGATGCGGTGCAGCTGGTGGGTACCAGGTCAGATCTTGGTGCCCGCCGAACGCAGCTGCTGGCAGGCCTCGACGAGGCGAGCGGCCAGTCCGGCCTCGGCCAGCTTGCCCCAGGCGCGCGGGTCGTACATCTTCTTGTTGCCGACCTCGCCGTCGATCTTCAGGACGCCGTCGTAGTTCTTGAGCATGTGGCCGGCGACCGGACGCGTGTACGCGTACTGGGTGTCGGTGTCGATGTTCATCTTGATGACGCCGTTGTCGACAGCCTCGGAGATCTCGGCCGCGGTCGAGCCCGATCCGCCGTGGAAGACGAGGTCGAACGGGTTGACCTTGCCGAGCGAGTCGCCGACGGCCTTCTGGATGTCCGCGAGGATCGCCGGACGCAGCTTGACCGCACCGGGCTTGTAGGCGCCGTGCACGTTGCCGAACGTCAGGGCGGTGAGGTACCGGCCCTTCTCGCCCGAACCGAGGGCGGCGACGGTGGCCAGGCCATCAGCGACGGTCGTGTACAGCTTGTCGTTGATCTCGGCCATGTGGCCGTCCTCTTCGCCGCCGACGACGCCGATCTCGATCTCGAGCAGCGTGCGGGCCGCCACGGAGAGCGCGAGCAGCTCCTCGGCGATGACGAGGTTCTCGGCGAGCGGCACGGTCGAGCCGTCGAACATGTGCGACTGGAACGTGGGGAGCTTGCCGGCCTTGACCTGCTCCGCCTCGAGGGCGAGCAGCGGGCGGACCCAGGAGTCAAGGTTCGCGGCGACGCAGTGGTCGGTGTGCAGCGCGACGGTGATGCCGTAGTTCTTCGCGGCCTCGGTGGCGAACGCCGCGAGGGCGAGCGTCCCGGAGACGCGGTTCTTGATCGTCGAGCCGGACGCGTACTCGGCGCCGCCGACGGAGACCTGCAGGATGCCGTCGCTCTCGGCCTCGGCGAAGCCCTGGAGGGCGGCCGTGATGGTCGAGGAGGACGTCACGTTGATGGCGGGGTAGGCGAACTTGCCGGCCCTCGCCCGGTCCAGCATCTCGATGTATACCTCGGGGGTTGCGATGCCCATCGACGGATCTCCTCAGACGTGTTCGGGTGTGGTGATTTTCGCTTCGATTCTGGCACGGATGAACGCCGCGTGGCCGGGACGTCCCGCCTATGGACGCGCTGGTGAGCGCTCGAAGGAGCTCAGCCGACGTGCGCGTGCTGCGCGATCCACGCGTGCATCGCGATCGCGGCGGCCGCGCCCGCGTTGATCGAGCGGGTCGAGCCGAACTGCGCGATGTGCAGCACGTCCCGCGCCCCCGCCCGCGCCTCGTCGGACAGCCCCACGCTCTCCTGCCCGAACAGCAGCACGCACGCCCGCGGCAGGGCGTACCCCTCGAGCGGCACCGAACCGGGCAGGTTGTCGATCCCGAGGACCGGGATCCCGGCCCCATCCGCCCAGGTCAGCAGGTCGGCGACGTCGGCGTGGTGGCGCAGGTGCTGGTAGCGGTCGGTGACCATCGCGCCGCGCCGATTCCAGCGGCGGCGCCCGACGATGTGCACCTCGGCGGCGGCGAACGCGTTCGCGGTCCGCACGACCGACCCGATGTTCATGTCGTGCGCCCAGTTCTCGATGGCGACGTGGAACGGGTGCCGGCGGGTGTCGAGGTCGGCGACGATCGCGTCCATCGACCAGTACCGGTAGCGGTCGACGACGTTGCGCCGGTCGCCGCATCCGAGGAGCTCGGGGTCGTAGCGGGGGTCGTCCGGCCACGCCTCCGGCCCACCGGGCCAGGGGCCGACGCCGACCTCCATCCGGACCTCCGCCGTCCCGTCCGGGCCGTCGGGGCCGCGGACCTGGGACGTCACGTCGAACGCGGTGCGCTCGCCCAGTGCCTCAGTCATCGACCCACCCCTCGACACCGGCCGCGGCGGCCACGTGCGGGGACGACCCTAACGAGAAACTGCGTGGGTGCTCCACGTCGGGGCGAGCCCCGGAGGCGGCGCACCGAATGGGGACGAGGGCGCGCCCCCCGTACTCTGGACGGTGTGCTTGAGCTGACGGCCTTCGCGGCCCCCCTGTCCAGCGGCCTGTCGTCCGGTCTCGTACCGGACTGGATGCATGCCGACTCGCTGATCGCGTCGTTCGGTCCGTATGCCCTGATCGGCATCGTGATCGTCGTCTTCATCGAGACGGGGCTGCTGTTCCCGTTCCTCCCCGGCGACTCGCTGCTGTTCACCGCCGGCCTGCTGGTGGCGCAGTCCGAGCTGGACTTCCCGCTCTGGCTGCTCTGCCTGCTGATCTTCCTCGCCGCGTTCCTGGGTGACCAGGTGGCCTACTTCATCGGCCGCACGATCGGCCCGAAGCTGTTCGACCGGCCCGACTCGCGGATCTTCAAGCAGCAGTACATCGATCACACCAACGCGTACTTCGAGAAGTACGGCGGGCGCACGATCATCATCGCCAGGTTCGTCCCGTTCGTGCGGACGTACGCCCCGGTGACCGCCGGCGTCGGCAAGATGAGCTACCGCCACTTCGTCTCGTTCAACGTCGTCGGAGCGCTGATGTGGGGCGTCGGCGTGACCGTGCTCGGGTACTTCCTCGGCAACGTCACCATCGTCAAGGACAACATCGAGCTCATCCTGGTGGGGATCGTCGGGGTCTCGGTCGTGCCGGTGGCGATCGAGCTGCTGCGGGCCCGCCTCGGAAAGGGCGCGAGCCCGGCCGACGGGTCGCAGGCGCACGCTCGGGTCGAGCCGACGGACGTCGAGGGATGACGCGCGAGATCCGCAGCTGGCTGTCCGACATGGACGGCGTGCTGGTGCACGAGGGGCACGCGATCCCGGGGGCGCCGGAGTTCGTCACCGCGCTGCGCGACAAGGGCCTGCCGTTCCTGGTCCTGACGAACAACTCGATCTTCACGCCGCGCGACCTGCGGGCCCGGCTGGCCGTCTCGGGGATCGACGTGCCCGAGATCGCCCTGTGGACCTCGGCGCTGGCCACGGCCCAGTTCCTCAAGGACCAGATGCCGGGCGGCAGCGCCTACGTGATCGGCGAGGCGGGCCTGACGACCGCGCTCTACGAGGCCGGCTACACGCTCACCGACTCGGACCCCGACTACGTCGTGCTCGGCGAGACGCGCACCTACTCGTTCGAGTCGATCACGAAGGCGATCCGGCTCATCCAGGGCGGGTCCCGGTTCATCGCCACGAACCCGGACGCGACCGGGCCGAGCAAGGACGGCGACCTGCCGGCGACCGGCGCCGTCGCCGCGCTGATCACCCGCGCGACCGGCCGGGACCCGTACTTCGTGGGCAAGCCGAACCCGATGATGTTCCGGTCGGCCCTGAACCGGATCGACGCGCACTCCGAGCACACCGCGATGGTCGGCGACCGGATGGACACCGACATCGTCGCGGGCATCGAGGCCGGCCTGGCCACCTACCTCGTGCTCACCGGCTCGACCCGGGCGGAGGACGTCGGCCGGTTCCCGTTTCGCCCGCACCACGTCGTCGACTCGATCGCCGACCTGGTCCCCCTGATCTGACCCCACCAGCCTGACCCACCAGCCCGCACCCCGCCGAGTGCGGGCGTTCGGTCGTTCCGGACCCGCCCGCACCAACCGATGTTCCGCACTCGGCGAGCTCCGCGGTCGGGAGTAGGTGTCCGGGGCGTCCGACGGTTCCGGACCCGCCCGGTCGAGCACGGGCGTCCGTACGGGGTCGAGTGCGGGCGTTCGGCTGCTCCCGGCTCCGCCACAACGACCGAACACCCGCACTCGGCGAGTTTGCCGGGTCCGGGCGTTCGGGCGGGTCGGTTGGCCGGGCTGGGCGGGCTGGGCGGGCCGGTGGGGCGGGTCAGTCGGTGGGGGTGCCGAAGGTGACGTTCGGGACGGCGCGGACGGCCGGGTCCTCGGTCTCGAAGTACTCCGCACGGCTGAAGCCGAACGCCGAGGCGATCAGGTTCGACGGGAACGACTCGACCTTCGTGTTCAGCAGGCGCACGTTGGCGTTGTAGAACCGGCGGCCGGCCGCGATCCGGTCCTCGGTGTTCGTGAGCTCGAGCTGCAGCTGCTGGAAGTTCTCGCTCGCGCGCAGCACCGGGTAGTTCTCGGCGACCGCGAACAGGTGCCCGAGGGCCTGGCTCAGCACGTTCTCCTGCTGGGCCTGCGTGGCCGGGCTGGTCGGCCCACCGCCGACGGCGGCCGCCCGCGCCCGGGTGACCTCCTCGAACACGCCACGCTCGTGGGCGGCGTAGCCCTTGACCGTCTCGAGGAGGTTGGGGATCAGGTCGTGCCGGCGGTGCAGCTCGACGTCGATCTGCCGCCACGCCTCCTGGACCAGGTTCCGCAGCCGCACGAACCCGTTGTACGTGGCGATCGCCCAGATCAGGGTGATGACGATGATCGCGACGATGACGATCACAGCGATGGTTACTGCAGTCACTTCTGCTCCTCGAACGGGGTGAACGTGGGGGGACTCGGATCGTAGCCATGCTCCAGCCAGACGAAGCGCGGGACCGAGCGCACGACGGCGTCGAGCAGGCCCAGGCGGGAGGCGATGAGGTCGAGATCGGTGCTTCCGGCCGACCAGGTGAGGATCTCGGTGCCCTCGATGCGCAGGTTGGTGGCCGACCCGGGTCGCAGCAGCCGCTCCATCAGCCGCGGATGGACGACGTCGGACGCGAAGCGCGGCATGCGCGAGGTCACGCGCCAGGCCCGGTTGAAGTCCTCCGACTCGAACTGCAGGTCCTGACCCCCGATCGCCTTGGCCAGCCGGGCTCCCATCCCCTCGGGGGTGAGCTCGAGGGTCGGCAGGAACGCCGGCAGCCCGAGCAGGAGCACGTGGAACGTGTGCGTGGTCCGGTGCTCCCCGCCCTGGTCGGTGTACCGGTACCGGAACGACGTCGCCGGCCGGCCCTGCCACGTGCCCGACAGCACGTCGGTGGCCCGGCGCGAGCTCCCGATCCCGAACGGCAGCCCCCGCCACCGCTCGGTGAGCTCGGGTGCGGAGCTGCGGTACTCCCACCCGTTGAGGGCCGCCCAGGCTGCCAGGGCATGCGTCCGCCGGCGCTGCAGGACGAGGCCGACCACGCCGATCGCGGGCACGAGCAGGAACGCGACGGCGAACAGCAGAGAGATCTCCATCGGCCCGGTCCCCTCGTCGCCCGGGCCCTACAGGCCGAGATCCTGCAGGTCGAACAGGTAGTGGTACGGCACCCCGAGCGCCTCGATCTTCTCGCGCGCGCCGGTCGCCCGGTCGACGATCACCGCGACGCCGACGACGTCGGCCCCGGCCTCGCGCGCGGCCTCGACGGCCGCGATCGGTGAGGCGCCGGTGGTCGAGGTGTCCTCGAGGACGACGACGCGACGCCCGGCGATGTCGGGCCCCTCGACCCGGCGCTGCATGCCGTGCGCCTTGGCCTCCTTGCGCACCACGAACGCGTCGAGGTCCTGGCCGCGGGCGGCGGCCGCGTGCAGCAGGGCGGTCGCGACCGGGTCGGCACCGAGGGTCAGCCCGCCGACGGCGTCCACCTCGGCGGTGCCGAGCCCGACCTCCTCGAGCAGGTCGAGGAGCACGTGCCCGACGAGGGGAGCGGCGCGGTGGTGCAGCGTGATCCGGCGCAGGTCGACGTAGTAGTCGGCCTCCGCGCCGGACGACAGCGTCACCCGACCACGCACGACGGCGAGCTCGCTGATCAGGTCGCGCAGCTGCTCGCGAGGCGTGGGGGACATCAGGGCGGGATCGGGTCCGGTCACGCCCCCAGGCTACCGATCGATCGCCCCGGCCAACGGGACCGGACGGGGGACACCGCCGTCGGGCCGGCGTCAGGCATCGGCGGCGTCAGGCATCGCCGGCGTCGGGGACGGCGACGTGCCCGTGGGACCCTGTTGGTCGAGGCCGGCACTCCAGCGCTGCAGGACCTACCCCACCCTTGAGGACCCTCATGACCACCCCCCTGACGACCGTGATCGCGCCGGACGGCACCGTGTTCCGCGATCTGAACGGCAACGGCGTGCTGGACCCGTACGAGGACCCGCGGCTGCCGGTCGGCGCCCGCGTCGAGGACCTGCTCGGGCGGATGACGCTCGAGGACAAGGCCGGCCTGATGTTCCAGACGGTGATCGAGACGGGGGCGGACGGCTCGCTGGTCGAGGCGCTGGGCGTCATCAGCAAGTCCCCGACGACGCTCGTGGTGCAGGGCAAGCGGGTCAACCACTTCAACGTGCACAAGCTGCCGACCCCGCGGCTGGCCGCGCGCTGGCACAACGCCCTGCAGGTGCTCGCCGAGCACACGCCGCTCGGCATCCCGGTGACCGTCTCGACGGACCCCCGGCACGCGTTCCACGAGAACTCCGGGGTGTCGTTCGCCGCCGGCCACTTCTCGCAGTGGCCCGACTCGCTCGGCCTGGCCGCCATCGGCGACGTCGACCTCGTGCGCGAGTTCGCCGACGTCGCGCGCCAGGAGTACGCCGCGGTCGGGATCCGCGCCGCGCTGCACCCGTGCGTCGACCTGGCGACCGAGCCCCGGTGGGCCCGCCAGCTCGGCACCTTCGGTGAGGACACGCTCCTGACCAGCGAGTTCACCGCTGCCTATCTCGACGGCTTCCAGGGGCCCGGCGGGCTGCTCGGCACCGGCTCGGTCGCCTGCACCACCAAGCACTTCCCCGGCGGCGGCCCCCAGAAGGACGGCGAGGACGCGCACTTCCCGTACGGCCGCGAGCAGGTCTACCCGGGCGGACGGTTCGAGGAGCACCTCGCGCCGTTCCGGGTCGCGATCGCGCACCGGACCGCGGCGATGATGCCGTACTACGGCATGCCGGTCGATCTGGTCGTCGACGGCGAGCCGATCGAGGAGGTCGGCTTCGGCTACAACCGCCAGATCGTCACCGGTCTGCTGCGCGAGAAGCTCGGGTACGACGGCGTCGTGGTGACCGACTGGGAGCTCGTCAACGACAACCTCGTCGCGAGCGGCCAGGTGCTCGCGGCGCGGGCGTGGGGCGCCGAGCACCTCGACGCCCCCGGGCGGATGGCGAAGATCCTCGACGCGGGCTGCGACCAGTTCGGCGGCGAGGAGTGCCCGGACCTGCTGATCGGCCTGGTGCGCGACGGCCAGGTCACCGAGGCCCGGCTCGACGAGTCCGTCCGCCGGTTGCTGCGGGTCAAGTTCGAGCTCGGGCTGTTCGACGACCCGTACGTCGACGAGGACGCCGCCGAGGCCGTCGTCGGGCGCGCGGACTTCGTCGCCGCCGGGCTGCGCGCGCAGAGCCGCGCGGTCACGGTGCTGACGAACGGCATGCTGACGAACGGCGCGATCCTGCCGCTCACCCCCGGGTCGCGCGTGCTCGCGATCGGGTTCTCGGCCGCGGAGGCCGCGCTTCTCGGCACCGTGGTCGACGACGTCTCGGACGCCGACGTCGCCGTCGTGCGCCTGGCCGGGCCGTTCGAGCCCCGCGACACGATGTTCCTCGAGGCGTGGTTCCACGCCGGCTCGCTGGAGTACTCGGACGAGGTCGTCGCCCAGGTGCGGGCACTGGCCGAGCGGGTCCCGGTGGTGCTCGACGTCAACCTCGAGCGTCCGTCGATCCTCACCCCGCTGGTCGGGCTGGCGACCGCGATCGTCGGCTCGTACGGCACGTCCGGTCCCGCGCTCGCGGACGCGCTCACCGGCGTCGTTGCGCCGCACGGGCGGCTGCCGTTCCAGCTGCCGCGCTCGATGGACGCCGTGCGCGCGTCGCGCCCGGATGTCCCGTCGGACACGATCGACCCGGTCTTCCCGGCGGGCCACGGCCTGACGCTCTGACGCGGCGGCGCGGGGAACCTCAGTCGGTCGAGACGTCCTCGACGGGCTCGGTCTGCTTGCGGTACTTGCCGATCGAGCGGACCGCGGCCCGCGGCAGCAGGCGCATGACACCGGAGACCGCGCGGTAGCGCAGGCTCGGGGTCGAGATGACTGCACCGCGCCGCACGTCGGCCAGGGCGGTCGCCACGACGGCGTCGGCGTTGAGCCAGGCGATCTCGGGGTAGTCGGCCATGTCGATGTCGGCCCGCTCGTGGAACTCGGTGTGCACGAAGCCGGGGCACAGCACGGTCGCCGTGACCCCGGTGCCCTCGAGCGCCACCGCCAGCCCCTCGGTGAACGTCCGCACCCATGCCTTGTGCGCGGCGTACGTGCCGGTCGTGAACAGCGCAGCGATCGACGCCACGTTGAGGATGGCACCCCGCCCGCGGGCGGCCATCTGCTCGGCGGCGGCATGGGACAGCACCAGGACCGCGCGGACCATGACCTCGAGCGCACGTTCCTCGACCGCGAGGTCGCCGCCGACGAACTTCTGGTGCAGCGCGAACCCGGCGTTGTTGACGAGCAGGCTGACGGGCTTCTCGGTCGCGCGCAGCCGCTCGGCGACCCGCTCGACGTCGGCCCGCACGGACAGGTCCGCGGCCAGCACCTCGACGTTCACCCCGGCAGCGGCGTGCAGCTGCGAGGCGAGGCGCCCGAGGCGCTCGGCGTCCCGCGCCACGAGGACGAGGTCGTACCGCGCGGTGGCGAGCTGCCAGGCGAACTCGAGGCCGAGCCCGGCACTCGCACCAGTGATCAGAACGGTAGCCATGGGAGTCAGCCTACGGTGGACCGAACCCCGCGCGCCGCCGCCCGCGCGAAGGGCTCCGCACCTTTCGACGGTTAGCCTGACCGCATGCGGCTGGCAACCTGGAACATCAACTCGATCCGCTCCCGAGCAGACCGTGTGCTCGCCTTTCTCGAGCGCAGCGGTACGGACGTGCTCGCCCTGCAGGAGACCAAGTGCAAGGACGAGCAGTTCCCGCGCGCGGGGTTCGAGGCCGCCGGGTACGAGGTCGCGACGTTCGGCCTGAGCCAGTGGAACGGAGTCGCGATCGTCTCGCGCGTGGGCCTGGCCGACGTCGAACAGGGTTTCGCCGGGCAGCCGACGTTCGCCGCCCCGACCCTGGAGCCCGTCGTCGAGGCGCGCGCGATCGGCGCGACGTGCGGCGGCGTGCGCGTGTGGAGCCTGTACGTGCCCCACGGCCGCGCCGTCGAGGACCCGCATTTCGCCTACAAGCTCGAGTGGCTCGCCCAGCTCAAGGCCCAGGCCGAAGGCTGGCTCACCGGTGACCCGGCCGCCCAGATCGCCCTCGTGGGCGACTGGAACGTCGCCCCGAAGGACACCGACGTGTGGGACCTCGCCGCGTTCGCCGGGCTGACCCACATCACCCCGGCCGAACGCGCGGCGTTCGCCGCCTTCGCCGCAGCCGGGTACACCGAGGTCACCCGCGAGCACGTCCCGGAGGATCGCAAGTACACCTACTGGGACTACCAGCAGCTGCGCTTCCCCCGCAACGAGGGGATGCGGATCGACTTCGCGTACGCCTCCCCCGCCCTCGCGGCGCGGACCACGGGCGTGGAGATCGACCGCAACGAACGCAAGGGCAAGGGCGCCTCCGACCACGTCCCCGTGATCCTCGACCTCGCCGACTGAGCCCGTCGGCCGCGCTCGCCCCGACGCATTCGGGCGAACGCGTCGGAGCCGGCTCCCCGCGCCACTAGGTTCGAGCCCATGAGCACGCCACCCGCCTGGTCCCCCGGCCGCCTCGACGACAGCTGGCCGGCGCCGCCGCCGCCGAGCGGTTTCGAGGCGAAGCTCGACGTGGTCGCACCCACCCCGCCCAACCCCTTCCGAGCGCCCGAGCCGGGGGCACCCGAGCCCGACCCGCGATTCACGGCGAGCCCGTACGACGCCGCCCCGTTCGGGAGCCGCCAGGGTTCCGGTCAGGCATACGCCGGCCAGGCATACGCCGGCCACCAGGGCCCCGGGTCGCAGTACGCCGGGGCGCAGTACGGAGCCGGGGCTCAGGTCAGCGCCGACCCGTACGGCGCCCCCGCGCCCGGAACCACCGCGGGGATGACGGCCCCCGGATACGGGGACGGGTACGGGTACGCCTACGGACCGGGGAACGCCTACGCGGTCCAGACCACCAGCGGCCTGGCGATCGCGTCCCTCGTCACGAGCATCTCGGCCATCTTCCTGGGGATCACGGCACCGGTCGGGTTGATCCTCGGCTTCTTCGCGCTGTCCGGGATCAAGCGGAACGGGACCAAGGGCCGCGGACTCGCCATCGCGGGCATCGTCGTCGGGGGCCTCTTCACCCTCATCCTCCTCTTCGCGGTCGCCGCCATGGTCCTGATGATGATCGCCTTTGCCGGGGCGGGCATGTGAGTCAACCGCCTCTGGCCGCGCCCGACGGGCCGTACTACGCGCCGGGCTGGCAACCGCCCCGGCCGCCGACCGACGCGTTCGCTATCGCGGCACTCGTGACCGGCGTCCTCGGTCTCGGGCTCGTCGCCGTGGTGCTGGGCATCGCCGCGCTGGTCCGGATCGGCCGGGACGGCACGCGGGGACGCTGGCTCGCGATCGCGGGCGTCGCGCTCGGGACGATCTCCACGCTCGTGGTCGCCGGACTCCTCGTCGTCGCCGTGAACGGGGTGCTCGAGACCCGCCCGCTGCCGCCCGACGTCACGGCGGCCCGCGATGCGCACGCCCGCCAGCTGGTCACGGGCAACTGCCTGGACCCGCTGCCCGACGACGGTGAGGTGAACGACGTGCGCGTCGTCCCCTGCACCGACCCGCACGCCGCCCAGGTGATCTCGCAGTACGAGTTCGAGTCCGACGCGATCTGGCCCGGCCAGGCCGCGGCGGACCGCCGGGTGGCCACCGCGTGCCAGGTCAGCGCCGCCGAGACCGAGGCCGGCCTGACGCCGGTGACCTGGGCGCCGACGGAGCAGTCGTGGGAGGACGGCGACCGCACCGGACTGTGCCTGCTGCACCGCGCGGACGGCACCCCCCTGACCGGCTCGCTCCTGCCCTGACCCCACCACCTCAGCGGACCGAGAGCACCAGACCCTGCGCATCCCCGGGGGCACGATCGACCACGACCGTCTGGCCGTCGTGCGCGTCGCCCGCGAGCAGCAGCCGGGCCAGCCGGTCACCGATCTCGCGCTGCACGAGCCGACGCAACGGTCGCGCACCGTACGCGGGGTCGAAGCCCTCGATCGCGAGCCATTCGCTCGCCGCCGGGCTGACCTCGAGCGTGAGACGCCGGTCGGCGAGCCGCGCCCCGAGGTTCGCCACCTGCAGGTCGACGATCCGGCCGAGCTCGGTGAGGGTCAGCGCGTCGAACAGCACGACGTCGTCGAGCCGGTTGAGGAACTCGGGCTTGAACGCGGACCGGACCGCGCTCATCACGGCCTCCCGCTTGGCCTCGTCGCTCAGCATCGGGTCCACCAGGAACTGTGAGCCGAGGTTCGAGGTGAGCACGAGGATGACGTTGCGGAAGTCGACCGTGCGGCCCTGGCCGTCGGTGAGGCGGCCGTCGTCGAGCACCTGGAGCAGCACGTCGAAGACCTCCGGGTGCGCCTTCTCGATCTCGTCGAGCAGCACGACCGAGTACGGCCGCCGCCGCACGGCCTCGGTGAGCTGACCGCCCTCCTCGTACCCGACGTACCCGGGTGGCGCCCCGACGAGCCGAGCGACGGTGTGCTTCTCGGCGTACTCGGACATGTCGATGCGGACCATGGCGCGCTCGTCGTCGAACAGGAAGTCCGCGAGCGCCTTGGCGAGCTCGGTCTTGCCGACGCCGGTGGGTCCGAGGAACAGGAACGAACCGGTCGGCCGATCGGGGTCCGAGACGCCGGCCCGGGCCCGGCGAACGGCGTCGGACACCGCGGCCACGGCCTGGCCCTGGCCGATGAGCCGACGCCCGATCGCGTCCTCCATCCGCAGGAGCTTGCCGCTCTCACCCTCGAGCAGGCGGCCGGCCGGGATGCCGGTCCACGCCGCCACGACGTCGGCGATCTCGTCCGCGCCGACCTTGTCGGCGATCATCGGCGCGAGCGCGGGGCCGACGACGTCGACCGAGACGTCCTGACCGGCGGTCGCGGCCTCGGCGAGCGTGGCGCTGTGCTCGCGCTCCTCCGCCTCGGCGATCTCCTTCTCGACCGCGGGGATCTCGCCGTACATGAGCTGGCTGGCGCGCGCGAGGTCGTTCTCGCGCAGGGCCCGCTCGGCCACGCCGCGCAGCTCGTCCAGGCGCGCGCGGAGCTCACCCACCCGGTTGTGGCCGGCCGTCTCGGCCTCCCAGCGCATGGTGAGGGCTGCGAGCTCCTCCTTGCGGTCGGCCAGGTCGGCACGGATCTTCGCGAGCCGCTCGATCGAGGCGTCGTCGTCGGAGTGCCCCAGCGCGAGCTCCTCCATGAGCAGCCGGTCGACGGCCCGGCGGAGCACATCGATCTCCACCGGCGAGGAGTCCATCTCCATCCGCAGCCGGGAGGCGGCCTCGTCGACCAGGTCGATCGCCTTGTCCGGCAGCTGCCGACCGGGGATGTACCGGTTCGACAGGGTCGCCGCTGCGACGAGCGCGGCGTCGGAGATCCCGACCTTGTGGTGCGCCTCGTACCGCTCCTTCAGCCCGCGCAGGATCGCGATCGTGTCCTCGACGCTCGGCTCACCGACGAAGATCTGCTGGAACCGCCGCTCCAGGGCCGGGTCCTTCTCGATCCGCTGGCGGTACTCGTCGAGCGTCGTCGCCCCGACCAGCCGCAGCTCACCGCGCGCGAGCATGGGCTTGAGCATGTTGCCCGCGTCCATGCTGCCCTCGGCCGCGCCGGCGCCGACGACGGTGTGCAGCTCGTCGATGAAGGTGACGATCTGGCCCTCGGAAGCCTTGATCTCCTCCAGCACGGCCTTGAGCCGCTCCTCGAACTCCCCCCGGTACTTGGCCCCGGCGACCATCGCCGCGAGGTCGAGCGCGATCAGTCGCTTGTCGGTCAGGGAGGCCGGGACGTCCCCGGCGACCATGCGCTGGGCCAGTCCCTCCACGACGGCGGTCTTGCCCACCCCGGGCTCGCCGATCAGCACGGGGTTGTTCTTGGTGCGGCGCGAGAGCACCTGGACCACCCGGCGGATCTCGTTGTCGCGCCCGATCACCGGGTCGAGCTTGCCGTCCCGGGCCGCCTGCGTGAGGTCCACGCCGTACTTCTCGAGCGCCTTGTACGTGTTCTCGGGGTTCGGGCTCGTGACCTTCGCCGTCCCGCGCACCGCGGGCAGCGCCGCGAACAGCGTCTCCCGGGTCGCGCCGGCCGACCGCAGCGCCTCGGCCGCGGGGGACTGACCCGCAGCGATGCCGAGCAGCAGGTGCTCGGTCGAGATGTACTCGTCGCCGAGCGCCTGCGCCTCGGTGCGCGCCGTCTCGAGCACGGCAGACGTCGCCCGGGACGGGGTCGGCTGCGCGACGGCGGTCCCGCTGGCCGCCGGGAGGGCGACGAGGGCCGCGCGCACGCGCCGACCGAGGGCGCTGCGGTCCGCGCCGACAGCGTCCAGCAGACCCGACGCCACACCACCCTCCTGGGCGAGCAGCGCGTTCAGGAGGTGCGCCGGCTCGAGCTCGGGGCTGCCGGCGGCGGACGCCTGCTGGATCGCGTCCCCGAGGGCTTCCTGGGTGCGGGTGGTGAGCTTGTCGGCCACGGGGTCCTCCACTGATTGCCGTTTGGTCTGAGTGTGGCCCGTCTCGGCGGGCGCCGCGCGCACGCCCAACGTCTCAGGGGCGCCGCGCGCACGCCGCCCTGCGCCCTGCGTTCACCGGATGCGGATTGCCGGCACGGATTGCTGGCAAGATCATCGCGAACACGGCGTCGTCTTCGCTCGGCGCCCCAGCACGCACGAGAGGACCGAGCGCATGCCGATCATTGTCGGGTACACGACCAAGCCCGAGGGCAAAGCAGCGCTGCAGCACGCGCTCACGGAGGCCCGCGCGCACGGGGAGTCCCTCGTCGTGGTGAACATCGGCACCGGCCCGCACCCCGAGAACACGCTGGCGGGGGAGGAAGACCTCGCCGAGGTCAGCCGGATGCTCAAGGCGACCGGCATCGAGCACCAGGTCCGCCAGCTCGTGCGCGGCAAGGAGCCGTCCCAGGAGATCGTCGACCTCGCCGACGAGATCGGCGCCACGATGATCGTCATCGGCCTGCGCCGCCGGAGCCCGGTCGGCAAGCTGCTGCTCGGCAGCAACGCGCAACAGATCCTGCTCGACGCGAGCTGCCCCGTCGTCGCCGTCAAGGCCTGACCTCACCCGCAATCACCGGGCACCCGGCCGTGCACGGTGGGACGATCGGCCTCATGACGCACCTGTCGGACCGCCCCGCCCCCGAGATCGACGAGCCCGTCCCGGACGTCCTGGGCCCGGGCTGGACCGCCCGCACGATCCACTTGCGACCCGACGACGAGGGCGACGTGGTGGCCACGCTGGTGCGACGCACCCCGCCCGCCGAACCGACCCGGCGGGCCGTGCTGTACGTCCACGGCTTCGACGACTACTTCTTCCAGTCCCATCTCGGTGACGCGTGGGCGGAGCAGGGCTTCGACTTCTACGCGCTGGACCTGCGCAAGTACGGCCGGTCGCTGCGCCCTGGACAGTCCCCCAACTACGTCACCGACCTGCGGGACTACCTCGAGGAGCTCGACGCCGCCGCGCAGGTCATCCGGGACCAGGACGACCACGACGTGATGGTCGTCCTGGGGCACTCCACGGGTGGACTGCTTGCGAGCCTGTGGGCGCACTCGGAGCGGGGCAGCGGCCTGATCGACGCGGTCGTGCTCAACAGCCCGTGGTTCGACCTCGACCGGGGCTGGTTCGAGCGGGTCGCGCTCACCCGCACGGTCGACGTCGTCGGCCGCTTCGTCCCGCGGCTGCCCATCGGCGCGACCGGGTCGGACTACGGCCGCAGCCTGCACCGCGAGACCGGCGGCGCCTGGGACTACGACCTCACGTGGAAGCCCCACGAGGGTTTCCCGGTGCGCGCCGGCTGGCTGCGCACGATCCGCCGCGGCCACGCCCGGATCGCCCAGGGGCTCGACATCGACTGCCCCGTGCTCGTGTGCTGCTCGACGGCCAGCGGGCCGCACGACCGGCTGCATCCCGACATCGGCACCACCGACAGCGTCCTCGGCGTCGAGCAGATCGTCGCGCGCTCGACCGGGCTGGGCGCCGAGGTCACGGTCGCGCAGATCCCGGGCGGCGTGCACGACCTCGCCCTGTCCGGCCCCGTCGCGCGGCAGCACTACTTCGACGTGATGTTCGACTGGGTCCGCACGCACGTCCCGGGCGGCGACCTCGCGCCGACGAGCCATTCCCCGCAGCCCCCCGTGGTGGTCTGATAGGGCTGCTGCCGCCGCTCGGGCGGCGCCCGTAGGGAGAGGAGTGCCCCATGATCCGCCAAGAGGCCTGGCCCGAGGGAACCCCCGCCTGGATCGACCTGATGATTCCCGACCGGCTCGTCGCGCAGGCGTTCTACGGCCCGCTGCTGGGGTGGGACTTCGCCGTCGGCGGCCCGGAGACGGGGTACTACACGATGGCGCTCAAGCACGGGCAGCCGGTCGCGGGGCTCGGCGAGCCGATGGGCAACGAGGCTGCGCCGGCCTCGGCCTGGACCACCTACCTCGCGGTGGACGACATCGAGGCGACGGTCGAGCTCGCCCGCGCGGCGGGCGGGACCGTCCTCCTGGAGCCGATGGCGGCGATGGAGTTCGGCCGGATGGCCGTGCTCACGGACCCGACCGGCGCGGTCGTCGGCCTGTGGCAGGCCGGGACGCACACCGGCGCGAACCTCGTCAACGAACCCGGCACCATGATCTGGAGCGAGGCGCTCAGCGACGACCTCGCGGCGGCGCGCGCCTTCTACGGGGCGGTGTTCGGGTACGAGGTCGCCGACATGTCGGGACCCGGCTTCGAGTACGCCTCCGTGAGCCTGCCGGGCACGACACCCGACGAGGCCGTCGGCGGCCTGGGCGGTGTTGGCACCCAGCCCGAGGGCACACCCCCGCACTGGCAGACCTACTTCGCGGTCGCCGACACGGACGCGGCGACCGCCCTCGTGCTCGAGCTCGGCGGACACGTCCTGGACGGACCGAGCGACACCCCGTACGGCCGCGTGGCACGCGTGAGCGGACCCGCGGGGGAGCAGTTCTCGTTGATGTCGACCACCGAGCCTGAGAGCGCCGACGGGCCGGTCTAGGTCGGCACGTACCCTCGGCCCTCTTCGACGAAGGGGCCTGCTCACGATGCGCCGCACGACCTGCCCACCGGGCTGCCCCACATGATGGGTGGGCACCACGCGATCAGCGGCGCCGCCGCGTGGGTGGCGGTCACCGCCGCCGCTCCGTTCACCCTGGGCCTGAACCCGCTGCCCGCGTCGTCGGTCCTGCTCGGTGCCGTCGTGACCGCCGGGGCCGCCCTCCTGCCCGACCTCGACCACCGCAGCGCCACGATCGCCCGCTCGGGCGGGATGGTGACCTGGGGCGTCTCGACGGCGGCCAGCGTGACCTCCGGCGGGCACCGGCACGGTCTGCACTCGCTGCTGGCGGTGGTCGGGTTCACCTTCGGCACGACCCTGGCGGGCCGCTGGGAGGCGGTCGTCCCGGTCTTCGGCCTGATCCCGGCCGGCTCGGCGCTCCTGCTGCTGGCCCTGGTCGCGTTCTCCACGAGGGCCCTGGACATCACGCGCGGCGGGGACGTCGTGCTGTGGCTCAGCGCCGCCGTCGCGGTGGTCGTCGTCCTCGCGGTGGCACCGGAGCAGCTGGAGTGGCTGCCGACGTCGGTCATGATCGGGGTCGTCGTGCACCTGCTCGGGGATCTGATCACCACCGGCGGGATCCCGCTGCTGTGGCCGTGGATGCCGCGGCCACCGCGGGCCGTGTCGCGGATCCCCGGGATGCGCAAGGTGTGGAGGTCCGGCGGGTATCTGGCCCTCCCGGTGCTCGGGAACGCCGGCTCGAAGCGCGAGTGGGTGCTGTGTGCAGGGCTGTCCGTCTACGCGCTGTACGGGCTGGCGGCGTCGGCCGGGGTGCTCGGGGCCCCCTGAGGGGACGTCGGCCGGGGCCTCGGGTTCGGCACCGAGGCCCCGGCCGGGGCGACCTCAGTAGGTGAAGGCCGCCAGACCCTCACGCAGGCCGGCCGAGAGCAGGGCGAGCTCGTCGACCGAGGCGCCCATCTGCGCGAGCACCTCGCTCGAGGTTGCTGCCCCGGCGGCGAGGCCGACGATGTTGGCCGCGATCTCCCCCGAGCCCGTCGCGGCCTCGGAGACCGACCGGGACATCTCGTTGGTGGTGGCCGTCTGCTCCTCGACGGCGGCGGCGATCGTCGTCTGGTAGTCGTTGATCGAGGCGATGATGTCGCCGATCTCCCCGATGGCGACCACCGCGCCGGTGGTGTCGACCTGGATCGCCTCGACCCGGCGCGTGATCTCCTCGGTCGCCCGCGCGGTCTCCCGGGCGAGCTCCTTGACCTCGCCGGCCACGACGGCGAATCCCTTGCCGGCCTCACCGGCGCGGGCGGCCTCGATCGTGGCGTTCAGGGCGAGCAGGTTGGTCTGCTCGGCGATCGACGCGATCGCCTTGACGACCGCCCCGATCTCCGCGGTGGACATCCCCAGCTTGGTGACCGTGTCGTTCGTGGTGGTCGCCACTCCCGTCGCGCGGCTCGCGACCCTGGCGGCCTCGTTCGCGTTCTGGGCGATCTCCCGGATCGAGGCGCCCATCTGCTCAGCCCCGGCGGCGACCGTCTGCACGTCGCGCGAGACCTGCTCCGAGGCGGCCGCGACCACGCCTGCCTGTGCGCTGGTCTCCTCCGACCCGGCGGCGACCTGGGTGTTGGCCGCCGACAGCTCCTCCGCCGCGGCGGCGACCGTCTGGGCGGTCTCACCGACCCCGGTGAGCATGGAGCGCAAGGACCGCTGGGCGGCGGCCAGGGCCTGCGCCATCTGCCCGATCTCGTCGCGGCTGGTCACGTCGGCCGGCACGGTCAGGTCCCCGGACGCGAGCGCGTCGAGCGACACCCGCACCTTGGCCACGCCACGGCGGATGGTGCCCGCGGTCACGAACCCGAGCGTGATCGCGATCACCAGGCCGGTCGAGAGCGAGATCACCAGGGTGCGCACGGCCGAGTCGGCCTCGGCCGCGGCCGCCACCGCGAGGTTGTCCGTCACTTCGGTCAGCTCGATCTCAAGCTGGTCGAGGTTGGCCACGAACGCGGCGATCAACGGGACGCTCACATCGTTGAGCACCGCCTCGAACCCGCCGTCGGTGCTGTTGGCCAGCGCGGCCGGGACGATCTCGGCATCCCGTGCGTCCACCCAGTCCGCGTAGGTCGCCAGGAACAGCTCCCAGCTCGGCAGCTCGGCGCCCTCGCTCGCCGCGAACTCGTCGAGCACACCCTGGAGGCCTGCGTCGTTGTCGGTCTGCTTCTGCACCCAGATGTCCTTCGACTCCTGGGTGCTCAGGCCGGCGATGTTGCCGACGATCTGCCGGGCCACCACCTGCTTGATGTGGATCTGGCCGCGGAGGTAGGCCGGCCCGGACTGGATGGTCGCGAGGTGCTCCGTGTCGGCGGCGATCGACCGCATCGAGGCGATGGACAGCACGCCCGACCCGATCGCGACGACCGCCAACGTGGCGACGACCGCCAGGATCTTCGTGCGGATCGACCGGTCCGCGATCCAACGGGTCCGGCCGGTGCTCCCGCTCGGCAGGCTTGCGGCGGGATAGGTGTTGCTCATGGACGGATCCTTCAGCGATGGGCGGGGACCCACGCGATCGGGGGCCGAGGAGCCAATCGGCCACGGATGCCGCGCATGAGCGTTGACGGACGAGTGCTTGCACACGTTTCTCACAGGAACCCGCGGGAAGGCCCCCGCGCCGGGGTGGGCAGGGGCCTGGGGGCGCGGCGCTCAACCCTCCTGCTGGGCCGCCTGGAGGAGACCGATCACGTTGCCGTCGGCATCGGTCACCGAGGCGATGAGCCTGCCGCCGACATCGGTGACCGGCTGCTGCGCGGTGGCCCCCGCCGTGAGCAGCCGGGCGACCGTGTCGGCCAGGTCCGCGACGTGCCAGTAGTTGACCGGGCCGGTCATGCCCTTGCTGTGCCCGTGGGGGTCGAGCCCGACCTCCTGAGTCGCGGTGTTGAACTGGACGTAGTAGGCCTCGTCGAGGATGGGCTCGCTGCCCAGGAGCGTGGCGTACAGCGCCTTGGCCTGGGCGAGGTCGGAGACGGGGTGGATGACGGTCTTGAGGATGGGGGTCACGAGAGCTCCTCGGGTCGCGGGTCACATCGGCGAGGTTTCGCCGGTCATCTAGATGACAGTCCGGAACGGAGGAGTGTGACGAGTGGACGATGACGACTGGCTCGCGCAGCGATTCGAGGCGCACCGCCCCCACCTGCGGGCCGTGGCGTTCCGCATCCTCGGCTCGCTGAGCGACGCCGAGGACGCCGTTCAGGAAGCGTGGCTGCGCCTGAGCCGCTCCGACACGAGCGAGGTCGAGAACCTCGGCGGCTGGCTCACCACGGTGGTCGCCCGGGTGTCGCTCAACCTGCTGCAGACCCGCAGGTCCCGGCGCGAGGACCCCCAGGGCGCACGCGTGCCGGACGAGCTCGCCGGCTGGGCGGGCACCGCCCAACCCGAGGATGAGGCGCTGCTGAGCGACTCCGTGGGCCCCGCCCTCCTGGTCATCCTCGACAGCCTCGAACCCGCCGAGCGGCTCGCGTTCGTGCTGCACGACCTGTTTGCGGTGCCGTTCGACGAGATCGCCCCCATCGTGGGCCGGTCGCCGGCGGCGGCCCGTCAGCTCGCCAGCCGCGCGCGTCGACGGGTCCGGGGCGCCGAGCCTCCTCGTGACGCAGACCGCCGTCGCCAGCGGGAGGTCGTGGCCGCTTTCCTCACGGCCTCCCGCAACGGCCAGTTCGACGCCCTCCTGGCGCTGCTCGATCCACGCATCACGCTGCGCGCCGACGACGCCACCGTCCGGATGGGTGCGTCGAGCGAGGTGCTCGGGGCGCGGGCCGTCGCCGAGACCTTCTCCGGGCGGGCCCGAGGCGCCCGGCTGGCGCTCATCGACGGGGCGCCGGGCGCGTTGTGGGCGGTGGACGGTCGACCGCGCGTCGCGTTCCGGTTCACCGTCGCCGCCGGAAAGATCCTCGCGATCACGATGACGTCCGACCCGGCGACCCTGAGCACGCTCGACATGGAGGTCCTCACCGACGAGATCCTCACCGACCCGGCGGGCTGACGTCCCCTTCGCGCGGGTGGCCGGGGGGCGAGGTCAGGCCCGGAGGCGAGGTCAGGCCCCGGGACCGCCGGTCAGGGCCTGGCGCACGCGCGCCGAGAGCGCCTTGCCGTCGACCCGCCCCACGGCCGCCGCCGCGGCGGTGGCGGACTTCATCACGGTGCCCATGTCCTTGATGGTGGCAGCGCCGGTGGCGGCGATTGCCTCGGTGACGATCGTGTCCAGCTGTTCCGGGGTGAGGGCGGCCGGCAGGTAGGCCTCGATCAGGTCGGCCTCGGTGTTCTCCGTGGTCGCCCGGTCGGTGGCGCCCGCGGCGAGGTAGATCGCGGCGCTCTCGCGGCGCTTCTTGACCTCGGCTCCGAGCACGGCCTGGACCTCTTCCTCGGTCAGGTCGTGCGCGGCGGTCCCGGACTTCTCCGCGACTCGGACCGCGGCGATCATCTGTCGCACGGTGTTGGTCCGGAAGGCGGTGCGGGCCTTCATGGAGGTCGTCAGATCGGCTGTGAGTCGTTCGATCGTGGTCATGGGTCCCATCGTGCTCCACTCCGGGTTCGGTCCCGACGTCACGCGGGCCTCGGAGTCATGGCTGTGCCCCGTGGGATCGACCCAATCAGGCCGGTGCGGCTCCTGCGGTCTCTGCACCGGGTGCGGCACGAAAAAGCCGGAACCTCGGGAGTGAATACCCGTGATTCCGGCTGCTCGAACTGTGTGCGCCCGAAGGGATTCGAACCCCCAACCTTCTGATCCGTAGTCAGATGCTCTATCCGTTGAGCTACGGGCGCGTGGCCTTACGGCCGGAGTCGAGGATAGCGCCCTTGGGGCCGATGCCCAAACCGGCTCCCAGATCCACCCCTCGGAGGGACAAATGCAGAGGGCCCCGACTCCACCAGGGAATCGGGGCCTTGCGATGCGGAGACGGTGGGATTTGAACCCACGGAAGGGTTGCCCCTTCACGACCTTAGCAGGGTCGCGCACTAGACCGGACTATGCGACATCTCCAGGCGGAGACAGGGTACCTGCCCGGTGCACCGTGCTGCAAAGCGTCCTCACCAGCGGCTTTGGCTATCGCTCGAATGCCCACGCGCGGTCGGTCAGCATGCGCGCCCCCGCCAGCCCGATGGCGATGGCGACGACGACCAGTCCCGCCTGCAGACCGTACGAGATGGCCTGCGTCATGTCACCGTTGTTGAGGAAGAACACCGCGCGGTACGCCGCCGCACCGGGCACCATGATGACCACCGCCGGCACGGAGACCGTGATGCGCGGCACGTGCATCCGGGGCGCCAGCCAGGCCGCCATCAGCCCGACGGAGAGCGCGGCCGCGGCGGCGCCGGCCTGGGGTGCCGCACCGACGTCGACGAGCTGGATCCGCACGACGTTCGCGACCATGCCGATGCTGGCCGCCGTCAACGCCATCTTGGCCGGCGAGTTGAACATCAGCGCGAACCCGAGCACCCCGAGGAAGCTGGCCAGCGCCTGCAGAGCGATCATCGCGACCGGCGCGAGCACGATCGGCTCGACCGGATCCGGGCTCAGCCCGGCCAGCGACGACACGGCCCAGACGCTCAGGGCGGCCGACGTGAGGATCATCAGCGCATACGTGAGCCGCGCGACCCCCGCGCTGAAGTCGAGCTTGGCCAGGT
This sequence comes from Pengzhenrongella frigida, assembly GCF_004168625.1. Lineage (GTDB taxonomy): Bacteria > Actinomycetota > Actinomycetes > Actinomycetales > Cellulomonadaceae > Pengzhenrongella > Pengzhenrongella frigida. Next base: position 33,092 of record NZ_SDWW01000014.1, read on the forward strand.
CGAGCGCCGCGGTGACGAGCGGGAAGCCGGGGATGAGGAACAGGACCGCCGAGACGTACCCGATCTCGTGGCGCGGATCGACCACCCCGAGGGCCTCCAGCCCGAGGATGAAGGCCAGGTACCCGAGGCAGGCCACCGCCGCCGCGACCATGGCCGCGCCGAACTGGTTGTAGCGACGGTGCGCGAACGCGCGGCGGACGTACTGCCCCAACCCCGCGCCGACCAGGACCCCGAGTATCTCCACCGGGCCACCGTTGTTGAGGAACGCGAACGCCCCGCAGGCGATCGAGCTCCAGAGCGCGTTGAGCAGCGGGCGGTACAGCGGCGGTTTGCGCTCTATCCGGTCCAGCTCGGCCGACACCTCATCGACCGTGACCTTGGGCGGCAGCGCACGCGTGAGGCGCTCGAGCTCCGCGAGCCGGTCCGAGTTCACCCCGATGGAGCGCACCTCGGTGACCTCCGTGCGGAAGATGGACCCCCGGTGCGACGTGGCCGTGATCTCGGTGAGCGTCACGTGGGCGTGGTGCCGGTCGAGACCGAGCGCCAGGGCCACCCGCTGCATCGCGTTCTTGACCCGGTAGGACCCCGTACCCGCGGAGAGCATCAGCTGACCGGTGCGCAGCACGACGCCGGACTGACGGATCAGCTCGACGGGTTCGAGGGTCTCTTCGGCGGGTGGTTGCGCGGTCACGCGACAATCATGACGGCGCGCCGCGGCTGTCGGTAATCCGGGTATCCGCGGAGCGGACGATATTGCTTTCGTGCTTGGCGGAGGGCGTGGGATTCGAACCCACGAGAACGGGGTTACCCGCTCCAACGGTTTTCAAGACCGTCTCTTTCGGCCGCTCAGACAGCCCTCCCGTACGCAGGCATTGTGCCGCACCCGCGCCTACCGCTCCCACCACCCGTCCACCGATCCCGGACTCACCACGGTGAGCCCGTAGATCGCCGCCACCCGCGCCAACAGCTTGTCGTAGGTCGCGAGCGTGGAGATCTCCGGATCGGACGACGCCACCCCCAGGTGCAGGGCCCCGAACGGAGACAGGACGGTCAGGGCCATCGCCGCAGTCCTGATCGCCTGGTCGGAGAAGCGCCTCACGGCGATCGTCTCGCGGACCTCGAAGGCACGCGTCCGGCGCGCGGCGTCGAGCCCGTCGGCCGCACGGTGGAACTCCATCAGGCCGAGCGGGGAGGTCACGAACGACGTCTCGTGCGTGGCCGCCCAGGCGCGCCACTCGGCGGCGCCGGGGACGTCAACCAGGTAGCGCCGCAACGACGAACCGTCGACGTAGACCTGCATCACGCCCCGATCCCGACGATGCGCCCGTGGGCGCCCTGATGGTCAGGAAGCCTATCGGGCGCACCTCGGTAGCCTCGCACCGCGAACGGCGCGAACCGCCCTTGGCGCACTCCAGCGTCGCGTCAGGCGCCGTGCAGACGCTGCATCGCGAGCTGGACGAGCTTGATCAGCGACTGCTTCGTGGCGGCGCGAGACCGCGCATCCGTGTAGAGCACGGGGACGTGCGCCGGGATCTGCAGCGCCTCACGGACGTCGTCGAGCTCGTGCTTGGCGACACCGTCGAAGCAGTTGACTCCGACGACGAACGGGATGCCGCGGCTCTCGAAGTAGTCGATCGCCGGGAAGCACTGCTCGAGCCGGTCGGTGTCCACCAGCACGACGGCGCCGATCGCGCCCCGCACGATGTCGTCCCACATGAACAGGAAGCGGTCCTGGCCGGGGGTGCCGAACAGGTACAGCCAGAGGGCGCCCGGGAGCTCGATCCGACCGAAGTCCATGGCGACGGTCGTGGTGGTCTTGCGTGCGGACCGACCCCCGGCGTCATCGACCCCCACCGAGTGCTCCGTCATGGCCGCCTCGGTGTTGAGGGGCTCGATGTCGGAGATCGACCCGATGAAGGTCGTCTTGCCGACGGCGAAGCCACCGGCGACGACGATCTTGACGACGGTCGGCGCGACGCGCAGCCCCGCGGCCGTGGGCGCGACCACCGTGGTATCAGAGGGCGGATAGGCCATTGAGAACACTCTCCAGCACGCTCATGGACATGGCAGGGAGCCCGTTGCGGACGTCCGCCGGCGTCGAGGTGTGGACGCGAACATATTTCGCGTCCGCAAGGTCGGCCACGATGACGCGGACGACCCCGATGGGCAGATGAAGCAGCGCCGAGAGCTCGACGACGGTGACAAACGTGTGCGCAGCATGCTGCAGGATCGCCCGCTTCTCGGCGGGCAGACCTTGGCCGCCGACGGCGCCGGGCAGGACCTCGACGAGCGCCTCGAGAGGCATGTCGGGGGTTGCGGAGCGGACCCGGCCGCCCGTGACGGAGTACGGCCGGACCGACCGGGTCTCGAACTCCTCGTGTGGCGCGAGCGAGGCGTCATCCCATGGGGGCACGGGTCGCTCCATCGGTCGGCAGCTGGCCGCGCATCTCGGTGATGAGCTGGGGGGTCAGGGTGGCTTCCGTGCGCGAGACCAGCATCGCCATCTCGTAGCCGATCAGGCCCACGTCGCAGCTCGAGTCCGCGACCACCGCGAGCACCGAGCCGTTCGACACGCTCATGAGGAAGAGGAAGAGCTCGTCCATCTCGACGATCGCCTGCCGGACCTCGCCCGCCTTCAGCTGCCGCGCAGCGCTTCGGGTCAGGCTGGACATCCCCGACACGATGGCCGCGAGCTGATCCCCGCTGGTCCGGTCGAGCTGCTCCGACATGGCCATGAGCAGCCCGTCAGCCGAGACCACCATGGTGTGGCGCGTGCCCGGGATCGTGCGGACGAAGTTGTCCAGGAGCCAGCCGAAGTTGGCTGCCTCGGTGCTGAGCGCTGTCACTCTTCCTCCTCGTGTGTGGCCCTGGGCGCGTCTGCTGCGCGGGGCCGCGTGATGACCGTTCCGGTGTCGGACGGCGCTTCAGCGTCACCCGTCGCCTCGACGGGCTGCTCAGCCGCGGCCCGACCGCGACTCGTTCCGGACTGGAAGCTCGACAGCCGCGAACGCAGCTGATCGGGGTCCCGGGTTGTGGGGCCTGCCTCGTCGATCGGCGGGGCCTGGGCAGGCATCGCGGTGGGGACGCGGCGAGTGAGGGAGTTGCCGCCGTTGGACCCGACAGCGCTGGGCCGATAGGCGGCCAGCTGACCGAGCTCCGCGAACGCCTGCTCCTGGATGTCGGACCGAAGCGCGAGCATGGCCGCGACATCGGCGTCCAGCACGCCCGACGAGGGCGGCCGGTGAACGATCACCGGCGGCGGCGCCGGAGAAGGAACCCCGCGGGTGTCTGCGGGGTCGGCGGCCCGATCGGCATCCGACGTGCTGTCGGGGCCAGTCTCTGCCCACACCGGCGCGCCCCACCCGCTGGACGGGACGCTCGGGATGGCATCGACAGGCACGTACGCCACGGGCTCGGGCTGATCCCGCTGGGGGGTCCACCGCGGTGCCGCGTCAGCGAGGGGCGGCACGACGGCGGGTGCTTCCCACGCGGAGATCCGCGGCGGAAGTACGGAGCTTGGGTCGACCGCAGCTGGCGCCTGCTTGCGCCCCCGCCAGCCACGCTTGACGCGTGGGCTGGGTTCGGCGGGGCCGGCCGCAGCCTGGCTCCGCTCCGGCTCCGGCTGTGGGTCGAGCGCGGCGCCGATGATCTCGCCGAACGACGTCGGGGCCCAGGCCACCTTCGGCAGCGGCGGGTCCGTCGGGTCAGCCATCGCGGGATCGGCGACCGGTGCGGGATCGGCGACCGGTGCGGGATCGGGCTCGGTCGCGGCGACGACGGCGATCGCAGCCGTCCGCGGACGCCGCGCATCACTGCGCTTGACGAGGGCGCCGGTCTCCGACCCGCCGACGACGGGCGCCACCCACTGCGGCTCCTCGTGGAGCGCGGCCAGGGCAGCGGCCGCGGCGTTCTCCTCGAGGGTCGGCCAGCTCTCGACCGCACCCTGGCGGCTGTGACGCCCCGACCTGGGGGCGGCGGGCGCGAGCGGCTCGCCGACGACGGCCGCGGCGGCTTCGGCTGCGGGAGCTGCGGGCGCTTGGGGCTCGGGCAGGAACGGCTTCGGCAGGACGGACGTGCGTTCGGGCACGATCGCGACTGGCTCGACCGCCGCGGCAGAAGCAGGTTCGACCGCCGCGAGAGGTTCGGCCGGCACCCAGGGCGCGGCCACAGCCGGCTTGGCCGACCGACGACCGAACCAGCCGCGCTTGGCCGGCTTGGCCGGCGCGGTGGCCTCGGCGTCGGGCGTCGGCGCATAGACGACCGCCGACGGAACCGGCAGGATCTCGACTGCTGGCGCCGGAACGACGTCGGGCACCGGAACGACGTCAGGCACCGAAGCGCCGTCGGGCACCGACCACGCTGCGGAGACCTTGTGCTCGACTGCGACCTCGGGCTGGACCTGCTCGTCCACGACCGGGGCCGGATGCAGCTCGGGCGCGCTCCACTGCCCGGCGCCGGGCGCAGGCACCGGCTCGACCTGGGGTGCGGGCTTCCAGGAGGAGACGTCGTCCTCGCCCCAGGCACGGGCCTCGTTCAAGATCGGGAAGACGACGGGGGCGTCGCCGGCAATCGTGGCTGCTGGTGTGGGGGCCGACGGCGTGACTGCGACCGGCGGCGTGGCCGCAGCAACCTCGACCTGGGTCACCGGCGCGACGGCTTCCGCCGGCGCAACGAGCGGCTCGCCGACGGACATCTGCGGCGCCCAGGGCTCCTCGTCGGGCTCCAGCTGGGGCACCACGAAGTCGAACCGCGGCTCGGGGCTCGCGACAACGGGGGGCACGACGGCGGTCTCGGTCTCCGACACGTCGTGCGCGCCAGGGATCGTGCGCCGGTCGAGCGGCGGCCGGTCGATCGACGGCGGCGCGTCGGCAGCCCGTCCGCGGAACCCGCCGAAGAGCGCGCCCCGGTCGGGCTTGGAGACCCGGGGGGCGGTCGAGCGGGTGCCGATGCCATGGTCCTCGCCCACGACCGTCCGCGGCGCGTTCGCGCGGTTCGGGAGCTGCGAGGCGGACGTGGTGGAACGGGAGGCGGACACCTCGGGCGCCCAGCCGGCCTCGGGGACCGACAGCTCCGGCGTCAGCCGGGCCTCCTCGAGGGGCGGCAGCACGAACAGGCGGCCGTCCCGGTCGACGACGGACTCCGGCGGCAGCGCGCCGGTCGGCAGGTCGGACTCGTCCGGGCGGAGCGCGGCGGCGTCCCCGGACGCGGACTCGGGTGCCCCGGGAGTGACCGCTGACCCGTCCGGCGCAGCCGCTCCGGCCTCGACGCGCGGGCGACGGCGCGGAAGCCCGAGAGAGGTCTCCCCGTCAGTCAGGGCCGCCAGGTCGACCGGCACGACAACCGGCGGCTCGGGCTCGGCGAGCGCAGGGCTCAACCCCAGCTCGGACGTGGACGGCGTGGTCGAGTCGTCCGTCAGCGCGGTCGTCCCCTCGAACAGCCGGGCCGGGAAGCGCACCGTGATGACGGTGCCGATCCCGTTCGGGCTCTTCGCGATGACGACGTCGGCGCTGAGCCGGGCTGCGAGGCGGCCCACGACGTAGAACCCGAGGTGCTGAGCGCCGAGCACATCACCGGCGGCGGTGGACCGGATCTTCAGGTGTGCCGCCTCGATCTCGGCGTCGGACATCCCCAGACCGAGGTCACGCACGACCACCTGGACGTCGTCGCCGTCGATCGACGTGGCGACCTCGACCGGGGTGCCAGGCTCGGAGAACATGGTGGCGTTCTCGAGCAGCTCGGCGAGCAGGTGAGCGCCGGCGAGCGCGCTGAACCCGATCATGTTCGGGTCGACCCCGAGCTCGAGCTGGATCCGGTCGTACTGCTCGATCTCGGACGAGGCGGTGCGGATCACGTCGGACAGGGACATCGCGTCGCGCACCCGGCGTCCGGACTCGATCCCGGCGAGCACCAGGAGGGACTCGGCGTTGCGGCGCATCCGGGTCGCGAGGTGGTCGAGGCGGAAGAGGTTGCTCAGGACGTTCGGGTCCTCTTCACTCCGCTCGAGCGCATCGATGAACGAGATCTGCCGGTTCAGCAGCACCTGGTCGCGGCGGGCGACGTTGACGAACATCTCAGCGATCGAGCCACGCAGGGCGGCCTGCTCCTGCGCGATCTGGATCGTGGTCGCGTTGACGTCGTTGAAGGCCCGCGCCAGTCGGCCGACCTCGTCGCGCGAGGTCACGGGAATCTGCACGAGCGAGAGCTGGGGTGCGTCACCGGGCACCGAGACCTGCTCGACGAGCCGCGGCAGGGCTTCACGCACATCGCCGACGGCCTTGGTCAGGCGGCGCAGCGGGACGACGATCTGACCGGCGATGAGCAGCGCGATCGCGATCGACAGCAGCACGATGAGACCGGTGGCCCCGATGGTCAACCGGGCCGAACGGATGGTCGCGGCCTCGTTGACGGCGGCCTTGTCGACGCTGATCTGGCGCACCTGCTCGGCGATCCCCGCCAGCTCATCGATCTCCGCCGCCGAGGCTTCCTGGAACGTCGCGAGGTCGACGTTCGACACGCTCAAGGCGTTGCCAGAGGAGAGCAGGAGCCGCTGGCCCGCGTAGGCCGCGTCCTGGCTCGTGAGCTGGATGTTGGTCAGACGGAGCTGATTGACGGCGGTCCGCGCCTGCGCCCGAAGGGCCGTGGTCACGGCGATCGAGGGTGCGACGTTGACGACCTCGCGCACGTCGGCGCCGTCGGTGCTGATCACCTTGACGGCCGATGGCAGCTCGTGAACGATCCTCTCGCGCGCCTCGCCGACGAGGCCGTACGCGTCCAGGTACTTCGCGAGCGCGCGATCCGACAGCGCGTCCGCGACCGCGCGGGCCGTCTCGACGTGCAGCTTGATGATCGCGGTGTACTCGGCGTCGACGACCGTGGGCAGCAGGGCTGCGGTGACGTCCCACCGTGCCGGCAACGTCGGCAGAGTGTCGCGGGACTTCTTGGCCAGCGCGAGGTACTCGCCGACCGAGGCATCCAGAACGTCGACGTTGATCGGGGCGATCGCCACCGCATACTCGGCGGACCTGGTGTCCGTCTCGGTGCGGGCGGCGTACAGGGCCTCACGAGGAGCGGCCGGATCGGCGAGGAACGCGAGCGTCTCCTGGCGTTCGACCTGCAATGCCGCGGTGAACGCCCCGAGCTCGTCGGCAGTGCTGACCAGGCTGTCCACGGCACGCGCGACCTGGCTCGCCTCGATCGACTGCGACGAGATCACGGAAGCGGCACCGAAAAGCACAAGTACGGGTACGGCGAGTGCCGCGAGCACTTTCCCGCGGATGCCCAACCTGCGCAGCATGGGTACCTCTCCGTCACAGACCGGCGAACGCGCCGATAGTCGACCTGACCTGAGCGGTCGGGTGCCGTTCACATTTCATCGGCGCCAAGTGGGTCGGAGATTAGGGCCCACGGCGAACTTTATCTGCCGGGCTTCCCATCCGTCCGATTCGTCCCCGTGAGGTTAGGCTCCAGAACGTGCGCGCCGTCGTCATTTCCTCCCCCGGGGGGCCCGACGTCCTCGTCGAGCGCACCCTGCCCGACCCCACCCCTGGCCGCGGCGAGGTGCTGATCGACGTCGCCGCGGCGGGCGTGAACCGCGCCGATCTGCTGCAGCGGCAAGGAAAGTACCCGCCACCGCCCGGCGCTCCGACCTGGCCGGGCCTGGAGGTGTCGGGCACGATCGCGGCCATGGGTCCCGGTGCGGTGTCCTGGTCGGTCGGGACGCGGGTGTGCGCCCTGCTCGGCGGTGGGGGCTACGCCGACCTCGTCGTCGCGCCCGCGGCCCAGCTCCTGCCCGTGCCGCCGGGGCTGGACCTCGGGGCGGCCGCCGCGCTCCCCGAGGCCGTCTGCACCGCGTGGTCGAACCTGGTCGACGCCGGCCGGCTGCGGGCCGGGGAGTGGGTCCTCGTCCAGGGCGGCTCCGGCGGTGTCGGTTCGGTCGCCATCCAGCTCGCCGTCGCGCTCGGGGCCCGCGTGGCGACGACCGCCGGCGGTCCCGAGCGCACCGCTCGGTGCGCCGCGCTCGGGGCCGAGCTCGTGATCGACCACCGGACCCAGGACGTCACCCGCACCGTGCTCGAGGCCACCGGTGGCCGGGGCGTCGACGTCGTGCTCGACGTGCTCGGCGCCGGCGCGCTGGCCGCGAACCTCGAGTCGCTCGCGATCGGCGGGCGGCTCGTGGTGATCGGGCTGCAGCAGGGCCGCCGCGCCGAGCTCGACCTCGGCCTGCTCCTCACCCGGCGCGCCTCGGTCATCGGGACCACGCTGCGCGCGCGCTCGACCGCGGAGAAGACCGCTCTCGTCGCCGCGTTGTGCGCCCACGCCTGGCCGATGCTCGACGACGGTCGGCTGCGCCCGATCGTGCACGCCCGGATCCCGTTCGATCGGGCCCGTGAGGCGCACGAGCTGCTCGAGTCCGGCGAGGTGTTCGGCAAGGTGCTGCTCGTCCCCTGACCGGCCGACCCGGACCGCCGTTCGCGGGCGGACCCGCCGCCGGCGGGCAATGATGGGCGGATGATCGACAGCGACGACGGCCCCGCAGTGCACCCGACGGATCCGGACACGCCCGTGGCCCGAGGCATCGTCGTCGGCCCCGACGACCGGGGCTGGGACGAGGCGCGGCCCGGCGATCGCGCGGCGGTCGCCCGGAGCGAGGACTCGAGCGGCGCTGCCGGGGCCGGCGACGAGCCGGGCGAGAACCCGGCCGAGCTGGTCGACCAGCCCGCGAAGGTGATGCGGATCGGGACGATGATCAAGCAGCTGCTCGAGGAGGTCCGGAGCGCCCCGCTCGACGAGGCCGCCCGGACCCGGCTGGCCGCCGTGCACGAGCGCTCGCTGCACGAGCTGGAAGACGGCCTGTCCCCCGAGCTGGTCGCCGAGCTGCACCGCATCACCCTGCCGCTGGGGGCGGACGGCATCCCGTCGGACGCGGAGCTCCGCATCGCCCAGGCGCAGCTCGTCGGTTGGCTCGAGGGCCTGTTCCACGGCATCCAGACCGCGCTCGTCGCGCAGCAGATGGCCGCGCAGAGCCAGCTCGCCCACATGCGTCGCGGGCTGCCGCCGGGCCTGGAGCTCGCCCCGGGGACCGCCCCGGCGCTCCCGCAGGCGGCCGACGGCCCCGGCCAGTACCTCTGACCCGCTGACGCGGGCTCTACGCGGCGGGCTCGGTCCGCGGTCGACGCGGGGACGGTGCGGTGGTGAGCGCGATCGCCCCCGAGACCGCGAGGAGGCCCGCGATCTCGAGCGGGGTCGGCAGCTGGCGCAGGACGACGGCGCCCACGACCGCCGCCGTCGCCGGCAGCAGGGCGAGCATGACCGCGAACGTCGCCGCGCTGACCCGCCGCAGCACGACCTGCTCGATCGCGTAGGGGATCACCGACGAGAGCACCGCGATCCCGAACACGGCGGCCGCCAGTCGCCAGTCGCCCAGGACGGGCGCGGCTCCGGCCGCGAGGAACGGCGCGAACACGATCGCGCCTGCGGTCATGGCCAGCGAGAGCGACGTCACCCCGGACCCCTTCAGCGCGACGCGGCGCCCCAGCACGATGTAGCAGGCCCAGCACACGGCCGCCGCGCCGATCGCGACGAGACCGATGACGACGTCGGGCCCGCCACCCTGCGTGAGCGTGACGCCCGCGAGCAGGGCCACCCCGGCCGCCGCGAGGATGATCCCGATCCGCTCCCGCCGACCCCGGCCGGTGATGGTCGCGACGGCGATCGGCCCGATGAACTCGATCGCGACCGCCGTCCCGAGCGGCAGGTGGTCGATGGCGATGTAGAACGTCACGTTCATGGCGGCGAGCACCGAACCGAAGACGGCCACCGCGACCAGGTCGCGGCGCGACCACCTCGTCCGCCACGGCCGACGCCACCCGAGCAGCACCCCGGCGGCGACGACGATGCGCAGCCACGCGACGTTCGGCGCCGCGAGCACGGTGAACAGGCCGACGGCCAGCGCGGCACCGAGGTACTGGGTCAGTCCCGAGACGACGAACAGGGCCAGCGCGGGCACCCGGTCGAGGGGGGAGCCGGGGCCGGGTCGGGGTTGCACGCCCACACCGTAGTGCGCCGACGCCGCACCCCCGCCGGCCCAGCTCTCGGTCCGAGCTGCCGGTCTCAGCTGCCGGAAGGGTCGACCGTCGCCAGCTCGCGCAGATCGGTGCAGGTGCGCGCGGTGCCGTCCGGCCCGGTCCAGGTCAGGGTCGCCTCCTTGGTGGCGAAGGCGACGTCCAGCGCGGCGGTGTGCGCGCCCTCGGTCCAGGTCAGGGTCAGGCGGTCGCCGCCGCCACCGACCGTGCACTCGCCGGCGAAGGCCGGGTGGGTGTTGCGGAACCGGATCAGCCCGGACAGCGCGGCCACGACAGGTCGGGCCAGGTCGCTGTCGATCTCGGCGCGCGTGTAGCTGTGCCGGTTGATGTCGCGGCCGACGCCGGAGCGGGCCAGCAGGTCCATGTCGTTGCCGCCGGCCAGCAGCCCGACGTAGTACACCTGCGGGATCCCCGGCGTAAAGAACTGCACGGCGCGGGCGATGAGGTAGGCGCGGTCGTCCCGGCCGAGCGCGTCGTAGTAGGTGCAGTTGACCTGATAGACGTCGAGGTTGGACGCGGCCCAGCCGGTCGCCTTGCGCGAGCTTCCACCGGAGCGCTCGTGGATGCCCTCGACGAGATCGTGCACCTGGTCGGGGGTGAGCAGGCCGGGGCGGCCGTCGCCCATCTGGTCGGGGCCGACGTCGATCACCCCGATCCCGTCGTGGGTGTCGAGCACCGTGACGGCGTTCGCCGGGCGCACGTCGAGCCACCGGTGCAACGGGGCGGCGTCGCCCGTGGACAACGAGTGCAGCAGCAGGGGCGGCAGTGCGAAGTCGTACACCCGGTCCACCGCGGAACCGATGGCGATCTGACGCTCGAAGTGGGCGTGGATCTCGACCAGCACCTGCACCCCCAGCTCCCGCGCCCGAGCCGTGAGCTCATCGATGAACCCGAACGTCTGCGGGGTCATGAACGACGACGTGCCGGCCGACTTGATCGCGTAGCCCACCGCGTCGAGCCGCACCATGGACACACCGCCCTGCGCCAGCGTCGTCAGCACCCGGTCGAGGTAGGCGCGAGCCGTCGGGTTGGCAAGGTTGAGGTCGATCTGCTGGCTGGTGAAGGTCGTCCACACGAGGCGCTTGCGCCTTCCGAGCGTGAGGACGGCGAACGGCAGGCCCGGGCGTGGGCGGTAGATCCCGACCAGGTCGGCCTCGGTCGCGCCCAGCGGGTAGACGTCGTCCATGGTGAGGAACATCCCCGCGTGCGGGGACTCGTCGCCGCGGGCCACCACGTCCCGGAACTCCGCCGAGTCGGCCGAGACGTGGTTGACGATGAGGTCGACCATCAGCGTGTACTCGGCACCCAGCGCGCGCACGTCGTCCCAGGTACCGAGCCGCGGGTCGACCGCCGCATGGTCCATCGGGTCGAAGCCGGCATCGGCGCCGTCGAACGGGGTGAAGAACGGCAGGATGTGCACCCCCGTGAACAGCCCCGCCATCGGCCCGTCCAGGATCTCCCGGAGCTGCGCGAGGCTGCCCCCGAGCCGGTCCGCATACGCAATCAGCTGGACGCCTTCGCGTGCCTGTGCCGTGTCCATGCCACTCGCTTTCGGTGCCGAAGGTCAATGGGCGATGCGCGTGAGCGGGCGCAAGATCCGCGCGCCTGCGCGGTGTCGGTCGTGCGCGCCTGCGCGGTGAAACAGCGATCGGCCCGCGCTCCGCACTCGATGCGGGACGCGGACCGACCGGTTGAGCCGGGGTCAGCCCTTGAGCCCGCCCGCGAGCAGGCCGCGGACGAAGTACCGCTGCAGGGCGATGAACACCACGACCGGGACGATGATCGCGACGAACGAGCCCGCGGAGAGCAGGTGCCACGCGGTGTCGCGGGTACCGCTCAGGTTGGCCAGGCCCACCGTGATCGGCGCAACCGCCGTCCCGCCACCCGCGAAGGTGAGCGCGACGAGCAGGTCGTTCCAGACCCAGAGGAACTGGAAGATGCCGAAAGCCGCGATCGCCGGCTTCATGAGCGGCAGCAGCACCCGGAACAGGATCTTCACGTGTCCGGCGCCATCCATGCGCGCCGCCTCGATGAGCTCCTTCGGGATCTCCTTCATGAAGTTGTGCAGGATGAAGATCGCCAGCGGGAGCGCGAAGATCGAGTGGGACAGCCAGATCGTCCAGAACGTCCCTGCGAGCCCGGCGTCCACGTACAGGGTGAGCAGCGGGATCAGGGTGACCTGGATGGGCACGATCTGCAGCGCGAAGACGGCCACGAACAGCGCGTTCCGACCGCGGAAGTCGATCCAGGCGAACGCGTACGCCGCCAGGATCGCGAGGCAGATCGGGATGATCACTGCCGGGATGACGATGACGAACGAGTTGACGAAGTAGGCCCCCAGCCCCGAGGAACCCTCGGTGCTGAGCACCGCCTTGTAGTTGTCCAGGGTCGTCTCGGGATTGGCGAAGAAGGTCCACCACCCGGAGGTCTTGATCGCGAGCTCCGGACGGAAGGACGTGACCAGCAGTCCGAACGTCGGGACCGTCCAGAGGAACGCGAGGACCACGGCGACGAAGGACGCCCACGGCGACGTGAGCTTCTTCTTGGCATTGATCGCTGCTCGACCGGCAGCCGACCGGGCCTGGAGCGCGGCCCGCTCCTCAGGCGTGAGATCGAGCTGGGGCGTGACGGTGCTCATCGTGCCTCCGATGCGCGCAGCTGGTGGACGTTGTAGACCACGATGGGAACGACCAGGACGAAGAGCAGCACGGCCAGCGCGGCACCGAGCCCCTGGTTGTCGCTGCGGAAGCTCTGCGAGTAGAACTCGTTCGCCACCACACTGGTGTCGAACTGCCCACCGGTCATCGTGCGGACGATGTCGAAGACCTTCAGCGTGGCGATCGAGATCGTGGTCATCACCACGACGACCGACGGGCGGATGGCGGGCAGCGTCACGAACCGGAACATCTCGAACGGGTTCACCCCGTCGAGGCGGGCGGCTTCGATGACGTCGTCAGGGATCGCCTTGATCGACGCCGACAGGATGGTCATCGCAAACCCGGCCTGGATCCAGATCATCACCACGATGAGGAAGAGGGTGTTGAACGGGGTGCTGATCAAGAATTGTTGGGGTGGTAGCCCGACCCACACCAGAATCTGGTTGAGCAGGCCGATCTGGTTGACGTTGGGCTGGTCGGGCCGGAAGGCGTAGACGAACTTCCAGATGACCGAGGCGGCGACGAACGAGATGGCCATCGGCAGGAAGATGAGGGCCTTCGCCGGTCCCTCCCCGCGGGCACCGTCCACGAGGATCGCGTAGAGCAGCCCGATGGCGGTCGCGACGAAGGGGGTGATCAACACCCAGATCGCGGTGTTCCGCAGCACGATGAGCTGCTCGGCCGAACCGAAGATCGTCTCGTAGTTGCCGAGCCCGATGAACGACGTGCCGGCCGCGTCGAAGAAGGAATAGAAGATCGTGCGAACTGCGGGGTAGAGCAGCCCGACCGTCAGCATGATGGCGGTCGGCAGGAGAAACAGGAATGCCACCCGCTTACCGCTGGTGCGCTCTGATCGCCCGGCGATGAAGAGGATGACCCCCACCACGGCGACGAAAATCAGAATCGCGAGAGCCATGGTCAGGAACTTCGTTGCGATGTCCATCTGAGCCCATCACCTCCTCGTGAGAGCGAACGGGTGCCCGGGCGTGCACGCTGCGCTAGCCGTGCACGCCCGGGTTGTCCCGAAGATCAGTCAATCAGGGTGGTCAAACGATCAGGAAGCGGGCCACGCCGCTTCGATGTTGTCGACCGTCTCCTTCGTGCTCTGACCGGTGATCCAGTTGGTGGACTGCTTCCAGAACGCGTTCGAGCCGATGGCCGCCGGCATCATGTCGGAACCATCGAAACGGAAGACCGCGTTCGGGTCCTGGAGAATCGTCGCCGCGAGCTTGTCGACGGGGCTCACCAGGTTGGCGACCTCAAGGCCCTTGTTGGCGCTGACCCAGCCACCGGCCGGGCTTGCGATGGCCTTGTTGTTGGCCCAGAGATCGGTCGAGAGGTAGGTCTGGAAGGCCGCGACCTCGGGCCGGTCGGCGAATGCGAGCACGAACTCGCCACCACCGAGAACCGGCTTGACGTCTTCGGTCTCACCCGGGAGGTAGAACGCGAACACGTCGCCGTCCTCGGAGACGTTCGTCCCTTCCGGGAAGTTGGCCGCGTAGAAGCTGGCCTGACGGTGCAGCGAGCAGGTGCCCTCGAGGATCGGCAGTCCGCCGTCCTGGAACGCCGTCGCCGCGATGCTGTTCACGTCGCCGAGCCCACCGTTCACGAACGCCGGGTTCTTCAGGTAGGCACCGACGCCGTCGAGCGCTGCGGTCGGGGCCTCCGAGTTGAACGCGATCTCGTGGTTGACCCACTGGTCGTAGACGTCCGGCCCGGACAGACGGAGCATGAAGTCCTCCATCCAGTCGGTGATCGGCCAACCGGTGGCCTCACCGCTGCCGATGCCGGCGCACCACGGCACCTTGCCGTCCGCCACCATCTGCTCCGTGAGAGCCATCAGGTCGTCGAGCGTCGTCGGGATCTCGTAGCCGGCGTCGGCGAACTCGGTCGGGGAGTACCAGACGAGCGACTTCACGTTGGCACCGAGGGGCGCCGCGTAGACCTTGCCGTCGACCGTGGCGTAGCCCTTCCAGTCCTCGCCCCAGAACTCGTCGATGTTGTCGACGACGGTCTGCGGGGCCTCAACTGCGGCGCCGGTCGCGACCAGCTGGTTGAGCAGACCCGGCTGCGGCACGTATGCGATGTCGGGCGGGTTGCCCGCCTTGGCGCGGACCAGGACCTGGGTCTCGAACGCCTTGTCGCCCACGTACTCGATCGTGGCGCCGGTGCACTCTTCGAACGGCTTGTAGGAATCGATCTGGGGCGTGTCCTCGGGGGTCACGATGCTCGTGTAGACGCTGACCGTCTTTCCGGACAGGTCGCCGTACGACTCGTAGGCCGCGCAGTCCCCACTGGCAGCGGTCGTTTCGTCACCGCCGGAATCCCCGCCGGAACACGCCGTCAGGACGAGGGCGAACCCCAGCCCCCCTGATACCGCCGCAAGAATGCGACGAGAGCGAATGCTGGACATCTGGTGACCTCCACTGCGTTGTGGTCTTCGGCGGCTCGTACGGAACGATCTTGGTCCCGTAAGTGCCTTCGCCCCATGTAAGCGCTTACATCGCAACGGCGCAAGCCAGAACACGCCACAACTGGATAACAATTCGGTCACATTCCGTGGGCCGCCCGGGGAGGGCCGGTCGAACCCCGATCCAGGAGGGTGGTCTGGTAGACGACGTCGCCCGGCACAGCCCCCCCGGCGATCAGCTCGAGCAGCAGGGTCGCAGCCTTGGCGCCCTCCTCGACGGCCGGCTGGACCATCGTCGTCAGCCGTACCAGCTCGCCCAGGTCGTGGCCGTCGACCCCCACCACGGACAGGTCCTGGGGCACCTGCAGACCCAGGTCCCGCGCCGCGAGGATCGCGCCCATCGCCATCTCGTCGGACGCGGCGAAGATCGCGGTCACGTCCGGGCACTGCCGAAAGAGCTGGTGCATCGACTCGCGACCGCCGTCGAGGTCGAAGTGCCCGTGCACCTCGAGCTGCGGGTCGGCGGGGATCCCGGCGTCCGCGAGCGCGGCGAGCCAACCGCGGCGTCGGGCCACGGGCGGTGAGAACGGCGTGATGTCGTCGGGCGATCCGCTGATGTGCCCGATCCGCCGATGCCCCAGGTCGATGAGGTGCTGGGTCGCCGTGCGACCGGTGGCGAGGTCGTCGAGGCGGACGGTGACCTGACCCGGGACGCTGGACCCGATGAAGATCATCGGGTGCCCCAGGCCCAGCAGGGAGACGACCTCGGAGTCGTCGAGCGGGAATCCCACCACGAGGATGCCGTCGACCCGACGACGCAGCACGTCCGGGTCGACCCGCAGCCGGGGGACCTTTCGGGAGACCTCGAAGGTGTGCAGGAGCGCGTCGTAGCCCTGCGCGCGCAGCGCCTGCTCCGCGCCCTCGATCACGTTCGAGAAGAACCAGTGGTTGACCCACGGGGTCAGCAGGCCGATCGTCCGGGTCCGCCCGGAGGCGAGGGAGGCGGCCGACGGCGACGCGACGTACCCGAGCTGTGCGGCCGCGGACCGGACCCGCTCACGCGTGGCCACCGAGACGTTCGGGAGTCCACGAAGCGCACGGGAGACGGTCGCCGTCGAGACTCCGGCAACCCGGGCAACTTCATCGATGCCATGCGCCACGTTCGCGACTGTGCCACTCGCCAGGGGCAGCCGTCCACCCGGATCCACGGGGGTTCAGCGCAGCAGGCTACGGAGCACGTCGAGCGCGCCGTCGTCGTCGATCGTGCCCGTGACCTCGTCAGCGACCTCGCGGACCGGCTGCGGGGCATGCCCCATCGCGACCCCGCGGGCGGCCCAGTCGATCATCTGCAGGTCGTTGCTGCCGTCCCCGATCGCGACCGTGCGGGCGGGCTCGACGCCCAGCCGTCGCCGGACCACCTCGAGCGCGCTGGCCTTCGTGACCCCCTTCGGGGCGATGTCCATCCAGGCCGTCCAGCCGACCGCGTAGGTCACCTCGTCGAGGCCCATCCGGTGGACGAGGTCGTGGAAGTCGGTGCTCGTGTGGTCCGGGCTCCGCACGACGAGGCGGGTGACGTGCTCGCTCCAGAGGTCCTCGAGATCGACGACCTCGTGGTGCCCGCTGAGCTCACCCGTGGGGAAGAGCTTGTTCATCCGGAACCCCGAGTCGAGGTCCTCGACCGCGAAGTGCGCGTCCGGCAGCTCGGCGTGCATGAGCCGCAGCGCCGGGCCGGGATCGAACGTGATGCGGTCCGTGACCTCGTACCCGGTCTCGGCCCCGGGGTCGAGACGCAGCGTGACCGCCCCGTTGGACGACACCGCCCAGCCGTCGGTGAGCCCGAGCTCGTGCGCGACGGGCACGGTCGCGTGGACCGATCGCCCGGTCGCCAGCACGAGGTGCGCGCCGGCGTGCCGCAGCTCGGCGACCACGCCGCGCAGGTCGGCGGAGATCTCGCCGTCGTACGTCATCAGGGTGCCGTCGATGTCCAGCGCGACGAGCATCGGGCCGGAGCCGACCAGCCCGGCGCGGCCCACGCCCTGACCGACGTCCGGTCGCTCGCCCCGGGGTGGGCTCATCGCCCGACCGGCTCGAGGACCTCGAGCCCGCCGAGGTATCCGCGCAGGCCTTCGGGCACCCGCACGGAGCCGTCGGCCTGCTGGTGGTTCTCGAGGATGGCGACGATCCACCGCGTGGTGCCGAGCGTGCCGTTGACCGTCGCGACCGGGCGCGTCTCGCCCGCCGACGTCCGCTCCCGGGTGTTCAGCCGGCGGGCCTGGAACGTGGTGCAGTTCGACGTCGAGGTGAGCTCGAGGTAGCGGTTCTGCGTGGGCAGCCAGGCCTCGCAGTCGAACTTGCGCGCGGCGCTCATCCCCAGGTCACCGGCCGCGGTGTCGATGACGCGGTACGGCAGCTCGACCTTGGCCAGCATGGCCTCCTCGAACCCGAGCAGGCGCCGGTGCTCGGCCGCGGCGTCCTCGACCGAGGTGTAGCTGAACATCTCGACCTTGTGGAACTGGTGCACCCGGATGATCCCGCGGGTGTCCTTGCCGTACGAGCCGGCCTCGCGCCGGTAGCAGGCCGACCAGCCGGCGTAGCGCTTGGCACCGGCGGTCAGGTCGAGGATCTCGTTCGAGTGGTACCCGGCGAGCGCGACCTCGCTGGTGCCGGTGAGGTACAGGTCGTCGGCCTCGAGCCGGTAGATCTCGTCCGCGTGCGCGCCGAGGAACCCGGTGCCGGCCATCATCTCGGGCCGGACCATCGTCGGAGTGATCATCGGGGTGAACCCGGCCGCGAGCGCGGTGTCCATGGCCGCGTTGAGCAGCGCGAGCTCGAGCCGCGCACCGATGCCCGTGAGGAAGTAGAACCGCGAACCGGACACCTTCGCGCCGCGCTCGGTGTCGATCGCCCCGAGCATCTCGCCGAGGGAGAGATGGTCGCGGAGCTTGAAGTCGGGGCCGTACTCGCCCGCGAAGTCGCGCGGGGTGCCTTCGGTGCGCAGCACGACGAAGTCGTCCTCGCCCCCGACGGGCACGCCGTCCTCGACCACGTTGGCGATCTTGTACGCGGTCTCGGTGAGCAGTGCGTCCGCGGCGTCGGCGTCGACCTGGCGGGCCTTGACCTCCTGGGAGAGCGCCTTGGTCCGCGCCAGCAGCGCAGCCTTGGCCTCCCCCTGCGCGACGGCGACCTGCTTGCCGAGGGTCTTCTGCTCAGCGCGGAGGCGTTCGAAGTCGCCGAGCGCCGCCCGGCGGCGTGAGTCGGCGTCGAGCACCGCGTCCACGAGGGCAGGGTCGTCGCCGCGCGCACGCTGGCTCGCGCGGACGAGATCGGGGTTTTCACGGAGGAGGCGCAGATCGATCACCCCCTGAGGGTAACGACCCGAACCGGCACCCCTGCGCTACCGCCGACACCGGTCAGGACACATCGAAGCCCGTCGGGGCCCTACCGTTACGCCATGTCGTGGTCCGAATGGCTCAGTCTCATCGCCCTGGTGCTCGCCGGCGGGGCGCTCCTGCTCTCGTTGTCGACCCGTCGCACGGCCGGGGAGCAGGCGGCTCGACGCCTCCTGGCGCCGCGGTCCGGGCCCGGCGCGGCGGCCACCGAGCCGCCCCTGCCCCCGCCGCCGCCGGCCGGCGACCTGGTCGCCTTCATCGCCAACCCGACCAAGCCGGGGGCGAGCGAGCTGCGCGAGGCCGCCATCAAGGAGTGCACCGGGCGGTCCATGCCCGAGCCCCTGTGGCTCGAGACGACGGCCGAGGACCCGGGAGTCGGTCAGGCGCGCCACGCGATCGAGCTCGGCGCGGTCGCGGTGGTCGCGGTGGGCGGCGACGGTACGGTCCGCGCGGTCGCGGAGGCCCTCGCCGGCACCGGCGTGCCGATGGGGCTCATCCCGCAGGGCACCGGAAACCTGCTTGCCCGCAACCTGGATCTGCCGCTCACCGACACCCCCGAGCTCCTGCGACTCGCGCTGACGGGCGCGGGCCGCGCGATCGACGTCGGCTGGCTACGCGTCATCCGCGAGGCCCCGGACGAGCCGGACGACGACACCGAGCCCGAGGACGACGCCGTGTCGGACGACGGCCCGGATTCCGAGAGCACCAGATCTGATGACGGCGCTGAGTCTGATGACGGCGCTAGGTCTGATGACGGCACTGAGTCTGATGACGGCACGGTGTCGGGCGACAGCGCACCGCCCGCGGCGGACGCACCCGCCGAGCCGGCGCGCGAGCACATCTTCCTGGTCATCGCGGGCCTGGGGTTCGACGCCGCGATGGTGGCGGACACCGACGAGGACCTCAAGGCGCGGGTCGGGTGGATCGCGTACTTCGTCGCCGGAGCGCGTCACCTGCACGGTCGTCGGCCGCGGCTGACGATCAAGATCGACGACGATCCGGTCGTCTCCCGCCGGGTGCGGAGCCTGCTGATCGGGAACTGCGGGCGCCTGCCGGGCGGCATCACGCTGCTCCCCGACGCCGTGCTCGACGACGGCTGGCTCGACATCGCGGCGATCGACACGCGGGGCGGGCTCGCCGGCTGGGCCCAGCTGCTCGGCGAGGTCGTCCTCCAGGGTGTCGGGATGCGCAACGATCTCCGGGGCAAGATCGGCCGGATCGACCACGTGCGGGCCCGTCGCATCCACGTGGTCGCCGACCGCGCGGAGGCGGTCCAGGTCGACGGCGACGTCCTCGGCCGCGCCCTGGAGATCATCGCGAGAGTGGACGCCGGCGCGCTGATCGTCCGCGCCTGACCCGCCTCGACCGGTTCAGCAACCCCTGCGCAGGGTGGCCAGCCAGTCACGGGCGGCAGCGAAGTCGGCGTCGTTGGTGCCCGGGGCGACCTCGGTCACCGCGCCGTCGGCCCTGGGGTAGGACCCGAGGAAGCGCACGTGCGGGCACACGCGGTGCAACCCGATCAGCGCCTCCGCGACCCGCTCGTCGGCGAGGTGGCCCTCGGCGTCGATCGAGAACGAGTACCGGCCGAGCAGGTCGCCGAGCGGCCGCGACTCGATCCGCGACAGGTTGACCCCGCGCGCGGCGAACTGCTCGAGCATCGCGAGCAGGGCGCCCGACTCGTTGCTGGCCAGGTGCACCACGAGGGAGGTCTTGTCCGCGCCGGTCGGGGCCGGCAGGGCGCCGGGCAGGCCGACGACGACGAACCGGGTCACGGCCGACTCGTTGTCCGCGACGTGCTCGGCGAGGATCTCGAGCCCGTAGAGCTCGGCGCTGAGCGGTGCGACCAGCGCCGCGTCGAACCCGGGGTCGTGCTCCGGCGCGAGGTCCGCGAGCAGCGCGCCCGCAGCGGCGGTCGAGGTCGCCGGGACGTGCACGGCGACCGGGAGGTTCACGTTGAACCAGCGCCGGCACTGCGCCCAGGCGTGCGGGTGGGTCGACACCCGCGTGACGTCGGCGAGCACCGTCCCCGGCCGGGCCGCGAGCACGAACGACACCGGGACCACCACCTCGCGCAGCAGCACGAGCGCGTCCCCGGTCGCGAGCGTGTCGAGGGTCGCGGTGACGCCACCCTCGACGGAGTTCTCGATGGGCACGACGGCGAAGTCCGCGCGCCCCGAGCGCACGGCCTCGAGCGCGGAGATGACGTCGACCATCGGGACGTACTCGGCCTCGTCCGGCCCGGCGAACTGCCGCAGCGCCGCCTCGGTGAACGTCCCCGCAGGTCCGAGGTAGGCGTAGCGCGGCAGGCGGGTCGGACCGGACATCAGCGGTCTCCTTCAGAAGCGGAACGTCGGCGGGGTGCCGCCGACGTTCGCGCCGGAGGCGGGCCGAGCCTAACGCGCCGCCCGTAGGCTGGGCCGATGCCCCGTCCCCCCGGCCTCGTCCGTGCCGTCTCCGCCGCGGCGGCAGTGACGGTCGGGGTGCTGGCGGTCTTCGGCGGGGCCCTGCCGGCCGGCGCTGTTGGTGCCACGGCCGGCGACACGGTGGCCGCCGCGGTTGCCGCCGCGGAGAGCGAGCCGAACCCCGTCGTCGTCATCGGCGCGACCGGGCTGCGCTGGGAGGACGTCGGCGCGCTCACCACCCCCGCGCTGTGGGACCTCTCCCGCACCGGAGCGGTGGGCACGATCGCGGCGCGCAGCCTGCGTCCGTCCGCCTGCCCGGCCGACGGCTGGCTCGCCGTCTCCGCCGGTGCCCGCGCCTCCGACCTGGCCAGCGACCCCTACGGCACGTGTCGACGGCTCCGCGAGCCGGGTACCGACCTTCTCGTCCCCGGCTGGGCCGACTACCTCGAGTCCGCCGCCCAGGGGAACTACGGCGCGCAGCCCGGTCTGCTCGGGGACACCCTGGCCTCGGCCGGCGTGACCGCCACCGGGGTCGGACCCGGGGCCGCCGTCGCGCTGGCCGACTCGGACGGCCGACCGGTCGGCGAGCACGTGCGCCTGCCGGCGACGGCCAATGGGCTGACCAAGACCGTCGAGACGGCCCTCGAGACGTCCCAGCTCGTGGTGATCGACGTCGGCACGGTCCGCGACCCCGGCCAGCTCACCGTCGACCGACCGGCGTCCGCCCTGGACACCGACGGCGACGGCCAGCCCGACCCGGGGGCCACCGCGCTCCCCGAGCCCGGCGAGATCCTCGAAGGTGACCTCACCGCCCCCGACGCGGTGACCGAACCGGCGCGCTCGGAACAGGTCCGGACCATCGACGAGCGCATCCGCGCCGTGCTCGAGGCCGTCGACGAGTCCGGTCAGGACACCACCGTGCTCGTCGCGTCGCTCGCCGACTCGGGCCGACAGCCGCACCTGCAGCTCGCGGCCGCAGCCGGGCCGAGCGCGCTCGCGACCGGGGAGCCGTACGAGGAGAACCTGCTCGAGTCGCGCTCGACCCGCCAGCCCGGGTACCTCATGCCGACGGACATCACGCCGACCATCCTGTCCGCGCTCGACCTCCGGGACCAGGTGACCCCCGGTGCCCTGGTGGGGTCACCCGCGACCGGTGTGCCCGGCCCGCCGCTCGCGAGCCAACGGGTCGCCGCGATGGTCGACCAGGACCGGCACGCCTGGGCGGTCCGGCCCCTGGTGGCGCCGTTCTTCATGCTCCTCATCGTCATCAACCTCATCCTGTACGGCCTGGTGACCCTCGGCCTGAACGGCGTCGTCCTCGCGCGGCTGAGCAGCGGACTGAGCCGCGCGCTGCCGGGCCGGATCGGGCGCGCGGTCGCGGACGGGATGACGAGCCAGCCGGGGATGGTCCTCGGCGCGCTCCGGATCGCCGGCGTCGCCGTCGCGTCCATCCCCGTGGCGACGTTCCTGGCCAACCTCACGCCGTGGTGGCGCGTCCAGCCGGCGTCGTACGCGCTGACCGCGCTCATCATCGGCTGGGTCGCCGTCATCACGGCGCTCGCGCTGCTGCCGCGCTGGAAGTCGTGGCTGCTCGGACCGCTCGGGGTCGTCGCGGCGATCACCGCCGCCGTCATCGCCGTCGACATCGCCACCGGCGCGCGGCTCCAGATCTCTGCGCTGATGGGTGTCCAACCGCTGGTGGGCGCCCGGTTCTACGGGTTCAACAACCAGGCATTCGCGTTGTTCGCCGCGTCGACCGTCCTGCTCGCCGTCGCGTTCGCCAACCCGCTGGTCAAACGCGGACGGCCGGGCTGGGCGGCGGCGGTCGTCGCCATCGTCGGCGTGGTGGCCACCGCGCTCGACGGACTTCCGAGCGTCGGCGCCGACTTCGGCGGCCCCCCGGCGCTCGTGCCCGCGTTCGCGGTGCTGGCCCTGCTCGCCGGGGGGATCCGGATCGGCTGGGTCAAGGCGCTGGGAATCCTCGGTGCCGCGGCCGCCGTCGTCATCAGCTTCGCGGTGGTCGACTGGCTGCGGCCCGCCGACTCCCAGACGCACCTCGGTCGCTTCGTGCAGACCGTGCTCGACGGCGGGATCTGGCCGGTGATCACCCGCAAGGCCTCCCAGAACATCGAGATCCTGTTCGGCAACGCGCTGACCCTGCTCGCCATCGCGGGCATCGCGCTCGTCGTCCTCGTGCTCGGCCGGCCGTTGCGGGCCATCGCGAGCGCGCCCGACGGCGGGCCGTTCGGCTGGCTCTCGGCCGGCGCGCCGCTCACACAGCTCGGCACCGATGCGCCGATGCTCCGTCCGGGGCTGGTCGCGCTGGCGATCGCCCTCGGGATCGGCTTCGCCCTCAACGACTCGGGCGTCGTCATCCCCGCGGTGGGCATCACGGTGGTCGTCCCGCTGCTGGTGGCCGCCTGCGCGGGCTGGATGCTGAGCGTCCGCCCCCGCCAGCCGCGCTGACTCACGGCGGCGCGGACTCACCCGACCTCGCGGGCACGACGACACGCGGGTGCGACGACGCAGGCGTGACCGGCGTGCGAGTCGGCGCTATCGGTGGGTCGGGGGGACGTGCGGCGGGGCGACCTTGTCCCGGATAGCGCCCGCGGCGCCGCGCACGCGTCGGTTCGTCACCGCGAGCATGACGTCGCGGTACTGGGCTGCGCGGTGCAGCTGGCCCTTCAGATCGGTGCCCGACGGGCGGTGCCGCAGCTCGCACGGCACCTCGACCGCCACGTAGCCCTGCCGGAGCAGGTCGATCGTCATCCCGGTCTCGACGCCCCAGCCGCGTGCGAGCGGCGTGGCGGCCTCGAAGGCTTCGCGGGTCAGGCAACGCATCCCGGACAGCGGCTGCGTCGGCGTCCAGCCGGTGAGCGACGCGATCGCCCGACGTGCGGCGCCGACGACGATCCCACGCCCGCCCGCCCCGACCTGCGGCGGCAGCAGCGCGATGGACAGGTCGGCGGCGTGCTCGAACACGGGCGGAACCAGGGGTGCGGTGTTCACGGCGCTGTCACCCAGGTCGCCGTCGATGAACAGCAGCAGCCGCGGCGGCCGGTCCTCGGTGTCACGCATCGCGACGATCGCCGCGCCCGTCTCCATGGCGGCGGCCTTGCCGCGGTTGTGCGAGTGGCGCACCACGACGGCGCCCGCCTCGCGTGCGACGTGCTGCGTGTTGTCCGCGCTGCCGTCGTCGACGACGAGCACGAGGTCGACGTGGGGGATCGCGCGTGCCGACCGGACCGTCGCGGCGATCCGGCGGGCCTCGTCCTTGGCCGGGATGATCACGGCGACCCGCTGACGGGGTCGACCGGCGTGGGCGACCTTGTGCGTCGGGGAGGTGATGCCCGGGCCCGGGGCCGCCGCGCCGCGCGCAGCCTTGCGCAGCTTGCGACCGCGCCTGCCCTTGACCGGAGTCGACTCGGCCGCGCCGTCGGCGAGACTCTCGTCGGCGCCGCTCTCAAGTCCGGCGCTCTCAGGTCCGGGAGCCCCGACCTCGGCGGCGTCGACCGCCCGGTCCCCTGCCCCCGCACCCTCGCCGGTTCCGGCCGTCTCCCCAGTCACGAGTTCCACCCTAGCCACGCGTGCCGGCTGGGCCGTGCCGCCGCGCTCCCGGTCGGCACCGATCAGCGCAGGGTGACCTGGCGGGAGACGAGCCCCGCGCGGGCCCGACGGGCGTTGGAGTCGAGCGGGGACGTGTCCGCGAGCGCCGCCTCGAGCCGGGTGAGGAACTCGCGCGCGGGCTCCTCCACGTCGGCCGCCTCGGTGCCGGGCGTGAGGTCCCAGACGGGGACGACGACGCCGGTCGAACGGAAGTACCCGACGAGCTTGCCGCCGGCGATCCCGGCCTCGCGGGCCCCGTGCAGCCGGGCGAGCGCGTCGACGAGCTGCTGCTCGTCGTACGGCATGGCCCACCGCAGGTACTCGCGGTCGCGCATGCGGCACCAGTACGCGGAGTCCACGCCGGAGAGCTTGGTCGTCGGGATGATGGACTCGTTCGCCTGCTCGAGCGACGCCCGGACCTCATCGTTGACGTCGGTGTCAGGCGCGAGCCAGTAGTCGAAGCCGTCGTGGACGGTGACGTCGAACGGCACGGTCGGGTCGAGCACGTCCTGGAGCCGCGGGCCGGGGCCGGGGGCGGTCGCCGTGTCGACCGGCGTCCCGGGCTCGAGCTCGAGCGCCTCGAGCAGCACGGCGGCGACGTCGCGGCTCGGGTCGCCGAACCCGGAGCTGGTCTGCAGGGCGACGAGCACGACGCCGTCGGCCCGGTGCAGGGCAGGCCACGCCATCGGCAGCACGGTGGTGATGACGACGTCGCGGGAGCCGTACTCCGCGGTCGTGCGTGCGGTCGCGGTGGCGGCGGGGACGACCTCGCGCATCGCGACCCAGTCGGGCTCGCCGGCGAGCCCCTCGAACGGGCGCAGCACGAACTCGACAGAAGGTTTCTTGGCCATCCCCGCAGCGTACCGGCGTCCTGCCCGACCCCACCCATCCGCCCCCGAGGGGTCTAGGTGACGGGGAGGCCGGCGCGGGCCCAGGCGACCATGCCGCCGTCGAGGTTCGCCGCGTCGTACCCGGCGCCGTTGAGCCAGGCCGTGGCGCGTGCGGAGCGGGTGCCGGAGTGGCACACGAGGAGCAGGCGCCCGCCGACGGGGAGCTCGCCCACGCGTGCCGTCAGGTCGCCGAGCGGGACGTGCACCGCACCCGGCGCGTGCCCCTCGTCCCACTCGCTCCGCTCGCGCACGTCCACCAGCGTCGTGCCGGTCGCGATGGGCGCGGTCGGGTCGAGGTCGGCAGGGACGACGGCGGGAACCGGCGAGAGCATCGGGACCAGAGGCGAGGACATCGCGCCAGACTACGGGTCGGACGCTGCGGCGCTCCCGGCACAGGAGTGAGAGCATCGACGCCATGGACCCGCGCGCCGGAACCCCCGCCCAAGCCATCGACCTCATCGACACGGATGCCGTGATCGGTGCCTACTACGACCGCAGGCCCGACCTGGACGACGTCGCGCAGCAGGTCGTCTTCGGCACCTCGGGTCACCGCGGCGCGAGCCTCGACGGCGCGTTCAACGAGCCCCACATCCTCGCGATCACCGCGGCGATCGTCGAGTACCGCCGCGCCCAGGGCACGGACGGACCGCTGTTCATCGGCCGCGACACCCACGCACTCTCACTTCCGGCCTGGCAGACGGCGCTCGAGGTGCTGGCCGCCGCCGGCGTCGAGGTGCACATCGACGCGCGCGACTCCTACACGCCGACGCCGGCCGTCTCGCACGCGATCCTGCTGCACAACGGCGCGGCGACGTCCGCCGGCGTACGCAGCCAGGGCCCCGGGCTCGCGGACGGCATCGTGGTCACCCCGTCCCACAACCCGCCCCGCGACGGCGGCTTCAAGTACAACCCGCCGCACGGCGGACCTGCGGACTCCGACGCGACCGGTTGGATCGCGGCGCGCGCGAACGAGATCCTTCGCTCCGGCGTCGGGCAGGTCCGGCGGGTGAGCCTGGAGACCGCCCTGGCTGCGGACACCACCCGGCGGCACGACTTCATGGCCGCCTACGTCGATGACCTGCCGAACGTGGTCGACCTCGAGGCGATCCGCACCGCGGGCGTCCGGATCGGCGCCGACCCGCTGGGCGGCGCGTCCGTCGAGTACTGGGCCGCCATCGCCGAGCGGCACGGCCTGGACCTCACCGTGGTCAATCCGCGGGTCGACCCGCGCTGGGAGTTCATGACGCTCGACTGGGACGGCAAGATCCGGATGGACTGCTCGTCGCCGTCGGCCATGGCGTCCCTGGTGCGGATCATGGCGGGCGACGGCGCGGGCGGGAGCGCCCCGTACGACCTCGCCACCGGCAACGACGCCGACTCCGACCGGCACGGCATCGTCACCCCGGACGCGGGCCTGATGAACCCCAACCACTACCTCGCCGTGGCGATCCAGTACCTGAACTCCGGCGCCCGCCCGCACTGGTCGCCGACGGCGGCGATCGGCAAGACGCTCGTCTCCTCGGCGCTCATCGACCGGGTCGCCGGTTCCCTGGGCCGCACCCTGCTCGAGGTGCCGGTCGGGTTCAAGTGGTTCGTGCCCGGCCTGCTCGACGGTTCGGTCGGGTTCGGCGGCGAGGAGTCCGCCGGGGCGTCCTTCCTGCGCACCGACGGCACCGTGTGGACCACCGACAAGGACGGCCTGCTGCTCGCGCTGCTGGCCGCCGAGATCCAGGCGACGACCGGACGCTCGGCGTCGCAGCACCACGCCAGCCTCGTCGAGCAGTTCGGCGAGTCCTGGTACGCCCGGGTCGACGCGCCCGCGACCCTCGCCGAGAAGGCGACCCTGGGACGGTTGACCCCGGAGCAGGTCCGCTCGACCTCGCTCGCCGGCGAGCCGATCACCGCGAAGCTGACGACGGCGCCGGGCAACGGCGCGTCGATCGGTGGTCTGAAGGTGACCACCGAGAACGCCTGGTTCGCCGCCCGCCCGTCGGGCACCGAGAACGTCTACAAGATCTACGCCGAGTCGTTCATCTCGGCCGAGCACCTGGCGCTGGTCCAGGTCGAGGCCAAGGCGGTCGTCTCGGCCGCGCTGAGCTGAGCGCGCTGGCCTGAGCGACCAGCACCGGTCGCTGTCTCGACCGGATGGGAGAGAATGGCCGCGTGCACCGGCCCTACAGCGAGATCCTCAAGACACCGGGCTCGTTGGCTTTCTCGGCTGCTGGCGTGCTCGCGAGACTGCCGATCTCGATGGTCGGGATCGGGATCGTGCTCATGGTCTCCGCGATCTACGACTCGTACGGGCTGGCCGGGCGGATCTCGGCGGTGTACGTGATCGCGAACGCCGTCTGCGGTCCCCAGCTCGCGCGCTACGTGGACCGGTACGGCCAGGCGCGGATCATGCGCCCGGCCATCGCGGTCGCCGTCGTCGGGATCGCGGCCCTCGTGCTGGTCGCCTCGGCGCAGGCCCACCCGGTCTGGCTCTACGCCACGGCGATCGTCGCGGGCGTCCCGGCCGGCTCGTTCGGCTCGCTGGTGCGGGCCCGCTGGTCGTACGTGCTCCACGATCCCCGCCAGCTGCACACCGCCTACTCGCTCGAGTCGGCGCTCGACGAGGCCGTGTTCGTCATCGGCCCCGTGCTCGCCACGGTGCTGGCCACCTCGGTCGCCCCGTCCGCCGGCCTGATCGTGCCGATGGTCGCGCTGATCGTCGGGGGGTACCTGTTCCTGTCGCTGCACCGGACCGAGCCGCCCGCGTATCAGGCCGTCCTGGCCGCATCTCAAACCGTTCCGGCCGCGCCCGGCGTCCCGGGCGCGCAGACCGACTCCCTCGGGACGGCCGCGCAACCCGCACCACGCCGCACGCGGGCCCGCAGCGTCCTGCGGTCCCCCGGCATGCTGGTGCTGGCCATCGTCTTCGTCGCGATGGGTGGCATCTTCGGCGCGACCGACGTCTCGACGGTCGCGTTCGCGCAGGAACAGGGCTCGAAGGCCTCAGCCGGTTTCGTGCTCGCCTCGTTCGCGCTGGGCTCGATGATCTCCGGCCTCGGCTACGGCGCGCGGCACTGGCTGACGCCGCTGTGGAAGCGGTTCGCGATCGGGATGGTCGCCCTCGCGTTCGGGGTCTCGCTCTTCTTCCTGGTCAACAGCATCCCGATGCTCGCCCTGGTGATGTTCGTGACCGGCTTCGCGATCGCCCCGACGCTGATCAACGGCAACGGGCTGGTCCAGTACTTCGTGCCGCCCGAACGGCTGACCGAGGGGCTGACCTGGGTGGGCACGACGCTCGGGATCGGCGTCTCGTTCGGTTCCTCGATCGCCGGGATGCTGATCGATCGCCAGGGCTCCCGCGGCGGGTTCGCCGTGGTCGCCTTCTGCGGCGGGTTCGCCGTGCTCGCCACGTTGGCCTCGCTCCGCGCGCTGCGGGCCGGCAACCCCGCGGTCGTCGTCGTCGGCCCGTAGGCACGAGGCACCGCGTCGCGAACGAGGATCCAACCGCCGAGCTAGAAGCCGTTGAGGTCGCGGATGTGGGCGCGGGCGGCGGTCATGATCTCGCGCATGACGCGCTCGGCCTCGTCCGCATCGCCGATCAGGATCGCGTGCGCGACGGCGTCGTGCCCGTCCAGCGACTCGGTGCCCGGCTCGCGCTGCGCCTGCCCCTCATGGGTGCGCCCCACGAGGACCTCCGCGAAGACGTCGGTCAGGGCGGCGAACATCTCGTTGCCGCTCGCGCGGAGCACCGCGGTGTGGAAGGCGACGTCGAGGGCGAGGTACTCCTCGCTCAGCCGGGCCTCGCCCGCCGCCCGCATCCGGCCGGCGATCACGACGAGCTCGGCGCGCTGGGCGTCCGTCGCGTGCCGCGCCGCGGCGCTCGCCGCGAGCGGTTCGACCGCGACCCGGAGCTCGTTCAGGGAGCGCAGCTGCGCGGAGCGCCCCGGACCCCCCAGCCGCCAGCGGATGATCCGCGGGTCGAGGACGTCCCACTCCTCGGTCGGCCGGACCACGATGCCGACCCGTCGACCCGACGTCACCAGCTGGAGCTGCTCGAGCAGGCGCATGCACTCGCGCGCCACGGTCCGGGAGACTCCGAACCGCTGCTGCAGCCGCTCGAGGGTGAGGACGCTGCCCGCGACCAGCTCACCGGCGGTGATCTCCCGCCCGAGCGTGTCGAGCACTGAAGTGTGCAGCCCTTCGGACATTTCGGCCCTTCGCTACCCCCGATGGAGCGTTCTGTATCAGTTTGTCTACTCTGACCCAGTTGCGCATTATTACCGTCGCGCGACTTTACACCGAGATGGCGCAATCCGGACGAGAATCTCACCGGAGCCGCAGGTTGAGCGCCGAAAAGTCCCCCGGACGGACCAGAAGCAGACGATTTCCACACAAATGCCCATCGCTGCCGCAGCGATCAGCCGCCCGGGATGGTCGTCCGCGCGGGTCGTCAGTTCGTTCCGGGACCACTCTCGCGGGAGTCGACGACGTATTCGACCGTGCCGGCGAGCTTTTCCTTGAACGTCGAGCCCTCGGACTTGGCGAACTCGGCCACCCGGTCCTTGAGCGCCGCGCCCTCGGTCTTGGCGAACTCGGTCGCCTTGCTGCTGAGGTCGGTGACCTGGGCCTGGACCCGTGGATCCGACCAGGCATCCTGGGTCCAGCCGCGGACCTTCTCCACCTGCTCCCGCCCCGCCTTGGTCCCGAGGAGGTACCCGAGCCCTGCACCGACGATGAATGCCGCTTTCGACCCCATGTTCAACTCCCCGTGTGTGCGTTGGTGCGTCCGTGTCGTTGCGGTCGAGCCTACGGCGTGGGTCCCGGCGAGGTCAGCCGACCGTGGCCCCGAACGCCAACCCGAGCAGATACGTCACCGCCGCGGCGCCGTAGCCGATCGCGAGCTGGCGCAGCGCGCGCCGGACCGGCGGCCCGCCCGAGAGGATCCCGACCGTCGCCCCCGTCAGCAGGAGCGCCAGCCCGACGAGCGCGGACGCGAGCAGCACGGCGGCCAGCCCCTCGAGCCCGAACAGGTAGGGCAGCACGGGGATGAGCGCACCCGAGGCGAAGAAGCAGAAGCTCGAGGCGGCCGCGCCCGCTCCGGTGCCGATCGCCTCGTGCTCGTCGGGCGGGGACGACGACGGCGGCTCCACCACCCCCGCGAGCACGCCTCGGGCATGCTCGACGGCGTCGTCCTCCGCCATCCCGCGGGCCCGGTACACCAGCGCCAGCTCGTTGGCGTCGACGTCCAGGTAGGGGACGGCGCCCTGCGCGTACAGGTTCGACGACGAGGCCTCGAGCAGCTCGCGCTGGGAGCGGACCGACACGTACTCCCCGGCCGCCATCGACAACGCTCCCGCGAGCAGGCCGGCGAAGCCGGTGAGCAGCACGGTCGCGGGCCCGACGCCGCTCGCGCCGATCCCGAGGATCAGGGCCAGGTTGCTCACGAGCCCGTCGTTCGCCCCGAAGACCGCGGCCCGGAAGGTCCCGGACATCCGGTTGCGGCCGCGGGTGGCCAGACCGCGCACGACCTCCTCGTGGATCTGCTCGTCGGCGGCCATCGCCGCCGTGGCGTCCAGGTTCGTCGCGTACTGGGACCTCGCCTCCGCCCGTTGCGCCAGGGCGAGCACGAAGACCGAACCGAACCGCCGGGCCAGGAACCCGAGCGTGCGGGTGCGGAAGTCACCGCGCGGCACCCGGCCGACGTCGTCACCGAGGAGGCCGAGCCAGTGCGCCTCGTGCCGTCCCTCGGCCGCAGCCAGGGCGAGCAGGATCGCGCGCTCCTCACCCGTGCGGCGCGCGGCCAGGTCGCGGTAGACGGCCGCCTCGGCCCGCTCGTCGGCGAGGTACTGCCGCCAGCGCTTGAGGTCGCTCGGGGTGGGGGTGCGCGCGTGCGCGGCGGGTCCGGGCGAGGCTGGCATAGGCGACATCTTCCCTCAAGGTCCCCGCCGCCGACCCGCGGGCGCTCAGTGGGCCCAGGCCTCGACGTGCGTGCGCACGCTCACCCCGGTGCGGGCGGCGGTGCCGATCGCGAGCCCGAGCAGGTGGTCCTGGCAGCCCTGGGCGAGCGGGTACGGCGCCGGCCCGCCCGCGACCCACGCGGCGGTGCCGGCGAGCAGGGCCGCGACGGCCAGGTCGTCGTCGGCCAGGCGCGCCCCTTGGAAGACGTTGCGGTACAGGACCTGACCGTCGACGCTCAGGTGGTCGAGGTCGAAGCCGTCGAGGTTCTGCTCGATCCCGGCCTGCCGGCGCACCAGGTGGGACTCCACCACGGTCCGGTCGCCGGTGAGCCGGACGATCCGGTCGTCGACGAGCTCACCTCGGCTCCCGCGCACCACGATCCGGTTGGTCCGCAGCGGGTTGTGCCACTGGTTGTCGGTGAAGTCGTACAGCCCGCTGCGCCCGTCGCCGAAGTCGAGGGTCGCGATCGTCGTCGTCGCGTCGCGCGCCGTGTCGTCGCTGGTCCACCCGGCGCGCGTGATCGGGTCCACGAGCGGCGCGGTGAACGTCCGCGCGCTCACGTCGACCACACCAAAGCCGACCCCACTCGAGCCGGCGCCTGCATCGCCGCCCACGCCCACGCCCACGCCCAGCATCGCCCGGATCACCGCGACCGCGTGGTACTGGTGCGTCGAGGAGATCTGCACCGACGTCACCTCGCCGACGAGCCCGAGGCGCAGGGCAGCGAGGCGCGCCGCGTGGGCGGGCATGAACGGGCTGTGCTCGGCGACCTGGACCAGGCCGGACTGGCCGACGTCGGCCCACAGGGCGCGCAGGCCGGCGAGGTCGGGCGCCGGCGGGGTCTCGGCGAGGACCGGCACGTCCCAGGCGACGAGCTCGCGGATGACGCCGGGCGACACCGCCCACGGAACGGCGACCACGACGAAGTCGGGGAGCTCGAGCTCGAACGCGGCCGCGATCGTGGGAGCGGTCGGCACGCCCCACGCACGGGCGACGTCGGCCCGGCGCTCCTCGCCGCGACTCACGACGGCAGTCACCGCGAACCGTTCCGGCATCAGACGCGCCAGCCGCGCGAAGAACTCCGCCCGCCAGCCGCTGCCGA
Organism: Pengzhenrongella frigida; assembly: GCF_004168625.1. Taxonomy (GTDB): domain Bacteria; phylum Actinomycetota; class Actinomycetes; order Actinomycetales; family Cellulomonadaceae; genus Pengzhenrongella; species Pengzhenrongella frigida. The sequence continues at coordinate 65,579 of NZ_SDWW01000014.1, forward strand.
CGATCGCGAACCGCGCCTGGGCGATGCCGTTCGCCGTGCCCGGGTCGAGGCTGTGCGTCATGGCGGGGACTCCTCGGGTCTGCCCCGGGGCCACGCCGGTCCGGGGCCTCTCGACCCTAGCCCCGGACCGGACCTCGCCCCGGCACGTCGCAGCCTCCCTCAGACGGCCGGTTCTCAGACGGCCGCGCGGAGCCCCTCGGCGAGCGTCGTCGTCGGCCGCCCGAGCAGCCGGCCCAGGTCGCCCGACGTCTCGGCGAGCAGCCCCGCCCGCGTGTCCCCGTCGAGCGCGACGATGAACCCCGCCGTGCCCGGGTCGATTCCCGCCTCGGCGAGGGCGGCCAGGTGCTCCTCGGGGGCCAGCGAGCGGTAGGCCACCGTCCGGCCGACGATCTGGCCGAGGACCTCAGCCAGCTCGTCGAAGCCCCACGCGGTGTCGCCGGAGAGCTCGTAGACGCGGCTCTCGTGCCCCTTCTCGGTCAGGACGCGGGCGGCCGCGGCGGCGTAGTCCGCCCGGGTCGCACTCGCGACGCGGCCCGCCCCGACGCTGGCGACCAGCTCCCCGGTGGACCGGGCGTGCTCGACGTTGCCGAGGTAGTTCTCGGTGTACCAACCGTTGCGCAGGATCGTGAACGCGAGGCCGGACGCCCGGATCAGCACCTCGGTCGCCCTGTGCTCGGGCGCCAGGATGAGGGCGGTCGTGTCCGCCTGGGGAGCGCTCGTGTACACGATCCGGTGGACGCGCGCCGTCACGGCCGCGTCGATCACGTTGGTGTGCTGGACCAGCCGCTGGCCGACCTCGCTGCCCGAGACGAGGAGGACGACGTCGGCCCCGGTGAAGGCCGCGACGAGCGTGTCCGGCGCCGCGTAGTCGATCGCGGCGACCCGGACGCCACGCGCGGCGAGGTCGGCCAGCGTGTCGACGCGACGCCCGGCCGCGACGATCTCGTCCGGCGGCAGCCCGCCGGCGAGCAGAGCCTCGACGACGAGGCGACCGAGATGGCCCGTGGCACCGGTGACGACGACAGACATGAGGGTCCTCTCGATTGTTGAGTAGTTGAACGGGTCAACAATCGCGCGCCGAAATCGTTACCGGTGAGGGGCCAGCCGACCGCGTCGCGCCCGAACCCGCTCGCGGGTGACGTAGATCGCGACCACGATCCCCACGAGCACCGCGGTCGCGAAGACCTGAGCTCGAGCGGCGTCGTCGGTGAGCATGAGGCCGACCAGTCCGACCAGCAGGGCCAGCGTGAGCCAGCTGAGGTACGGGAAGCCCCACACCCGGACCGTCAGCAGGCCCTCCGCCTCGAGCCGGCGACGCAGGCGCAGCTGAGAGATCGCGATCACGATCCAGATCACGACGAGGGACGAGCCCACCGCGTTCAGCAGGAGGCCGAGCAGCTGGTCCGGCAGCAGCCAGTTGAGCAGCACGCTGACCAGCGCGAACACGACCGAGACGAGCACGGCGGTCACCGGCACGTCCTGCCGGGAGACGTGCGTCAGCGACGGCGGTCCGTCGCCCCGCTGGGCGAGCGAGAACGCCATCCGCGACGTGCCGTAGATGTTCGCGTTGAACGCGGACATGAGCGCCACGACGACGACGATCTCCATCATCAGCGCCAGGCCCGGGATGTTCGCCAGCTCGAGGACCGCGACGAACGGACCCGCGAGGAGCGCCGGCGAGTTCCACGGCAGCACCAGCACCATGATCGCCACGGAGCCGACGTAGAACAGCATGATCCGCCACACGACGCTGCGAGCCGCGGCCGCGATGCTGCGCTGGGGGTCGTCCGACTCGGCCGCCGCGATCGTGACGATCTCGATGCCGCCGAAGGCGAAGACGACCACGAGCAGGCCCGCGGCGACCTGGCCGACGCCGTTGGGGGCGAAGCCGCCCTCACCGAGCAGGTTCGTGAACCCGACCGGCTCGGTGCCCGGCAGCAGCCCGAAGACCAGGGCGGTGCCGACCACCAGGAACACGACGATCACGGCGACCTTGAGGGCCGCGAACCAGAACTCGAACTCCCCGAAGTTGCGGACCCCGACGAGGTTCACGGCCGCGAAGAAGGCGATCAGCGTGAGAGCGACCGTCCACTGCGGCACGGCGGGGATCCAGCTGTGCACGATCGACGACGCCCCGGTGAGCTCGACCCCGAGCACCATGATCAGCGTGAACCAGTAGACCCACCCGAGGGTGAACCCGGCCCAGCGGCCGATGCCCTCCTCGGCGTACGTCGAGAACGAGCCGCTCGAGGGCAACGCCGCTGCCATCTCGGCGAGCATCCGCATGACGAGGACGACCAGCACCCCGGCGATCGCGTAGGACAGCAGGATCGCCGGTCCGGCCGTGCGGATCCCGGTCCCCGTGCCGAGGAACAGCCCCGCGCCGATCGCCGATCCGAGGCCCATCATCGTGAGATGACGCACCTTGAGCCCTGTACCGAGATGCTCGGTTTCGTTGCCTGACACGCGGCGAGGGTACCTACCCGCGGCGCCCGCCCGATTGACGACCTCCCAGCGCACTCCCAGACTGTGCCCGTAAACTGCTCGCCGTCCGTCGCCGTGCGCGCGTACCGATTGCCGTGCACCGACCGCCGATGGGCAGCAACAACGATGAAGGGCCCGATCTTGCGCCGACTTACCCGTACCACGGTGGCCGCCTCCGTGGCCGCGCTCCTCCTGCTCGCCGGATGCTCGGGCGGCTCCGGCGACGATGCGACGCCGTCGGCCACCCCCAGCGCCGACTCCGCCGCGGACGCCGCTCCCGAGCCGACCGCCGAGGACATCGCGGCCCTCGAGGCGGTGAAGGTCGAAGGTGAGGCCGGCGCCGAGCCGACCGTCACGTTCGAGCAGCCGTTCACCGTGTCCGCCGCGGTCGCCCGGGTGGTCACCGCCGGTACGGGCGAGGACCTCACCGACGGGCAGATCCTGTCCATGAACTACATCGCGGTCTCCGGCGCGGACGGCACGACCCAGAGCACCACCTACGGCGCGGAGCCGGACCACATCACGATGGGCGACCCGTCCCTCATCCCTGCGCTCAACGACGCCCTCGCGGGCCAGCAGGTCGGCACGCGCGTCCTGCTCGCCAGCCCGGGCACCGAGGACACCGCCCTCCTGGCCATCGAGGTCACCGAGGCCAAGACCATCCCGACCCGCGCCGAGGGCGAGGCCGTGACTCCTGCGGACGGCCTGCCCGTGGTCGAGCTCGGCGACGACGGCGCCCCGACCATCACCCCCGCCACGGGCGACGCGCCGACCGAGCTGGTCGTCCAGCCGCTGATCAAGGGCACGGGCGCCGCGGTCACGACGGGCCAGACCGTGACCTTCCAGTACTCCGGCGTGCTGTGGGACGGCACGCCGTTCGACTCCTCGTGGGAGAACGGGGCACCCTTCACCACCACGATCGGCACCGGCGCGGTCATCCCGGGCTGGGACCAGGGCCTCGTCGGGCAGACCGTCGGCAGCCAGGTGCTGCTGGTCGTCCCGCCGGCGCTCGGCTACGGCGAGACCGCCACGGGCGCGATCCCGGCGAGCTCGACCCTGGTCTTCGTCGTCGACATCCTCGACGCGAGCTGATCCGCGCCACCTGATCGCCCCGCGCGACCTCGAACGGGACACATCCCGTTCACCGAGAGCGACGTTCCGCCCCCTGCACGACGCACAATGGGGCTGGGACGTCGCTCTCGGCGTCTGACCTGCGGGAGGGGACAACGTGGACCTCGGGGTGTTCGTCGGCCTGGCCACGCTCGACGTGGTGCACCGTGTCGAGCGTCTGCCCGGCACGAACGAGAAGGTCACGGCGCTGCGACAGGACGTCGCCGCCGGCGGCCCGGCCGCCAACGCCGCGGTCGTGTTCGCGGCGCTGGGCGGGCATGCGCGGCTCGTGACAGCGCTCGGCACCGATCCGGTGGCGCGCCTGATCCGCGCCGAGCTCGAGGCCCGGGGGGTCGAGGTGATCGACGTGACCCCCACCGCCACGACCCCACCCGCGGTCTCCGCCGTGGCGGTCACCGACTCCACGGGCGACCGCTCCGTCACGTCGAGGGACGGCGCCGCGCACGACGTCGCAGCCCCGGCCGATCTGGCCCGGCATCTCGCGGGCGCCCAGGTCGTGCTGCTCGACGGACACCACCCGCACCTCGCGGCCGCCGCGGCGCGGGCAGCCCGGCCGGCGGACCCGGCGGCCGAGCGCGCCGTCGTCGTGCTCGATGCGGGCCGGTGGCGACCGGTGATGGCGCACCTGCTCGACCTCGTCGACGTCGCGGTCTGCTCGGCCGACTTCCGCGCCCCCGGCACCACCGACTCCGACGCGAGCGCCGTCGCGCTGCTCGAGCGCGGAGCCGGGTGCGTGGCCACCACGCACGGGGCCGACCCGGTGCAGTGGTGGCGGCCGGCGTCGTCGGGCCGCGCGGTCTCCGGCACCGTCCCGGTGCCGCGCGTGACCGCGGTCGACACGCTCGGCGCCGGGGACGCGTTCCATGGCGCCTTCGCCTGGTTCGTGGTCCAGCGCCCGCTCGATCACGACGGCGCGGGCATGCGCCGAGCGCTCGACTCCGCCGCCCGCGTCGCCGCCCTGCGGTGCACGATCCCGGGGCCGCGGGACTGGTTGGCGGCCCTCGCCTCGTGGCCGACGGCGGCGGGGTCGCTTCCCGGGACGGCTCCCGGTACGTCGTCGGCCACGAGGTCGGCGACGGGGGCCCGGTGACGGCACCCGACGTCGTCGAGTGCACGCTCGACGAGCTGGCCGAGCGTGCCCGCACGCTCGTGGTCCCCGGCACACGGCACCTGCTCGGCCTGACGGGTGCGCCCGGCGCCGGCAAGTCGACGGTCGCCGCCCAGCTGGTCGCCCGGCTCGGTCCGGGAGCCTCGATGCTGGTCGCGATGGACGGCTTCCACCTCGCCGGGACGGTGCTCGATCGGCTCGGCCGCGGCGCGCGCAAGGGTGCCCACGACACGTTCGACGACGCCGGGTACGCCGCGATCCTGCGCCGGCTGCGGGCCGCCGATCCGACCGAGACCGTCTATGCCCCGGAGTTCCGCCGGGAGCTCGAGGAGCCGATCGGGTCGGCGATCGCGGTGCCGCCGCACATCCCGCTCGTGATCACGGAGGGCAACTACCTCCTGCTCGACTCCGGCGCCTGGCCGCAGGCGCGCGACCTGCTCGACGCGGTGTGGTTCCTCGCCCCGGGCGACGCGGTGCGCCGGGACCGGCTCGTGCGCCGGCACGAGGCCTTCGGCAAGTCCCCGGAGCAGGCGCGGCACTGGGCCCTGGGAAGCGACGAGCGCAACGCCGAGCTCATCGCCACGACAGCGCGGCATGCCGACCTGGTGGTCCGGCTGATCTGATCGCGCGCGTCGTTCCTGCGGCGTGCCGTTGCGCTCGGACGACCCCGGATCAGGAGCAACAACGCGGCAATTCACCCGTTTGCCCGTGAGATAGGACACACTGACTCAGGTCAACGATGCGTTTGACCGGATTCGTCCGGCATTCGCAGGCGCCCGCTCCATCGCAGAAGTGGAGAACCGTGAATACAGCCCGGAAATCTGTGGCACTCCTCGGCGTGGCCACCCTGGCCTTCTCAGTCGTCAGCATGCAGGCCGGGGCGTCCGCCTCGGTGGACTCCCCCACCTTCGTCGTGCTCGCCGACGATGCCGCCTCGGTCGACAGCGCGATCGCCGCGGTCGAGGCCGCCGGCGGTCAGGTCGAGCGGGTCAACAGGGCCATCGGCCTCATCACCGCTTCCTCGACCGACACAGCGTTCGCCGCGGAGGTCTCCGCGAAGGCCGACGTCGCCGGCGTCGCCCGGGACAAGCCGATCGGCTCGGTGCCCGACGAAGCCACCCAGCAGCGGGACGCCGTCGAGCAGGAGGGGCGGGACACCTCGGGTGCCGCCGCCGACGCGACGGCCCGCCGTGGCCCGCGGCCCGGCGGGATCGCCGCGGAGCCGCTCGCCGCGTACCAGTGGGACATGGCGATGATCGGCGCGACGCCCCGGGGCTCGTACCGCGAGCAGCCCGGCCGCAAGGACGTCCTCGTCGGGATCATCGACACCGGGATCGACGGCAGCCACCCCGACATCGCGCCGAACTTCGACAGCGCCCTGAGCCGCAACTTCACCACGGACATCGAGCTCATCGACGGCCTGTGCGCCGACGAGCCGGACCAGTCCTGCGAGGACGCGGCCGACGTCGACGAGGACGGCCACGGCACGCACGTCGCCGGGACGATCGCCGCGCCGATCAACGGGATCGGCATGGCCGGGGTGGCCCCGAAGGTCACGCTCGTGAACCTGCGAGCCGGCCAGGACTCGGGCTACTTCTTCCTGGCGGCCACCGTGGACGCCCTCACGTACGCCGGCGACAACGGCGTCGACGTCGTGAACATGAGCTTCTACATCGACCCGTGGCTCTACAACTGCCGCAGCAACCCGGCCGACTCCCCTGCGGAGCAGACCGAGCAGGCCACCATCATCGACGCGACCCAGCGTGCCCTCGACTACGCGCGCAACCACGGTGTCACGCTCGTCGCCGCGCTCGGCAACGAGAACACCGACCTCGGTGCGGCCCTGAAGAGCGACGGCTCCAGCCCGGACTTCCCGCCGGGAACGGAGAAGGACCGTGAGGTCACGAACGACTGCCTCGACCTGCCCACCGAGGGCAACGGGGTCATCTCCGTCTCCTCGGTCGGCCCGAGCGGCAAGAAGTCGGACTTCTCCAACTACGGGCTCGAGCAGAACGATGTCGCCGCACCCGGCGGCTTCTTCCGTGACTTCATCGGCACGCCGCAGAACCGGGTTCCCGAGAACCTGATCCTCGGGCCGTACCCGAAGAGCGTGGCGGTGGCCAACGGGGAGGTCGACGAGACGACCGGGGAGTCGATGTCGGACTTCGTCATCGCCGAGTGCTCGGCGAGCGGCATCGACAGCTGCGCCTACTACCAGCTGATCCAGGGCACCTCGATGGCCGCGCCGCACGCAGCCGGCGTCGCGGCGCTCATCGTCAGCGAGGACGGCAAGCGCGACCGCCGTCGTCCCGGGCTCACGATGGACCCGGCCAAGGTCGACAAGGCCCTGCGCAAGTCGGCCACGGACGTCGCTTGCCCGGCGCCCGTGATCACCTACGCCGCGGAGGGCCGCGGTCCCGAGTTCGACGCCCCGTGCGTCGGGACGGCCAAGCGCAACTCCATCTACGGGGACGGCATCGTCAACGCGCTGCGCGCTGTGCACTGACCCCCGCTGACGAGAAGGGGCCGGACGTCGTCGACGTCCGGCCCCTTCTCGTGCTGGGCCGAAGGCCCCTCGCGGGCGACCCGTGGGCGCGGTCTGCTGGAGTCGGTGGTCGCGAAGCAGGCGATCGCCACGCCGGCGTGGAGGGAGGGCGGAGCGATGCGAGCCTCGGCGCGGACCCACGCGTCCGTCGGCACCCGCACGACGGAGGACTTCCTGCGGCCCTGGACGGCGTCCGTGACCGCGGGCGAGCTTCTCGGGTTCTGCGCTCCGGCGCTCGTCGGCCCGCTGGTGTGGGACGCCCGGCCCGCGATCGCCCTGCCTGCCCTCATGGCCGCCGGCGTGGTCGAGGGGGCTGTGCTCGGCTGGTCGCAGGCGCGGGTGCTCCGCGGCCCGCTCCCCGCGCTGTCCAGGCGCCGGTGGATCGTCGGCACGGCGGTCGGGGCCTCGATCGCGTACCTGTTCGGCATGCTGCCCAGCACGACGTACGGCACGTGGTCGAGCTGGCCGGTCGCCGCCGTCGTCGTCGTCGGCATCGTCGTCGGCGGGCTGCTGCTGTGCTCGATCGGGGTGGCCCAGTGGCTCGAGCTGCGCCGGCACCTGGCCTCCGCGGGTCTCTGGGTGCTCGCCTCCGCGGCCGCCTGGGCGGTCGGGCTCACCGCGTTCGTCCTCGTCTCGACGCCGCTGTGGCAGCCCGGGCAGGGGCCGGTCCTGGTCGCGGCGATCGGCGCGCTCGGCGGGCTGGTGATGGCGGCGACGATGGCGATCACGACGGGTCTCGCGATGCGGCATCTGCTGCGCCGGATGGTGCCGTAAGCGCCTCAACTCCTTGCCCTCGTCACTAGCATGGCGATAGGCCCACTTGGCAACGAGGGAGACCCCGATGGACACGGCAACGACGCCCAGGATCCGGAACGTGGCCCTCGTGGGCCATAGCAGCAGCGGCAAGACGACGCTTGCCGAGGCGCTCCTGCTCCGGGCCGGGGAGATCACCCGCGCAGGTCGCGTCGAGGACGGCACGACCGTGAGCGACTTCGAGGCCGAGGAGATCAAGCACGGCATCTCGCTCTCGCTCGCGGTGGCGCCGTTCCGGTGGACGGCCTCGGACGGCGAGTCGTACAAGGTCAACCTCCTCGACACCCCGGGATATGCCGACTTCGCCGGCGGCGTCGATGCGGCGCTGTCGGTCGCGGACCTCGCGGTGCTCGTCGTCAGCGCGGTCGACGGCGTCCAGGTGGGCACCGAGCAGGTCTGGGCGCAGTGCGTCGCGGCCGGGATCCCGCGCATGGTGTTCATCACCAAGGAGGACAAGGCCCGCGCCGACTTCCACCGCGTGCTCGACGAGCTGCGGGCAGCGTTCGGGTCCGGGTTCGCGCCGCTCGAGCTGCCGCTCGGCGAGGAGGACGCGTTCCGCGGGGTCGCCGACGTGCTCTCCGACCAGGGTCTGGCCTACGACGCCGACGGGGCGCGGCACGTCGAGGCGATCCCGACCGCGGTCGAGGCCGAGGAGCGGCGCCTGCACGACGAGCTCGCCGAGGAGATCGTCTCCGGCGACGACGACCAGCTCGAGCGCTACCTGGCCGGCGACACCCCGAGCGTCGCCGAGCTCGAGCGCACCCTGGCCCGCGAGGTCCTCGACGAGGTCGTCTTCCCCGTCCTGGTCGGCTCCACGGTCAGCGGCATCGGCATCGACCGGCTCGCCGACTTCCTGTGCGAGATCGGTCCCTCACCGGCGGACCGCCCGACGACGGTGGTCCTGGGCGAGGAGCGGATCTCCGTGGCCGCCGACCCGGACGCCGACCCGCTCGTCTACGTCTTCCGCACGGTCGTCGACCCGTTCGTCGGGCAGGTCTCGCTGTTCAAGGTGCTCTCCGGGACGGTCGCCAACGAGAACCGGCTGGTGAACACCTCCACCCAGATGGAGGAGCGCCTGCACGGGCTGTTCCACCTGCGCGGCAAGGACCACCTGCCCGCCGACCGCGTCGTCGCCGGCGACATCGCCGCCGTCGCCAAGCTCGCCAGCAGCCCGACGGGATCGGCGCTCGCGCTGCGGACCACCCCCGTCCACGTCGTCGGCCCGGCGCCGCGCCCGACCCCGTACGGGCTCGCCCTGAAACCGCTCACCCAGGCCGACGACGACAAGCTGTCCGGGGCGCTGCAGCGCCTGTGCGGCGAGGACCCGTCGCTCGTCGTCGAACGGTCGGGGCAGTACGCGCAGACCGTGCTGCGCGGGGTCGGTGACACGCACGTCGCGGTCGCGCTCGAGCGGCTCGCCCGCAAGTTCGGCGTCAACGTCGAGACCGAGCCGATCCGCATCCCGTTCCGGGAGACGATCGCGAAGGGTGCGGACGTCGAGGGCAAGGTCAAGAAGCAGTCCGGTGGCCACGGGCAGTACGCCGTCGCGCAGCTGCGGATCAGCCCCGCCGCACGCGGCCAGGGCAGCGAGTTCGTGGACCGGATCGTCGGCGGATCGATCCCGCGCAACTACATCCCGGCCGTCGAACGCGGGGTCACCGAGGCGATGGCGGCCGGCGGGCTGCACGGCTTCCCGGTCGTCGACGTGCGGGTCGAGTGCTACGACGGCAAGTACCACTCCGTCGACTCGTCCGACATGGCGTTCCGCAACGCCGCGGCGCACGGCCTGCGCGAGGCGCTCAAGACCGCGGGGACCGTCGTGCTCGAGCCGGTCTCGCGCCTCACGGTCACCGTGCCGGCCGAGCTCCAGGGGGACGTGCTGGGTGACCTGTCCACGCGGCGGGGCCGGATCAGCAGCACGACCGTGCTCGACGACGGGCGCCAGGTCATCCTGGCGATGGTCCCCGAGGCGGAGCTGTCGCGGTACGTGCTCGAGCTGCGGTCCCTGACCGGAGGCCGCGGCGTGTTCGAGGCGGAGCACGACCACTACGACGTGCTGCCCGACCAGCTCGTCGCCAAGGTCACCCGGGTCGGCGCGAACGGCCAGCCCGAGATCCAGAACCACTAGCTCGCACCTGCTCCGCGGCCCTGAGAGACTCGGCGCGACCCACCGCACCCGACCGCAGGAGAACCATGCCCGGCACCGTCCCCGTCCTGACCCTCAACAACGGCCGGGAGATCCCGCAGATCGGCTTCGGCGTCTTCCAGGTGCCCGACGACGCGACGACCGCTGCCGTCGCCGCCGCGCTCGCCGCCGGCTACCGGAGCATCGACACGGCGGCCGTCTACGGCAACGAGGTCGGCACCGGCCGCGCCCTGGCGGAGTCCGGGATCTCCCGGGACGAGCTGTTCGTGACGACCAAGCTGTGGAACAGCGCGCAGGGGTACGACTCGACCCTGGCCGCGTACGACGCGAGCCTGGCGAAGCTCGGTCTCGACTACGTCGACCTCTACCTCATCCACTGGCCGTCCCCCGCGCGGGACCTCTACCTGGAGACGTGGCGCGCGTTCGAGCGGCTCTACGCCGACGGCCGCGTCCGCGCGATCGGCGTCTCGAACTTCCTCCCGGAGCACCTGCAGCGCATCCTCGACCTCGGCGGAACCATCCCGGCCGTGAACCAGATCGAGGTGCACCCCGCACTCCAGCAGCGCTCGATCATCGAGTTCAACGATGCGCACGGCATCCGGACCGAGGCGTGGAGCCCGCTCGCCCAGGGGGGCGTTCTCGCCGATCCGGTCATCGCTGCGATCGCCGCCCGCACCGGGCGCACGCCCGCGCAGGTCGTGCTGCGCTGGCACCTGCAGCAGGGCCGGATCATCATCCCGAAGTCGGTCACGCCGAGCCGGATCGCCGAGAACCTCAGCATCGTCGACTTCGATCTCACGGCCGCCGATCTCGCGGAGATCGACGCCCTGGAGAGCGCTGGTCGGACCGGCCCCGACCCGGCGACGTTCAACCGCTGACGGCTGTCAGACCCTCAGCTCGGCGAGCTCGACGACGACATCGACCAGGGCACCCCGCCGGAAGACCGTGACGGGGAAGCGGCGGCCGACCGTGGTGCCGAGCATGAGGCGCTGCAGGTCCTGGGCCGTGCTCACCGGGGTGTCGCCCGAGGCGATCACGACGTCGCCGAGGTACAGCCCGGCAGCCGCAGCCGGGCTGTGGGGCACCACCTCCGAGACGAGGAGCCCGGTGCGCCGACCGAGCCGGTCCGCGAGCGCGGGCGGGACGGCCACGGGAACCCCGCCGACACCGAGCCACGCCCGGCGGACCCGGCCGTCCGCGGTGAGGTCGGCCAGGATGCGCCGGGTCGTGGGGTTGATGGGCACGGCCAACCCGAGCCCGATCCCCGCGACGGCGGTGTTGATCCCGACGACCCGGGAGGCTGCGTCCCCGAGCGCTCCGCCGCTGTTGCCGGGGTTGAGCGCCGCATCCGTCTGGATCACGTCGTCGATGGCGTGCGCTCCGCGCGCCGTCCGGACCGGGAGGGAGCGCCCGAGGGCACTGACCACACCGGCGGTGACCGATCCTGCCAGGCCGAGCGGGTTCCCGACCGCGACCACGAGCTGACCGACCCGAAGGCCGTCGGCGTCACCGAGCTCCGCCGCCGGCGCCAGGCCGACACGGGCACGCAGCACCGCGAGGTCCGAGAGCCGGTCGGACCCGACGACGTCGAACGGGGCCTCCTCTCCGTCGGGCGCGACGACCCCGCCGCCGCTCACCCCCTCGACGACGTGCGCGCTCGTCACGAGGAGCCCGTCACCGGCGATGACGACCGCGGAACCGGCTCCGCTGCCACGACCGCTGCGCACGAGCACCGACAGCACGCAGGGCTGCAGCGCAGCGGCAACCGTGGTCACGATCCGCGAGTACGCGTCGAGAGCCTCATCCATCGGGAAAAGAACCATCCATAGGCATAAGAACCGCGACCGGGCGGCGGTCATGCCCGCCCGCCGTTCGCCGTCGGCGGACGACGCACGTCACCGGTCGGGCACGCCACCGGTCGAGGGGCACCTCCCGTGAGCACCCAGGCGCGCCGGGCGACCAGACCCGCGACACCGTGGCGACCGGCTTTCCACGCCGCGTGAGGCAGATGCTCTCGCCCCCCTCCACGGCGGCGATCAGTGCGCTCAGGTGAGCCTTCGCCTCAGCGAGGCCCATCGTGCGAAGTGGTTCGACGTCCATCGTGACTCCTCAGCGGTTGACCGCACTCATGTCGACGTACCGGTCGCCGACGACGGCGTGGGGCGGGACCGCCGCAGCCAGCGCGGCCAGGTCCGCCGGGGTCAGGTGCACCCCCACCGCCGCGACGTTCTCCTCGAGGAACGGCACGCGCCTGGTCCCGGGGATCGGGACGACGTCGTCGCCCTGGGCCAGCACCCACGCGAGCGCGAGCTGTCCGGGGGTGATGCCCTTCGCCTCCGCGAGCGCGCGGACCCGCGCCACGAGCTGGAGGTTCGCCGCGAGGGCCTCGGGCTGGAACCGCGGGTTGGACCGGCGGAAGTCGTCCGCCGCGAGGTCGCTCGTCGACAGCAGCGTGCCGGTCAGGAGGCCGCGCCCGAGCGGCGCATAGGGCACCAGACCGATGCCGAGCTCGCGGAGGACGGGCAGGACCTCGAGCTCGACGTCGCGCGTGAACAGCGAGTACTCGGTCTGGAGCGCGGTGATCGGATGCACGGCGTGCGCGCGCCGGATCGTGGCGGCGCTCGCCTCGGACAGGCCGAGCCGGCGCACCTTGCCCGCGGCGACCAGCTCGCCCATGGCGCCGACCGTCTCCTCGATCGGGACGTCCGGGTCCACGCGGTGCTGGTAGTACAGGTCGATGTGCTCGACGCCGAGCCGGCGCAGGCTGGCGTCGCACGCCTGGTGGACGTACTCGCGACGGCCGTTCACGCCGCGGCGGGCGCCGTCGGCGGGGGTGCGGTCGATGCCGAACTTCGTCGCGATGACGACCTCGTCCCGGCGTCGTGCGATCGCCGTGCCGACGAGGCGCTCGTTCGTGAACGGGCCGTAGATGTCGGCGGTGTCGAGCAGCGTGACGCCGAGATCGAGGGCCCGGCGGATCGTCGCGAGGGCATCCACCTCGGCCTGGGTGCCGACCGGGGAGGTGTGCCCGTAGAAGTCCGACATCCCCATGCACCCGAGCCCGACGGCCGAGACCCGCAAGGCGGTGCCGTTCGCGTCGTTTCCGAGGGTGCGGGTGACCAGTCGCGAGGAGCTCATGGGAGTCAGACTGCCCCTCTTCGAGGGCGTTCTGGGCCGATATCGGCACTCCGCACGGTCTTTTCCGACGCCTACTCTTAGGACATGGCGAAGTACTTCGACGTCCACCCGCACGACCCTCAGCCGCGGTCCATCGCGCAGATCGTCGCGATGCTGCGAGACGACGCCCTGATCGCCTACCCGACCGACTCGGGCTACGCGCTCGGCTGCCTCATGGACAGCCACACCGGCGCGGATCGCATCCGCACGATCCGGCACCTCGACGACAAGCACCACTTCACGCTCGTGTGCGCCGACTTCGCCCAGCTCGGCCAGCTCGTGCAGCTGGACAACGCGGAGTTCCGGGCGATCAAGGCGTCGACGCCGGGCCCGTACACGTTCATCCTGCCCGCGACCAAGGACGTCCCGCGCCGGCTCGCGCACCCCAAGAAGAAGACCGTCGGGGTCCGGATCCCGGACCACGCGGTCGTCCGCGCACTCTTGCGCGAGCTCGGGGAACCGCTGCTGTCGAGCACGCTGATCCTGCCGGGCGAGGACGCGCCGATGACCCAGGGCTGGCTCGTCAAGGACGAGCTCGACCATGTCATCGATGCCGTGGTCGACGCCGGGGACACCGGGTCCGAGCCGTCGACCGTCGTGGACTGGTCGGAGGGCGCGCCCGAGGTGGTGCGGATCGGCGCGGGGGACCCCTCGAGATTCGCATGACCGACGGCGCTGAGCTCCCGGCGCCCGCCTACCCGACGCTCGCGCGCTCGGCCCGCACCATCGACGAGCTCGACCGGCTCGTCGTCGACTGCCGCGCCTGCCCACGGCTGGTCGCGTGGCGGGAGCACGTCGCCGAGGTGAAGCGCGCGGCCTTCCGGGACGAGACCTACTGGGCCCGGCCCGCGCCCGGGTTCGGGGATCCGCACGCCGGGGTGCTCGTGGTCGGACTGGCCCCCGCCGCGCACGGGGCGAACCGCACCGGCCGGATGTTCACCGGCGACCGCAGCGGTGACTTCCTCTTCGCGGCCCTGCACCGGACGGGCTTCGCCTCGCAGCCGACGTCGGTCCGGGCCGGCGACGGGATGATCCTCACCGGCCTGCGCCTCACGGCACCCGTCCGCTGCGCACCGCCCGAGAATGCGCCGACACCCGCCGAACGGCGCACCTGTGGACCCTGGCTCGGCCGCGAGCTCGAGCTCGTGGCGCCCGACGTCGTCGTCGTGCTCGGCGGGTTCGGCTGGCGGGCGATGCTGGTGACGCTCGCCGAGCAGGGGTGGCACGTGCCGCGACCCCGGCCGGCGTTCGGTCACGGCACCGAGGTACGGCTCGACGGTCCGGACGGACGCGGCCTCACGCTGCTGGGGTGCTTCCACGTCAGCCCGCACAACACGTTCACGGGCCGCCTCACCGAGGCGATGCTGGACGCGGTGCTCGACCGGGCGCGCGCGCTCGCGAGCACCTGATCGCGGGCGCCTGATCGCAGGCGCCCGATCGCACGCGCCTTCCGCGGCTCGGCGGCGCCTTCCGGCACGAACGCGCGCCTTCGGGCAGGAAGCGGCGCGAAGGCCCGACGAAAAAGACTCGTGGCCCGCCCCCTGTGATGGGTGTTGAGAAGACACCCGGCAGGAAGCGGACCACGAGCCGACCTCAGAGCCTACGCGGTCGCGGAGGACCGCTGGACTCGGCGGTTCCCTACTTCATGAAGAGCAGCGGCTTGCCGTCGTACTCGTCGTACGGGTTCGGCTCGGCCCAGCCGCCGTCCCACATGACGCCGGCGATCTCGTTCCCGCCCTCGACCGATGCCCCGACCACGCACTGGGCCAGGACAGCGCCGGCGGTGTCGAACTCCGTGGAGAAGGAGTTCGTCGTGCAGTCGTCCCAGCCGATGACGGAGACCAGCTGACCCTTGGCCCCCTCGGTGTCGACCGGGTCGAACGACGTGTAGTCGGAGTCGAATGCGATCGTGTCGCCGGAGACCTTGGTCTGCTCGAGCCGGAGCAGGGTGACCTTGTACCCCTTGAGCTGCGGGATCTGCGCGACGAGGAAGGCGGTCTGCTCGGCGCTGGCGGCGTCGGCGGAGACCATCTTGACGCTGATGACGGCCTTCTCCGTGCCGGCGCCGCCCGTGACGAACGGGTAGGTCTGCGACTCTCCGAGGCCCACCTTCGACCCGGGTGCGGCCACGTCGCCAGCGGCGGCGGGCGGCGCGGCGGTCTCCTCGGGCGACTCGCTCTCCTCGGGCGACTCGCTCTCCTCCGGTGCGGCGGACGACGCCGGCGCGGTCGATGCCGCGTCGTCGTCCTTGGATGCTCCGCACCCGCTGAGCGCGATTGATGCGGCGATGACCATTACTGCGACGGGCAGAATTCGGCTGGACTTCACAGGCTTTGCCCTCGATCTTGATATGGGGAGGACCGACCATTGGCCCATTTTTCAGTCTAGTCGAGGAATTCCGGCCAAACCTGGCGCAGAACACCGTCCCGGGTATTCTCCGTGCCGCGGCGACAATTTCGAAGGTGTCGATCGTTGCAGTCCGAGCCCAGTTCACGCGTGCAGAGCGGGGTCCGACGACCTGGATGTGAATTTCACCACTTTCTCTACAAGTCAGTCAATCCGGCCGGATGTTCTGCGCCGTTGACGGCAGGCGTGGGACGCTTCTTTGGTCACGCCGTCTGCACCCGAAAAGAAAAGACCCGAACATGGTTGTCTTCGCCTGGATCGCCGCCATCAGCCTGGTGCTGCTGGTGGTCAGTGCATTCGTCGGGGATCTGCTCGACGGCGTGCTCGACTCGATCGATTTCACCGGTGGATACCTGTCCAGCGCATCCCTGCTGGCGTTCACCGGCACGATCGGGTTCGCCGGATGGGTCTCGATGTACGCCGGGCTCTCGGTCTTCGTCGCGGCGGGGATCGGTCTGGGCTGCGGTCTCGTGGTGGGCACCGGCGCGGGCCTGCTCACGCGCGCCCTCGTGCGTTCCCCGACCGGGCACCAGATCACGTCCGCGGACTACGTGGGCGCCGTCGCGACCGTGGTCACCGCGATCCCGGACGAGGGCTACGGCGAGGTCACGATGACGGTGTCCGGCCACCCCCTGAAGCTCGCCGCCCGGTCGAGAGTTTCGGTCGACGTCGGTGAGCAGGTCGTCGTGACCGCCGTCCTGAACGAGGCGACCGTCATGGTCGCCGTCACCGTCGCGCCCTGACCGCACCGATCCGACCGCACCGCACTGCTCCGCACCTTCTCCGCACCGCACCTCGCCTTCTCCGCACCCCACCGCTGTACGACACCAAGGAGCTACCCACCTCGTGTTCTCCAACCTCTCTCCCGTGGCGCTGAGCATCGTCGGCATGGCCGTCGTTCTCGTCGTGCTCATCGCAGCGATCATCAAGCGGTACCGCGTCGCCAAACCGAGCGAGGCGTTCGTCATCACCGGCCGCAGCTCGAAGAACGTCGAGGACCTGTCGGGCCAGCGGGTCGTGACCGCCGGCGGCGTGTTCACCCTGCCGTTCGTGCAGCAGCTGACCGTGATCGACCTGTCCAGCCGCCGGATCTCGCTCACCGTGGCCGGGGCACCGTCGATCCAGGGGATCAAGCTCAACGTGACCGCGGTCGCCGTCGTGAAGGTCGCGAGCTCCGCGGAGTCCATCCGCGCCGCCGCGCAGCGGTTCGGCAACCAGCAGGACCAGATCGACCCGTACACGAAGGACCAGCTCGAGGGCGCGCTGCGCGCGATCATCGGCAACATGACGGTCGAGGACATCATCGGCGACCGGCAGAAGTTCGCCCAGCAGGTCGCCGACGCCGTCACCCAGACGCTCGCGAGCCAGGGTCTGGCCCTGGACACGTTCCAGATCGCGGAGGTCGCCGACACCGGCACCGGCACGTACATCGCCGACATGGCCCGGCCCGAGGCGGCCGCCGTCCGCCAGCGCGCCATGATCGCCGAGGCCGAGGCCCGCCAGATCTCCGAGCAGCGCCGCCTGGCCGCCGAGAACGAGATCCAGAACGCCCAGCAGATCGTCGACGTGCGGGCCGCCGAGATCCAGGCCATCACCGACAAGGCGAAGTCCGCCGCGAACGCCGCGGGCCCGCTCGAGGCCGCCGCGCGCCAGCAGGACGTCCTGACCGCCCAGGAGAAGGTCGCCGAGCGCCAGGCCGCGCTGACCGAGCGCCAGCTGGACACCACCGTTCGCCGTCCGGCCGATGCCGAGCGCTACCGCCTGGAGAAGATCGCCGAGGCGAACAAGACCACCGCGATCCTCGCCGCCGAGGCGGCGTCCGCCGAGGCACGCCTGCGCGGTGAGGGTGAGCTCGCCCGTCGTACCGCGGAGGCGCAGGCCGTGCGGCTCGAGGGTGAGGCCGCGGCGTCGGCCCGCGAGGCGATGGGTGCGGCCGACGCGTCGGCCCTCGACTCCAGCGCGGAGGCGTACGGCAAGTACTCCACCGCGGCCATCCTGTCGCTGGTCATGGGGACCCTCCCGCAGGTCGCCCACGAGCTGGCGGCGCCGATGGCGGCGATCGACTCGCTCACGGTGATCTCGACCGATGGCGCGTCCGCGCTCCCGAAGGCAGCCGTGTCCAACTTCGCGCAGCTGTCCGCACTCACCGGGCTCGACGTCCCGAAGATCATCCAGGGGCTCGTCGCCGGGAACGGCGGCCTCGCCGGCCTGGCCGACGGCGTCTCCGCAGCAGCTCACCCGGCGGCCGCGCCGATCGTGGCACCGGCGCCGACACCGACGTTCAACTGACCCCACGCTCGACCCGGCACACCGCCCGCACGGCCCGGCATCCAGCGAGATGCCGGGCCGTCGTGCGTTCTGCACCCGGACGGATGACCCGTTGAACTGGTCCGACTTGTCCGAATTGTGTCTACAGTCCTGTATCGCGAACTCTCGCGATGCGTCCATTTGACGCTGGTGCACGTGCGCGGAGAGGACCAACCGTGCCGCACTTCGGACCGACGTCGACCGCCATCCCCCAGCCCGGCTCGGTGCACGACATCGCTGTCGATCGTGAGCGCATTCGACGACGCCGGGTCTACCGGCTCGCCGCGGTGGTGCTCACCTTCGAGGCGTACCTCATCGCGATGCCGTTGCTGGGCCGGGCGCCGATGCCCCCGCTGCCGGCGATCGACCCGCTGATCGTCGCGCCCGTCGCGTTCTTCATCGCCCTGATCGCCCTGCTCGTGGGCACGCAGGTCATGGCCGGCCGGTCTCCGCACCTGATCTTCCGGCCCGAGCAGATGGACGTCACGCTCGACGACGTGATCGGCATCGACCCGATCAAGGAGGACGTGCGGCGGTCGATCGACCTGTTCCAGACCCATCGCCGGTTCGCCGACCAGATGGGTGGCACCCCGCGGCGCGGCCTGCTCTTCGAGGGCCTCCCTGGCACCGGCAAGACCATGACCGCCAAGGCGATGGCGGCCGAGGCCGGCGTGCCGTTCCTGTTCGTCTCGGCCACGTCCTTCCAGTCCATGTACTACGGCGCGACGGCGAAGAAGATCCGCGCGTACTTCGCGGCCCTGCGCAAGGCAGCGCGGGCCGAGGGCGGGGCGATCGGGTTCATCGAGGAGATCGACGCCATCGCGACCCGCCGCGGTGGGCTGCTCGCGGCCGACGGCGTCTCTGGCGCCGGGTGGGGTGCCGGGTGGGGTGCCGCGTGGGGTGCCGCGTGGGGTGCCGGGTCGGGTGCCATCCGGCACGCCGTGGTCAGCGAGGGCACCGGTGGTGTGGTGAACGAGCTGCTGGTCCAGATGCAGTCGTTCGACGAGCCCACCGGCCTCGAGCGCCTGCGGAACGCCTTCACTGCGCGGATCAACCTCCTGCTCCCGGCCGACCGGCAGATCAAGCAGATCAGACCGGTCCGCGCCCCGATCCTGCTGATCGCCGCCACCAACCGGGCGGACTCCCTCGACCCCGCCCTGCTGCGCCCGGGCCGCTTCGACCGGCTGCTGACGTTCGCCGCCCCCGACGTGCACGGCCGGCGGGCGCTGGTCGACCACTTCCTCGCGAGGCGGTCGCACGATCCCGCGCTCGACGGCCACGGCCTGCGCGACCGGCTGGCGGCGGCGACGAACGGGTGGACACCCGTGATGATCGAGCACCTGCTCGACGAGGGCCTCGTCAACGCCGTGCGCCGCGGCGCCGGGGCGATGTCGTTCGACGACATCGAGACGGCCCGGATCACCGAGATGGTCGGCATCGGCCAGCCGGTCCGGTACACGAGCGCCGAGCAGAGCCTGATCGCCACCCACGAGGCGGGCCACGCCGTCGTCGCGTGGCTCGTCGCGCCGAACCGGACCCTGGAGGTGCTCACCATCGTCAAACGCGGGTCAGCCCTCGGGCTGCTCGCGCACGGCGACACCGAGGAGGTCTACACGCGGTCCACCGAAGACCTGCAGGCCCTGGTCCAGATCGCGATGGGTGGGCTCGTCGCCGAGGAGCTGTTCTTCGGCCAGACCTCGACCGGCCCGGCGAGCGACCTCGCCGCTGCCACCCAGACCGCCGCCCAGATGGTCGGCGCGGCGGGGATGACCGGGTCGCTCGTGTCGTTCCAGGCGAACGGTCGTGATCTCATCTCGTCCGTCCTCGGGGACCCCGCCGCTCGCGCTCAGCTCGAGGCGGTTCTCGATTCCGCCCGAGACTCCGCGCGCGTCCTGCTCACGCAGAACCGCCACCTCGTCGAGGCGCTGCGGGACGCACTGCTGGAGCGGCACGAGCTCGTCGGGGTCCAGATCACCGAGGTCCTCGAGTCCGCCCGCGCGGCCGCTCCCGCCACCCGGTAGCGCAGACTGCTGGGCATGCGCCACGCCACCCGCTGGGAAGACAAGACGACCGCCGACCCGAACCACTCGACCTGGTACGTCGAACGGTTCCGGCGCATGGTGGCCGATGGCGCGGACCTGGCTGGCGAGGCGCGGATGATCGACGCCCTGATCCCGCGCGGCTCGCGGGTGCTCGACGCCGGCTGCGGTCCGGGCCGCGTGGGTGCCGAGCTCGCCGCGCGTGGCCACCTCGTGACCGGCGTGGATGTGGATCCGGTGCTGATCGAGGCGGCCCGGGCGGACCACCCCCGATCCGAGTGGCTGCTCGGCGACCTGGCCGAGCTCGACCTGCCCGCCCGGGGGGTGCTCGAGCCGTTCGACGTCGCCGTCGCGGCCGGGAACGTCATGACCTTCCTTGCCCCGGGAACTGAGGTCGAGGTGCTGAGCCGGCTGGCCGCGCACGTGCGCGCCGACGGTCGAGTCGTGCTGGGGTTCGGCGCCGGTCGCGGGTATGCGTTCGAGGACTTCTTCGCCGATCTCGACCGTGCGGGTCTGCGGCTCGAGGCGGCGTTCTCGACCTGGGACCTGCGGCCGTTCACGTCCACGTCCGATTTTGTCGTCGCGGTCACGGCCCCGGCGTCGGCCTGACTCGCGGCCGGTCCTTAGTCCCTAGTGACCGCCGTGATCCGCCCGGGATACTCATCTCATGGCTATCACAACGATTGCGGTCGACTCGGCCGTGCGGGACCGCATCGAGACCGCGGCGGAGCGTCGCGGGCTCACTGCGGGCGTCTTCGTCGAACTCCTGCTCGAGGCGTGGCTGCGCGAGGAGCGGCTCACGGCGATCCGCCAGGCGATGGAGCAGGCCACCCGCGACGCCGCCGAACCCGGCACGGCAGCGGGTGTCGAGATCGGCGTCGAGGCTGGCATCACCGCCCGCTGACTCCGAAGCGTCGCGGCATGGAAGGCTGGTCGCCGTGACCCCGAGCGCGGTACAGCCCGTCGTCAGTTCCGCCACGGCACCACCGGGCGCGGACGTCACCGCCCTGCGCCGACTTCTCGGCGGGGCCGACGTCGCATGGCTGGTCCAGCGGGTGCGCGGCAAGATCGCGACCGGCCACACCGGCCGGCTGTCCGGCACGGTCCAGCTGCGCAAGCCGACACCAGACGAGCGCGACGGCGCGGTGCGGCTCGTCGGGCCCCCGAGCCGCCTGAGCCGCTCGAGCAGCACCCTGCACGTCAACCTCGGCACGCTCGACGACCTGCTCGTCCAGGGGATCTGGCCACGGGGGTTGGCCGATGCCGTCCTCGTGCTCACCGGTCCGGTCGCGACCTGGCCCCGCGAGCGCGCCGTCGTGGATGCCGCCTGGGTGCACGCCGCCGCCGCCTTCACGCCCGCACTGCTCGTAGACCCCGTGCTGGAGACGTGGTGGGGAGCGTGGTGCGCGTCGGGACACCTCCGACGCGCCGGCCTGGACGATCCCGTCGCTGCACGACGTCTCGCGGCGGACGCGGCGGCCTGCCTGTGCGCCCTGCCGACCACCGGCGAACCGCTCGCGGTGTTCGCTCGACGCATCACCGGTGACGCGCACGCCCTCGACCGCACCCGCCCGCTGAGCGGTCTCGTGCTCGCAGCCGTGCACGCCCTCGAGCTCGGCTCCCCCGCCCACGGCCACGCGGCAGCGCAGCCCGAGGCACGCGCCCACGGCCTCGCGGCGGCCCAGCCCGATGCCGCGGTGGCGGAGGAGCTCCCGGCATCACGAGGGATCTGGGCGAGCGCTGGCCTGCTCCCCTCGATCGCGTCGGCGACGGTGCTGTGCCTCGGGGTCCAGGGGGATCCGTTCGCACGGAGGCGCGGGCTCCTCGCGGCGAGCGCCACGGCCGCCGCCCTCACCGGGTGGTGCACCGCCGGGGTGCCGGTCGCGCTCACCCTCGACCAGATCCGCTCCGGGGGCGTCGGCGTGGTGCCGTCCGACGGCGTCGTCCACGTCTGCACGAGCGCGATCGTGATGGAGGCGGTCGCGGCGGAAGCCACCCGGCGCGCCGACCTCGCGGCGTCGACCCTGTCCGGGGACCGAGCGACCCCGATCTTGGTGTGCACCGACGGGCCGCCAGGGGCCGCCGCTCTCGAGCTGCTCGAGCGGCTCTCCTGGGCCGGCGCGGAGGTCCGGTTCCACGGCGACTTCGACTGGGAGGGCCTGCAGATCGGCGTGGCGCTCGCCGAGCGCATCCCGTGGGCACCGTGGCGGTTCGGGACGATGGACTACGCCCAGGCTGTGGCGGCCCTCGCCGCGGGCGAGCTGTCCGAGGCGACCGTCGACCGTCGGCATCTCGGGCGGCGGGGAGAGTCTGTGACGTCTCCGTGGGACCCGGCGCTCGCCGAGGCGATGGAGCGGTGCGGCGAGGTGATCGAGGAGAGCGAAGTCGTCGACTGGCTCGTGACCGACCTGCTCGACCCCGTTCGGCTCGAACCTGTCTCACCCGCGCCTGCCCTGCCGCCCGAGCCCGCACGGCCAGACCCCGACGACGTTGCCGGTGAGCTTCGCGACGAGATCGACGGTGAAGTTCGCGACGGCGTCGACGGTGAGACTCGACCCGCAGCGCCATGACCCGCATCGTGCTGGGCTCGGCGGGCCCCATACAGGTCCCATCCGAGTAGCTCGACCGCTCCGGTCGGTGGTCCCGCGGTCGGTGGTCTCGCGGTCGCCGGTCTCGCGGTCTCGCGGTCTCGCGGTCTCGCGGTCTCGCGGTCTCGCGGTCTCGCGGTCTCGCGGTCGGTGGTCTCGCGGTCAGCGGGTGATGACGTTGCCGTGGCG
>NZ_SDWW01000015.1 GCF_004168625.1 Pengzhenrongella frigida
CCGAGACCACCTGGCACGCCGCCACCACCGAACTCACCCGCCGCCGCACCGCCCTGCAAACCTTCGGCTTCCCCCTCCCCGACCACGACAGTGAGGGCGGCAACGGCACGGACGGCGACGCTGCTGCTCGTGACTGCGCCGATGGCGCTGCGGGTGCGCCCGGGGCGATGTGTTTCCCGCCCGCGACCTGGGAGGACGGCACCCCGGTCCCGTTCACCGTGATCGCCGTCGCCCTGTGCGACTGCGAGATCACCCGCATCGTCCTGGACGCCCAGGGGACCCCGGTGAACCTGGGCCGCACCCAACGCCGCTACACCGGGGCCCTGCGCCGCGCGGTCATCGCCCGCGACCGCCACTGCTCCTGGCCCGGCTGCGCCCTGAACGCCCGCTGGTGCCAGATCCACCACCTGCTCCACTGGGGCCGCGACCACGGCGAGACGTCCGCCGACAACGGCGTGCTGCTGTGCGACTTCCACCACCACGAAACCCACCGCCGCGACCTGACCATCACCCGCCACCCCAAGCACACCCCCGGATACACCGGCGACGGCATCGCCCTGGTCAGCTACCAGTTCCGCGACCGGAACGGACACCCGATCGGACGAGAAGCCGCACGCCATGGCGGGCACGACCCTGGGGACGGCGGCCGGGCTGGACCGCCGCCCGGGCTTGCGCCACCCCCGCCACAAGGAGCGGCGCCGCCGCCGACCGGACTGCCTGCCCCGCCGCCGGCGCCGCCGTCAACCAATGAAGCATCGCGATCGGGGTGGGGATCGACTCTCCAGCCACCGGACGAGCTCGACCTGGGCGGTCTTGGTGATGACGACCTCGTCGGCACGTGATGAGCGGTCCGGGTCGCCAACCCCGCGGGCTGACCGACGGCGCTCGCCTGACAAGTGCCGGAGCCGTCCGCGGGTGCACGGACACGGACACGGACACGGGACCGTTCACGGTTCGCCCCAGGGCTCCTCGGCGGTTGGAGGTGGCGTCAGGTTCCGGCTGGGGCGTGGGCCAGTACCGCGTCGAGCAGGCGGATTGCCGCCGCCTTTTCGAGCGGGTTGTTGGCGTTGCCGCACTTCGGCGATTGCACGCAGGCGGGGCAACCGGACGCGCACCGGCACGTGGCGATCGCCTCGCGGGTCGCCCGCAACCAGGTCGCACCCAGCCGGAAGCCGCGTTCGGCGAAGCCGGCACCGCCGGGGTATCCGTCATAGACGAAGACCGTGGCCTGCTCGGTGTCGACGTGCAGGGCGGTCGATACACCGCCGAGGTCCCAGCGGTCGCAGGTCGCGAGGAGGGGGAGGAGCCCGATCGACGCGTGCTCCGCCGCGTGCAGGGCCCCGGGAGCGACCTCAGCGGTGATTCCCGCCTCCGTCAGGACGGATGCCGGTGCGGTCCACCAGACCGCGGTGGTCGTCAGAGTCCGGGCGGGCAGGTCGAGGGTCTCGGTGCCCAGCACCCGCATCTCGGGGATCTTCTTGCGCTGGAAGCTCATGACCTGTGTTGTGACGTCGACCTGGCCGAATCCCCAGGTCACCGGCCCCCAGTCTCGTTCCTCGGTGGTGGCGCGGATCTCTATGGAAGTCATCCACCGCGCCCAGGTTCCGAAGTCGACGGTGCGCTGCCCGACGAGCGCGACGCTGTCGGCCAAGTTGAGCTCGTTCACGACAAACGTGGTGCCCTGGTGCACGTAGACGGCGCCCGGATGAACAGTCGCGTCCGCCGCCGCCGCATCGACGGTGCCGAGCATCCGCCCGGTCGACTCCTCGACGACGCGCACCGGGTCGCCGCCGGTCCCGCGGAGGTTGGTGAGCCGGGCCGCGCTTTCGTGGTGGGTCCAGTACCAACCCGAGGGGCGCCGCCGCAGAGCCCCCCGTTCGACCAGCACGTCGAGCAGCGCGCGGGTGTCGGCGCCGAAGAGCGCGAGCTCCTCCGCCCGCAGCGGGAGCTCGGCCGCGGCCGCGCAGAGGTGCGGGGCGAGCACGTACGGGTTCGCTGGGTCGAAGACGGTGGCCTCGACCGGTGTCGCGAAGATCGCCTCCGGGTGGTGCACGAGGAACGTGTCGAGCGGGTCCTCCCGCGCGACCAGCGCGACGAGACCGTCGGCACCCGCCCGGCCCGCTCGCCCCGCCTGCTGCCAGAGGGACACCCGGGTGCCGGGCCAGCCCGCGATGAGGACGACGTCGAGCCCCGAGATGTCGACCCCGAGCTCGAGGGCATTGGTGGTCGCGAGCGCGCGCAGCGTGCCGTTGCGGATCGACGCCTCGAGGGCCCGTCGCTCCTCGGGCAGGTAGCCACCGCGGTACGCGGCCACCTGGCCGGCGAGCCGGCGATCGACGGCGATCAGGTGCCGTTGGGTGACGGTCGCGACCGACTCGGCCGCGCGTCGGGACCGGGTGAACGCGAGGGTGCGCGCCCCCGCGACCGTGAGGTCGGCGAGCAGCTCGGCGATCTCCGCGGTGGCCGACCGGCGGGGGCGCTCCGGGTCGTCCTCGACCGCGCTCCAGGGCGATGCATCGGCGCCGGCCCCGGTGCCGGTGCCGGTGCCGCGGCGGGGACCGACCGGGCCGGGGTCGGCGCCGCCGACGGTCGCCCACGGGTCGGCGCCGCCGACGTCGGTCGCCCACGGGTCGATCTCGAGCGGAGCGCTGGACCACGGCGCGGCCGCGCCGGGCAGCTCGGGCGGCTGCCACAGGGCGAAGGTCTTGCGCCCGGCGGGCGACGCGTCGGCGGTCACCGCGACGACGTCGTCCGCGTCGACCCCCAGCAGGCGTGCCGCGCTGGCGGCCGGGTCAGACGTGGTGGCCGAGGCGAGCACGAACGTCGGTCCCGGTCCGGTGCCGTAGTACTCCGCCAGTCGGCGCAGTCGGCGCAGCACCAGGGCCACGTGGGCGCCGAAGACGCCGCGGAACGCATGGCATTCGTCGACGACGACGTAGCGCAACGACGCCAGCAGCCGGGCCCAGCGGCGATGGCCCGGCAGCAGGGCGAAGTGCAGGAAGTCGGGATTGGTGAGCACGACGTCGGCGTAGTCCTGGACCCAGCGACGCTCCGAGACTGCCGTGTCCCCGTCGCAGGTCGCCACCCGCAGATCCCGGGAGTGCGCCGCGGTGAGCAGGCGGTCGAGCGCGACGAGCTGGTCGGCTGCCAGCGCCTTGGTGGGGCAGAGGTACAGCACCGAACCCCGCCGCTGCACCGATTCGATCCGGCCGGGGTCGAGGATCCCGGCGCCGATGTCCGCCCGCACGGCGGTCAGGGCCGGGAGCCAGAACGCGAGGGACTTGCCCGATCCCGTGGACGTGGCGATCACCGTGTGTCGGCCCGACCAGGCGGCGTCGGCCGCCTCGGCCTGGTGCCGCCACGGACGCTCGACCCCCAGCGCGCGGTACCCGGCGACGATCGAGCGGTCGGCCCAGGCGGGCCAGTCGACCTGCTCGCCGGCTCGCGCCGGGATGTGCTCGACATGGGTGAGCCGGTCGGCCCGGCGTCCGCCCGCGCGCAGCACGTCGAGCAGCGCGTCCGTGTCACTCACCGGCTGACCACGCCACATTCTCCCATCGCATGTGCGCAGGCGAGTTGCCCGATGCGGGTTCGCGGGCCTCCGTTTGGTTGAATGTGTCGCAGCATCCAAGGGGGTGAGTCATGGAACTCTCAGTCACAAGCCGCGAACGCGGTGACTTCACCGTCGTGGAGGTCTCGGGCGAGGTCGACGTGTACACAGCGGCCGTGCTTCGCGAGAAGCTGGCGGACCTGATCGACGCCGAGCACACCGACATTATCGTCGACCTGACCGGAGTGGGTTTTCTCGACTCCACCGGGCTCGGCGTGCTCGTGGGTGCGCTCAAGAAGATCCGGGGTTTCGGTGGCCGGCTGCAGTTGGTCATCGACCAGGAGAAGGTCTTGAAGGTCTTCCGGATCACCGCGCTCACTCAGGTGTTCACCATCCACCCCGCGATCGAGGATGCGCTCGCTGGTTGACCGGCCCGGCGGCAATAGTGACGGTTTGCCGGATTGCCCTGACTAGACTTCGCCTCGACCGCACGGCAATGACGCCGCGTGGCCCCGGGGCCAGGAACGACACAGGCCACGCAGTCGTCAAGGAGGACGGATGCTCACGCTCGGTTCCACGAGCCTCACCATCGTCAGCATCGTTGCCGCCATCGCCGTCGCCTGTCTGTTCTTCGCGATCGTGCTCCGCCGTCAGGTGCTCGCGGCCGACGAGGGCACCCAGAAGATGCAAGACATCGCCGCAGCGATCCAGGAGGGTGCGGCGGCGTACCTGAACCGACAGTTCCGCACGCTCGCCCTGTTCGCCGTGATCGTGTTCGCCCTGCTGTTCCTCCTGCCCGGAGACGCCGGGATCCGGATCGGTCGATCGATGTTCTTCCTGCTCGGGGCCGGTGCCTCGGCCGCGATCGGCTACCTGGGCATGTGGCTCGCGACCCGGGCCAACGTGCGCGTCGCTGCGGTCGCCTCGCTGCCCGGCGGGCGCGCCGAGGGTGCCCAGATCGCGTTCCGGACCGGCGGGGTCGTCGGCATGTGCGTCGTCGGCTTCGGCCTGGCCGGGGCCGCGTCCGTCGTGCTCCTCTACAAGGGCGACGCCCCCGCGGTGCTCGAGGGCTTCGGCTTCGGCGCGGCGCTGCTGGCGATGTTCATGCGGGTCGGCGGCGGCATCTTCACCAAGGCGGCCGACGTCGGCGCCGACCTCGTCGGAAAGGTCGAGCAGGGCATCCCGGAGGACGACCCGCGCAACGCTGCGACGATCGCCGACAACGTGGGCGACAACGTCGGCGACTGCGCCGGCATGGCCGCGGACCTGTTCGAGTCGTATGCCGTGACGCTCGTCGCCGCGCTGATCCTGGGCAAGGCCGCGTTCGGCGAGCAGGGCCTCGTCTTCCCGCTGATCGTGCCGGCCATCGGCGCGCTCACCGCCGTGCTCGGCGTCCTGATCACCCGCGTCCGGGGCCAGGAGAGCGGCCTCGCGGCCATCAACCGCGGGTTCTACATCTCGGCCGCGGTCGCCGCCGTGCTCTCGGGGATCGCCGCATTCGTCTACCTGCCGTCCACCATGGCCGACCTGCCCGGCATCGGGGCCGCGCTCGCCGAGAACACCGCCGACCCCCGCCTGATCTCCACCGGCGCGGTCATCATCGGGATCGTGCTCGCGGGGATCATCCTCAAGCTCACCGGCTACTTCACCGGCACCACCTCGAAGCCCACGCTGCACGTCGCCCGGACCTCGCTCACGGGCGCGGCGACCGTCGTGCTGTCCGGGATGGGCGTCGGCTTCGAGTCGACCGCGTACACCGCGGGCATCATCGCCGCGGCGATCTGTGCGGCGTTCCTGCTCTCGGGCGGCTCGGTCGTGCTCGCGCTGTTCCTCATCGCCCTGGCCGGGTGCGGCCTGCTGACGACCGTCGGGGTGATCGTCGCGATGGACACCTTCGGGCCGGTCAGCGACAACGCCCAGGGCATCGCCGAGATGTCGGGCGACGTCACGCCCGAGGGCGCGAAGGTCCTCACCGACCTCGACGCCGTCGGCAACACGACCAAGGCCGTGACCAAGGGCATCGCGATCTCGACCGCCGTGCTCGCCGCCACCGCGTTGTTCGGCTCCTACGCCGACACCGTCACGACGTCCCTGGCCGAGCTCGGGAGCGAGGCCGAGGTCGGTGGGATCCCCGCCGCGATGCTCGCGTACGACATCATCTCGCCCATCACCCTGGTCGGGGTGATCCTGGGCGGCGCGACCGTGTTCCTGTTCTCGGGGCTGCTGATCGACGCGGTCACCCGGGCCGCCGGCGCGATCGTGTTCGAGGTGCGCCGTCAGTTCCGCGACAACCCCGGGATCATGACCGGTGAGGTCCGGCCCGAGTACGGCAAGGTCGTCGACATCTGCACGCGTGACTCGCTCCGTGAGCTCGCCACCCCGGGTCTGCTCGCCGCCTCCGCGCCCATCGCCGTCGGCTTCGGGCTCGGCGTGGGCCCGCTCGCCGGGTTCCTCGCGGGGGCGATCGCGACCGGCGTGCTCATGGCGGTGTTCCTGGCGAACTCCGGCGGATCGTGGGACAACGCCAAGAAGATCGTCGAGGACGGCCACTACGGCGGCAAGAACTCGCCGGCGCACGAAGCCGTCGTCATCGGCGACACCGTCGGTGACCCGTTCAAGGACACGGCCGGGCCGGCGATCAACCCGCTCATCAAGGTGATGAACCTGGTCTCGTTGCTCATCGCGCCCGCGATCGTCGCGGTGACCGTCGGGGAGAACGCGAGCACGCCGGTGCGGCTCGGGATCGCCGTCGTGGCCGCCGCCGTCGCCTTCGGTGCGGTGATCGCGTCCCGGCTGCGGGCGGCCAGGTTGGGTGCCGAGGTCGAGTCGCACGCTGTCGCCGCGAACACCCCCCAGCCCGGCTGACGTGGTGCCGGCAACCATCCGGCGGTGAGGTGGGGCGATGGGCCGGCTGCGCGTGATGACGTACAACATCAAGGGGTGCAAGCTCGACCAGGCGGCGCTCGTCGAGGTCATCAGGGCCGCGGCGCCCGACGTCCTGGGCATCCAGGAGCCGCCCCGCGGTCCGTTCGGGCGGCGTCGGCTGCGGCGCCTCGCTGCCGACTGCGGCCTGCAGGTCGCGGTCGGCGGGCACGGCGCACGCACGACGGCGCTGCTCGTCGCCCCGGGAGTCGACGTCACCGCGGCGCGCGCGTACCGCCTGCCGTGGCACCTGGGCCGCACGCGACGGGGGTACTCGGTCGCCCGCGTCGACGGGGTCCTGGTCGTCGTGGTGCATCTGGCCCTGGCGAGCGCCGAACGCCTCGATCACGTCGACCGGATCCTCGGCGGGCCGGCGTCGGCACCCGGGCCGCGCGTCGTCGTCGGCGACGTGAACGAGGTGCCCGGCGGCCCCACCTGGCTCCGGCTGACCCGGGAGCTGCGCGACGCCGTGGATCCACCACGGCCGACGTTCTCGGCGCTGCGGCCGCGCCGTCGCCTGGACGCCGTACTGATCAGCCCCGCGGTGGGCGTGACCGGCTCGAGCGTGCCCGACGACGCCGCGACCCGCCGGGCGAGCGACCACCTCCCGATCGTCGTCGACCTCACGACGTAGGTCACCGGTCGACGTCGCGCGGTACGACGTCGCGCGGTACGACGTCGCGCGGTACGACGTCCCGGCGTCACGTCCCGCGGAGTCGGTGTCCCGCGGTGTCGACGGCATCCACTGCCGGCGCGGGAGAATGGCGCGTGACCACGAATGACGCAGTGCCCCGGGCAGCGACCCACCCGTCGACCGACGCTCCGCGGACCGAACCGGCCCTGCTCGACGCGTTGCGCGCCGACCTCACCGGTGCCGGGTACACCGTGCCCGCCGTCGAAGACCTGCTCGGCCCGCTCGCGTCCGCGGCGCTGCACCGCGAGGAGCCGCTGCCGGCGCTGCGTGCCACCGCCCGGGTGATGGCCGGCCGTGACGCGCGGCTCGCCGCCCTGGTCCGGCTTTTCGTGCTCGGAGCCGAGGTCCCGCGGGAGGCGGTCGAGCAGGCATTCGCCCGGTCGGGGGTCGACGGCGCCGTGCGCCTCGGGCTGGTCGAGGCGGCGGGATCGCAAGGCAATGACGTCGTCCGCGCGGTCGTCGACCTGCGCCCCTACGAGGCCGCGGATGCCGCGGGGACCGTCGACTGGTGGCTCGCGTCCGACCTCGGCGAGCTCGCGACCGGTCGGGCCTTGCGCACCGACCACGTCCTCGGCGTCGGCGGGGCCTCGACCACGCTCGCACAGGTGACGGTCCGCGACCGGCGCGACCGGGTCCTCGACCTGGGTACCGGCTGCGGCATCCAGGCGCTGCACGCGTCCCGGCACTCCCGCGCGGTGACGGGCACCGACATCTCGGCCCGCGCGCTCGCGTTCGCCCGGTTCAACGCGGCCCTGGCCGGCGTGGGGCCGGATCGGCTCGAGCTGCGCGCGGGCTCGATGCTCGAGCCGGTCGCCGGCGAGCGGTTCGACCTGGTCGTGTCGAACCCGCCGTTCGTGATCACCCCGCGAGCGGCCGGCGTCCCCGAGTACGACTACCGCGACGGCGGGCGCGCGGGTGACGCGATCGTGCGGGAGCTCGTGACCGGGGTCGGTGCCGTGCTCGAACCCGGCGGCGTCGCCCAGCTGCTCGGCAACTGGGAGGTCCGCAGCGGTGAGGCGTGGCACGAGCGGGTCGGGGAGTGGCTCGACGCCGCGGGCCTGGACGGCTGGGTCATCCAGCGCGAGCTCCAGGACCCCGCCGAGTACGCCGAGACCTGGATCCGCGACGGTGGCTCGACCCCCGATCGCGACCGTGCCGCGTGGGCCGCGCAGTACGCGGCCTGGCTCGACGACTTCGCCTCGCGCGACGTCGCCGGGATCGGTTTCGGCATCATCACCCTGCGGCGCCCGCTCGCCGGTCCGCCGACGCTGCGTCGGCTCGAGGAGCAGACCGGCGCCCTGCACCAACCCCTCGGCGCGCACCTGGCGGCGAACCTGGCCGCGCACGACTGGCTCGAGTCGACCGACGACGCCGCGCTCGCCGCCGCGCACCTGACCGTGGCCGGCGACGTCACCGAGGAGCGCTACTTCACCCCCGGCAGCGCCGACCCGAGCGTCGTCCTCGTGCGCCAGGGCGGCGGGCTCGGCCGCGCGGTCCAGGCCGGCACCGCGCTCGCGGGCTTCGTGGGCGCGTGCGACGGCGAGCTCGCCGTCGGGCAGCTCGTGGGCGGGATCGCCGCGCTGCTCGGGGTCGCGGCCGACGACGTCGCGGCGGACGTCCTGCCCTCGCTCCGCGGCCTGGTGCGCGACGGGCTGCTGCTGGTCACCCCGTGATTCACAGGTAGTACATGGGTTGGTGCTGGGGAGAGCCCAGGACCCGTTCCTATCGTCTGTGGCGTCCAGGTAGGCGCACGTCGTCAGGGAGACCATGCTCAAGCTGTTGCGGCGAACCCGCGTCCGAACCCGGGTGTCCGCCGGGATCCTCACCGTCATCGTCGCCGTGACGGGGGTGTACTGGTTCGGCATCCGGGACGCCTCGGCGAGCACGACGGCACCCGAGGTGACGAGTCAGGCCGTCGCTGCGAGCCTCACCACGCTCGAGCAGAGCGTCGCGGCGAGCGGGACCGTGACCCCCACCGTCCAGGAGGACGTCAGCTTCGCGTCGGGCGGCACCGTCACGGCGGTCGCCGTCGCGGCGGGCCAGACGGTCACCGCGGGGCAGACGCTTGCGACCATCGACACCCTCAATCTCAACGCCGACCTGCTCGCCGCGAAGGCGACCCTCGCCTCGGCGGCCGCGAAGCTGTCCGACGCGCAGGACGACGACGACGGCACCGACGCCTCGGCGGCGCAGATCGCGGCCAGCTCGGCGCAGGTCGACGTCGCGCAGGCGGAGGTGGACACCGCGACCGAGGCGATGGCGGGCTCGACCCTCACCGCTCCGGTCGCCGGGCTGCTCACCGAGGTCAACCTCACGGTCGGCGAGGCGGTCACCGGGTCCGCCTCGTCGTCGGGCACGGGAAGTGGCGCCGGCGCCGGCGCGACGGCCGGCGCGACCACGACCGCCACCACGACCTCGAGCGCCCAGTTCGTCATCGTCGGTACCGACAGCTGGCAGCTCGACCTCACGGTCGACGACGCCGACGTCGCCCTCATCGCGGTCGCCGACCAGGTCGAGATCACGCTGGACGGCGCGGAGGCCCCGATCTTCGGGACGGTCGCCGAGATCGGCCTGATCTCGACGTCCACCGGCGGGGTCGCCGGCTTCCCCGTCGCGGTCGCGGTCACCGGCGCCCCGGCGGGGTTGTACGACGGCGTCTCGGCCGACGCGGTGATCGTCTACGAACGCCGCGTCGACGTTCTCACGGTCCCGAGCGGCGCGGTCCGCACGGTCGACGGCGAGTCGACCGTCACCCAGGCGGGCACGGGCGACGACGCCGCGGACATCACCACGGTCGTGACCGTGGGGGACACCGTGGACCAGATGACCGAGATCCTCACCGGCCTCGTGGAGGGCGACGAGGTGCTCGTGACGGTCGTCACGGCGTCGACCCAGCAGGAGGGCACGGAGCAGGACTCCACGCAGGAGCGGGGTACCGGGGAGTTCCCGTCCGACTTCCCCGCCGGCGGGATGCCCGGCGGCATGGTTCCGGGGGCGCCGTCCAATGGCTGAAGCCCTCTCGTTCGACACCGGCACCGACACCGACACCGGCACCGACACCCGGTCCGCCCCGCGCCCGGCCGGCCGCCACGGCGCCGACCCCGTCATCGACCTTCATGGCGCGGGCAAGACCTATCGCACCGGAACGCTCGAGTACGAGGCGCTGCGCGGGATCGACCTGCAGATCCACGAGGGCGAGTACGTCGCCATCATGGGACCGTCCGGGTCCGGCAAGTCGACCCTGATGAACATCATCGGGTGCCTCGACACCCTCACCGCCGGCGAGTACCACCTCAGCGGCGACGACGTCAGCGAGCTCGACGAGGTCGAGCTGGCCCAGATCCGCAACCGGCGGATCGGGTTCGTGTTCCAGCAGTTCAACCTGCTGGCGTCGCTGCCCGCCTGGCGCAACGTCGAGCTGCCGCTGATGTACGGCCGGGTGCCGATGCACGAGCGCAAGCAGCGCGCGATCGAGGCCCTCGAGCGCGTCGGACTGGGGGACAGGCTCGCAAACCGCCCCGGTGAGCTGTCCGGCGGTCAGCAGCAGCGGGTCGCGGTGGCCCGAGCGCTCGTGGGCGAACCGTCGCTGATCCTGGCCGACGAACCCACCGGCAACCTCGACTCGACCTCCACGACCGACGTGCTCGGGCTGTTCGACGAGCTCCACGCGCAAGGACGCACGCTCGTGCTGATCACGCACGAGCTCGAGGTCGCGCAGCGGGCCCGACGGATCGTCTGGGTCCGCGACGGCCGCATCCACACCGACGAGGTGAACGGCCGATGAGCTGGACCGAGACCCTGCGCACCGGCCTGTCCGCGGTGCGCGCCCACGGTCTGCGATCGACCCTGACCGTCCTCGGGATCCTCATCGGCATCGCCGCGGTGATCCTCACGGTCGGGCTCGGCCTCGGCACGCAGAAGGACGTGTCGGCGCAGATCAGCGCGCTGGGCAGCAACCTGCTCATCGTCACGCCGGGGAGCAGCACGGACACGTCGGGGATGCGCGGCGGCTTCGGGTCGAGCGCCACGCTCACCCGCGCCGACGCCGCGGCACTCACCTCCGAGGTCACGGCCCCGGATGTCGCGGCGGTGGCCGCGGAGAAGACCAGCTCGCTGTCCGTCGAGACGAGCTCGACGAACTGGACCACGTCGGTGGTCGGCACGAGCGCGGCGTGGACCGACGTCCGTGGCCGCGAGCTCGCCTCGGGTGCGTTCTTCACGGCCGACGACGACGCCGCGGGCGCGGCCGTCGTCGTGCTCGGGTCGCAGACCGCCACGGAGCTGTTCGGCACGACCGACGCCGTCGGGCAGGTGGTGACGATCGAGGACCTCACCTTCACGGTCGTCGGCGTGCTGACCGAGGAGGGTGCGGACGCCGCGAGCGACCTCGACGACCTGGCGGTCATCCCGCTGTCGACGATGGCGGACCAGGTCGTGGGCGGGACGGATCGCAACTCCGTCTCCACGATCTACCTGCAGGCCGAGTCGACCGATCAGCTCTCGGCCGCGAACCAGGAGGCCGAGACCCTCCTGCTCAACCTGCACTCGATCAGCAGCGTGGACGACGCCGACTTCTCGATCAACAGCCAGGACTCGCTGGTCAGCACGGCCACGGCCGTCTACCGGACGTTGACCGTGCTGCTCACCGGGATCGCGGGCCTGTCGCTGCTGGTCGGGGGGATCGGGGTCATGAACATCATGCTGGTCTCGGTCACCGAACGGACCCGGGAGATCGGGCTGCGCAAGGCGCTCGGCGCCCCGCCGTGGGCGATCCGGCGCCAGTTCCTCGTCGAGGCGACGGTGCTCGGGCTCGCCGGTGGCGTGCTCGGCGCCGGGCTCGGGATCGTCGCGGCCCGGGTCCTGCCGGACCTGCTGGACACGTCGATCGTCGTCTCGGGCGTCGCCGTCGCCGGATCCATCGCCATCGCGATGGCGATCGGCCTCGTGTTCGGCGTCTATCCGGCCACCCGAGCCGCGCGGCTCGCTCCGATCGATGCGCTCCGCAGTGAGTGACGCGGCAGCGAGTGACGCACCCGTCCGTACGACTTCCGTTCTTCCGGCACGACGTCAGGAGCCCCCCATGTCCAGCTCGACCTCCCTCACCCGCTCGAAAACCCGGCTCGCCGTCCCCGCCGTCGCGATCGCCCTGCTCCTGCTGACCGGGTGCTCCGGCGCGACCGAGTCCAGCGCCGCGGCCGAGCCGACCGCGGCCACCCAGGACGAGGCGACGTCCGACCGGGGTGTCGGGGGCATGCCCGACGGCGGCGGCGGCGTGAGCGGCACCATCGCGGCCGTCACCGGCGCGGTGCTGCAGGTCCAGAGCACCGACACGCAGACCGCCGTCACCTACACCGACGCGACCGTGATCACCCAGACGGTCGGTGCGACGCTCGATCAGGTCACGGTCGGCTCGTGCATCGTGGCCTCGTCGCAGTCCGCGGCCGACGATGCCGCGACCGACGACACCGCGACCGACGACACCGCGACCGACGACACCGCGGCCGACGATGCCGCGGCCGACGTGGCGACGACCGTACGCATCACCGCCGCCGTGGATGGGGCCTGCGCGACCGGGTTCGGCGGGGGGCCGATGGCGGGCGGCACGGCACCGACGGACCTGCCGACGGATATGCCGACCGACGGCGACATGCCGGCCGACATGCCGACCGACATGCCGGCGGACCTGCCGACCGACGGCGCGATGCCGGGCGGCTTCGGGCAGCGGGTGAGCGGCCTCGTCACCGCCGTCCTCGGTACGACCATCACCGTCCAGGTCACCGGCCAGGACGGTGCGACCACGTCCGAGACGGTTGAGGTCAGCGCCGCAGACGCGACCGCCACCACCTACACGTCGACCATGGCGGCCGATGCCACGGCGATCGTCGTCGGGCAGTGCGCCACGGCACAGGGGGAGAGCGACGACAGCGGCCAGCTGACCGCGACGACGCTCGCCCTGTCGGTCGCCGACGACGGCGGCTGCTCGCAGGCCACCGGGATGGGCGGGATGGGTGGCGGCATGGATCGTCGCCCCACCGGAGACGCGGCCAGCGATGACTGAGCGTCCGGCGACAGAGCATCCAGTGACTCAGCCTCGATCGACGGAGCGTTCGTCGACGGAGCGGACGGCGGACCGGGTCTCGGTGCGGCAGGCCGCAGCGCGTCGGCGGGTCCGTCGACGCCGGCTGGTCGCCGGTGGGGCGGGCGTCCTGGCCTTGTGCCTCGCTGGTGGCGGGGTCGCGCTCGCGACCGGCCGTGACGCGGGGCCGGCGTACCGCACCGCGACCGCCTCGGTGGGGGCCGTCGAACAGACGCTGGGTGCCGTCGGCACGGTCTCGTCCGCGACGCGGTTCGACACCGCCTTCTCGGTCGGGGGAACCGTCGCGGCAGTCCCGGTGGCGGTCGGTGACACGGTGGCCGCCGGAGCGGTGCTCGCCACGCTCGACTCGGCCTCGCTCGAGACCGCGGTCGAGGACGCGGCGTCCGCGCTGGCCGACGCCGAGCAGCAGCTCGAGGATGACCTGGACTCCCAGACGGCGACCTCCACGACGGCGACGGCGACCTCCTCGGCGGCGTCGGGGAGTGCCTCGGCCGGCGCGGCCACCGGTGGCTCCGCTGCCGCGGCGGCCACACCGGCCACCGGCGCGGTCGATCCGGCTGCGGGCGGATCGACGACGCCTTCGACGGGCGCCCCCGTCGCGGACCCGGTGGCGACGGCCGTGGCGGCGGTCAGGCTGGCGCAGCAGGAGCTGCTGGCCCAGTACGAGCTCGCGTCGGCCGCCCTCGAGGTGAGCACGACGTCCCTCGCGACCTCGCAGACGACCTGCGAGGCGTTCCTCACCGCCGACACCGGCGCTGCGGCGGCCGATGACAGTGCGGTCGATGACAGTGCCGGGGACGATGCCAGCGCCGCCGATGCCAGCGCCGCCGACACCAGCGCAGGTGAGCCGACGGACGTGGGGTCGGCCGACGACGCTGCCGCTGCTGCCGCCGCTGCTGCCGTTGAGGGCGCTGCCGTCGAGCCCGACGCCGGGGCGTCCACGGATCCGGCGACACCCGCCGAGGCCCTGGCCGCCTGCCAGTCGGCGATCGGACAGGTCCTCACCGATCAGACGAGCGTGAACACCGCGCAGGCGGACCTGCTCGCGTTGGCGACCGCCTTGGACGATGCGGTGACCGGCGCGCAGGCCGCCGTTGCCGCCGCCACAGCCTCGGCCGGTACGTCGGCCGGTTCCGCGACATCCACGGGATCGACATCCATGGGATCGACGACCCCCTCGGTGACCTCCTCGACGACCGGTACGCAGTCGAGCGCTGCTTCTGGTGCAGCGGCGACCACGACGGCGGCCCCGACCACGGCGTCGTCGTCCGCGGGAACGACGGGGCAGGCGACCGCGACCGGGCAGGCGACGACGTCCGTCGCGTCGGCCGCGACGATCCTCGCCGACAAGGCAGCGATCGCGCTCGCGGAGGCCGAGGTGGCGATCGCACAGGATGCGATCGGTCGCGTCGACCTCACGAGCCCGGTCGCGGGCACGGTGGCGGCCGTGTCGATCGCCGCTGGTGACACGGTGGCGGCGTCGTCGGCCACGGCGGTCATCACGGTCATCGGAGACGACGGCTTCGTCGTGACGACCACGGTCCCGCTGTCCGCGATCGACACCGTCGCGGTAGGCCAGGAGGCGGCGATGACGGTGGCGAGCACGCCGGAGGTCCTGGCGGGCTCGGTCAGCAGCATCGGTGTCCTCAATGCGTCCACGAGCTCGTCCGATCCGTCGTACGCGGTGGTCATCGCGGTGGACAGCACCGACGAGCCGCTCTTCAACGGCGCGTCGGCCCAGGTCGTGGTGACCGTCGCCAGCCAGGACCAGACGCTCACGGTGCCGAGCTCGGCCGTGCACGTCGACGGTTCGGCGACCACCGTCCAGGTGCTCGCCGACGGCGTCGCCGCCGACGTGGTGGTCGAGGTCGGGGCGGTGGGCAGCGAGCTGACCGAGATCCTGTCGGGTCTGACGGAGGGTGACGAGGTCGTGCTCGCCGACCTCTCCGAAGTGCTCGTCAGCGAGGACGCGGACTCGACGGACAGCAGCCTCACGTCGCTGGGCGGGTCGACCGATCCGGTCGGCACGACCGGGCGGCCGGACTTCGGCGAGATGCCGTCCGGGGGTGCGGGCGGGTTCCGGCCCGGGGGCTGAGCTTCCCGATCGCGGTCCACCGGGTCCGCCGCACACCCTGACGGGCGAGCGGCGGACCCGGTGGTCTGCACCCGGTTGCTCACAGCCGGGTGACAGGTCCACACCAGGTCGGTCGCAGTCTCGCTCTGCATCCTGACTCTCTCAGCACTCCGACGATCTCCGCGACCACCAGGCCGCGAGCCCGAGTGCAGCCAGCTCAAGGAAAGGACTCGCCATGACGGACTCCAGTGGACCGCGCCGCGACGAGCCGCAGGTCCCTCAGCCGCCGTCGACGACGTCGCAGGACCCGACCCGCCCGCTCCCGAAGGCGACGACCCCGGTGCCGGCCCAGCCCCCGGTGGCGGCCCAGACCCCCATGCCGTCTCAGGCCCCCGGCGCGTCCTACCCGCCCGGCTTCGAGCCCGGCGCAGAGAGCGCGAGCGCGGGCTCGGATGCTGGCGCCGTCAGGCAGGAAGGGGTCCCCGCCCGGCCGAGCGCCAAGGAGCGGGTCGCTCGCCGACCCGTCCTGGCCGGGTTCGCCGGCGGGGTCCTGATCGCCCTCCTCGGGTTCGGCGGGGGCTTCGCCGTCGGCCACGCGGTCGACGGCGATGGGGACGGCGACGGCGGCCGGATCGCGATGGAGGGTGGCGACCGGCCGGCTTTCGGCGAGGGCGGCCCGGGTGGTCGGCTCGACCAGGACGGTGAGCGCGGCGACCAGGACGGCGACCAGGACGGCGACCGCCTGTCCCCCGACGGCCTCCCGACCCCGACCGACGAGAACCCGGACACGGACACGTAGCCACCGCGACCGCTCGGTCGAGCGGTCCGTCGAGCGGTGTCGGTCACGAAGCGTCAGGAGCCGCCCTCGGACTGCCCTCGGGGGCGACCGGGAGGGTGACCGTGAAGATGGTCGAGCCCGGCGCCGTGTCGACGTCGATGCGTCCGCCGTGCGCGCCGACCACCGCGTCGACGATGGCAAGTCCCAGTCCGGTCGACCCGGCGCCCGGTGAGCGCGCCGCGTTCCCTCGGGTGAACCGTTGGAACAGGTGCGAGCGCAGCGGCTCGGGGATCCCCGGACCGTTGTCCTGGATCGCCACGGTCACGTGCTCGCCGTCGGTCCGGACCGTCGTGCGCACGACCGTCCCGGGCGGGGTGTGCACGCGCGCGTTCGAGAGCAGGTTCACCAGGACCTGCTGCAGGCGGTGGTCGTCCCCGATCACGACGGCGCGAGGGGCGTCGGGCTCGTCCTGGTCCTCGTCGTCCGTGGGCTCGGACCAGTCCTCGCCGACCGGCAGGTCGAGCTGCCAGACGTGGTCGGGGCCGGCGGCGTGCGCGTCCGCGACGGCGTCGATGGCGAGTGCGGCGAGGTCGACCTCGTCGCTGCCGAGCGGGCGCCCCGCATCCAGGCGCGCCAGCAGCAGCATGTCTTCGACGAGGGCGGTCATCCGGAGCGACTCCGACTCCACCCGACCCATCGCGCGCAGCGCATCCGGGTTCAGCTCACCGGGCAGGTGGCGGACGAGCTCGGCGTACCCGCGGATGGCTGCGAGCGGCGTCCGCAGCTCGTGGCTCGCGTCGGCGACGAACTGACGCACCTGCGTCTCGCTCTCGTGCCGTGCCTCGAGGGCCTGCTCGACGTGGCCGAGGAGCCGGTTCAGCGCGGCGCCGACCTGCCCGACCTCCGTGCCCGGGTCGGTGTCGACCTCCGCGACCCGCTCGGGGAGTGCGACCGCACCGCGGTCGAGCGGGCGCTCGGACACGCGGGTCGCGGTCGCGGCCACGCGCTGCAGCGGCCGCAGCTCCCGGCGCACCAGCACCATGCCCGCCACCAGCGCGAGCAGGATGCCGAACACCGTGACGACGGCCTCGACGGCGATGTACTCCCGCACGGTGTGCATCGCCTCGGTCGTCGACAACCCGGTCACGACGCGATCGCCGTCGTCCGTGGTGGTCGAGATCGCGCGGTAGACGCCGAGCCCCGCGAGCTCGACTGAGTGCGGCTCGCCGTCGGCGGGCAGTGCCTCGAGCGCCGCGACCTGGGCGGAGGTGAGCTCCTGGAAGGTGCCAGACCGGTCGAAGTACCCGGCGGTGATCTCGCCGTCGCGCGAGAAGAGGTTCACGGTGCCGGCGCCCTGCCCGGGCACGATCAGCCCGGGGGGGAGCTGGCGGTCGGTGAGGTCGTCCTCGAGCTCGGTGAGATCGGTCGGCCGGGGCCGGTCGACGTCGTCCCGGTCGGTCGCCTTCGCAGACCGGTCGCTCGCGGCGGTGAGCTGGGAGTCGAGCTGCCCGATGAGCGTCCCACGCAGCGCGAGCGCGGACACCACGCCCATCGTCCCGGCGACGCCCGCGAGCAGGGCGATGAGCACCGCGACCAGCCGGCGCCGGAGCGTCCACCGGGACCAGCCGCGCCGCGAACCGGGTGCGGGCGGGTTCCGGCTCACCGATGCCTCGACCGTCTCGGCGCCACCGGGCTCGGCGCCACCGGGCTCGGCGCCGCCGGGCTGGGCGTCGTCGGCCGGGCTCGCCGTCGTCGGGGTCGAGGCCGTCGCCTCGGTCATCACGCCTTCGCGCTCTCGCCGGGCTTGAGCAGGTAGCCGACCCCGCGCAGGGTGTGGATCATCGGCGTGCGGCCGGCATCGATCTTGCGCCGCAGATACGACACGTACAGCTCGACGATGTTCGCTTGGCCGCCGAAGTCGTACTGCCACACGCGGTCCAGGATCTGGGCCTTGGACAGCACGCGCTTGGGGTTGCGCATGAAGAACCGCAGCAGCTCGAACTCGGTCGCGGTCAGGTGGATGTCCTGCCCGCCGCGCGAGACCTCGTGGCTGTCCTCGTCCATCGTGAGGTCGCCGACGACGAGGACGGCCTCCTCGCGCTCCGCCGTCGCCCCCGCGCGCCGCAGCAGCGCTCGCAGGCGCGCGACGACCTCCTCGAGGCTGAACGGTTTGGTCACGTAGTCGTCGCCGCCCGCGGTCAGGCCGGCGATCCGGTCCTCGACGGCGTCCTTCGCGGTCAGGAACAGCACGGGCACGTGGGGGTTCGTCACCCGGATCCGGCGCAGGACCTCGATGCCGCCCAGGTCGGGCAGCATCACGTCGAGCAGGATCACGTCCGGCTCCATCGCGCGCGCGGCGCGGATCGCGGCGTGCCCGGTCAGCGCGGACTCCACCTGCCACCCCTCGTAGCGCAGCACGGTCGAGAGCAGCTCGCCGAGGGCGGGCTCGTCGTCGACGACGAGGGCTCGAATCGGCGAGCCGTCCGCTCGGGTCAGGTTCTCGCGACCGCGGGCCGGGGTGGTGGTGGTGGACATGTATCGAGTCTGAGGCCATCCGCTGTGGTGCGGCTGGTGCCCCCCTGTGAGAAACCTGTGCGAGTTCTGCGTGGGTCCACAGCAAGTGCGGACCTCGGCCCCAGGCTTCTCACAGCCCGGGCCAGCAGAGTCGGGGCACTGGCCGACCAGTCCGGACGGCCCGATGGAGGTCACCATGAGCACCGTCCTGGCGTCGCGCGTCCTGAGCTTCCCGGCACCGAGCCCCACAACCCGCACCGCCGTAGCCCCCCGCGCCGCGGTGCAGTCCGCCGCCCTGGTGGCGACGGAGGATCCGGCGTGGATCACCGCCACGATCCGGCCGGTGGGGAGCTTCGGGCGCAACGACACCAGCCGGCTGCGGGCCCTGCTCGACGCGCTGGCCGCCTGCGCCTCGATCGTGGTGCTCGACCTGCAGGCGGCGCGCCTGCGCAGCCCCCGCGCCGCCGAGGTGATCGAGGACGCGGCCTGGGACCTCGAGCGCCGCGGGGGCTGCCTGATGTGCGTCAACATCGACGCCGAGACGCGCGCGTGCCTCGTCGCCGTCGGGGACCACGCCGTGCTGATGGGGGCGGCGCCCCGCCTGGTCTCGTCGCGGTGATCGACCGCAGTGGCGCGCTGCCCTTTCGCGCCGCCGGTCAGCGCAGTGGCGCGCTGCCGTTTCGCGCCGCCGGTCCGCGCAGTGGCGCGCTGCCTCTTCGCGCCGCCGGTCCGCACAGTGGCGCGCTGCCTTTCCGGACCGTCGCCTACCGTGGACCTGTGAGCACCACCGGACCCGTCACGGCACCCCTGCCGGTCGTTGTCCCGGCGCCCGCACCGAAACGCGTCTCGCGGCTCGGTGTCGCGCTCGGGATCACGACCGCTGTGCTGGCGACCCTCGGTGTCTGGCTCACCTGGCGGGTCTTCGTGGCATCCGCGGCCGGTCAGCGCGTGGACCAGGCCGCGTTCGAGGGCGCCGAGTACGGCCGGAACCGCCTGTGGCAGGTGGCCGAGCCGGTGCTCGAGGTCGTTTCGATCCCGTACGTGGCGGTGGTCCTGGTCGCGGCGGTCATCATCGCCGTCGTGCGCCGCCGAGGCGGGTTGGCCCTCCAGGTGGCGCTGCTCGTGGCCGGGGCGAACATCACGACCCAGGTGCTCAAGAACGTCGTCTTCGACCGGCCCGATCTCGACGCGACCCCGGTCTTCGCCAACGCGCTCCCGAGCGGGCACACCACCGCGGCGGCATCGGTCTCCGCCGCCCTCGTGTTCGTGGTGCCCCCGCGAGCCCGACCCTGGGCCGCCGTCCTGGGTGCCGTCTACACCTCGGCGACCGGGATCTCGACGCTCGTCGGGGGCTGGCACCGCCCGGGTGATGTCGTCGCCGGGGTCTTGGTCGTCCTGGCCTGGAGCGGGCTGGCGTGCGCCCTCGCCTCGGCCTCGCGGCCGCGAGGTGGGCCGGACACCCCGAGCACCGCAACCGGGCAGCTCGTGCTGACGGACCCGGCGCGGACGTCGCGCAGCGGGCGCCGTCGCGCCTCGATGGTCGGTGTCGGCGGCGGTCTGCTGCTGCTCGCGGCGGCCGCGGCGGCGGTTCCGGCGGCCTACGGGATGTACGCCTCGTGGACGACGGCGGGCGACCTCGACTCCCGCGCGGAGCTGCTGGTGGCGTACGCCGGCGGGGCCTCCGGAGTGGTCGCGATGAGCTGTCTGACGTTCGCCGTGCTGCTGGCCGTCCGACAGGCCGCTGGCAGAGTGGGTTGACCAGAGGTCGTAGAGTGCCCGATCGACGTCAATTGTTCCGTGTCACGTCCCCGGTCGGCTGACCGGGTTGCCTCAGGTTCCTCAGGAAGCAGGTCCGCATGTCCCGCAAGCTCGTCATCGTGGAGTCCCCAGCGAAGGCGCGCACGATCGCCGGATACCTCGGTTCCGGGTACGAGGTCGAGGCGAGCGTCGGGCACATCCGTGACCTGCCGCAGCCCTCCGAGCTGCCGGTCGACATGAAGAAGGGCCCGTTCGGAAAGTTCGCCGTCGATGTGCACAACGGCTTCGAGCCGTACTACGTCGTCGACGCGGACAAGAAGAAGAAGGTCGCCGAGCTCAAGCGCCTGCTCAAGGACGCCGACGAGCTCTATCTCGCCACTGATGAGGACCGCGAGGGCGAGGCCATCGCGTGGCACCTGCTCCAGGAGCTCAAGCCCAAGGTGCCGGTGCACCGGATGGTGTTCCACGAGATCACCCCGGAGGCGATCGCCCGGGCGCTGGAGAACACCCGCGACCTGGACACCCGGCTCGTGGACGCCCAGGAGACGCGCCGCATCCTCGACCGGCTCTACGGCTACGAGGTCTCGCCGGTGCTGTGGCGCAAGGTCCGGCAGGGGCTGTCGGCCGGGCGCGTGCAGTCCGTCGCGACCCGCCTGGTCGTGGAGCGTGAGCGCGAGCGCATGGCGTTCCGCGCCGCCGACTACTGGGACCTCAAGGCCCAGCTCGCCACGCAGGATCCGGCTGAGCCCGTCTTCGGTGCCCGCCTGTCGACCATCGACGGTGCACGCGTGGCGACCGGTCGTGACTTCGACGACCAGGGGATCCTGACGACCCGGTCGGCCGTGCACCTCGACGAGGACGCCGCCCGCGTGCTCGTCGCCGCGCTCGAGACCGCCGACTTCGCCGTGCGCAGCCTCGAGACGAAGCCGTACACGCGCAAGCCCGCCGCCCCGTTCACGACGTCGACGC
This sequence comes from Pengzhenrongella frigida, assembly GCF_004168625.1. Taxonomy (GTDB): domain Bacteria; phylum Actinomycetota; class Actinomycetes; order Actinomycetales; family Cellulomonadaceae; genus Pengzhenrongella; species Pengzhenrongella frigida. The sequence continues at coordinate 21,357 of NZ_SDWW01000015.1, forward strand.
TGCAGCAGGAGGCCTCGCGCAAGCTGCGCCTGGGGTCGCGCCAGACCATGCGCACCGCGCAGTCGCTGTACGAGAACGGCTACATCACCTATATGCGGACCGACTCGCCCGCGCTGAGCGCACAGGCGATCGACGCGGCGCGCCGTCAGGCAGCCGAGCTGTACGGCGCGGAGTTCGTGCCGAGCGGGCCCCGCATCTACACCTCGAAGGCCAAGGGCGCCCAGGAGGCGCACGAGGCCATCCGCCCGGCGGGGGACTCGTTCCGGACCCCGGCGCAGGTGGCCCACGAGCTGTCGGGGGACCAGTTCAAGCTCTATGAGCTCATCTGGAAGCGCACGGTCGCCTCGCAGATGGCCGATGCGCGCGGTTCCACGGCCTCGGTCAAGATCGGGGCCCTCACGAGCGACGGCCGCGACGCCATCTTCGCGGCGTCCGGCACGGTCATCACCTTCCGCGGCTTCATGGCCGCCTACGAGGAGGGCCGGGACACCGAGCGCTACGCCGACGAGGCCGCTGCGCCGTCCGGCAAGGGGGCCGACGACGCCCGGCTGCCGCAGCTCGCGCAGGGCGACCCGATCACGGCGAACGAGCTCACGGCCGACGGCCACCAGACCTCGCCGCCGCCGCGGTTCACGGAGGCGAGCCTGATCAAGGCGCTCGAGGAGCGCGGCATCGGCCGGCCGTCGACGTACGCAGCGACGATCTCGGTGATCCAGGACCGCGGGTACGTCTCGAACCGCGGCCAGGCGCTCGTGCCGAGCTGGCTCGCGTTCGCGGTGACCCGCCTGCTCGAGGAGAACTTCCGCTGGCTGGTCGACTACGACTTCACCGCGAGCATGGAGGAGGACCTGGACGCGATCGCGGCCGGGGACAAGAACCGGGTCGAGTGGTTGAGCCGGTTCTACTTCGGCGACGCCGACGGCGCGGGTGCCGGCGAGATCGAGGGCCTGAGCCACGCCGTGGAGAACCTCGGCGAGATCGATGCGCGCGAGGTCAACTCGATCGCCATCGGCGACGGGATCACCGTGCGCGTGGGCCGGTACGGGCCGTACCTCGAGGAGACCCCGGTTGCGGGGGCCGTGGGCGACCCGAAGCGGGCCGCCGTCCCGGAGGAGCTGGCCCCCGACGAGCTCACTGTCGCCAAGGCGCGCGAGCTGCTCGAGACCCAGGCCGAGGGTGACCTGGTGCTCGGCGTCGACCCCTCGACCGGGACCACGATCGTGGCGCGCAACGGGCGGTACGGGCCGTACGTCACCGAGCAGCTCCCCGAGCCCGAGCTGGATCCGAGCCTGTCGGCCGCGGCGAAGAAGAAGGCGCTCGCGGCGCTGCCGAAGCCCCGCACTGGTTCGCTGCTCTCGACGATGCAGCTGCCGACGATGACGCTCGCGGACGCGCTCAAGCTGCTCTCCCTGCCGCGGGTGGTCGGTGTGGACCCGGAGTCTGGGGACACGATCACGGCCCAGAACGGGCGCTACGGGCCGTACCTGAAGAAGGGCACGGACTCCCGCACGCTGGCGACCGAGGACGCGATGTTCGACGTCACGCTCGAGGAGGCGCTCGCGATCTACGCGCAGCCCAAGCGTGGACGCGGCGGCTCGGCGGCGGCGCCGCTGCGCGAGCTCGGCGTCGACCCGGTCTCGGAGAAGCCGATCGTCGTCAAGGAGGGCCGCTTCGGCGCCTACGTGACCGACGGCGAGACGAACGGGACGCTGCGCACCGAGGACGCGGTCGAGACGATCACCCTCGAGCGCGCGGCCGAGCTGCTGGCTGACAAGCGGGCGCGCGGTCCGGTCAAGGGGCGCAAGACGGCCGCGAAGAAGACCGCCGTGAAGAAGACCGCGGCGAAGAAGGCTGCGGCGACGAAGACCGCCGTGAAGAAGACCGCGGTGACGAAGACCGCCGCCAAGAAGACGGTCACGAAGAAGACCGCCGCCGCGCAGGGCTGACGGCGTCGGCCTCGCGGTCCGGCTGCGCTGTCAGCCGGACCGCGAGGTCAGTCGGATCGCGTTGTCAGTCGGACCGCGCAGCCGGTCTGGCTGCGCCTCGCAACTCAGAGTGGGTGCGCCGCGCAGCGCTGTCCGATGACGCTACGCATCTGCGCGCACGTGCGTCACTCGATACCGCTGAACCGACCACCGCTGTACTGACTGAGCAGTGTGATCCAACCGCGGCTGAGGCTACTTGCCGAACCTCCAACCACAGTTGTCGTCAGCCTGCTCCCGCATCCCCCTGCGAGGCGGGAACGCGACCGTGCGGGACCAGAAGCCCACAGCACGGTCGGTAACACCAATTCTACGCCAGAGTCCCGGTCACAGGTAGTACGACTTTCCGGCGCGCCGCAAAGTCACTGGTCGGATCCGGCCGAACCGCCAGGAACCGGTGGAGTTCGTCGCCGCAGACCACCCGAATGCCGGACCGGTCCGTGTGTCCGCAGCCGCGCTCGATCGGGTCGCTCCCGCGCCACTATGTTGGGGCGTATGGCACACGTCGACGACCCTCGTACAGCTCCGTCCCTCCGCTGGGGAATCCTCGGCGCCGGCAACATCGCCGGCGCGTTCGCGGATGCGGTGAACTCGCACACCCGGTCCCCGCTCCTGGCTGTCGGCTCACGCAATCGCGACCGGGTCGAGCGGTTCGCCACGGCGCACGGCATCCCGACGACGCACCTCGGCTACCGCGGCCTCGTCGAGGACCCCCAGGTCGACGCCATCTACATCGCGACCCCGCACTCCGAGCACCGCGCGCACGCCCTGTTGGCGATCGCCGCCGGCAAGCACGTGCTCGTCGAGAAGGCGTTCATGCGCAACACGAGTGAGGCCGAGGAGGTCTTCGCCGCGGCGCGCGCCGCCGGGGTCTTCGTGATGGAGGCCATGTGGACCCGCTTCCTGCCGCACGTGGCGGCGCTGCACCAGGTGATCGCGTCCGGTGAGATCGGTGAGATCGTCAACATCACCGCCGATCACGGCCAGTGGTTCGAGCCCAACCCGGCCAGCCGCCTGTTCGACCCGAAGCTGGCGGGCGGTGCGCTGCTCGACCTCGGCGTCTACCCGGTGTCGTTCGCGCACGACTTCCTCGGCGTGCCCGACGCCGTCACCGCGGTCGGCCGCCTGACCGACACCGGCGTCGACGGCCAGGTCAGCATGGTGCTCTCCTACGGTGAGCGCGCGCAGGCCACCCTGTCGACGACGCTGTGGTCGAAGACGCCGACCACGGCGTCGATCTCCGGCACGGAGGGGCACATCCGGGTCGCCGGCGACTTCTACGCCCCGACCTCGTTCACCGTCACGCGCCGCGACGGCGCCCAGTGGACCTTCGACCGTCCGTCGGCACGCGGGCTGCAGTACGAGGCCGCCGAGGTCGCGCGGCGCGTCGCGGCGGGCGAGACCGAGAGCCCGCGGATCACCTGGGACAACACCCTCGAGGTGCTGCGGACCCTGGACGCGGTCCGCGCGCAGATCGGCCTCGTCTACCCGGGCGAGTAGGCGCACGCGGGTGCCGGCCCCGGGGGCGGGCCCCGATACCCTGAGGCCGTGAGCCCACAGTCGAGTCCCGGTTTCTTCCTGTCCTTCGAGGGCGGCGAGGGTGTCGGCAAGTCGACGCAGGCCGCACTCCTCGGCGAATGGCTGCACGACGCCCTCGGCCGAGAGGTCGTCCTGACGCGCGAGCCCGGCGGCACCACCCTGGGCATCGAGCTGCGCAACGCCGTGCTGCACGGGGAGGACGTCGATCCGCGCACCGAGGCCCTGCTCTACGCGACCGATCGCGCGCACCATGTGTACTCGCTGGTGCGGCCGGCGCTCGAGCGGGGCGCGGTCGTGATCACCGACCGGTACCTGGACTCCTCGGTCGCCTACCAGGGCAACGGGCGCGACCTGGGTGCCGACGAGGTCGAGCAGCTCTCGCTGTGGGCCACCGAGAGCCTCCTGCCGGAGCTGACGGTGCTCCTGGACCTCGACCCGCTGATCGGGCTGACCCGGCTCACCGGTGACCCGGACCGGCTCGAGCGCGCGGGTGACGAGTTCCACCGGCGCATCCGCCAGGCGTTCCTGGACCGAGCCGCCGGCGACCGGGACCGGTGGCTCGTCGTCGATGCGTCCCGCACGGTCGACGAGATCCAGGCCGACATCCGCCGCCGGGTCGCCGAGGCGCTCGGTCACGAGTCGACGGCGCTCGGGCGGCCCGCGTCCGCAGTACCCGCCGCGTCGCGCGCCGCTGCGCGCCCCGCCGAGGGCGGCTCGCACCGGTGAGCGTCTGGGACGATCTCGTCGGGCAGGAAGCCGTCGTCGAGGTGCTGCGCGGCGCCGTCGCCGATCCCGCCGCGATGACGCACGCCTGGCTGATCACCGGTCCGCCCGGCTCCGGCCGGTCCAACGCCGCGCGGGCCTTCGCCGCGGCCCTGCAGTGCCTCGAGGGCGGCTGCGGCGACTGCCTCGCCTGCACGACGGCGCTCGCGGGCACCCATGCGGACGTCACCGTCGTCGCGACCGAGACCGTCGGCATCAAGATCGACGAGACCCGCGCGCTCGTCTCGCTCGCCCAGCGCGCGCCGTCGGGCGGTCGTTGGCGCGTGATCCTCATCGAGGACGCCGACCGGATGGCCGAGCGCACGTCCAACGTGCTCCTCAAGGCGATCGAGGAGCCGCCGCCGCGCACCGTCTGGCTGCTGTGCGCACCGAGCCCGCAGGACGTCGTGGTGACGATCCGCTCCCGCGCCCGGTCGCTCGCGCTGCGCGTACCGCCCGTCGAGGCGGTCGCGGCCCTGCTGGTCTCGCGGGACGGCGTCGACCCGCAGGTCGCGGCGGTCTGCGCCCGCGCGGCCCAGAGTCACATCGGGATCGCGCGGCGCCTGGCGCGCGACCCGGAGGCGCGGGACCGTCGCGCCCAGGTGCTCGCGATCCCGGCTGCGATCCGGGGGGTGGGCGACGCCGTGCTCGCCGCCGGGCGGCTCGTCGAGGTCGCGCAGGCCGAGTCGAAGGCCGCCACCGAGCAGCGCGACGCGCAGGAGAAGACCGCGCTCCTGCGGGCGATGGGGGCCGAGGGTGCGGCGACCCTGCCGCCGAGCCTGCGGTCCCAGGTCACCCAGCTCGAGAAGGACCAGAAGAGCCGGGCGACGCGGGCGCAGCGCGACGTGCTCGACCGGTCGATGATCGACCTGCTCTCGCTGTACCGGGATGTCCTCGTGGTGCAGCTGGGGGCTGGGGTCGACCTGGTCAACGCCGGGCAGGCGGACCAGGTCGCGGCCCTCGCCGCCTCGAGCTCCCCGGAGCAGACGTTGCGCCGCATGGACGCGATCGGTCAGACGCGCACCCGGCTGGCGGGCAACGTCGCGCCGCTGCTCGCCATGGAAGCCATGACCATCGCGCTCCGACCTCAGGGGTAGGACTCACTCAGAGCCCACGGAGGGAACGCGGGCCGGCCCGGTCTCCCGGCCGGATACGGTGGAACCCGTGCCCCGTCCCGCTGCCCGCGCCCTCGGCGCCGCTCGTCATCCCTCCCGTCGCCTCCAGGCCCGTCGCCCCGTGAGCCGTGGCCTTTCGGCCAGTCGTCTCCTGGTGCCGTCGGCCGTCGTCGGCATCGTCGCGCTCGTGCTCGCCGGCTGCAGCGCGCCCAAGCACCAGTCCTCGGACGGTCCCGCGACGTCGTCGGGCAATGAAGAGGTGGTCGAGCCGGCGCTGCAGCCGTTCTACGACCAGACGATCGAGTGGAGCAGCTGCGGGGACTTCGAGTGCGCGACCGCCGAGGTGCCGACCTCGTACGCCGATCCCGCGGCCGGGTCCATCGAGCTCGCGGTCAAGCGCGCACCCGCGACGGCCGGCGACCCGATGGGCTCGCTGCTGATCAACCCGGGTGGTCCCGGTGCCTCCGGGGTGGACCTGGTCGACTCGGTGGTCACCTCGTTCGGCGAGGACGTCCTCGCGCAGTACGACGTCGTCGGCTTCGACCCGCGCGGAGTGGCCGCCTCGAACCCGGTGACCTGCCTGGACGACGCGGCCAAGGACGCCCTCCTGTCGAAGGACTTCGACTACGCCACGGACGCCGGGATCGCGGAGGCGGCTGCGGCCTACGCCGCGATGGGTGCCGCGTGCGAGGCGAACACGGGGGCCCTGCTCGGCAATGTCGACACCGTCAGCGCGGCCAAGGACATGGACGTGCTGCGGGCCGCCCTCGGCGACGAGAAGCTGACCTACCTCGGCTACTCCTACGGCACCGCGCTCGGCGCGACCTACGCCGGGCTGTTTCCCGAGAAGGTCGGACGCATGGTGCTCGACGGCGCGCTGGACCCGGCGTTGTCGTCGACCGAGCTCGGGCTCGGGCAGGCGATCGGCTTCGAGAATGCGCTGCGGGCCTACGTCGCCGACTGCCAGGGCGGTTCCGAGTGCCCGCTGACGGGCACCGTGGACGACGGCCTCACCCAGATCCGCGACCTCCTCGACCGCGCCCGGCGCAGCCCGCTGCCCACGGGTACCGACCGGGCCCTGACCAGCACGCTCGCGTTCTACGGGATCGCGGTCACGCTGTACGACAACGCGTCCTGGCAGTTCCTCACGCAGGCCCTCACGGCGGCGCTCGACGAGAACGACGGCTCGATCCTGCTGCAGCTCGCGGACTTCTACAACGACCGCAACGCGGACGGTTCGTTCGCATCGAACTCGACCGAGGCCTTCACCGCGGTCAACTGCCTCGACGGCACGTCGTCGGCCGACCCCGCCGTGATGCGGGCCGAGGCCGCCCAGCTCGAGGAGGCGGCACCCACGGTCGGCTACTTCTTCGGCTACGGCGGTGTGATCTGCGCCGACTGGCCGTATCCCTCGACGGGCGAGCCGGGACCGATCGCGGCCGACGGCGCACCGCCCATCGTGGTGATCGGGACCACCAACGACCCGGCCACGCCGTATGCGTGGGCCGAGAACCTCGCCGCCGAGCTGTCCAGCGGCGTGCTGCTCACGTACGAGGGCGAGGGGCACACCGCCTACGGGCGCTCGAACGAGTGCATCCTCACCGCCGTCGACACCTACCTGCTCGAGGGGACCGCGCCGGCGGACGGCACGCGCTGCTGACCCTCGCGACCTGGCGGTGAGCCCTGCCCGACGGCGGCGGGCGGGTCGCGCCCGGCCGCTCACTTTGGCTCCTGGCGAGTGTGTAGGTAGAGTTGCCCCGCTCGTCCGACCCGCCGGTCGGATGGGTGTGGCCGCCTTAGCTCAGTCGGTAGAGCGTCTCACTCGTAATGAGAAGGTCAACAGTTCGATTCTGTTAGGCGGCTCCACAGTAGGAGGGCCCCTCACCTGCGGATATGCGGGCGAGGGGGACGGAAGCGTCCATCATCGGTTCGCGGCGTTCCCATCGGTTTCACACCGAACGGGGATGTACGCCGACGGCCCGGATGAGCAACAACTCGCAGCGACAGGCAAGTAGTCGTCGCCCTTGCTGGACCAAGCCCCGAACCGTGCCGTTACCTGGTTCTCCTCCGCTGTGCCGCCGATGGTCGCCGGAGTTCCCCGCTCCCCCTTTCCTCGCCTCTCGGCGCCGATGAGGCAGAGGTGGAGATCATCGCGAGTCCGTGGAAACGCTGGGGCAAGCACCGCACGTACCTGAACGGGGCGGACGAGACGCGGCTCGGGTTCTACGACCACCAGACCGGGGTGCTGGCCGTGGAGGTGGACTCAGCGCGCGCTGAACTCGAGGCCTGGGTCTCGCAGAACACGACCGAACGCGTAGCTGCCGAGGCAACTCACGTCGTCGTCGATACCGCACCTCCCATCGCAGCCGTTGCACTCACACGAGCCTCCCCGAGGCACGTACTGACACCTGACCTCGCCCGGACGCCCGGCCCGCTCGGGTCGCTCTACGGCGTCCCTGGTGCTCTCGCGCTGGAGAAGGCAGCGACTCTTCCCGCTGAGCAGGCCGAACCTTGGCTGATGGGCGCGGCCGGCGAGCAAGCCATCGCCGCGACTCTCACCGGACTGCCCGCCGCATGGTTCTCGCTGCACTCGATCCCCCTGGGAGACCCCGACTCCCCGACCGGAGACCTCGACCATCTCGTCATCGGACCGGGGGGTGTCTACGTCATCAACTCCAAGCACCACCCTGGCCAGGTGGTCTTCGTCAAGGGCGACATGGTCCTTGTCGCCCGACACGCCCAGCCGTACATCGCGGCCGCACGCCGGGACGCGATGACCGTCGCCGTTCGCCTCTCGGCGGCGGTCGGCACGCCCGTCACAGTGACGCCGGTGATCGCGTTCGTCGGTGCGGATGAGGTCGTGATCAAGTTCCCGCCGCGCGACACGTTGCTCACGACGCGCGGACAGGTGCTCGATGATCTGACCCGCCGCAGGGCCTCCTTGGATGCGGCAACCGCCGCCGCCATCGTCGACGTCGCGCAACGGCCGAGTACTTGGCGGTAGGCCGCCCGGCTTCGCCTCGCCGGTCCTGCACACGGCCATCCGACGGGTTCAGATCCGTCCGGACCTACCGTCCGACGCGGTCGGCGTTGAACGACAGCCAGGCGTCAACTTCGACACGTCGATGGAGCGAGGCGTTCCCACGGGAACGTCTCGTCCCAAGAAGTAAGACAGGATCGTCCACATACTCCTCCGGCGCGTTCCCGCGGGAAGCGGCTGGCGCTGCTACTCGGCCCGCCGGCCGGCCAGATAGCCGGCCGCCCAGCTGGCCGCGACCAGACTCGCAACACCGACCGCGACGGCCCAACGATGAGTTGAATCGAGGCCGAACCCCGGCGTGAAGGCCGTCTCCGTCAGCGGCGCGTAGGCAAACCAGCCAAGAGCCACCGATGACGGAACCAGCACGAAGGCGGCGACACTGAGCAGGAAGAGCACACTCCCGGCGACCAGCAGGGCCCTTGCGCGACGTCGTGGCGACACGCTGCGAGCGTAGCGACCAGACGCGCCGTCGGAGGAGACATGCGGCCAGCGGCAGGACCATCGATTTCAGAATCGCCCTCGTCGCCGTCCTTCTCGTGGATCCACGGTGCGCAGCTCAGGCCGTGACGCCGAAGTCGACGTCCTTGGTCTCGACCGTCCCGGCTCTCCGCCCCGGCGCTTCCTGGCCGCTCCAGTACAGATTTGTGTGCGGGATGACCTGGGCCGGCGGTGGCGCCCCCCACTCTGTCTTGTCACCGGTCGTGTGCGCGTCACTGACGAGGGTCGCGTCGTACCCGCGCACGAACGCGCCATGCAGCGTCGATCGGATGCAGGCATCGGTCTCTGCGCCCACAACTATGAGGCGCCCGACTCCGAGGCCCGACAGCACCGACTCGAGGATGGTGTCCTCGAACGCGTCGCCGTAGCTCTTCCCCACGAGCGGCTCGGCACCACGCGGGGTGAGCTCGGGGACGATCCGCCAGTCCTCGCTTCCGCTGGCGAGCTCGTCATCGGAGTGCTGGACCCAGACGACTGCGACCTGCTCTCGCCGTGCCTTGTCGATCAGGATGCCGACGTTCGCGACGACCGCGTCGCGCGTGTGAGCCGCCTCGACGACGCCGTTCTGCACATCGACGACGAGGAGCGCAGTGCTCGGCCGGTTCTCGATCGTGGTCATCGCGTGCCCTCGCTCACAGTCGGGATGTCGGTCGATTCACCCTAGGTCTCGCCACCGGTTCGCGAGCTCTGCGCCGGTGGTGTCCGCGCCGGAGCGTTACGCGTGGTCCGGGGTGTGTCGGACATGGGCGTTGCGGCGGGCGGGTACGACCATCGGCGTGCCGGTCTCCGGGTCGGGCAGCACGCGGCACTCGAGGCCGAACACCTCTCGCACCAGATCCTCGGTCACCACCTCGGCGGGGGTGCCCTGCGCGACCACGCGACCCTTGCGCATCGCGATCAGGAACGAGCCGTAGCGTGCGGCCTGGTTGAGGTCGTGCAGCACCGCGACCAGGGTCCGGCCCCGCTCGTGCTGACTCGCCAGCAGGTCCATCACCTCGAACTGGTGGGCGATGTCGAGGAACGTCGTCGGCTCGTCGAGCAGCAGCAGGTCGGTCTCCTGCGCGAGAGCCATCGCCAGCCAGACCCGCTGCCGCTGGCCGCCCGACAGGTCGGCGACGTGGCGGTCGCGCAGGTCGCTGACCTCGGTCGCGGCCATCGCGTCGGCGACGATGCGCGCGTCCGCGGCGGACCACTGTCGCAGCAGGCTCTGGTGCGGGTACCGGCCGCGGGCCACCAGGTCGCCCACCGTGATCGCCTCGGGAGCGATCGGACTCTGCGGCAGCAGGGCCAGCCGCTGGGCGATCGCGCGCGTGCGCATCTTGTCCATGGGCTCGCCGTCGAGCAGCACCCGACCCGCACGAGGCTTGAGCGTGCGCGCGAGGGCGCGCAGCAGGGTGGACTTGCCGCACCCGTTCGGGCCGATGATCACGGTGAACGATCCGCGCGGGATCGCGACGGACAGGTCCTCGGCCACCACGAGGCGGTCGTAGGCCAACGTCAGGCCCTGCGCGAGCAGCGGCGACGAGGTCGGCGCGGGATGCGTCCCCCCGCTCGTCGGTCCCGGGGGCGTCGCGGGCTTCGTCATCGGTGTGGCGGTCATACCGTCCCCTTCTTCCACTCGCCCACCAGCAGGTACGCGAGGTAGACCCCTCCGAGCCCGGCGGTCAGCACGCCGACCGGGTACTGCGCGCCCCACGGGGCATGCTGAGCGAACAGGTCCGCGGCGACCAGGACGGTCGTGCCCATGCATGCCGCCGCGACCATCCCTGGCCCGCTCGAGCCCGTCAGTCGCCGGGCGATCTGTGGGGCCGTCAGGGCGACGAACGCTACCGGCCCGGCCACCGAGACCGCGGCCGCCGTCAGCGCGACGCCCACCATGATCGCGAGACCGCGAGTCCACCCGGGCGAGACCCCGAGCCCGGTCGCGGCGTCGTCGCCCATCTCGACGATCTGCAGCCGCCGGGTCAGGGCCAGGGCCGCCGGGAGCAGGACCGCCAGCGCGACGCCGATGGTCACGACGTCGCCCCACTGCCGCGACTGCAGGCTGCCGCTGAGCCAGGCCGCGAGCTGCACGGCCTCCTGCTGCGTGGTCCGCGCCAGTACGAACTGCACGAACGCCATGGCCATCGCGCCGACCGCGATGCCGACGACGACCATCCGGTACGGCGCCCGCAGCCCCCGACCGGACCCGAGCAGCACCGCCGCTGCCGCTACGACCCCGCCGACCAGGGCGCCGATCGGCACCGGCACCACGCCCGGCCACACGAGGGCCGCCGCGGCCGCGCCGGCAGCGGATCCCGCACCGAGGCCGATCACGTCGGGGCTGCCGAGCGGGTTGCGTGTGACGCTCTGGAAGATCGCCCCGGGCACCGCGAACGCTGCGCCTGCGCCGACCGCGACCAGGAGCCGCGGCAGGCGGTTGCTGTACAGCACCCATTCCTGCGCCCGGGAGCCCTGGTGGGCGAGCACCGCCGGCAGGTCGGCGACCGCGATGCCGAGCTCGCCGATCGTGATGGTGAGCACGGCGAGCGCGAGGGTGAGGACCAGCAGCGCACCGCTGACCATGACGGCGCGCGGGTTCACCGGCACGGCCCGGTTCACCGGCGCAGTCCTCGGCCGCGCCACGGCGGGAGCACTCATAGTCCCGCCCGTCCCTGCCGCACGGCGGCGATGAGGAACGGGGCCCCGACGAACGCCGTCACCACTCCCACCATGAGCTCGCCCGGGCGGGCGACCACCCGGCCGAGCACGTCAGAGCCCAGCAGCAGGACCGGGCCGAGCAGGGCGCAGTACGGCAGCAGCCACCGATGGTCGGAGCCCGTGAACGACCGGACCACGTGAGGCACCGCCAGCCCGACGAAGCCCACCGGGCCGACCGCAGCGACCGCCGCGGCTGCGAGCAGGGTGGCGGAGGCCGCCCCGACCGCCCGGGTGCGACCCGCGCGCAGGCCGAGCGCCGTGGCGGTCTCGTCACCGAGTGCCAGCGCGTTCAGTCCACGCGGCAGCAGCAGCGCAAGCACCAGCCCGACGACGACGAACGGCAGCACCCGGTCGACCGTGTCGTCGGGGCGGCCGGCCAGCGAACCCACGACCCAGAACCGGTAGCTGTTGAACACCTCCGGCTGCGCGAGCGCGATCGCCTGCACCAGTGCGGCCAGCGCCGCGGAGATCGCGACCCCGGCGAGCACGAGGCGCACCGGCGTGGCCCGGCCGCGCGGACCGCCGGAGGCGATGACGTAGACGGCCACCGCCGCGAAGAGCGCCCCAGGCACGGCCGCCCACACCGACCGGCCGGCTCCCGCGCCCAGCGTCGCGGTGACCAGCACGACCGACGCGGACGCCCCCGCGTTCACCCCGAGGATCCCGGGGTCGCCGAGCGGGTTGCGCGTCAGGCCCTGGATGACGGCCCCGGCCACCGCGAGGGCGGCTCCCGCGAGCAGGCCGAGCTCGGTCCGGGCGAGCCGGGAGGTGACGATGGCCGACGTGTAGGAGTCGTCGGGGTGCAGCCAGGCCGACCAGACCTCGCCGAGCGGGACCGACTTGGCGCCGACGGCGACGCTGAGCCCGGCGGCGAGCACCAGCAGTCCGGCACTGACCAGCAGGCCCGCGCCCAGCAGCCAGGCGCGCGACCGCGAGCCCCGCACCACTTCGGTGTGCGGGGCTCGCGGTGCGGTGAGGGTGACGATGGGTCAGGAGACCTTCGCGACCACGGCCGCGATCTGCGGCACGTAGGTGTCGAGCGCCCACGGGATGCTCAGCGGGGACGCCACGGACACGGCCATGCCGAGCTGGCGGTCGATCATGGGGAGGTAGCCGCTGGAGCTGAAGGCCGGGATCTGCTGCCACAGGGGCTGCGCCTCGGTGGCTGCCTGCTCGTCGGTGTCGTTGAACCAGGTGAACAGCACGTCCACGTCGTCGATCGTGTCGGCGTTCTCCAGGCCGAGTGTGGAGTAGAACGAGCCCGGGTCGGGCTCGAGGTCGGAGACCGACGGGGCGAGCTGCAGGCCCAGGTCCGTCAGCAGCGCGACGCGGCTGTCGCCCGGCATGTACACCCCGAGGGCCCCCGGCTGGTCGCCGCCGTACACGTAGGCGAACGTCGTGCCCGCGAACTCCGGGTGCGCGGCCTTGACCTCGTCATAGGCGCGCTGCACGTCAGCGACGATCTCGTCGCCCTTCTCCGGGACTCCCAGCGCCTCGGCGGCGATGGTGATCTGGTCCTGCGACGACGTCGCCCACGCCTCGCCCGGGTAGGCGACGACCGGCGCGAACTCGGAGAGCTGGTCGAAGGTGGCCTGGTCGAGCCCTGACTGCGTGGCGAGGATCAGGTCGGGGTTCAGCCCGATGATCGCCTCGACGTCGATCTCGGGGTAGATGGTGATCGCCTCCGGCAGCTCGCCGCCCTGCTCCTCCACGGCCGCGCGGAACCAGGGTTCGAAGCCGTCCGCGTCGCCGCCCCAGGTGTCGGCCTCGACGCCGACAGGGATGGTGCCGAGAGCCACGGTGATGTCGGCGGCGCCCCAGCCGATGGCGACCACGCGCTCCGGCTTCTTCTCGATCGTGGCGTCGCCGAGCGTGGACGTGATGGTCACGGGGAACGCGGCGGACGAGGTGCTCGCGTCGTCTGCCGGGACGTCCGCGACGGCGTCGTCACCTGAGCCGCAGGCGGCGAGCGTGAAGGTGACCGCACCGACGGCGGCGAGAGCGGTGAGGCTCCGGCTGGCGGCCGGTCGGGACAACGGCGTGCTCAGGTGCACGGGGGGCTCCGTTCGGGTAGGGCGTCGCCAGCCGGAGCGGGTGCGTCACGGCCACAGGCTGCGTCGCACTGATGAGGTAAGGCTATCCTATCTTCTGGCCTAGCGGACACCGGGCCCGAAGGCGAGCACGCGGAGGTCGCCCGATCCCGTCAGGGTCAGCGGACCGGCCGCAGCCGGCACGGCGAACGTCTCCCCGCGGGACACCGCGGTCACCGGACCCGCCGCGGTCGAACCCGTCGAACCCACCGAGCCCGTCGAACCCGTCGAACCCGTCGAACTCGCGGGCGCGAGGGTCCCGGCGCCGGAGAGGACCACGAGGGTCCGGTACTCGGCCGGAAGGACCGATCCGGGGCGAAAGACGGTCGCCGAGAAGTACTGCGCGGCCGGCGGCGGGAGCAGTCGACCGTCGGTGGGGAGGTCCAGGGCCGCGCGCACCACGAGTGCCTCCGCCTGGGCGGCGGACAGCCCGTGCAGGTCCACGCACCGCAGGGCCGCCGCGCGCTCGCACCCGAGAAAGGCCCCGGAGCTGTCGGGGAAGAGGCCCTTCCACTCGAGCAGGATCGACAGGTCGGCGGCCTGCTGGACCTCGACGAGGAGGATCCCCTCGCCGATGGCGTGCGCGGTGCCCGGCGGGACGTAGACGCTGTCCCCGGCCGTGACGGTGAGGGTGTGCATCGCAGCGAGCATGCCTGCGACGTCTTGCTCCTCCACCCAGCCGACCAGCTCGGCGGGGGCGATGTCGCGGGTCCAGCCCAGGTGCACGACGCCCGACGTCGGCGCCTCGACCACGAACCACGCCTCGGCCTTGCCGTTCGGCCACACGCCCAGCTCACGTGCGCACGCGTCGCTGGGGTGGGCGTGCACCGGGAGCCGCTGGCCGGCGTCGAGCAGCTTGACGAGCGGGATCGAGAGCTCGGGGGCGGGCCGGTCGACGCGGCCCAGCCAGTGCATCGGGTCGGCGCGCACCTCGTCGCGGAGCGTCCCGCCGGCGTCGAGCATCGTGAGGCCCGAGGTCTCCTCGCCCCATCGGGTCACCGTGGAAGCCACCCAGTCCTCGGGCCGCTCGCTGGCGTCGGCAGGTGCGCCGCCACGGAACAGGTCGATCCGGCCGGCGCCCCGGTAGAACGTGGGTGGCGTGTTCCGCCCGATCGGAACGGGCCGGGGGGCGGCGATGGTCATGCGAGGACTCTCCCTTGAGGTGGCGCCCGGGGCGCAGTTTTTCGCCGTTTCGTGCGGTGTTCGATCACTCTTCGATTACTTTCGGCGTGAGGCCGATGCTAGGGGTCCCCATGGAGGGCGGTCAACAACGAAACCTGCACAAAACTGCAAACCGGCTACACTGGCACCGGCGACCCCCTTGCAGAACCGCATCGTGGTGTCGCACGCAGGTCATCGAGCGCACGCAGCCATCGAGAGGAAGCCATGACGGATACGCAGCGGCCGCCACGGCTACCGGCCCGACGCAAGGACGAGCTGGCCGCCGCGGTCATCAGGACGGGTGAGGTCACGGTCAGTGATCTCGCCGAGCAGTTCGGCGTCTCGGTGGACACAGTGCGGCGAGACCTCGACGAGCTGGCCGCGGACGGTGTCATCAAGCGCACGCACGGGGGCGCGGTCCGCAACACCCTGCCGTCGCGTACGGAGACCCCGATCCCGGATCGTATGCATCTCCACGGCGCGGCCAAGCGCCGGATGGGCGCGCTCGCCGCGTCCCTCATCGAGGACGGCCAGACCATCGTGATCAATGGCGGCACCACCACGCTCGCGGTCCTGCCGCACCTCGCGGGGCGGCGCAACCTCACCGTCGTGACCAACAACCTGCTGGCCCCCGTCGAGGTCCCGATGCAGTGCGCTCGCGACGTGTACCTGCTCGGGGGAAACGTGCGGGTCGGCTCTCAGGTCACGGTGGGCCCGGTGGAGTTTCCCGGGACCGACGGCGGCCGCTCCCACCGGATCCAGGCCGACGTCGCGCTGATCAGCGTGGGCGGGGTCGCTCCGGAGATGGGGTACTCGACCTCCAACCTGCACGAGGCGCGGATGATGCTCGAGATGATGCGCGCGGCGCGACGCGTCGTCGTGCTCGCCGACAGCTCCAAGCTCGGCCGGAGCAGCTTCGCCCAGGTGGCGGAGCTCGAGGCCGCCGACGTCCTGGTCACCAGCGAGCCGGTCGCGGAGCGCCTCGGTGAGCTGCTGGCCGCAGCTCAGGTGACCGTCCTGGTAGCAGGGGAGACGAACGGGAACGGGTCGTGACCGGGCAGCGCGTGACGCCGGGGATGTTCGGGGACGAGCCGACGGTCGTCCTGGAGCTCGCGACGGCTCGTCTGGAGGTAGCGCTTCGCGGCGCCACCGTCCTGCGCTGGGTCGTTGACCTGGGCGACGGCCCGGTGGACCTGCTCGACGGCTATCGAACGGCCGAGGAGCTCCGGTCCCAGGCGGGGATCAGGAACGGCATCATGGCCCCGTTCTGCGACCGGGTCACCGACGCTCGATACACCTTCGACGGCGTCGAGCACGACCTCCGGCCCGGCCAGGCGGATCGCCTCGTCTATCACGGTCTGGTCCGGTCGATGCCTTTCGTGCTCGGAGCCGTCACGCAGGACGCGGACGCCGTCGCTGCGACGTTCGGGTGCCAGGGCCTGGTGACCTCGCCGCAACCGGGCTACCCGTTCGCGATCGAGGTCGAGGTCACCTACCGGCTGGGCACCGCGTCCCTCGCGGTCGAGATCGCCGGGCACAACCGGGGGAGCGGCTCGGCCCCGTTCGCGGCCGGCTGGCACCCGTACTTCCGGTTCCCCGGGGCGGACACCATCGCGGGGCTCGACCTGCAGATCAGCTCCGATGTGCGGGTCGAGACGGATCCGGGCCTCATCCCGCTCCCCGGCGCCGGGGCGTACACCGGGATCGAACCGGGGGCCGCCCGCTGGGAGCCGATCGGCGAGGCCGTCCTCGACGTCGGGTACGTCGCGGGCGGGCGCCATGCCGAGCCCACCGTCCTGCGGGATAGCGCCAGCGGTCTGCAGCTCGCCCTCACGCAGGACAGGGGTCTGGTGCACCTGTTCACGGGGGACACCCTCGACCGCGACCGGCGCGCCTCGATCGCTGTCGAGCCCGTGGAGACCATGACCGACGCGTTCAACCGGCCGGACTGCGCGACCGCGATCCGCCTGCTCCCCGGCGACCGACGGGCCTTTCGCGCGTCGGTGGCGCTCTCCCGGCTGAGCGACCCGGACCAGCAGGCCTGACCCCGCTCGTCCCCGGACCCCGCTCGTCCCAGGACCAGCTCTCCCCAGGGCCCAGCTCTCCCCAGGACCCAGTTCACCCCTGGACACGGTCAGAACTGCGCCCCGCCTTCCGGATCGGATGCGGTTCCTTGCGCGAACGATGCAACTCCCGCAGGTTCGAGGTGCGCGGCCCGCTGCGAGGACTGGACACCCGCGTCGCACCGCGACGGCGTTTCCGGCGGTGCCTCTCGTCGACCCAATGGTTCAAGCCCCCCACGATCTCGGCGCTTCTCGACCCTCTCACCTGCGGATATAGGTACGACCAACGTCGGGCCACGCCGCCACGTCCGGGCAGATCAGGTCAGGCCCGCCGGGGTGTCGGGCCTGTCTCGAGCCGGAATGGGCAGGTCCCTCCTGGGCGCTTGACGTTCGCAGGATCGTGCTACTAACATGCGAGAACGTGCAATAAGCCGCAGAGAGCCGCACGTTACGGCATGTCCCGAAACTAGGAGAATCATGAGCAGAGCAGCTCACGCCGGACGAGGAGTCCTTCCCCTTCTTGGCGCAGCGACAGCGATGATGCTGGTCGCTGGATGCAGTGGATCCGCAGATGATGCGACAACCGACACCACCTCCGGCGACGAAGATGTGACGCTGGAGTTCGCCCAGTGGTGGGAGCCAGAACTTCCGGACGGTTCGCTCCGGGGACTGATGGACGAGTTCGAGGCCGCGAACCCCGGAATCACCGTCGAGCTCCTCAGCGGTCCGTACGCCTCGACCAAGGAGCAGGTCGTCGCGGGCTCCGCCGCAGGCACCATGTCTGACGTCGTCGGCCTCGACGGCGCCTGGGTCAGCGACTTCGCGAAGCAGGGTTCCCTCGCTGACCTGTCCACGCTGATGAGCGACGCCGGGTACGACGAGAGCCAGCTGGCCAGCCAGATCCAGATCGACGGCTCCACCTACATGATCCCCGTCGTCAACTTCGTCTACCCGATGTTCACCAACTCGGACCTGCTCACGCAGGCCGGCGTGGCCGCACCCCCGACCAACCGCACGGAGTTCGCCGCCGCGGCCGAGGCCATCAGCGCCTTGGACGAGACCACCGCCGGCTGGGTCCTCCCGCTGTCCCTCGAGGCTCCGAACGGCATCCAGAACGACGTGATGTCGTGGGTCTGGTCGTCCGGCGGGAGCATGCTGAAGGACGGGCAGCCCGACCTGACGAACGACGACGTGACGAGCGCCGTCGAGTACATCAAGGGCCTGTGGGACGCGGGCGTCGTCGCCCCCGGAGCTCTCACCATGAAGGAGCAGGACAAGGTCGAGGAGTTCACCAACGGCCGGGTCGGCATGATGATCGACTCGCTCGCCCACATCAACCTCATCCGGGAGAACAACCCGGACCTCAACTTCGGCATCTCGGCGCTTCCCGCCGAGGACGGGTTCGAGGGCGAGCGGGGAATCCCGTACGCGTCCTGGGGCATCGGTGTCGCGGAGAACTCCGAGCACCAGGCCGAGGCCTGGAAGCTGGTCGACTTCCTGATGAGCGAGAAGACGAACGCGGAGCTGTCCTCGGTCGCCTTCGCCTTCCCGGGCAACACCACCGCCGTGCCCGACTTCGTCGAGGAGGACGAGCTCTTCAAGACGGCCTTCGACATCTACCAGAGCGGCTTCCCGGCCAACGAGTTCACCGGCCTGCCGGTGGCCGAGCAGCTCATGCGCCTGTTCGACGAGCAGTTCCAGCTGATGCTGGAAGGCGACCAGAGCGTCGACGAGATGCTGGCGAAGACCCAAGAGGCGTGGCTGGCTGAGTTCTAGGTCACCCACCCGCAGTTTCGTGTCGGGCCGCGCCACGGCTCCTTCGCCGTGGCGCGGCCGACCCTCAAGGAGGCTCGCGCCGTGACCCCAGTACTCGTCGATCCCGCAACGCGACGCGGTCCTGCCACTTCGCCTCAGCGGCGTGGCAATCCATGGTCGCTGTTCAAACGGAAGCTCGCGCCGTACGGATTCATCTCCCCGACCGGCATTCTGATGTTCATCCTGACGCTCATCCCGATCGTCATGGTGATCAGCTACTCGGTCATGGACAACGTGATCGTCAACAAGTCCCCAGAGTTCGTGGGGTTCGACAACTACATCGAGGTGCTCACCGACCGCGTCTTCTACACCGCCGTCGGGAACACGTTGTTCTTCACCGGGGTGAGCGTCGTCGCCCACCTCGTGCTCGGCCTCTCGTTCGCGATGCTGCTGAACACGAGGTTGCTGGGCACGATGACCAAGGCGCTGTTCCGGGTGGTGTACATCCTCCCGTGGCTGTTCACCGTGGCCATCATCGCCGTCCTGTGGCGGCTCATGCTCAGCCCGAACGGCATCGTCAACTACCTGCTGATCAGCGGTGGACTGATCGATACCGGGGTCGAGTGGCTGTCCTCGCGGGACACCGCGCTGCCGGCGGTCACCTTCATCAACATCTGGGCGGGCTACCCGTTCTACATGATCAGTCTCCTGGCCGGCCTGCAGGGAATCCCGCGTGATCTCTACGAAGCGGCGACGGTGGACGGGGCGAACAGCTTCAAGCAGTTCCTCAACGTCACGCTGCCCCAACTCAAACCCATCATCATCGCCATGGCGATGCTCGACGTCATCTGGACCACCCAGCAGTTCGCGCTGATCTGGATGACGACCGGCGGTGGCCCCATCAATGTCACCGAGATGCTGAGCACCTACACCTACAAGCTGGCCTTCAGTCGCTACGAGTTCTCTGTGGCCTCAGCCAGTGCGGTCATCATCCTCCTCTTCTCGATGGTCCTGTCGTTCTTCTACGTCCGGCACCAGAAATCGCGGGACTGACATGAGAACAACTAAGCAGAAGAAGCTCCTAGCGCAGAAGATCGGCATCATCTTCCCCCTGCTCCTCGGGGCTTTGTTCGCCGGGTTCCCGGTGTTCTGGATGCTCGTGAGCTCGTTTAAGTCGAACTCCGAGATCTTCGAGTACCCACCGAGGATCATCACGGAGAACTTCTCCTTCGATGCCTATGCGACGATCCTGGGCGACCCGGTCAAGGTGCGGTTCTTCATCAACAGCTACGTGGTCTCGCTGTCGGTCACCATGCTCACGCTGATCGTCGCCATCCTGGCGGCCTACGCGTTCAGCCGATATGAGTTCCGCTTCAAGAACCCGCTCAACATGATCATCGTGAGCGTGCAGGCGGTTCCGCCGATCACGCTGCTCATCCCGTACTTCGGGCTGATGGTCACGCTGCGCCTGTACAACACCTACTGGGCGTTGATCCTGACCTACATGGTGTTCACCCTGCCCTACGCGATCATCATGATGACGGGCTATTTCAACACCCTGCCGAAAGAACTCGATGAAGCCGTCAAGCTTGATGGCGGGAACGCGATCACCGCGCTGTGGCGGGTGCTGGTGCCCATTTCTATCCCGGGCATCGTCTCGATCGGCATCTACACCTTCATGATCGCCTGGAACGAGTATCTGTTCGCGCTCACCCTCACGCGGACGGAGGATATGCGAACCGTCCCCATCGGTATTCAGCTGCTCATGGGTCAGCACTCGTACGAGTGGAACGAGATGATGGCGATGAGCATTCTCGGGTGTATTCCGGTGCTCCTCCTCTTCCTGTTCTTCCAGCGCTACTTCATCGGCGGCCTGACCGGCGGATCGGTCAAGGGCTAGTCGTCCCCCCCAGTTTCCTCGTCAGTTCAACCAACCTCAGGAGATATCCCGCAATGTTGATGAATGGTAAAGACCTGCTCGCTGTGGCGCACGCGAACAACTTCGCGGTCCCGGCATTCAACGTCAGCGACTACGCGATGATGAACGGCATCTTCGAGATCAGCGAAGAGCTGAACAGCCCGGTGATCATCGCGATCCACCCGGACGAGCTGAGCCACATCGGCGTCGACATGCTGCCGGCGATCATCTCCCGCGCGCACCGCTCCTCGGTTCCCGTCACGATCCACCTGGACCACGGCGGCACCTACGAGCAGGTGCTGGTCGCCATCCAGAGCGGCTTCACCTCCGTGATGATCGACGGCTCGACGCTGCCGTTCGAGGAGAACATCGCCATCACCAAGCGGGTCGTCGACGCCGCCCACGCCGTGGGCCTGTCCGTCGAGGGCGAGCTCGGGACGATCGGCAAGACCGACAACGAGGCCGAGGACGGCACGGCGACGATCATCTACACCGATCCGGACGACGCGGTGAAGTTCATCGAGGCCACCGGGGTCGACAGCCTCGCCATCGCGATCGGCACCTGCCACGGCATCTACCCCCCGAGCATGAAGGCGGAGCTCAAGCTCGACCTGCTGCAGCAGATCAAGGCGAAGGTCGGCATCCCGCTGGTGCTGCACGGTGGCTCGAACAACCCGGATGACGAGATCGCCAAGTCGGTGACGCTCGGCATCAACAAGATCAACATCTCGAGCGACATCAAGGTGACCTACCACCTCAAGATGCGCGAGGTCATGGCCGACGTCAGCCTGCGCGAGCCGAACACCATCCAGCCGCCGTGCATCGCGGCGATGAAGGTCACTGCGGCCGAGAAGATCGAGCTGTTCGCTGCGACCGGAAAGGCTTCGCTCTACTGAGCGATCTGACGACTTCATGACTGAGAAACTGGTACTGGGCCTCGGTGGCACGGTCGACTACGAGATCGGGTGGGACTCTTCGGTGATCGAGGGGCTCATCACGCACTACTCGATCGGTGCGTCGGAGCTGACCACGTCGATCGCGATCGACAGCGAGCGGGACCTGGTCGTCTCGTTGCTCGGCTTCATGAAGGACGGTGTCGGAGGAGAGCGGTTCGTCGCCTCCTCCGACATCGTCGAGCAGTTCGCTTCACGGTTCGACAAGCGGATCACGCTCGGCGGTACGCCGGTCCGGGCGGCGATGGCGATGAGTGCCCTCGGGATCACCTGCACGGTTCATCTGGTGAGCATCGACGACCACGTGCGCCGGCTGCTGCCGCCCGACTGCGCGTACATCAGCAGCGCGGTGCGGGACACGACGGACCCGCACCTCATCGTGCAGTTCGGGCAGGGGGCGCACGTGAGGTCCGGCGACATCGACCTGACGGCGCCGCACCCGAACCGGATCATCTACACGAACGACCCGCCCAACCGGGAGCTGGTCCTGAGCGACGAGCTGGGCGAGGTGCTGCAAGCGGCGGAGGTCTTCATGATCTCCGGGTTCAACGTCATCCAGAACGCGGCCGTGCTCGACGAACGCCTGCGCACCCTCAAGACGCACATGCGCGGGCTGCCCCCGCACGCCGTCGTCTACTACGAGGACGCGGGGTTCCATGTGCCGGCCCTGAGCCAGCGGGTCCGCGACGCGCTCCTGGACGTCATCGATGTCTACAGCCTGAACGAGGAGGAGATGCAGGCCTACGTGGGTCGGCCGCTCGATCTCCTCGACGTGGACGAGATGGTGCGGGCCCTCGGTGAGCTGCACGCGGCCATCCCGGCGAAGGTGCTCGTCGTCCACACCAAGTACTGGTCCCTCGCCTGGGGGGACGGTGCCGGCGCGTTCGAGGCGAGCCTGCGCGGCGGCATCACGATGGCCAGCACCCGCTACCGCACCGGGGACGGTTTCACCGAACGCGACTACCTCGACGTGAGCCACCTGCCGGTGAACCCGCACGGCGCGGCGTTCGCGGAGAGCATCGAGGGCGCGGTGGGGAGCGCCGTCTGCTGCGTCCCCGCGTTCGTGGTCGACGTCGAGCACCCGACCACCATCGGTCTCGGTGACACGTTCGCCGGCGGGTTCATCGCCGCCCTGGCGCGCTCTGGGCTACCGCAACGTCCCTTGGTCCCCTAGCGTCGGAGGTACGGGTCCGTCTGGATCGACTGCCCTCGCTCCAGACCAGATTGCGAGGAGTGCGCCATGGTTCACACCTGGAACGTCAAGATCTTTCTCGCCGACGCCGGCGCCGACGAGGTCCGGTTCGCCGAGGAGACGACGACCGCCCATGCGGTCCTGTCGACCTCGAGCGGGACGAGCCTGGAGGGCTTCGGACGCGCTCGGCGCAACCCGAGCGACCCCAGCATCCCCGAGATCGGTGAGGAGCTCGCGGCCGCTCGCGCGCTGCGAGACCTGGCCGACCGGCTGCTCAAGGCGACCTCGGACGACATCGCGCAGATCGAGCACCACAAGGTGCATGTGCACGGGTGACCCATCCGGTCACGGGTGCGGGCGGCGGCCCCGGAGGAAGTAGGCGATCGGGCCGACGTAGTTGACGCCGATGGCGAGCGCCCAGAGTGCCTTGCGCCCGTTGACCTGGTTGTCCGGCCGCCTCGCCAGGTCGGCCCAGGCGGCCGCAGCCAGGGCGAACTGCACGACCGCCCCCAGGCTGACCACCGACCGCTGTCGCGGGTTCAGGTCGCTCCACTGCCGCTTTCCCATCGCCGTCTCCTCCGTCGCGCCATCACGTGCCCCCATCCTGGTCCCGGTGCGAGCCCGTCCCCAGGGGCGAACGGCCCGGGTGCCCGTCGCGGCGGGTCCTTCGCCCCTGGCCCGGGCCGGTGCGCGCGAGCATGCTTGAGGTCTCGACCACCGAGGTCTCGACCACACCTGGGGGGCTCACCATGACGACCCAGTCGCCCCGTTCCGGTCGGCCGCGCGCCGTCACCGTCGTCACCGTCGCGGTCGCCGTGGTCCTTGCGCTCCTCACGGGGTGTGCGGGCGACGACGACGGCACGACGACGCCGTCGCCCGGCGGCACGTCCAGCCCCGGCCCGTCCACGTCCGGTCCCTCGACGCCGAGCCCGTCGACCGCCCCGATCACGGTGCCCGTGTACTACGCGACCGACAACGGCACCGACCTCAGGCTCGTGCGAGAGTTCCGTTCCCTGCCCGACGCCGGCGGCCCGGCACTCACCGCGGCCAGGGGAGTCCTGGCGGGCGACGCGCTCGACCCCGACTACGTCGGTCTGTGGGACCCGGCCGGCACCGTGCTCGCGGTGAACCCGGCGACACCCATCGAGGTCGACCTCTCTGCCGCCGCGACCACGACGACGACCGGCTCGGCGGGCGCGGTGCTCGCGGTCCAGGCCCTGGTCTACGCGGTCACCGGTGCGCTGCAGTCCGACGCCCCGGTCCGGATCCTGGTCGAGGGTGAGCCCGTCGACGAGCTGTTCGGCGTGCTGGACGTCAGCGAGCCGATCGCCCGCGCCGACCCGATCAGCGTGCGGCTCCTCGTGCAGATCAACGACCCCAACGAGGGCGACGTCGTCGGTTCGCCGGTGACCGTCTCGGGCGAGGCCGCCGTGTTCGAGGCGACCCTGCCCTGGCGCATCGAGTCGCCGGGCGGCGACGTGGTGCAGGCCGGGGTGACCCAGACGGCCGAGGGGCAGACGTTCGCGCCCTTCGCCTTCGACGTGACGCTCGACCCCGGCGCCTACGTCGTGGTCATCACGGAGGACGACCCGTCCGACGGGGCCGGCGGCCCCCTGGACACAGATTCGCGGGGGTTCGTCGTCGAGTAGCTAGCCTCACCCGGTGACCTCCTTCCGGATCGCCCTGGGCATCGGTCTGCTGCGCCCCTGCATCCGGCCCGACGTCGTCCTGCCCGCGGCGGCCGATGCTGCGCGCCGGATGACGACCGTCGAGTCCTCCGACCTCGCGGTGGTGCGCGGCGAGGCCCGGATCGACGTCCGCTTCACGGCTGAGGGGAACGACGAGGCGGCCCGGATCGCGCGCCGCGTGCACGCTGCGGTCGACGCGCTCGCGACCGTGACCGCTCCCGACCTGTCGCGCCGCTCCGGCGCGCGCTGGCACCCGGTGCCCTGGCGCCCCTGAGCAGAACATCCGCCGAAGTTCCTCAAGGCGCGCGCCCAGCGGTCGAAGGGAACAGTGCGAGGTCCCGGATGCAGCGCCCCACGACCTCGACCGCGACGGCGGTGGGCGACGGCGCCGGGACTCGATCGATCCATGGAGTGCACGCAGACGACGACCACGCGGCGCGAGCTGCGGCTGGCCGAGAAGCGCGTGCGTCGTCGGCGGTTCCGGCCTCGGCGCCCGAACAGCGCGACGGCGATGATGCTCTCCGTCGGCCTCACCGCGGCCCTGCTCGGCGCCGGCGCGTCCCAGGCCTACAGCGACCACCAGGTCCGGTCCGCGCAGGACGCCGTCGCGGACGCCGTCGCGCACGAGCGTGCCAACCGGGTGCGGTCCGACCGCGCCGACGGTGCTCGCCTCGAGGGGGTCGCGATCGCCTTCGCCACGGTCAGGCGCAGCGAGGCCGTCGTGCTCGCCCGTGCGGCCGTCGCGCAGGCCACCTCGACGCGTGCGAGCTCCGCACCCGACGTCACGCCGGAGACCCTCACCCCGCTCGACGAGGCGATGGTGAACCTCGCCGCGCTGATCGAGGCGGCACCGCCCGCTCCGGTCCCGACCCCTCTCGCCGCGCTCGACGCGGCGGCGACGGCGGTGCCCGCGGCCGCATCCGCCGTGTCGAACGACCTCGCACCCTCGAAGGCGGCCGACGGCGAGGCCGCGAGCGCCGGTGCGACCGACGCCGACGCGGGCGCGACGGCGGTCAGCCTGGCCGCGGTCGACCTCGGCGTCAGCGCGCAGCTGCTCCTGGCGGCCCAGCGCGTCAACGAGCTGTCCGTCCAGGTCGAGGCGGTGGCGGACGCCAACCTGGCCGCTGCTGCGCAGGCCGCCGCGGAAGCCGCCGCCGCGGCGGCCGCCGCCGAGGCCGCTCGGGTGGCGGAAGCCGCTGCCCAGGCCGCCGCGGCCGAGCTGACTCGCAAGGTTGCCGCGGTCGAGGACGCCCCGAACGGGGCCGTCTCGACCGAGCTGTTGTGCGGGGTGGCGTTCGACTCCGCCGTGCTCCTGCGGTGCGACGCGGCCCAGGCACTGGACCAGCTCGCCGTGGCGTACCGCGACGACTTCGGTCGCTACCCGAGCCTCGTCAGCTCGTACCGCTCCCTGGCCGACCAGGTGTCCGTGCGCCGGGCGCGCGGCGGCTTGGCGGCGTTGCCCGGCTCGTCCAACCACGGTCGGGGACTGGCGATCGACCTGGCCGACTTCGGCTCGCTCGGCCAGTTCAGCACTCCCGGCTACCGATGGATGAAGGAGCACGCCCGCGAGTTCGGCTGGCACCACCCGGCGATCATGGAACCGGGCGGCGGCGGACCGCAGGAACCGTGGCACTGGGAGTTCGAGACGGACTGAGTGGCACCCGTCGCCGTCAGGAGTCCTTGCGGTCGCGGTCCCGGCTCGGCTGGACCCGCTTCGGTTCGCCGGGCATCTTCGGGTACTCCGGGGGGTAGGGCAGGTCCTGGTGGCCGTGGTCGCGCTCGTCGGCGTCGGCCAGCTCGAGCAGCGGCTCGAGGGAGTACGCGAGCCGCTCGGGCTCGCCCGGGCCGGGGACGCTCAGGGGTGCGAACAGGTCCCCCACCTCGGCGAACCGCGCCGGCAGGGTCGTCAGATCGAAGTCGTTCGGAACGACGTCGGGCACCTCCTCCCAGCGCAGCGGGGCCGAGACGGTGGCCCGCGGGTTGGCGCGCACGGAGTACGCCGACGCGATGGTCCGGTCGCGCGCCATCTGGTTGTAGTCGACGAAGACCTTGACCCCGCGCTCCTCCTTCCACCAGTTGATCGTCACCTGGTCGGGCAGTCGGCGCTCGAGCTCGCGGCCGACGGCGATGGTCGCGCGCCGCGCCTGGGTGAAGGTCCACCGCGGCTGGATCGGGACGAAGACGTGCAGACCGCGCCCGCCCGAGGTCTTCGGGAAGCCCTCCATCCCGAGCTCGTGCAGCAGGGCGCGCAGCTCAGGCGCGACGCGCGCGGCGTCGGCGTAGTCGGTCCCGGGTTGCGGGTCGAGGTCGATGCGCAGCTGATCGGGGGCTTCGACGTCGGTCCGGCGCACCGGCCACGGGTGGAACGTGAGGGTTCCGAGGTTCGCCGCCCACGCGACCACGGCGAGCTCGGTCGGGCACACCTCGTCCGCCGTGCGCCCGCTCGGGAAGGCGATCGTGGCGGTCTCGACGTAGTCCGGGGCACCGGCGGGTATCCGCTTCTGGTAGAAGGCGTCACCGGTGGAGTCCATCCGGGTCGCGAGCTTCGCGCCCTCGAAAACCCCTTTGGGCCAGCGTTCGAGCGTCGTCGGCCGGTCGCGCAGCGCACCAAGGATCCCTTCGCCGACCGCGACGAAGTACTGCACGACGTCGAGCTTGGTGAACCCGCGCTCGGGGAAGACCACCCGGTCGGGGCTGGTGACGCGGACGGTCCGGCCCCGAACCTCGAGCTCAACCGCAGGAGTCGTCGCGCGCGCCATCCACCCACGCTAGTCACGCGCGGCAGCGCGCGCCCGGTCGCGGGGCGAGGCGCGTCAGACCAGCGCGGCGCGGGGCGCGACGATCGGGGCCGTGATCGTGGTCGCGGCGGCGCGCAGCTCGTGGATGACGCCGAGCAGGATCCGGTTGAACGCGGCCGGGGCGTGGCTGTTGACGTCGTGCCCGGCGCGCGGCACGACCGTCAGGCGGGTTCCGGGCAGGGCGGCGAGGTAGCGACGCTCGTCCAGGCGAAGGAGGTCGCGTTGACCGTTGACCAACCACACGGGCACGTCCATCCGACGCAGGTCGGCGAGCGAGGAGTGCCCCTTCATCGCGGCGAGCATGTCGGCCACCACGTGCCAGGTGCCGCCGCCGGCCGGGCGGAACGCGCGGTCCATCTGGAGCGAGAGGCTCCGGTACGCGCCCAGGGGCCAGCCGCGGATCTCCGTCGAGCACCCCGACAGCACGACGCCGGACACGGTGTCCCGGTGCCGGGCTGCATAGGCGAGCGAGGAGTACCCGCCGAGGGACAGCCCCACGAGCAGGGGCACCTCGGTGAAGCTGCCGACCGCCGCGTCGATGGTCTCCATGGCCCCGCGCAGGGTGAACCGCTCGTGCGAGCGTGCGCCGTGCCCGGGCAGGTCGACCGCGATCGAGTCGTGGCCTTCGGCAGACATGGCGGCGATCTGGTCGGTCCAGATGTCGCGGGACGTGCGTACTCCGTGAACAAAGACGATGGGCGCGATGGGAGGAGCCGTTTCTCGAGCGAGCGCGCGGCCAGGTCAAGCTCGGGGGGACTCAGTGTGGTCGCACCGCGCGTCGTCGACCCTTGAGTGTCGCCAGTCTAGTCGGCGAACCTGGGAGCTTTCTGGGTAGACCAACCAAGCAGCCAGCCAAGCCAATCGGTCGCACCGCGGCGGCTCGCGGGCTCGCGCGAGCCGCCCGGACGCCCACCCACCGCGGCGTGGGGCGTCATGCGGTCAGCGACGCCCGTCAGGACTGCTGGGCGTGCTTCGCGTGCTCGATCGTGCAGTCCGGTCCGGGAAACACGAGCGCCTCGTGCCCGTTCTCGTACCGCACCAGATAGGGCGGGGCGCCGTTCTCGCCGTGGATCTCGATGACTTCGGCCAGCTGCCCCGTCTGCCCGACCGCTCGACTGTGCACGTGCAGCCGGTCCCCGATGGTTGCCTGCATGGCTGCTCCTTCCGTCGTCTCTCCACTGTGCACCTTCGGCGCGCGGGGAGGGAAGGGTCAGGTGCGGCTACGTGTAGCGGTGATTCGTCTCGGGGTGTCCCGCGGGCCGCTTGCACGACTTGCCGGCCATGCTGCGGTGACCGCAGAGCTCGGGGGCTTCCTCGTCGGTCTCGGGCAGGACGACGACGGCGGCCTTGGTCCGCGACTTGGCCGTGGTCTTCGCGCGCGGCGCCGCCGGGGCGCCGGACGTGGTCGCTGCCTTGGCCGGACGACCGCTCGATGCACCATGCGCCGCGTCGTACTTGGCGGCCCGCATTGCGCGTTGGGCCTCGAGTTTGCTCATGAACTCCAGGGTAGAGGACTCGCGGCACCGCTTCGGTGGATCGCGCACACCCTGACTTCGCCCTGACGGTCCGGCCGGTCGAGATCAGGGCCCGGTCAGGGATGTACCCGATGTGCCGGGCGGTGTCCGCGCGGCACGCTGAAGGCATCCGCAAGACCACCACGATCTGGAGAGTAGCGAGCCACCATGACTGACATCCACGACACCTTCGGACGGCAAGGCCTTGTCCGCCCTCGCGACGGACGAATCCTCGGGGGCGTGTGCGCCGGTCTGGGCCGCAGGTTCGGTCTCGACCCCTGGGCCGCCCGCGCGTTGTTCGTCCTGCTGCTCATGGTCCTGCCGGGCAGCCAGCTGATCGTCTACCCGATCCTGTGGATCCTCATGCCGTCCGAGACGTGGGCCGAGCGTCCGAGCGCGGGGTATGGGGCCACGCCTGCCGGCTGACCGCCTGCGCCGGGCCCGACCGGCGGCCCGAGTGTGCTGCAACCCTTGGCGTCGGGCAGAGTGTGCGCATGGGCGAGCAGGAACAGCCACGCCCCGATTCCGCGAACCGGCCTCCAGCACCTCTGGAGCTCGTTGCCGGCGGAGGCGGGGACATGTCGTCGGGACCAGGCGGCTCCGACGAGCTGTGCCTGCCGGCGAGCCGGGCGTCGGCCCGCGCGGCCCGCCACTGGGTGATGAACGAGCTCGCGGCCGAGGGGGTCTTCGGCGCCGAGAACCAGATCGTCGAGCTGCTCGCCGGTGAGCTCGTCGCCAACGCGGCCCTGCACGGTCCGGCCGACGGCATGATCCGGGTCCGGGTGGGTCGTACCGGCCGGGTGGTGCGGGTGGCCGTCCGCGACAGCAGCGTGACGGTCCCGGTCGTGCGTCACCCCGAGCCGTCGTCGGCCAGCGGACGCGGCCTCGAGCTCGTCGACTCGCTCGCGGCCCAGTGGGGGATCGAGCACCACGGCGCCGAGGGCAAGACGGTCTGGTTCAGCGTCGAGCTCGAGCAGTCGTAGGTCGCCCGCCGGAGCCGAGCACGACGTCGACCGCCAGGGCACGGTGGTCGGAGACCCCGAGATCGATCCCCGTCCCGTCGGACGTGGGCCGCACGGCTCCGGTACCGAGGATGTGGTCGAGCTGGCGGACCGGTGCGGACAACGGGATCGTCCGGGCGTTCGCGAGCGGCCGCATCCCGGTCACGCGGGCGGGCCACGCACCGGCGAGGTTCAGGTCACCGAGCACCACCAGCGGCTGCGGCAGATCGCGCACCCGGTGGACCAGATGCCTGAGCTGGACGGCGTTCCAGCCGGGGATGAGGGTCAGGTGGGTTGTGACGACGGTGATCGGGCCGGCGGCGGTGTCCAGCACGGCGGCGATCGCAGCCCGCGGCTCGTCCCGGACGACCGTCGGTCGGCGGTCGCCCGGCAGGAGCACCGGGATGCGCCCGTGCAGCACGGGCAGGCGGATCGTGCGCCACGCCCGGACCGGGAGCCGAGTGAGCAGGGCGATCCCGTAGCTCGCGCCGTCCGGCGGGCGGTCTCCGGATGCGGCCGACCACAGGCGCGGCGCCCCGGACATGGTGGCGAGGTAGCGGTACTCCCGGGCGCCCATGGCCGCCGCGGCGACGGCGGCGAGGTCCGCCCCGTGCGAGCGGGGCTGACCGCGGTCCACCTCCTGCAGCGCGAGCACCTCGGCATCGAGGCTCGCCGCCGCGGCGGCGAAGCGGTCGACATCGACCAACCCGTCCGTGAGGGACTGCCCGTGCAGGATGTTGAAGGTGGCGAGCCGCATCGAGGGTGGATCTCTTCCGTTGGGCGTGAACCGGCCACGATCGTAGGCGAGGTCGGCAGACGGCCGACGACGCTGGGGTGGCGCGCGCCGGGCGGCACGATGAACGGGGCGCGCCCAGGCGGGGTCGGACTTCGGGGTCAGGCGCCGTACCGCCGGACGAAGTTCGCCAGGATCCGGGGCGGCACGTTCACCTCCGCGTCCTGGACACCGGCGACCACGTGCTCGGTGTCGTCGGGCGGGAAGTACCCGGCATTCCGGTAGGTCTTGATCCGCAGCACGATGCCCGGCACGTCGAGCTCGGGGTGGAACTGGGTGGCGTACAGGTTCTGCTTGACCCGGAACATCTGGACCGGGCACGTGGGGGAGGACGCGAGGAGCGTCACGTGGTCGGGGAGCGACCGGCAGGCCTCCTTGTGGCCGACGAACGCGTCGAACCGGGGCGGGATCCCCGCCAGGAGCGGGTCGGCGCGGCC
Organism: Pengzhenrongella frigida; assembly: GCF_004168625.1. Classification (GTDB taxonomy): domain Bacteria; phylum Actinomycetota; class Actinomycetes; order Actinomycetales; family Cellulomonadaceae; genus Pengzhenrongella; species Pengzhenrongella frigida. Next base: position 52,356 of record NZ_SDWW01000015.1, read on the forward strand.
GGCCTCGGAGAGCGTGATGGAGACCGAGCTGACCGGCTCGCCGAACGTCGAGTCGATCACCGCTCCCTGGTGCACGCCGAGCGTGCCGACGCCGTAGCACGCGCCGAGGAACGGGAAGTCGCGGTCCACGATCTCGTCCAGCAGCCCCGCCAGCTCCGCCTCGACCCGTCGCTGGACCGCGGACTTGAGATCCTCCGGGTCGCTCGAGTTGAACGGGCTCCCGCCGATGAAGACCCCGGAGTACCGGTCGAGGTCCAGGTCAGGGAGGGGCTCCGCCTCCAGCCGCACACGGTGCAGGAGATCCGGGGTCAGTCCGCCGAACCGGACGAACGCGGCATGCTCCTCCGCCGCGGCGCGGTCGTCCGCCCGGGTCGACAGGAGCAGGAATGGCTTCATAGGGCGCGAGCGTAGGCGTGGAATCGCGGATCGGCTGCACGTCCGCGCCGCTCGAACGGCCGGACGTCGTCCGCAAACGGGTGAGCGTCACGCTCATGGCGGGTGATGATCCACCCGTATCGGGTGCACGATCGGGTAGCCGGTCGATAATCCACATACCGTTGGCGCGCCCGGCGGAGCGGACCGGGGGGCGGTCGGACGAGATGAGGCATGGATGCTCGCGTCGACCAGCGGTGCGCTCGTCGCGCCCGGGGAGTTCGGACCGTACGACGAGCTGGCCGACTCGGCCCATCGGCTCTACATCGACGGGTTCTCGGAGCGTGCCGCGCTGTCCTGCCGGGCCTGGCGGCTCCTGACGATCGCGGCGGGCGACCGCGTCACCGGCCAGTTCCTGCACTACATCGAGGGCATCGCCCTGCAGGAGGCGGGCCGGCACCGCGAGGCGGTGACCGTGGCGCTCGATCTCCTCGACGAGCTCGAGGACGAGCCCGACCCGCTCTGGCGCGCCAAGGCCCTGGCGCTCCTGGCCGAGTCGTCGACGCAGGTCGGCGAGGTCAGTCGGGCGATGGATGCGCTGGCCGAGGGGACCTGGATCGTCGCGCACACCACCCCGGGCCGCTACAGCCACCTGTCGGCGAGCATGGCGGTCGCCCTGGCGCTCCGTGCCGTCTTCCTCTTCGAGCAGTCGGACGAGCTGCTCGCCGGCATCCTGCTCGGGAGCGGCCCGGAGACCGACCTCTTCATCGCGCAGGAGCAGGCGCTGCTGAGCGCCTACTGGGCGACGACGCTGCTGGTCGTCGGGGAGACCACGGCTGCCGCACCGGTGTTCGTCACGGCCGCGCAGCGGGCCCTGCGGATGGGGCGGATCGCGGTCCTGGCGGGCAACCCCGAGATGGTGGCGCGTGCGGCGGTCATCGAGGCCTACGCCGTCAGTCGCCTCGGCTATCCCGGACTGGCCGCGGCGCGGATCCGCGAGGCCAGCGGGCAGTTCCTGCTCCGCGACGAGCTCGTCGAGACGAACCTCGCCCGCCTCGTGCTCGGCCTGGCCGCGATGGACGACGGCGATTTCGCCGCGGCCCGCGCGGAGCTGCGCGGCGCGTGGGAGAGCTCCCGGCGCGCCAGTCGCGAGATCTGGTCGTCCGCCGCGATGGAGGCGATGGCCGACGTCGACGTGGCCGAGTACGGTCCGCACCCGGCCGTCGACCGGTGGAAGCTGCTGGCACGTGAGGCCCTCGGGCGGGTCTGGGTGGAGCGGGACGGCCGGTTCACCTCGCTGCAGACCCGCCACCAGGTCCGTGCCCTGACGGCCGAGACCAACCGGATGGGTCAGGCCGCGCTGCTCGACCCCCTGACCGGGCTCGGGAACCGGCGGATGCTCGCGGGCGCGATCGACTCCGCGATCGACGATCTCGCGGCGGTGTTCGTCGACGTCGACCAGTTCAAGCTCGTGAACGACCACTTCTCGCACGCCGTGGGAGACGAGGTGCTGCGCCGGATGGCGGTCATCCTCCGGGCGCACTGCCGGACCGACGACGTCCTGGTCCGGTACGGCGGCGACGAGTTCGTCATCCTGGTGTTCGGCGGTGGACCGGCCGCCGAGGAGGTCGCGGCACGGCTGCACAGCGCGGTGCGCCACGCTCCGTGGGGGCAGATCGCCGCCGGCCTGGCGGTCACCGTCTCGGTCGGCGTCGGTCGGCCGGTCCCGGCGCACGGCGCGATCGCCGCGGCCGATGCGGCGCTCTACGCCGCGAAGCGGGCCGGACGCGATCGTGTCGTCACTGTCTGAGGTCCGATCCTGACCCGAGCCACGGGTGCGTGGCTCACCCGGCCCGCACGTCAGAGGGGGTGTTCGGGGGGTTGGATGCCGGACTGTGACCTGGTCGGGTTGTGCGTTCCGTTCCCCTGAGCCGGTCCCTACGCTAGGCTTGCGCGTGAAGTTGCTGTGCATCGAACGTCTTAAACGCTCTCGGCCTCGGCCGGGGCGCCTTGTTCCTTTCCCGGAGCGGACGACGAACACTGCGACGAGCGACCTCGACAGTCGGGGTCGACCGAACGCTCCTGGAGGAGATTTTATTATGGCTACTGGCACCGTGAAGTGGTTCAACGCCGAAAAGGGCTTTGGCTTCATTGCTCCCGACGACGGCGGCGCTGACGTCTTCGCCCACTACTCCGCGATCTCGAGCAGCGGCTACCGCTCGCTCGACGAGAACCAGAAGGTTGAGTTCGACGTCACGCAGGGCCCGAAGGGCCCGCAGGCCGAGAACATCCGCCCCCTCTGATTTCTTCACAGGGCGTGGCGAGCCTGTCTGACAGGCTCTAGAACCTCGCGAATGCCCCGGCCTTGTGCCGGGGCATTCGTGCGTCCGGGGCCGGTCCAGAGCTCAGGGAAGCTCGTGCACCTCCACCTCGAACGTGTAGCCGTCGAGCACCTCGGCGGCGTGCTGACGCCCGGCCGCCGTCGCCGCGGACAGGTCCGGCGCTTCGCCCAGCACGTGGAAGATGACGCCGCCGTCGGACATCTCGTGGTCCGCGTCCGCACCCAGAGCGTCGGCCATGCCGAACCGTTCGCCGTCGTCGGGCACGGGGGAGACGGTGATCCGGGCGAGGTAGGCGGGCATGCCCCCATCCTGGCCGATACGAGGGCGCGTGTGCTTCCCGCGGTCAACCCGGCGTAGGTTCAGTGGACAGGGGTTTGCCCGATCCGTCCTCAATACGTCGTGACAAGGTCCTCGAAAGTGGGAATCAGATCCATGAGTGATCCCGGCAATGGGCCTGTCGACATCTCGCCGCGCGCCGTGGTGGGACCAGACGGCGGCGCCGAACTGGTCATCGATGGCACCGTGCACCGCTTCACCGGGGTGAGCGCGGGCGAGGCCGGTGGCCTGGTGACCCAGTTCATGGCGCGCCGGGCGGCCGACGAGGGCCGCGTGCTGGCCCTGAGCATCGAGGACCCGGACGGTGAGTGGCTGCTGAGCATCCACCCGGACGGCACCGTCGACGAGGCCGGGAGCCCACCGCCGGAGCGGCGTGGACGCCGGTCGGCCGGATCAGAGACCGAGCGGGACGCCGACCGTGCAGCAGCGCCGGACGTCGAGCCGGAGCCCCGGACCGAGTCCGATCCTGAGCCCGACGAGCAGTACCACGAGCGAGAGGCCGACTACGAGGTGCCAGACGACCGAGCCGTGACCGAGTCCACCGCACCGCTGCGTGCCGTCTCGAACCCGTTCCCGCCGAGGTTTCCGACCGTGGCGACGCCGGCGGACCACCACGAGCTCCCCACGCTCGACGACCTTCTTGCCACCCGGCCCGAGCCCCCGGTGGGTCCCGCGGAGTGGGGCTGGCGGCGCACGCTGCGGCACCTGACGTTCGGGATCGTCGCGCCCGCGCCGGGACGGGTCGAACGGCATCACCGTGACGCGATCGTCGCGGTGCAGCGGAGCCTGGACGGACCCAAGACGGTCGTCGTGCTCAATCCCAAGGGCGGCGCGCACAAGACGACCGCCGCACTGCTCATCGCCGCCACGTTCGGGATCCACCGAGGCGGGTACACGCTCGCGTGGGACAACAACGAGACGCGCGGGACCCTCGGCTGGCGGTCCGCGCACGCCCGGCACGCGAACACCGCCGTGACGCTGCTGCGCGACCTCGGCCGGTTCACCGACCTGGGCTCGGCGCGGGTCGGTGATCTGGACAACTACGTCCGGTCGCAGGGGTCCGCGCAGTTCGACGTGCTGGCGTCCGACGAGGATGCCGCGTCCGCGGCGTCGATCGACGCGGAGGCGTTCACCGCACTGCACCGCACGCTCGTGCGGTTCTACCGCGTGATGGTGATCGACACGGGCAACAACATGCGCGCGTCGAACTGGCAGGCCGCGATCAACGCCGCCGACCAGCTCGTGATCGTGTCGACGATCCGCGAGGACACCGCGCAGTCGGCGGCGTGGGCGATCGACGCGCTGCGGGCGTCCGGGCACGAGGACCTCGTGAGCCGCGCCGTCACCGTGCTCTCGGCCCCGGCGGCCGACGTCGACGCCAAGCTGCGTGCGCGCCTGCACCACCACTTCGGCCAGCTCACCCGCGTCGTCATCGACGTGCCGCACGACCCGGCCCTCGTGGCGGGCGGACCATTGCTCATCGAGGCGCTCCAGGGCAGCACCCGCGAGGCGTGGCTCCAGGTCACCTCCGCGGTCGCCGAGGGGCTCTGAGTCCCGAACCTGCTGCCCGGGGTGATGCGGCGGACAGATGCGGCGGACTGATGTCGCGGGGTGGTCCCGCGGCGGACCCGACGCGCGACCGGTCCGACCGATGGTGCAAGAAGCGGCTCCGGTGCGACACAGTGCAGGTGTAGGTAGCCGCAGACCGTGGAGGAGATCCTCGTGCCCGCCCGCGACGACGCCTGGTTCGAGGACCTCTTTCGTGCCCATGCCACCGCGCTCTTCCGGTACTTCGTGCGCCGCGGCCCCCGCGACGACGCGGAGGACCTCACCGCAGACGTGCTCGCCATCGCCTGGCGTCGGCGCGACGACGTGCCCGACGGCGCCGAGCTGCCGTGGCTGTACCGGACGGCGGGCTTCGTGCTCGCCAACCACCGACGCAAGGGGCGACCCGTACCCGTCGGCGAGGTGCCGGACGAGGTCGACGACGCGGATCCGGCGACGTTGGCACTCGACGACGTCGAGCTCCGCGCCATCCTGGCCGCGCTGAGCCCGCGCGACCGGCGGATCCTGCTGCTGCACGGGTGGGAGGGTCTCGACGCCGCCGGGCTCGCGGAGGTGCTCGGGATCTCCTGCGGCGGCGCGGACGCCGCGCTCTCGCGGGCCCGGTCGCGCCTCCGGGACGCCTGGTCGGAGCGGCTCGACGCCTGACGGGCTGCGCAGGACGCCTGACGGGCAGGGCCTGACGGGCTGCGCCTGACGGCCCGTGCAAGCCGGACCTCGATCGGCACATAGGGCAGGTAGAGGACCACCCCACCCGCGTCCCACCCCAGGAGGTCGCCGTGAACGACAGCACCCGCCCGTCCGAGCAGCCCGACCCGATCTTCGACCGGCTGCGTGGGGCGGATCCGGCCGCCGGCGCCGAGCCCGACCGGGCGTCGCTCGAGGCTGCCGTCCGCGCCCGCCGGGCGGACCCGGGCGACGAGCTCGCCACCGCCCGGGCGCGCCGCGGACGGGCGACCTGGTGGCCGGTGGCCGCCGTTGCGGCGAGCGCGCTGCTGTTCGGCACGGCCGGGTACGCGGTCGGCACCGGGGACGGGGGCACCGCCGTCCCGGCCGCCGGGGTGATCACTCTCAGCCAGTCGGGCACGACCGGGACAGCCGCTCCCGAGTCGGCGATGGGCTCCGCGGACAGCAAGTTGAGCAGCTCGATGCTGGCCCCCTGGTACGGCGGCCGGACGGTGTTCACCGCTGTGGGTCTGTCCGACGAGGCCGGGTCGGCGCAGGCGTGGACGTTCGACCCGGCGCAGGTCTTCACCGCGGCGACGGCCGACCGGCTCGCCCAGGCGCTCGGCCTCGCGGGAACGGCCGTGCTCACCGACGGCGCGTGGACCGTGGGTCCGGTCGACGGCAGCGGGCCGTCGCTCCAGCTGCAGCCCGACGGCCTTGCGAGCGTGAACTTCTACGACCCGGGCCTCGACCCGTACGCGTGCGGCAGTGACCGGCTCCAGGGCGTGGAGCCGGGATCGACCGGCGACGGGGCCGCGGACAGCTCGACGGGTACGCCCGAGCCGGCGACCGAGCCCGCCCCGGGCCTCGAGCCCGAGGCGATGCCGTTGCCGGAGCCCCCGCAGACCTGCATCACGACGATCGGTCCGGCCCCGCAGGGCGATGCCGCCGTCGCGAAGGCCCGCGACCTGATCGGGGCGTTCGGGCTCGACGCGAGCGCGTTCGAGTACGAGACCTCCGAGTCCGGCATGACTGAGCTCGCCTACGTGGCGGCCTACCAGGTCCTCGACGGCCAGCGCACCGGGTCGGTCTGGAACGTCAGCTTCGTCGGCGACGGGGTGCAGTCGCTGTACGGCTCGATCGCGCCGCTCGTCTCGCTCGGCACGTACGACGTGGTCAGTGCCACCGACGCCGTCGCGCGCCTGGCCGACCCGCGCTTCGGGGCCAGCTACGGCGGGCCGATCATGTACGCAGCGGAGCAGCGGATCGCGGCGGGCGATGCGGCGTCGGCTCCGGACCAGGCCGAGTCGAGCATCGCGCCCGAGGTCGCCCCGGCGCCGGAGCGGACGGTTCCGCCCACGGCGGACCCCGGAAGTGCGATCGCCTGGCCCGTCACCGAGGTCGCGCTCACCTCGTCACGGCTCGGCCTGACGATGTACACCCAGCCCGACGGTTCGACCGTCTTGCTGCCCGCATATGAGCTGACCAGCGACGACGGTCAGGTCTGGTCCGTCATGGCCGTCACCGAGGCGCAGCTGGACTTCGCCCCCGTCGGCTAGTCGCACGGACCCGCGAGATCCGGTGTTGCGTGCGCGCTCCACAGCCCGCGAAACGCGCTAGAATAATGAGTGACGGCCCGACGTTCCCAGCCCCCTGCGGATGCGTCGGGTCGTCCTTTTTTCTGCCCGGACGACGAGGACCAGGGCCACGTGCGGTGCGGGTTCCCGCGGTGAACTAGCGTCAGGGCATGGGCGCGACCGAACTGCTGCTGGTCCGGCACGGCGAGAGTCTCAGCAACGTCGCAGCCGATGTCGCCGAGGCGGCGCACGCCGACGTGATCGACGTCCCGGTGCGCGACCCGGACGTTCCCCTGACCGCTCGCGGTGTGGGGCAGGCCGAAGCGGTCGGCGCGTGGCTCCGCACCCTCGGGCCCGACGCCGTCCCGCAGAGCGTCTGGTCCTCGCCGTACGTCCGCGCGCTGCAGACCGCACAGCTCGCCGTCGAAGGCAGCGGGTTGGCGCTGACGATCTGCACCGACGAGCGGCTCCGCGACCGCGAGCTGGGCGTGCTCGACCGGCTGACGACGGCCGGCGTCGAGGCGCGGGTTCCTGCGGAGGCGGAGCGGCGGCGCTGGCTGGGCAAGTTCTACCACCGGCCGCCGGGCGGGGAGTCGTGGGCGGACGTCGCGTTGCGCGTGCGGACCGTGCTCGTGGACCTCGACCGGCAGGAGCACGGCCGGCGCGTGCTGGTCGTCTGCCACGACGCGGTCATCATGGTCGTCCGGTACATCTGCGAGGGCCTGTCGGAGGCCGACGTGCTCGAGATCAGCCGGACCGCGAACGTCCGGAACGCGTCGGTGACCCGGCTGGTCCGCCCGGACGGCACCGGCCGGTGGTCCGTGGACGTGTTCAACATCGAGTCGCATCTCGGTGACCTGCACCGAGGCGAACCGCACCGAACGGAAGGCACCCGATGACGTCGTCCCTGCCCGACCCGGCTCCGGCCGTCCGCCCCGGCGGGCTGCTGCTGCTCGACACCGCCTCGCTGTACTTCCGCGCGTTCTTCGGGATCCCGGACTCGATCGTGTCTCCCGACGGCCTACCGGTCAACGCCGTGCGGGGGCTGCTGGACATGACCGCGCGCCTGATCGCCGACCGCCGCCCGGGCCGGCTCGTGGCCTGCTGGGACGACGACTGGCGGCCGGCGTTCCGGGTCGCGGCGATCCCCACCTACAAGGCGCACCGGCTCGTGGCCGGCACCGACCACGTCGAGGAGACCCCGGCGGGCCTGCTCCCGCAGATCCCGGTGATCGTGGAGGTCCTTGCCGCGCTCGGGATCGCCCGGGTCGGCGCGCCGGGGTTCGAGGCCGACGACGTCATCGGCACCCTCGTGGCGCGCGCCGCGGCCGAAGGGGGTGCGGCCGAGGGGGGTGCAGCCGGGCATGCGAGGCCGGGCGGGGTCGAGATCGTCACGGGGGACCGCGACCTGTTCCAGCTCGTGGACGACGAGACCGGCGTGCGGGTGCTCTACACGTCCCGGGGGGTGCGCGACCTCGACGTCGTCGACCAGGCCCGGTTGCGGGCCAAGTACGGCGTGCCCACCGGCCAGGCCTACGCCGACATGGCGGTGCTGCGCGGGGACCCGAGCGACGGGCTGCCCGGCGTGCGCGGGATCGGCGAGAAGACCGCCGTCGCGCTGCTCGAGCGGTACGGGGACCTGGCCGGGGTCCTCGCGGCGCGGGACGCGCGCGACCCGGGGCTGACCGCGACGCAGCGCGCCCGCTTGACGGAGGCGGACGCGTACCTCGAGGTGGCGCCCGACGTCGTCCGGGTCGCGCCGGACGCGCCGCTCGGGGTGGTCGACGACGCGATCCCGATGACCCCCGCCGATCCGGACGCGCTGGTCGCGCTGGCCGAGCGCTGGGGGCTCGCCTCGAGCATCACCCGGATCGTGGCGGCGATGTCGGCGGACCGCTGACGTCGCGGGGTGCGGTCGACGCGCCGCGACGAGGGACGTGCCGGGCTCAGTCGCGGACGGGCTCGAGGACGAAGACCGGGATCGCGCGCGAGGTGCTGGTCTGGTAGTCGGCGTACGGGGGGTAGGCCGCGACGGCGCGTTCCCACCACAGCGCCTTCTCCGTGCCCGTGACCTCGCGCGCGGTGAGGTCGCGCACCACGGGTCCGTCCTGCAGCTCGACCAGCGGGTGCGCCAGCACGTTGTGGTACCAGACCGGGTTCTTGGCGGCGCCGCCCAGGGACGCGACGGCCGCATAGACGCCGTCGTGCTCGACCCGCATCAGGGCGGTCTTGCGGAGCTTGCCGGACTTCGCCCCGACGGTCGTGAGGATGATGACGGGCATGCCCCGCAGGGTCGTGCCCTTCGTGCCGCCCGAGCCCTCGAAGAGCTCGACCTGGTCGCGGACCCACTTCTCGGGGCTGGGCTGGTATTCACCGATGAGAGGCATGGAACAAGTCAAACACCCCGTGGGCACCCGTTCCGCCCGCGCCGGCCCGCGGCAGGGCAGAATGCTCCCGGCCCGGGCACCTCCGGGCGCGATGCGAGGAGCGCCACGTGATCACGGTCAGCACCGACGGTTCCTGCCTGCGCAACCCCGGCGGCGCGAGCGGCTGGGCCTGGGTCAACCACGACGGGACCTCGTCGTCGGGCGGGGTGGCCTCCGCGACCAACCAGATCGCCGAGCTCATGGCGGTGCGGGCCGCGATCCTGGCCCACCCCGGGGCCGAGCACCTGCAGATCGAGTCGGACTCGCAGTACGCGATCAAGTGCGCCTCGGTGTGGGTCGCCGGGTGGAAGCGCAAGGGCTGGCGGACGGCGAGCGGCTCGCCGGTGCAGAACCTCGCCCTGGTCCAGGGCATCGAGCGCGCGATCGCCGAACGTGTCGGGCCGGTGGCGTTCACCTGGGTGCGCGGCCATGTCGGCAACGAGTTCAACGAGCGGGCCGACGTGCTCGCAGGCAAGGCCGCACGCGAGGCGCTCGCCGGCCGTGGGACCGCGCCGGAGACCAGCGCGGCGTACGACGTGCTGTTCTGAGCTGCCCTTCTCGCGACGAGCTGCCCTTCTCGCGACGAGGTGCCGTCCCGCGACAAGCCTGAGGGCCCGCGCTACTTCGTTCGCAGCGTGCGGGTCTCGGTCTGCGGGCGGTAGCCGGCGTCGCCGCCGTAGAGGGCCGTGACCAGGCGGGTGCCGGTCACCTTGGGCAGCGTCACCGTGAGCGTCCCGTTCGCCGCGACCGGCTCGGAGGCGATCCGTTGGCCGTTGACGAGCACGGTGACCGTGCCGGTCGGCGTCGGCGCCCCCTGCTCGCTCGCGACCGTGACGATCACCGCGGGCGTGCTTCCGCGGGGCACGGTCCAGGTCTGCGTGGCCAGGCTGACGCGGGCCGTCGCCTTCTCGACGCGGTAGGAGGCCCGGCTGGACGAGCCGGCGACGTCGGCGGTGCCGGCGAAGACCGCGGTGAGCACGTGCCGACCGACGGCGAGGTCGCGCGGGAGGTCGATCGTGACCTTGCCCGTCCGGCGGTTCACGACGAGCTCGCCCGAGGCGATCTCGGCGCCGTTCTCCTGGATGGAGACCGGGCCCGACGGCGCGGCGGTGCCGCCCCGGACCGTGACGTTCGCGGTGACGGCCCGGCCGAACGCACCCGAGTCGCGAGACAGCCGGAGCTCGGTCGAGGACGACGACGGCGCGACGGCGACCGTGACGGGCGCGGACGTCGAGCCGAGCCACTGGGCGGCGTCGGGCGTGAACTGCGCGGTGAGCGTGTGCTCCCCGCCGCCGAGGGACACCGTGAGCTGCGCCGTGCCGCGGCGCGCCCGCGTGCTGCCGAGCTCGGTGGCCCCGTCGAGGAACCGGACCGTGCCGGTGGCCGCGCGCGGCTCGACCGTGGCGCTGAGCCGCAGGTCGGCCCCGACCCGCTTGCCGCCGCCGACCGTGAGCCGGGTCGTCGTCGCCAGCGGCACCGGCGCCGTGACCGCCACAACCTGGGCCCGCGTCTGCGGGGTCGCGTTGTGCGAGCTCAGCACCAGCAGCTGCGGCGCCGTGGCGCCAGGGGCGAGCGAGCGGTGCACCGTGACGGGGGTGCCCGGTGCGCCGACGAACCACAACGAGCCCGGCTCGCCGCCGTCGAACCAGTACGCCGGGGCGTACGGGTCGACCGAGAACGGCTCGACCTGGTCGAGCAGGCCGCTGGGGTCGGGGGCGTAGCCGGAGTAGGTCCACACCGAGAACGTCGCGGCGACCCCGGGGGTGAACCCGAGGGCCAGACTCATCGGGACGACCAGGACGTTGCTGTCGAAGACGGTGGTGTCGACGTCCGCGAAGACGCCGTTCACCGGCACCTCCTCGAGCAGCTCACCGGTCGCGGCCGAGTACGTCTGGGCGGTGGTGAAGTCGACCTCCGCCGAGTACTTCTGGACGACCGTCTGCAGGTCGGGCGTCCCGTCGCCGTCCACGTCGGTGTCGATGATCGGGACCACGGCGGTGCCGAGGTTGGCCCAGTCTCCTTGCGTCGCGATGCCGATGCCGATCGTGCCGCCGGCCGGATCGGCGCCCGCCGCCGCGAGCTGCGGCGCGGTCGAGGAGAACCCGACGTACCGCACGTCACCGGCGTCGACGGACGACGGCGACGTCTCGACGGTCGAGGCCGCCAGCTCCGGGCTGGTCGCCGCGAGCTGCATCGGTGCCATCAGCGAGAGCCAGCCGCCGGCATCCACGCCCCGGCCGGTGAGCGTGAGCGGGGCGGTGTCGGCGGCGACGCTCGCGAACCCGACCGGCTGGGCGGTGAGGTCGCTGACGAGCTTGGGGGCGGCCGAGACCGGGACCCGGAGCTCGTCGGTGGGGGAGGTGAGGATCAGGCGCCCGGACACGGTGGCCAGGAAGTCGCGCGGGATCGGGATGCCCAGGTCGTAGGACGCGGCCGACGTCGGGTCGAGGTCCTTCGCGAGCGTGGCGGGGTCCGCGGTGAGGGTCACCGTGACCTCGGCGCTGCCGCCGGCCTTGACCGTGATCGACGCCGGCGAGGTCGTCAGGGTCGCGCCACCGGCGGTCGTGGCGGTGGCGAACGAGGTCGCGTAGGTGACCGGGGCGGTGCCGGTGTTCTGCACGGTGACGGCTTTGCGCTGGACCACGGTCGTGTCGCCCACGGGCACGACGCCGAAGGTCACCGAGACCAGGTCGGCGTCGTCCGTGGCGTAGGCGAGCACCGTGTTGGTCACCGCGTCGGCCGCGTCGACCCGACCGGAGCCGGTGCGCGCCGGGCCGTAGACCGGGCCGGTCGGGCCCTGGTCGCGGAACACGTCGTGGGTCGCGGTGTTCATGATCGAGGCCTTGACCTGGACCGGGGTCCAGGTCGGGTGCGCACCGCGTACGAGGGCGGCGATCCCGGCGACGTGCGGGGAGGCCATCGACGTGCCCGAGAGCGTGTGCACGCGGTTGCCGGTACCCGCGGCCGTGGAGGAGATCGCGGTGCCGGGGGCGGCGACGTCGGGCTTGATGACCCCCAGGGAGCCGTGCACGCCGCGCGACGAGCTCGCGTTGAGCGTGTCGCCGAGGGTGTCGTCCTGCACGAACGACCGACCCGCGAGCGACGGGCCGACGTGCGCGCTGACCCCGCCGGCCGTGATGGCGGCCAGCAGGGCGTCGGTCGCGGCCGCCGTGAGCTGGGCGCCGGGGAGGGTCGCGTTCCCGGCGATGCCGGCGTTGAACACCGGCAGCTCGGAACCGATCAGCACGCCGACCGCACCGGCCGCCTGCGCGTTGTTGAACCGGGTCCCACTGCCGCACTCGCGCGTGACGTCGTTGTCGTCCCACCACAGGTAGGCGATCTTGCCCGCGAGGGCGTCGGCCGAGGCTGCGAGCGACGTGCACCCGCTGACCGTCGTGCCGAGGGCCACGACCGGCGCGGTGACGTCGGCGGTGCCGGCGTAGCTCGACGAGTTCTGGGCCGGGTAGCTGGTGACCAGGGCCGGCTCGGCGGCCGCGGTGATCTCGACGGCGTCGTACGTCTGGGTGTTGCCGACCGAGTTCGCGACCGTCAGCGCGCTGCGCGAGTTGCCCGGGGAGCCGCCGACGTCGGTGAGGTCGCCGGAGTTGCCCGCCGACATCACCGAGAGCACGCCGAGGTCGGTGAGCCGGTCGACGAACAGGTTCTCGGGGTCATCCGCGGGGGTCGAGGCGGAGCCGAGGGACAGGTTGAGCACGTCGAGGTGGTCGCTGAAGTCGAGGTCGCCGTTCGGGTCGGCGGCCCATTCGAGCGCGTTGATCACGAGGTCGGTGCTGCCGCCGTTGTCACCGAACACCTTGAGCCCGAACAGCCCGGCCTCGGGTGCGGAGCCCGGACCCTGCTGCCAGCCGGTGAGGTCGGTCAGCGTGGCGTAGTCGCCGCGGAACGTGGCCCCGTCGCCCGTCTGGCCGAAGCCGCCCGCCGTGCCCGCGACGTGCGAGCCGTGGCCGGAGCTGCCACCCGTGTAGTACGCGTCGATCGGGTTGGCGTCCGGGGTCGGGACCAGGGTCGCCCCGGGGGTGGTCGAGGCGGGGTCGGCGTCGTAGTTCGGGCCGGCGAAGTCGTAGCCGCCGAGGTACTTGGTCGGGTCGAACGTTCCCGCGGGAACGTCGGCGGTGCCGTCGGCCCCGTACGCGGTGCCGTACGCGTCCGGCGTGCCGGGACCACCGAAGTCCGCGTGCGTGTAGTCGAGCCCGGTGTCGATGACGCCGAGCCGCACGCCCTCGCCGGTCGCGCCGGACGACGTCCAGGCCTCCTGGGCGCGCGTGAACGCGTCGCTGCCCTTGTTGTCCGGGGTCTTGGCGACGATCCGGTAGACCGCCACGACGTCGGCCGAGTCGGCGAGCGCGCGGACCCGCGCCGCGTCGCCGCTGACCAGGGTGCCGGCGAGCAGGTTCGTGGTGACGGCGATCCGTTGCGGAGCGGCCGCGCCGGCCGAGCGGGCGGTGGCCTCGCCGGGGACGACCTCGTCGGCCAGGGCGGTGATCGTCTCGGCCGCGGCCGCCACCGCGGCGGGCGCGGCGCCGGACTCGGCGACGTCGAGGGCCGAGGGGGCGGCGAGCTGGACGAAGGCGGTGACCTGGCCGTCGGCCTCGCCGAGCGACGGTGCGACCTTGTCCGAGCCCTCGACCGGTCCGGCGATTCCGATCCCGGGCGCTGCCGGGTCGGCGGGTGGAGCCGCAGCGGCCGCCGAGCCCCCCAGCGTCGTGCCGACCACGACGGCGAGGCTGGTCAGGGCTGCGAGCAACGGTCGGCGCATAGGTGACTCATTCCGCGAGGTTCTCGGGACAGCTACGAGGTCGTGCTGGTCTGCTGCGGCCCGGACGGTGGCCCGCCTGCAACGTAGCGGTCAAACGCGCGCGTGACTGGCAAACGGGTGAGTGCGTGCGCGGGTGTCACAGTCGATCAGTCGACGGTCACGGCCTGCAGGACGGGTAGCCGGGCGGCCCGGATCGCCGGCCAGACGGCGGCCAGGACCCCGACGACGCCGGCGAGCACGAGGATCCAGCCGAGCGTGCCCCACGGGATGGCGAGCGTGGTGAGCCCGACGTCGCTGAACACGGTGGGCATCGCCGCGGCGAGCGCGACCCCGACCACGACCCCGACGACGGTGCCGAACAGGGCCGTGAGCACCGACTCGATCATCACCGTCCCGGCGAGCTGCAACCGGCCGAGGCCGACGGCCCGCATGAGCCCGATCTCGCGGGTGCGCTCGATCACCGACAGCGCGAGCGTGTTGACGATCCCGAGGATCGCGATGACCACCGACAGGCCCAGCAGCGCGTACAGGATGACGAGCACCTGGTCGACCTGGCCCGCGAGCTCACTGGCGAACTGCTCGTTGTCCAGCACCGAGACCACCACGAACGGAGCGACCGCGGCGGTCAGGTCGCGACGCAGGACGGTGCGGTCGGCGCCCGGTACCGCCTTGACGAAGACCAGGTTGACGGCCGCCTGCGCGGCCGGGACGAGGTCGTCGAAGACCGCCTCCGGCAGCACGATGGGCGCCTGGATGGCCGGCGAGTCGATGATCGCCCCGACGGTCACGGTGCGAGAACCGGTGGTGGACGTGAGCTCGAGCTCCGTGCCGATCGTCCAGCCGGCGTCCGCGGCCGCGCCCTGCTGAGCGGCGATCTCGCCGTCGGCCAGGCGATCGAGCGAGCCGTCCGTGCGTTCGATGTCCATCGTGCGGCCGAAGGCCCCCGGGTCCAGCCCGACGACGACCGTGGCCGGGCCGGGACCGCCTGCGCCGGCCCCGGGACGCCCGATCAGCACCGAGCCGAGCGTGACGGCGTCGGCCGCCTCGACGTCGGGCAGGGCGGCGACGGCGGCCAGCGCGTCGGCCGGGATGGCGGCGGTGGGGGACCGGAGCACGAAGTCGGCCGTCGAGGTCTCCGCGACGATCGACCGGGTGGAGTCCTGTGCGGACGCCGCGAGGACCGAGGACGCACCGACGAGCGCCATCCCGATCATCAGGGCGCCGGCGGTGTTCGCGGTCCGGCGCGGGTTGCGCGTCACGTTGCCGCGCGCGAGCCGGCCGATCGGCGGCAGGGTCGCGACGAAGACCGCCGCGAGGACGCCGAGCGACGCGCGTGCGATCACGGGGGCGAGCAGGAGCACGCCGACCAGCACCGCGGCCGCACCGAAGCCGAGCCGCTGGCCGCCGTCGGACTCGGGTGCGACCACGGCCAGCACCACGGCGGCCACGCCGAGCGCGGTCAGCAGGCTCCCCGACAGGGCCCGCCAGCGCAGGGTCCGTTCCTGGACCACGACGTCGTCCCGCATCGCCTCGACCGGCGGGGTGAGCGCCGCGCGCCGGGCCGGGAGCGCCGCCGCGGCGAGGCTGACGACCGTGCCGATGGCGAGCGAGAGGGCGACGGTCGACGGCTCGAGCGGGATGGTCCCGGACAGGCTCATCCCGAACCGCCCGAGGACCACGCGCAGCACGGAGACCAGCGCGAACCCGGCCAGCACGCCGAGCGCCGAGCCGAGCAGGCCGACGACGGCCGCCTGGACGAGGATCGAGGCGAAGACCTGCACGGGCGAGGCCCCCAGCGCGCGGAGCAGGGCGAACTCGCGCAGGCGCTGGCGCACGGACATCGCGAACGTGTTGGCGATGATGAACCCGCCGACGAACAGCGAGATCCCGGCGAACACGAGCAGGAACGTCTCGATGAACCCGAGAGCCGTCTCGATCTGCGCGCGGGCGTCGTCGCGCAGCTCGTCCCCGGTCACGGCCTCGGCCCGGACGGCCGCGTCCGCCGTGACGACCGGTTGGAGCCGGTCGACCAGGGTCTGCGGCGAGACCCCCGGGTCCGCGTAGACGGTGATCGACTGGACGAGCCCGGCCGGCGCGTAGGCCTGGACCGCCGTCGCGACGTCGAGGAACAGCACGGTGGCGCCCGCGAGCGGCGCGCCGTAGTCGACCTCCCCCACGACCGCCACCTGCGCCAGCGTGCCGGCGATCACGGCCGGCGTCGTCTGCCCGAGCGTGAGGCCGGACGCCGCCAGGGTCTCGGACGCGAGGGCGATCTCGGCCGGTCCGACCGGCGCCCGACCGGCCACGAGCCGGACGGTCGGGTCGGCGGGGTCGAGCGCCTGCGCGAAGCTCGGGGCCTGCCCCTGGCTGACCGCGACGCCGTCGGCCCCCACCAGGACGGCCGGACCGTTGAGGCCGGGCAGGGCGAGGGCGACGCCGTCGACCGCCGTGGCGACGTCGGTGAGCGCGATCGGGATCGCGTTGCGCGCCTCGCCGAAGCCACCCTGGCCGGTCGGGGAGGTCGACCCGGCGGCCTCGGCGCCGCGCAGGTAGACGTCGCCGGTGAGCGAGCTCTCGACGATGTCGTTGAACGTCGAGGAGAGCATCGCGCGCAGGGAGAACGTGCCAGCCACGAACGCGACGCCGAGGGTCACCGCCAGCACCGAGAGCACGAACCGGACCAGGTGCGCCCGGATGCCGCGCAGCGCGACCCGGCGCATCAGCTCAGCTCGCGCAGCGCATCGAGAATCGTGCCGGCGGTCGGATCGAGCAGCTCGCCGACCAGCCGCCCGTCGCCGAGGAAGACCACGCGGTGCGCGATCGAGGCGGCATTCGGGTCGTGCGTGACCATGACCACGCTCTGGCCGAGGTCGTCGACGGAGCGGCGCAGGAAGCCCAGGACCTCACCGGACGAGTGCGAGTCGAGGTTGCCGGTGGGTTCGTCGGCGAACACGACGGCCGGCCGCGAGACCAGGGCGCGCGCGCAGGCCACCCGCTGCTGCTGGCCGCCGGAGAGCTCGCTCGGCCGATGGCTCAGGCGGTCGCCGAGGCCGACGGCGGCGACGACCGCGTCGAAGTGTGCGCGGTCGACCGGTCGGCGGGCGATGTCGAGCGGGAGGGTGATGTTCTCGGCCGCGGTCAGGGTCGGCACGAGGTTGTACGCCTGGAAGACGAACCCGAGCCGGGTGCGACGCAGCCGGGTCAGCTGCCGCTCGCTCATCCGGCCGATCTCGTCGCCGTCGACCACCACGCTGCCCGCCGTCGCGCGGTCGAGGCCCGCCATGCAGTGCATCAGGGTCGACTTCCCCGAGCCGGACGGCCCCATGATCGCCGTCAGGCGGCCACGGGCGAAGTCGACGTCGATGCCGTCGAGCGCGCGCACGGTCGTCTCACCGGTGCCGTAGGTCTTGACGAGTCCGCGCGCGTGCGCGATCACCGCGGGGGCCACCGGCGTCGGATCCATGGCGCTCCGGTCGGGTTCGGTCGCCGATCAGTGCATCGCCGACGAAGAACGAGCAGAACCACACAGTACGGCCGAAGCGCTACTCCGGGGAGGTGCTGGGTCGCCGTTTGGGTCCGGGGCGACCCGGCGCGCGGCGCTCCTCGATGCCGTCGAGCGTCGAGGCCCGCCACACGGCGCCGCCGTTGAGGCGGCCGTCCGGAGCGGGGAGCCACGGGACCTTGCGTGAGAGCCAGACCCGGATGGTGGCATGTTCGACGCCGAGCCGGTCCGCCAGCCGACCGATGTCGTAGAGGTCGTCCAGGCCGCGCTGGGGAGGTGGGGGGAGCGGGAACGAGGTGCCCGCCGGGGTCGTGTTTGCGGGCTCCATGGCTGAACCGTAGCGGTTCCGTAGCGCCTGCGTGACGGAACTCACGTCACGCAGATAACGGAATGGTCACGGTGTCTGTTAATCTGTTGCGCATGAGTGACAGAATGCCGGTTTCACGGCGCTCGTCCCGTGGCCGGCATCGAGCTCAAGCCGCGCCCCTGAGTGCACGCGCCAATCACCCCTTCCGCCCGGGCAAGACCGCCCAGGGCGTTCTTGTGCTCGGCCTCGTGATCGCTCTCGGCGGGTACACCGCCGCGGAGTCGACCACGCAGCGCCACAACGCCCTGTTCGAGCTGACCGCGGTCGCGAGCGCAGCCGACGCGCGCGCCGTGGTCGCCGACGAGCGCGCGCGCGCCGTCGCGACGGCGAACCTCGCCGTCGCCGACGCGAACGTCGTGCAGACGGTCGTCGGCCCCGACGTGAGCGCGGCTGACCTCGCGGTGCTCACCGACGCGGTGGACCACCTGACGGCCCTCGTGGCCGACGTGCCCGACCCCGCGGCGCTGTCCCCGTCGCCGTCGGCCCTGCCGTCGGCGACCCCCACCCGCGCCGAGCGCGCGTCCCGCGGGGTCACCCGGGAAGCCCTGCCGACGACCGACGCCGAGCCGACGACCGACCCCGAGCCGACGTCCGACCCAGAGCCGACGACCGACCCCGAGGCAGCGACCGCGCCGGCGACACCGGCCGCCGAGCCGTCCCCCCTGACGCCGTCCCCCACCTCCACACCGGGGCTCGGGGACGCCTTCCGGGCGTCCTCGGACGCCGAGCGTGCCGACACCACCCCCGACGATGACGTCGCCGCGGGGATCGTGGCCGCCGCAGCGCGGGTGGCGAACCTGTCCGCCCAGCTCAGGACGACCGCCGAGCAGATCGCGGCGGCAGCCGCCGAAGCGGCTGCCGCCGAGGTCGAACGAGTGGCCGCGGATGCGGCAGCAGCGGTTGCCAAGGCTGCCGAGCAGCGCGCGTCGCTCGCCTCGTACGCCAATGGACGGGTGCCGGCCGAGGCGCTGTGCGCGGTCGGCTTCGCGCCCGATCATCAGCTGCGGTGCGACGCCGCCGACGCGCTCGCCGCGCTGAACGAGAGCTACCGGGCGACGTTCGGGTCCGATCTGGTGGTCACGGACTCCTACCGCTCGTACTCGGCGCAGGTCGCGTGCTCACGGACGAAGGGTCGCCTGTGCGCCCGCCCCGGGACCTCCAACCATGGCCTCGGCGTCGCGCTCGACCTGGGCGACGGCGTCCAGACGTTCGGCACGGCGCAGCACGAGTGGATGTCGGCCCACGCCGGCGCGTTCGGCTGGGTCCTGCCGGAGTGGGCGAGCATCACGGGGAGCAAGCGCGAGCCCTGGCACTGGGAGTTCACCGGCTGAGCTCACCGGCTGAGCTCACCGGCTGAGCCACCGGCTGAGCCGCGCGGCGGGCCCGCCCGGGCGCAACCTAGTGTGGTCGGCGGGCGTCGACCGGCGTCCGGAGCACGAGCCCCGAGGAGCGTCATGTCTACTCGCACCGCACGGACCGCCTGGAACGGCACCCTCATGGAGGGTTCCGGCCAGGTCGAGCTGACCAGTTCAGGAACCGGCACCTTCGACGTCTCCTTCCCCCGTCGGATCGCCGAGCAGACCGTGGGCACGAGCCCCGAGGAGCTCATCGCCGCCGCCCACTCGTCGTGCTTCGCGATGCAGCTGTCGGGGGTGATCGCGGAGGCCGGCGGGGTCCCGATCGCGCTGCAGGTCACCGCGGACGTCACCCTCGAGCCCGACCCGGCCGGCGGTCTGCTGATCACGACGATCGCGCTCACGGTGCGCGGCGAGGTCGAGAACCTGGACGCCGCCGGATTCGCCCGGGCGGCGCAGGTGGCCAAGGAGACCTGCCCGGTGAGCAAGGCGCTGACCGGCACGACCATCACGCTCGACGCCGCCCTCGACTGACTGCCCCCCGCGGGCGGGGCTGACGCGGGAGCGACACGGGAGCCTGACCCGGGAGCCGGACCCGTGGGCTGACACGAGGACGCGGCGCGCGTGCGGTCGGTGGGAGACTGCCCGGGTGTCGATCCCGACCCGTGCCTCTGAGGCCACCGCAGCAGCGAGCTCCGAGCTGGTCCACGCCCTGCGCGCCGCCGTGCGTGGCTCGGTCGACGGCTCGACCCGGCGCCGGGCGGAGTACTCCACCGACGCGTCGAACTACCGCGTCGTGCCCGAGGTCGTGGTGTTCCCGCTGGACACCGACGACGTCCTCGCCGCGCTCGCGGTGACCCGGGCGGCCGCCGTCCCGATCACCGCCCGCGGCGGCGGCACGTCCGTGGCGGGCAACGCCGTCGGGCCCGGGGTCGTGCTCGACCTGTCCCGTCACCTCGACCGGATCGGCGCCATCGACCCCGAGGCGCGCACGGCGCGCGTCGAACCGGGCGTCATCCTCGCCTCGTTGCAGCGCGCAGCGGCCCCGCACGGGCTGCGCTTCGGCCCCGACCCCTCGACGCAGGCGCGCGCCACCCTCGGCGGCATGATCGGCAACAACGCGTGCGGCCCGCGTGCGGTCGCCTACGGTCGCACCGCCGACAACGTCCTCGAGCTCGACGTCGTGGACGGCACCGGTCGCCGGTTCACCGCCGGCAAGGGGCTCGACGTCGTGCCCGGGCTGGACGGCCTGGTCGGCGCGAACCTCGAGACCCTGCGCACCGAGCTCGGCCGGTTCGGGCGCCAGGTGTCCGGCTACTCCCTCGAGCACCTGCTGCCCGAGCGCGGCGCGGATCTGGCCAAGGCGCTCGTCGGCACCGAGGGCACCGTCGCCACGATCCTCGGCGCGACGGTCGCCCTGGTGCCCGTCCCCGCCACGCCCGTGCTCGTCGTGCTGGGCTACCCGAACATGCCCGCGGCGGCCGACGTCGTGCCGGCCCTGCTCGCGCACCACCCGCTCGCGATCGAGGGGATGGACGCGCGGCTGGTCGACGTCGTGCGCCGCGTGCGGGGCGCCGGGGCCGTGCCCGACCTGCCCGACGGCGGCGGCTGGCTCATGGTCGAGGTCGGCGGGGACTCGCTCGACGAGGCGCTCGCGCGCGCTGCGGCTCTCGTGGCCGACGCCGGCACCCTGGCCGCGCGCATCTTCCCCCCCGGGCCCGAGGCGGCCGCGATGTGGCGCATCCGCGAGGACGGCGCCGGGCTCGGCGGCCGGACCCCGGCGGGAGAGCAGGCGTGGCCCGGGTTCGAGGACTCGGCCGTGCCGCCCGAGCGGCTCGGCGCCTACCTGCGCGAGCTCGAGACGCTGATGGCCGGTCATGGCGTCGATGGCCTGGCCTACGGTCACTTCGGCGACGGCTGCGTCCACCTGCGCCTGAACATCCCGCTCGCGGACCCGGCGACCGCGGGGCGCAACCTGCGGGCCTTCATGTTCGACGCCGGCCGACTGGTCGCGGCGCACGGTGGCTCGATGTCGGGTGAGCACGGCGACGGTCGGGCCCGCAGCGAGCTGCTCCCGCTGATGTACTCACCGACCGCGATCGACCTGTTCGCGGGGTTCAAGCACCTGCTGGACCCGGCCGACCTGCTCAACTCGGGCGTCGTCGTACGCCCCCAGCCGCTTGACGCGGACCTGCGCCGGTCCGCCGCGAAGCCGCTGCTCGCGGCCACGGGATTCTCGTTCGCGCACGACGGCGGCGACCTGACCACCGCGGTGCACCGCTGCACCGGGGTCGGCAAGTGCCGCGCGGACAGCACGGCGGTCGGCGGGTTCATGTGCCCGTCGTACCTGGCCACGCGCGACGAGAAGGACTCCACCCGCGGCCGGTCCCGGGTGCTGCAGGAGATGGCCAACGGCCGGCTCATCACGGGCGGCTTCGCCTCGCCCGAGGTGCGCGAGTCGCTCGACCTGTGCCTGAGCTGCAAGGCCTGCTCGAGCGACTGCCCGGCCGGGGTCGACATGGCGCAGTACAAGGCGGAGGTGCTGCATCGCACCTACCGGCGCCGGCTGCGCCCGATGAACCACTACGCGCTCGGCTGGCTGCCCCGGTGGGCGCGGCTCGCCGGCCTCGCGCCGCGGCTCGTCAACGGCGTCCTCGGCGTTCCGGTGCTGGCGAAGCTCGTCCTGCGGGCCGGCGGGATGGACCCCCGGCGGCAGATCCCGGCGTTCGCCGAGGTCCCGTTCCGGACCTGGTGGCGACGCGACGTCGGCGGGGCTGGCGCTCAGCGCGCCGGGGCGCCCTCGGTGTCCTCGTCGGCGTCCTCGTCCGCGCGCGGGTCGACCGGGCCGTCTTCCGGCGGGAGCGCTGCGGCGCGGCCCCGGGTCGTGCTCTGGGTCGACTCGTTCAGCGACGCGCTCGACCCGGGCGTGCCGCAGGCGGCGGTCCGGGTGCTGCGCGCGGCGGGATACGACGTGATCGTGCCCGACGAGCAGGCCTGCTGCGGGCTGACCTGGATCAGCACCGGCCAGCTCGACGGCGCCCGGCGCCGGCTCGTCGACCTGCTCGGCGTGCTGGGGCCGTACGCGGTCAACGGGATCCCGATCGTGGGCCTCGAGCCGTCCTGCACCGCCGTGCTCCGCTCGGACCTGCTCGATCTGGTGCCCGACGACCCACGCGCGCTCGCCGTCTCGCGCGCGACGCGGACGCTGGCCGAGCTGCTGACCGCGCCGGCGCCGATCGGGCCGGACCCCACCACGGGGTGGCGTGTGCCCGACCTGTCGGACGTGACCGCCGTCGTGCAGCCGCACTGCCACCAGCACTCGGTCATGGGCTTCGACGCCGACCGGGCGCTGCTCCAGGGCGCGGGCGCGACGATCACCACGTTGGCCGGGTGCTGCGGGCTGGCGGGGAACTTCGGCATGGAGAAGGGGCACTACGAGGTGTCGGTCGCCGTGGCCGAGAACGCGCTGCTGCCGGCACTGCGGGCCGCGGCGGACGGGGACGTGTTCCTGGCTGACGGCTTCTCCTGCCGCACCCAGGCCGAGCAGCTCGCCGGCGTCCGCGGCCGGTCCCTCGCCGAGCTCCTCGCCGAACGCCTGCCCAGCTAGCCCCGAACCCCGAGCCCCGAGCCCTGAGCCCCGAGCCCCGAGCCCTGAGCCCTGAGCGCCGGTGCTGACAGCCGCGCTCGTGGCGCAACGATGCGCACGGTGCCGATGAGGCGCCTCACGGGCCACATGCGTCCCAGGAGCCACCCGCGCGGCTGTCAGCACCGCTGCTCCACGCCGGGGAGCGGGCCGATGACCCACCCGTGGAGCGGATGCGAGAGGATCTCCTCATGCTCATCGCCTTCTCTGTTGCTCCCGTCGGGAGTGGGGACTCCGTGACCGCGGCCGTCGCCGATGCCGTGCGCATCGTGCGCGAGTCCGGTCTGCCGAACCACACCGACTCGATGTTCACGACTCTCGAGGGGGAGTGGGACGAGTGCATGGACGTCGTGCGTCGTGCCACCGAAGCCGTCGGGAAGCACGGAAACCGGGTGAGTCTCGTCCTGAAGGCCGACATCCGGCCTGGCCACACCGGTGAGCTCACCGGGAAGGTCGAGCGGCTCGAGGGTCGGCTCGCCGGCTCCTAGCACGCCGCCGGTTCGCCGCCGGGGACCGGGCCGTTCACCCAAACGGCTGGACCTGGGCGCGGACGGCGATCACTGGACGAGGCGCGACGGCGGGCGCCGCGTGGACCGGCCAACCTGACCGCTCGGTTCGTGGGAGAGTAGTCGCACCGCATGCACGGGCCGCCCGATCTGAGGGCGGATGTCGACCTGCCTGCGACAACCCAGTGTGGGGAGCATCTGCAGCATGCCGATCTTCGAGCTCGACGCGGGACATCCCGTCCTCGTCCAGCCGATGCAGCCCGCCGCCGGCACGTTTCCGGCGGACACCTCGTCGGTCGTCGCCGATCACCTCGAGAGCCTGCTCGGGGAACCACTGTTCCCCATCGCGACCCGGCAGCCCGGGGCCGACGGTCCGCACCTGCTCGCCGTCGACGCCGCCGGGCAACCGGTCGTCGTCGAGGTCGTGCAGATGCTCGACAGCGAGGGGATCGTGCGCGCGCTGCGGTTCGCCGGCGCTGCGGCCCGGTTGAGCTCGGCGGACCTCGCCCGTTCGTACCACGGTGGGCCCGAGCGGTTCGCGACCGATCTCGTCGCGTTCCGCGAGAACGTGCCCGTCGCCGTGGCGCACTCGGCTGCCCGGCACGCGGGCGCTCGCCTGCTGCTGGTCTGCTCCGAGGTCGCCGAGAGCGTGGTGGACGCGGTCGAGTTCCTGCGCCAGCCCGGCCGCCAGGTCGAGGTGCTGCAGGTCGGTGTGCTCCGTGGCGCCGATGGTCGCCGGTTCCTGGACGTGTCGCCGCTGATCCCGCTCGTGCCCAAGCGCCGCGCGGTCGAGCCGTCGGCACTGCAGCGGGTCGGCGCCGAGCCCGTCGCGCCCGCGCCCGTGGCCCCCGAGCCCCGGGTCCTCCCGGTGCTCAGCCCCGCTCCCGCGTTCGCTCGTGACGCGGGGCACGACGGGCAGCGTTCCGCCTCGCACGGACCTCCGAGCCCCCACGGGCCGGCCCATCCCGGAGCCGGTCGCGGCGAGTCCTG
Source organism: Pengzhenrongella frigida (assembly GCF_004168625.1). GTDB lineage: Bacteria > Actinomycetota > Actinomycetes > Actinomycetales > Cellulomonadaceae > Pengzhenrongella > Pengzhenrongella frigida. Next base: position 76,778 of record NZ_SDWW01000015.1, read on the forward strand.
GCCGACGTCGGACCGCCGGCGCCACCACCGTGAGACCAGCCCCACCCCCCCTCCGGTCGTGGTCCGCGTCCCGGTCGAGCAGGTCGTGACCGGGCAGATCCCGATCGGACCGATCTCGACCGGCCCGGTGCCGAGCGCGGGTGCCTCCGCGCCGAGCGGCACGTTCCCCTCGGTCCTGACCGTGCCGGTCGGCCCGGTTGCCGCCGCGGCCGTGCCCGACCCGATGCTTGCCGCGCTCGCGGGTGAGCTCGCGACCGCGACGACCCTCGTGTGGTCCCGGCAGCGACGCGGTCAGCGCTTCGTCGCCACCCTCCGGCCGGACGGGCTCATCCAGCTGCCCGACGGCGCCGTGTTCGCCGACCCGGACGAGGCCGCCTCGGCCGCGGCAGGCTCGGAGTACTCGGTCGACGGCTGGCGGATGTGGCGCGTGGGCGACGACGGCCCGGCGCTGGCCGAGCTGCGCGACGTCTGAGCGCTCAGCCCCAGCCGTACGCGACGGTCCAGCGCGTGATCTCCGCGTAGCACCGCTGCCGCACCGGCAGGGGTGACAGCACCAGGTCGTGCAGCCCTCCCTCGATCCGGATGACGGTGACGGTGCGCCCGAGCTGGACCGCGCGACGCACGATGACGTCGACGTCGATCACGATGTCGGCCGCCCGCATCCCCTCGCTCCAGCGCGGGCTGATGAGGCTGCGCGCGGACGCGAGCGTGAGGATCGGGACGTCGATGGACAGGCCGCGGGCGACCTCGGCGTGGCCGGCGATGATCGCGCGGAGCCAGCCGGCCCGCACCGGGAACGACGGCGTCGGGCGCCAGGCCGTGTTGTAGACCCACTCGCCGCCGTCGGTCGCGTCGATCGTGCGCGCGTAGAAGCCGGCGTCGATGTTGGGCATCGGGGTCTTCGGCTGGAACCGGGCGAGCTGGGTGATCGCCGGCGTGCTGATGTTGCGCAGCACCGCCGACCCCTGCAGCTCGAGCCACGGGCTGTTGAGCACGAGGGAGCCGACCTCGCCAGGGTTGCGCTGCAGCCACAGCGCGCTGACCAGCCCGCCCGTGGAGTGCCCCATGAGGATCACGCGGACCAGCGGCCCGAGCTCGCCGCGGATCTCGGCGAGCGCGGCGGCGAGGTCGTCGTCGTAGTCGGTCAGGGTGTCGACGTAGCCGGGCGTCTGGTGCGGGCGCAGGCTGCGGCCGAACTTGCGCAGGTCGACGGCGTAGAAGGCGGCGCCCTGCGCGTGCCAGTACGCGGCCAGCTCGGTCTGGAAGAAGTAGTCGCTCCAGCCGTGGACGTACAGCACGGCCCGAGCCGACCGCAGCGGCTCGGCGGTCGGCGGGCGGAACCGGACGAGGGTCGCCACCACGGGACCCTCGTCGTCGGTGCCGAGGTCGAGGGTCAGGGCCTGGAAGTCAGGCCCGAGGATGTCCTGCTGCCACCGGTCTGTCACCGTCCCACCCCCTGCCGCTCGACCCGTCGGGTTCTTCGGCGGTCAGACCGTCAGCACGATCTTGCCGAACTGGCTGCCCGCCGCAAGCCGTGCGAGGCCCTCGGCCGCCCGGGCGAGCGGCAGCTCGGTGTCGATGATCGGCCGGATGCCCGTGCGCACCAGCAGGTTGAGCAGGCCGACGAGGTCCTCCTTGGACCCCATCGTCACGCCGATGACGCTCAGCTCGAGGAAGAAGATGCGCTGCAGCTCGGCCGGCGAGGCGTCGCCCGACGTGGCGCCGGCCACGACAATCCGGCCACCCGGGCGCACCGACTTCACCGAGTGGGTCCAGGTCGCGGCTCCGACGGTCTCGAGCACGAGGTCGACCTTGGCCGGCAACCGACCGCCGGGGGCGACCGCACCCGCCGCACCGAGCTCGACGGCCCGGGCGCGCTTGGCCTCGTCCCGGCTCGTGACGTGGACCTCGAGGCCGGCCGCCGCGCCGAGCAGGACGGCGGCGGTGGACACGCCGCCACCCGCGCCCTGCACGAGCACCCGGTCGCCCGGCTTGGCGCCACCGCTGGTGAAGAGCATGTTGAAGGCGGTCAGCCAGGCGGTCGGCAGGCAGGACGCCTCGGCGAACGACAGCTCGGCGGGCTTCGGCACGAGGTTCCAGGTCGGCACCGCGAACCGCTCGGCGAGCGTGCCGGGGTAGCGCTCGGACGGCAGGCTGCGGGTCTCGGTCGGGCCGACGCCGTGACCGGTCGCGCCGATCACCCCGTGCACCACGACCTCGGTGCCGTCGGCGGTCACCCCGGCGGCGTCCGTGCCCAGGATCATCGGCAGCTGCGCCTCGCGCAGACCGACGCCGCGCAGGGACCACAGGTCGTGGTGGTTCAGGCTCGAGGCGCGCACCTCGACGGTGCTCCAGTTCTCGCGCGCCTCAGGCTCGGGGCGGTCGGCGACCTCCAGCGCGCTGATCGGGTCGTTCGGGGCGAAACGGGCGGCGTAGGCAGCAAGCATGGGGTGAGCCTAGAGCAGCGGCAGCATGCGCCCGAGGTCGGGGACCGAGTCCGAGGTGAACCGGGGACGCAGCGCGACCGCGAGCTGGTCGACGTCGTACGGGACGCGCCCGGTCGCCAGCCGGACCCACAGCAGGGGGTCGACGAGCTCGAGGCTCCAGCCGCCGCGGGTCACCACGATGGCCAGGAGGGACTCCGCGACGAACTGCAGCGCCTCCGGGTCGACCGCGTGCTCGCCGGGTCGCGGCGGGACGGAGCGCGCGAGGTCGTCACCGTGCACGACGAGCTCGATCAGTCGCGAGACGACCATGTCGGACAGCGTGATCGGTGCGCGGCGGGCCTGGACCACCAGGTCGTCGGGGCCGAGCTCGGCGAGCCGCGCGAACGCCGCGGCGGCCATCGCGTCCACGGCGGGGAGCGGGGCGTCGGAGATCTCGGCGGCGATCTCCCGGGTGACCTGGGCGATCTCCGTCGCGCGCTCGGGGTAGGTGCCCAGGTACTCGGCGAGGGTGAGCGGGACCGTGCCCGGTTCGGCCGGACGGGTCACGGCGAGGGCGTCCATGGCCCGACCGAGATGGGCGACCAGCTCGCTGACGGTCAGTCCGGGCAGGGCGCTCGGGGAGTGTGGCAGCGCCCAGAGCCCGTCGTCGTCGGCGTCGTCCAGGAGCAGGCCGAGCCAGGTCCGCAGGGTGGTCCACTGCTGGGCGAGCAGGCGTGCGGCGGTCGTGAGATCGGCGCGTTGCATCCGGGTGGTCATCTGGCCATCCTGCCCGACGACGCCGGCCGGCTGCAGTCCTGCGGTCGGGTCACCCTTCGGCGAGGAACTCCGCGACCATGTCACCGAGCTGGCCGGCCTCGATGAGGAAGCCGTCGTGGCCGAAGTCGGACCGCACCGTGCGGACCGCTCCCGCCCGGGGGATGCCGGCGGCGATCCGCTCGGACTGGCTCGGCGGGAACAGCCGGTCGGTGTCGACGGCGACCACGAGCGCACGCGCGGTGATCGTGGCGAGCGCCGCCTCGACGCCACCGCGGTCCCGGCCGATGTCGTGCGTGATCATCGTGCGGGTGAGCACCAGGTAGGTGTTCGCGTCGAACCGCCGGGCGAGCTTGTCACCGTGGTGGTCGAGGTAGGACTGCACCGCGAACCGTCCCCCGCCCAGCGGGTCCTCGCCGCCCTGCGGGATGCGGCCGAACCGCTCGTCGAGCTCGCGCGCGCTGCGGTACGAGGCGTGCGCGATCTGCCGGGCGATCCCGAGCCCGACGTGGGGACCCGCGCCGTCGGCCGCGTCGTAGTAGTCGCCGCCCGCGTACCCGGGATCCGCGTGGATCGCACCGAGCTGGGTGTGGAAGCTGGCGATCTGGTCACCCGAGGTCTGCGCCGCGGTGGCGATCGCCGCGACCGCGCGCACGCGGTTCGGCGCGGAGGCGGCCCACTCCAGCGCGCGCAGGCCACCGAGCGAGGCGCCCACGACGAGGGCCCAGTCCGAGATCCCGAGCGTGTCGGTCAGCGCCAGCTCGACGGCGACCTGGTCGCGCACGGTGATCTGCGGGAACCTGCCCCCCCAGGGTCGTCCGTCCGGGGCGGTGGACGACGGGCCGGTCGTGCCCTGGCAGCCGCCGAGCACGTTGGGTGCCACGACGAAGTACTTGTCGGTGTCGATCGGGGCCCCGGGGCCGACGAGCGACTCCCACCAGCCCGCGGTCGGGTGCCCGGGGCCGGCCGGGCCGGTCACGTGCGAGTCCCCGGTGAGCGCGTGCAGCACCAGCACCGCGTTGTCGCCGCTCGCCGAGAGCGTGCCCCAGGTCTCGTAGGCCAGCCGCACCGCCGGCAGGCGACCGCCGGCCTCGAGGTCGAGGGCGCCGAGGTCGATGAAGTTCCGGCGCCCGACCGGGTCCCCCTCACGCCAGGCGGACGAGGCCGGGATCAGCGGCGCGGCGCCGGGGGCGCCCGTGGTGGGTCGGACCGGGGTGGTGCGCGACCGGCGCGCCGACGTGCGCCCCGACGACGACCGGATGGTAGGCACCGGTGTCGTGGGAGCGGACCGGCGCGGGCGCTCACGAGACATAGCATCCGAATCTACGCGGCTCACCTCCGTCGCGTCGCGCGCGTCCGCCGTCGAGGCGCGCGACCCAGGGGTGGCCGCCGACGACGAGGCGCGCGACGCGACGGTGGTCACGACTCAGACGCCCTTGGCGGCGCGGAAGCCGGCGTCGAGGTCGGCGAGGATGTCGTCGATGTGCTCGATCCCGACGGCGAGCCGCACGAGGCCGGGGGTGACGCCCGACAGGGCCTGCTCCTCCGGCGTGAGCTGGCTGTGGGTGGTCGACGCCGGGTGGATGACGAGCGAGCGCACGTCCCCGATGTTCGCGACGTTCGAGTGCAGCTCCAGCGCGGACACGAACGCCTGCCCGGCCGCGCTGCCGCCGGCGATCTCGAACGCGAGCACGGCGCCCGGGCCCTTGGGGGTGTACTTCAGGGCCCGCTCGTGCCACGGGCTGGACTCGAGGCCCGCGTAGTGCACGCCGAGCACGTCCTCGCGCGCCTCGAGCCACGCGGCGACCTTCTGGGCGTTCTCGACGTGCCGCTCGATCCGCAGCGACAGGGTCTCGATCCCCTGCGCGATGAGGAACGCGTTGAACGGGGAGAGCGCCGGGCCCAGGTCGCGCAGCAGCTGCACGCGGGCCTTGAGGATGTAGGACAGGTTGGCGCCGAACGCGCTGCCGACCCCGAGGTCCCGCGCGTAGACGAGACCGTGGTAGCTGTCGTCCGGCGTGTTGTAGTTCGGGAACCGCTCGGGGTGCTGGGCGTAGTCGAACGTGCCCGCGTCGACGATCGCGCCGGCGATGGCGGAGCCGTGCCCGCCGAGGTACTTGGTGGCCGAGTGCACGACGACGTCGGCCCCGAACTCAATGGGGCGCAGGAGGTACGGCGTGGCGATGGTGTTGTCGACCACGAGCGGCACGCCGGCCGTGTGCGCGACGTCGGCCACGGCCTCGATGTCGAGGATGTCCGAGCGCGGGTTCGGGATCGTCTCGGCGAACAGCAGCTTGGTGTTCGGCTGGATCGCGTCCCGCCAGGCCTGCGGGTCGTGCGGGTCGGTGACGAACGTCGTGGTGACCCCGAGCTTCGGCAGCGTGTAGTGCAGCAGGTTGTACGTGCCGCCGTACAGGCTCGGGCTGGCGACGATGTGGTCGCCGGCCTCGGCGATGTTGAGGATCGCGAGCGTCGTGGCCGCGGAGCCCGAGGCGAGCAGCAGGGCGCCGACGCCGCCCTCGAGCGAGGCGATCCGGTCCTCGACGACCGTCGTGGTCGGGTTGCCGATACGCGTGTAGATGGGGCCGAGGTCCTTCAACGCGAAGCGGTCGGCGGCGACCTGCGCGTCGGGGAAGACGAACGACGTCGTCTGGTAGATCGGCAGCGCGCGCGCACCGGTCGTGGGGTCGGGGGTCTGGCCGGCGTGGATCTGGCGGGTCTCGAAGGACCAGGCGTCGTTCATGGGGAGTCTCCTTGGATGGTCGGCCGCACGACGGGGGCCAGGGTGCTGACCGGCCCGCCCGCGAGGGGGTGGGGAGGGGGTCGCACGAAGGCGTGTACCAGGTGCCGGGCGGTGCGGCGTCGATCGCCGTCGAGGCGAGCCGCGTTACCGGTCCGAGGGCACAGCCGAGCGTGCGCTGGTCAGCGACACATTCGGCAGGTCATGGTCGAACAGTACGAGGGGACGACCAGTAAATGGAACACCCGTCTCGGAATGTGAGAAGGGAGGTGTCCTTCAGGCGGACAGATGTGCCAGCGCAGGACAGACCGCCAGGGCCGCGGCCTCGTGCGGCGCAGGGCGAACCCTTTCGGTCTATTCGTCCTGCGTTCATCGCGGCGCCCGGTCCCGGCCGTCGACGGTCACGACGATGGATCGCGATGAGGCAGAACCGCGTGCGACCCCGCTCCCGGCACGACCCCGTCGCCGTCGCGCTCGGCCTCGGCGCGGTGGTCGCCTTCGTGCTGACCGCGGGCGCGGCAGCCCAGGCGGGCGTGAGCCAGCACGGCTGGCTCGTCCCCGCCGGCACCGCAGTGCTGGCGGCCGACCCGGGCAACGACCCCGAGCCCGCCCCGCCGGTCGCGCGGGCCGCGCCGG